>CAVIJJ010000006.1:0-61966 GCA_963643205.1 bacterium | reverse complement strand
ATATTATATACGAATATCCGTAGTTTTTCAAGTTGGCAAGCAATGCAAACTTGTACAAGTTAACATATATGGGGGTGACTCCCAAATTTGGGGTTGCTGCCGGTGGAGTGCCGGTTGCGCTATGTGAATGCCGAAATACTCCAAGGTCAGCAAGCTTGATTTTTATAAGGCATAATTTTTTGCCTCCCTATGCTGCCCTCGTGAGGGAACAAAGACGAGTATAAAGAAAACCGTATCATATAGAAAAATCGAGTATTCATAGGTTAAATCCCTTACGAATACTCGATATGAAGCAAGAAAAGTGCCCTCAGTTTACTGAGGGCACTTCAGTGGTTGCGGGGGAAGGACTTGAACCTACGACCTCCGGGTTATGAGCCCGACGAGCTACCGACTGCTCTACCCCGCGACGTTAATCTCCGTTGCAACTAGTATAATATCATAGCATTCTAATGCTGTCAAGCGTTTTACTAAATTTTTCCGTAATGGCTATGAACAAAAACAAAGTATAGGATTTTTGCCCATAATCAGCCATTTTGTATTAGTTCCGATATTGCCTTAACGCATTTTTTCAACTGCATTATCCAGTATCTCCTGAACTCTGTTCGGGTAAATATCCAGTCCTTCAGCTGAGTAAAAACGCACATCATTAACGGAAAAAAGTATCCCCAACTCACATATGTAGCTTTCTACAGCCGAATGCTCCGGCAGAAAACCGCCGCAGGTTGTAATATATACCATCTTATCGGCGCGGCATGTTTTTACAAGGCTGCCGCTTTCGCTATATGCAAAAGTAATTCCGGCCACGCAGACATGTTCCAAATAAACCCGCAGTATTGAAGGGAATAAGCAATCCCAATACGGCGCGGCTATAACAATTAAATCCGCCTCGGCAAATTGGTGCGCAAGGCGATAGCTATCAGAATCAAGTCTGTTCTGCGCGGTATCCAAATCCCTTTTGCTTAACGTCTCCGCGTCAAACGGCTTTATGTCCAGATCTGTCAGCTTAACTTCTTCTATCTGATATTCATCCTTCAGCTTTTCCAAATAGCGGTTGGCGAGATTTTCGGTTCTTGAATTTTTTCTGATACAGGCATTTATAAACAGCAACTTTTTCATCCGCGTATCCTCCGTCATTTCACTGTACTCTATGGTTTATCCCCTATTATTGCAGCTTTAGCAGCTTTCTTATAAAGCCGATTTGTATTATCCCGTACCCTATTGCGCTGCTGATGGTATTCAGAATCAGATCATCGATATCCGCCGAGCCGCAAAACGTTAAAACTGTATTGCCTCTACCAACAATACAAGGCACGCGGTAAACACCAGCACCTTCCACAGCCTGTTGAATTTTTGGGGAAACAGCACAGGCAGTGCTATCCCCATCGGGATAAACATAAGAAGGTTGGCAGATATATTCCTAATAACAATGCTCGCGTTTATAGTGGAATTATTCAATTTATCTATATAATCGACTATCGTCTTAAACGGTATCAGATTAACCATTTCTATATGCTCTTTTGAAAAAGCAGCCAGACTAAACTGATTGCCATGTCTGGCCTCGTACGCAAACAGTATATATATTAAAGCGAGACAATACAGCGCAAACAGTATTTTTACTATATTTACTATGGTTTTCTTAGTCATGTTACCTCCGTAAGTCAAGGTATTTGGCGCAGGCTCGTCATGCGGATTATTATACCATACAGTCCGATCAAAGTGCATAGTGTTGACAAAAAAGTGCCCGAGGTACAATAAACATATACCCCTTACAGTATGGAGGATACAGCTATGAAACAGTGTATGGATGCCGAAAGTCTGCACCGCCGCCTAAAAAAATTATCGGCCAAGTTGCAGGCCATTGACCGGATGATAGATGAGGATGTGCCGTGCGAAGACATCTTAGCACAGATAAACGCGGCAAAGTCCGCGTTGAACGAGTGCGGCAAAGTAGTTCCAGAAGGGCATGGCGATGCTCGCAATCTCCGGCATTGGAGTTATTTGCAGCCTTATTAGATTTAACCCTCTCCCCTTCGATATGGCGTGGATAGCTATAATACTTTGCGGCCTGCCGCTTCTTTTAGAGGCATTTATCAGCTTGATCACATCTTTTGTTATAAAGGCTAATGTGCTTGTTTCCCTGGCTTTGATTGTTTCCGTTTGCATTGGTGAAATTTTCGCCGCGGGTGAAGTGGCTTTCATCATGCAGCTTGGCGCATTACTTGAAGAATTAACGTTAGCGAAAGCCAATGCAGGCATAGAAAAGCTGGTGCATCCAAGAAGATCTATACAATCGCCGCCACAGTCGGCTGTATTGTCACGGCCGTGTGTGGCGCGTTACTGTTTATCTAATCAAGTTTATGAGTCTCCCATCCTTTGGATAAACAAAAAAGACTGCCGGAAGGCAATCTTTTTCAGCTTGGTGGGGATGGAGGGGCTCGTCCGGCGCCACTGGGGCAGTGTCGCCGCCAGCCCGGGGAACTCGAAAAGCATTCACCGGATGCTTTTCGCCCCTCATGGGGACGTTCCCTTCGAGCCCTCCCCCCTTTTTTAACAAACAAAAAAGACTGCCGGAAGGCAATCTTTTTCAGCTTGGTGGGGATGGAGGGGCTCGAACCCCCGACCTCTTCGATGTGAGCGAAGCGCTCTAACCAGCTGGGCTACATCCCCGACGCAGGGTATATTCTACAACAAAATTCATCTTATTGCAACAACTATTTTCTTTGCTCCCTCTCCCCTTCCTTTCAAACAAACCGCAGTCAAGCTTTTCCGTCGGCGTATTGTTTTGATGCGGCAAGCATCGTATAATACATAAGAAGCACGCAACAAGGAGACTATGATGCCGAGCGTTAAGCTGAACGGCATAGTCACGCGCTATGCCGATTATAAAGATAATGATCGCATGCTTACCCTGTTTACTCTGGAACAGGGGCTTGTTTCGTGCGTTTCACGCGGGTGCCGGCGCGCAAAAAGTCCGCTGATGGGCGCAAGCGAGTTGTTTGTATCGGGAGAATATATACTGTTTGACTCAAAGGGTAAGTACACTCTCGACAGCGCCGAAATATCAGAGCGGCATTATCCGCTGCGGGAAGATATAGACAAATTCGCCGCCGCAAGCTACATGCTATCGCTTATAAATGCCGGAGCCGAGGAATCGGCCAATCGGCCGCTTTTTGCGTTGTTGCGATACGCGCTGGCTTATACGGCCTATGCCGACGTTAATCCGACCGATATGGCTGTTTGCTTTGCGTTCAAGTGCCTTATGGCATTAGGATACAGACCAAGCGTTACCGAATGCGCCTTATGCTCAAAGGATTTACGGGGTGAAAAACAGCCTGCCTTCAACGCGCGCTTTGGCGGAGCTATATGCTCAAGCTGCGCCAAGGCTGTATCCGGGCAAGGCATAAGCCCTCTTTCGCTTGAGGCGATACGCAGAATGCTCATAATGAAAGACAGTGATATAAACCGCGTTGTTCTGCCCGAAAAACAGCGCGCGGAACTGAAACGCGCCGCAAACGACTTTGCCGAATTTGTGCTTGAAAAAAAGTTTAGAGCTATAGACCTGATATAGTTGACAATCATTGACTTTGGTAGAAATATAGGTTATATTGCGTGTGTATGGGCTCAACCGCGGTTACACGGAGCAGCCCGTTTATTTGAATAAAAAATTTTTTTGATAAACAGGAGTAAATATGGAGCGGACTTTACGATCCGAGCACAGCA
The DNA here is from genome assembly GCA_963643205.1 of bacterium. GTDB lineage: Bacteria > Bacillota > Clostridia > Christensenellales > CAG-138 > Phil1. The sequence goes on along the minus strand of CAVIJJ010000006.1, from coordinate 58,246 downwards.
TGGTCACCGGAGTTATCTGGAAGCAGCTGCTGTTCTTCTTCTTCCCGATAATGCTTGGCTCGCTGTTTCAGCAGCTTTACAACACGGTTGATGCCATAGTCGTCGGGCAGTTTGTGGGCACAGATGCGCTTGCGGCGGTTGGCGGAAGCGCATCGAACATACTGAACCTTCTTATAGGCTTCTTTACGGGGGTGTCCTCCGGCGCAACGGTTATAATCTCGCAATATTACGGCGCCAATGATCGCGACGGCGTAAACCGCGCACTGCATACGGCCATGCTCTTTGCCGTGGTAGGCGGGGCGATACTGATGATATTCGGCCTGTTCGCTACAGAATTTGTGCTGCGGCTTATGGATACCCCGGAGGATACGCTTGCGGGTTCCGCGCTGTATCTTCGCATAATGTTCGTTGGCATGATTCCCAACATGATATACAATGTTGGCTCCGCTATACTGCGCGCTATGGGCGATTCCAAGCGTCCACTCTATTTTCTGATAGTTGCGTGCCTTGCCAACGTGGTTTTAGACCTTGTGTTCGTACTCGTCTTCAAGATGGGAATAGCCGGCGTTGCCATAGCCAGCATTCTGGCGCAGGCCATAAGCGCCGTGATGGTTATTATGTCCCTCTCCTCCGCCAATTCGGAATTCCGCTTTTATTTTAAGCAGATGCGTTTTGAGAAGGACATCCTGTCCCGCACGATACGCATAGGCCTGCCGGCGGGCTTCCAATCAATAATGTATTCCCTTTCAAATATGCTTATTCAAGCATCAATTAACCGCTTCGGCACGGATACGGTAGCTTCCTGGGTAGTGCTGGGCAAGGTTGACGGCGTAACATGGATGATACTTGGCGCGCTGGGAGTGGCAAGCATGACATTCGTAGGGCAAAACTACGGTGCCGGCAGGCTTGACAGAATACGCAAAAGCCTTAAGCTCAGCCTTTTGATAGGCGGCTGCATAACCGGCGGCATAGGCGCAATACTGCTGCTGTTCGGAAGGCCTTTGTTCAAGCTGTTTACAACCGACGCAATCGTGCTTGATATGGCCATAAAACTGCTTACGTACTTTGCGCCTTTCTACTGGCTGTTTGTGCCTATAGAAATATTCAGCGGCGCGCTTCGCGGCATGGGCGACACGCTTATACCCACGATTATAACGGCAACCGGTATATGCGTATTCCGCGTGATATGGATATACACAGTTGTCCCCGTTTATCACAGCATGCTTACCGTATCACTCAGCTACCCCATATCCTGGGTACTTACTTCCGCCGCTTTTATCGTTTATTATCTGGCGGTACGCAAGAAGCTTATAGCGAACGCTCCCAAGCCCACGGCGCTCGACTGACAGCAATTTAGCTCACACTCTGCGGCGGCGTTTTGTCGCCGCTTTTTATACATATTTATCGATAAAGTTTGATTTATTTATATGGCTGTGATAAAATAGCCAACGAATAAATATGTTATAAGTGAGGAACGCTATGCAAGCAAAAGAAATTTCGCTCCCCACCCTTAGGCGTTTGCCTGTATACCTTCATTACCTCAACTCCATAAAGGATGATCGTAAGAACATATCCGCCACGGCAATTGCCGCGTATTTCGGGATAAACGACGTGCAGGTAAGAAAAGACCTTGGTGTTGTGAGCGGCACGGGCCGCCCGAAGACCGGATACGTAACAGAGGAGCTTATAAAACAGATACAGGACTGCCTTTACTGCAAAACCGATTCCAAGGCCGTATTGGTTGGCGCAGGTAATATAGGCAAGGCTTTGCTTTCTTATTCAGGCTTTTCCGATTTTGGTCTTAAGATAGTGGCAGCATTCGATACCGATTCGCGCCTTATGGGAACATACATAAACGGAAAACCCATTTATTCGGTCAGCGAACTTGAGCGGGTTTGTTCGGAGCAAAACATAAGCCTTGGAATAATCGCGGTTCCCGTAGACTACGCGCAGAGTATATGCGATAAACTCGTTTCTTCTGGAATAAAAGCAATATGGAATTTTGCCCCTGCGATACTGAAAAAGCCTGACGGAGTGCTGATAGAAAATGAGAACCTTGCCTCGTCACTGGCAATTCTTTCCCGCCATTTAGGAGAGACCACCGATAAATAAAAGCAAAGGAGCGGCGCGCATGAATCTGATGCATTTCAAATATGCTGTTGTTATAGCCGAAACCAAATCCATGACAAAGGCCGCGGAAAGGCTTTTCACAGCGCAACCGAACCTGAGCCGCGCCATAAAGGAGCTTGAAAACGAGCTTGGCATAACCTTGTTCAAACGCACCCCGCAGGGCATATTTCCGACACCTCAGGGTGAAGAGTTTTTAGGATACGCGCGCAATATTCTATCCCTGGTAAACGCGATAGAGAATATACGCGAATGCGGAAAAGAACAGGCTTCACGGTTTTCACTCTCCGCCCCCGTCGCGGCATATATTGAGTCCGCTTTCGTGAACTTTTGCAAAAGGATTGAGGCGGCGTCGCTTACGGATACTGTTTTTACGGAATCTTCACAGAGCCAAACCATAAAAAATGTTGCCGATTCCGGCTACGGCCTTGGTATAGTAAGATACCGACTTTCTCATGAGCAGAGCTTAAAAGCGCAGCTTAAGGAAAAATCACTGCTGTTTGAGAAAATATACGAGTTTGAGCCGATTGTAATAATGTCTTCCGCCCATCCGCTCGCCGAGCGCAGCAGCATAAATCAAAAAGATCTGAATGCTTATACCGAAATACTAATTGGCAGAGACGCTCTCCCTCAGCCCGGTACGACGCCGGAAGACGCGGATACAAGCCAGGCAAAGCAAGTGATTGTTCCCAATTTTTCCGCTGCCGTATCTCTCCTTAATCATATTCGGGGAAGCTTTATGATATCCTCTCCCCTGCGTCCGGGTACGCTTTATAAGCATAATCTTTGCCAATGCGCCTACGCATCCGAGGACAACCGATACTGCGATATGCTCATATACAAGAGCGGATACAGGCAGTCCGCGGCAGACAAAGCGTTTTTAGATGAGCTTTTGAAAGCAACCGTAACGAACTTGGCAAATGATTGACAAAATTTGCTTTAGAAGTATCCGTTGTCGTTTACATATTTGGTGATTTCTGTTATCATATAAGGAAGCTTTATGGTTAAAGAATGTTAACATGTGTTTATTTCGGCTTTACAAAGCATATACCCGCTTTAAGCGTTACTCGGGTGCCGATACCATACAAGCAATCAATAATAAAAAGGAGAACTGAGCAATGAAAATTACGATCTGTATCGGAAGCTCATGCCATATTAAAGGCTCTCGCCAAGTGGTAGAACAGCTTCAAGCCCTTATAAGTGAAAAAGGACTTGCTGACAAAGTTGAGCTTGCGGGCACGTTTTGCATCGGTCAATGCCAGAACGGTGTAAATGTGCTGATAGATGATGAGCATTTCTCGGTATCTCCCGATACCACGGTTTCCTTTTTCAATAACGAGGTATTGCCCAGAATTAGCGCTTAATTTTCCACGCTAAAGGAGACAAAATGGGATACATTACATTCAAGCAATTGAATTGCCGCAACTGCCACAAATGCATTCGCTACTGCCCGGTTAAATCGATCAGGTTTTCCGCGCATCAGGCGAATGTTTTAAGCGATGATTGCATTTTGTGCGGTGAATGCTACGTTGTATGCCCGCAGAACGCTAAGCAGATAGTTGATGAAACCGCGCTTGTAAATATGCTCCTTGCCTCCGGCGAGCCTGTATACGCAAGCGTTGCTCCCTCCTTTACGGCGTATTTCGACGGCGTAGGCATAGAATCCATGCGCGCGGCTCTTAAGCAGCTTGGTTTTGTTGATGCCGAGGAAACAGCCATAGGCGCGACACTGGTTAAACGCGAATACGAAAGGATTTCCCGCGAGGCAACACAGAACATTGTTATAACATCCTGCTGCCCCACGGTTAACACGCTTATAGAAAAATACTATCCTGAAATAACCAACTGTTTGGCCCCGGTTATGACTCCCATGCAAGCGCATTGCGCGGACATAAGGCGCAGACACGACAACGCGAAGGTTGTTTTTATGGGGCCGTGCCTTTCAAAGATTGATGAGGCGGCACGCGTAGGCGTTGATGCGGCGCTTACATTTGACAAAGTTGCCGCCATGTTCAAGAAAAGCGGCATAGTGCTTGAAAAAAAGCGTGAATACAATGAAAACAGCCGCACACGAACATTTCCCACAACGGGCGGCGTACTGAAATCAATGACCTATAAAAACCCGGTTTACGATTACTTTACGATAGACGGGCTGGACAGCATTATACCCGCTCTTGACGACATACGCCGCGGCGGAGTGCATCGCTGCTTTATAGAAATGTCCGCCTGCGCGGGAAGCTGCGTACGCGGACCTATAATGCGCAAAAAGCATCCTTCCACGGTTCGCGACTATCAGGCCGTTACGAGCTACGCCGGCAGAGAGGATTTTGAAGTGCCTCAGCCGGATCCTTCACTGCTAAAGAACATATACCGCCCGGCTCCCCTGCAAAAGCTGAAGCCCAGCCCGGAAGAGCTTGACGAAATACTGCGCAAGATGGGCAAAGCAAGCCGTGCGGACGAGCTTAATTGCGGTACCTGCGGCTATAATACCTGCCGAGAAAAGGCCGAGGCCGTGTACCAGGGCAAGGCTGAAATAACCATGTGCCTCCCCTACCTTATGGAAAGATCCGAAAGGTTCGCGGGCAACATACTTGATAACACGCCAAACGGCATAATAGTTGTGAGCGACACATATGAGCTGCTTCAGATAAACGGCGCGGCCATGCGCATGCTGCACGTCAGTTCCGATACCGATGTTATAGGCAGACCCCTTTCGGAGCTTATAGATCCATCGGACTTCATAGACGCGGCTCAGAACGAAAAGCACGTTGTGAACAAGCGCATTTACTATGCCGAATATAACATATATATTGAGCTTACGATAGTAAACGACAAGAAGTCCGACAACATGATAGGCATTTTCCGTGACGTTACGGACGAGGAAAGCGAAAGAAAGAGCAGGCAGGAGTTAAGCCGACAGACCATAGAAACCACTGACAAGGTGGTTGACAAGCAGATGCGTATAGTGCAGGAGATAGCATCGCTTCTCGGCGAAACCGCCGCGGAAACCAAGATAGCGCTTACCAAGCTGAAGGAGTCCATATCAAATGAGGACCGCTGACAGTCTTTGCGCGGACATAGGATACATTAGCATAAACCATGCCGGGGAGCAGCTCTGCGGAGACCACGTGGATATAGTTGAGCCGGAAAGCGGCGATTCAACAATAGTGGTTCTTGCGGACGGACTTGGCAGCGGCGTTAAGGCAAGCATATTGTCCACGCTGACCAGTAAGATACTCTCCACCATGCTTGCCGCTGGGCTTAAGCTTGAAACCGCCGTTGAAACGCTGGTTGAAACGCTGCCAGTATGCTCAGTAAGGCAGATTGCGTACTCCACTTTTACGATAGTGCGCGTAAACGACAACGGCAAGGTTGAGATAATACAATATGACAATCCGCGCATGGTAATGCTGCGGGACGGCAAGAGCATAGATATTCCCTTTGTTGAAAGCCGCATAGGGGATAAAAAAGTATTTAAGGCGGAGCTGGACGTTATCGAGCACGATACGTTCCTTGCGTTTTCGGACGGAGTTGAGCACGCCGGCATAGGCGTGAACTACAGCTTTGGCTGGGACCGCGGCGATATGCTTAAATTCATAACGGGTATATGGGACAGCAACTACTCCGCCAAGACAATATCCACCAAGCTTATTGCCGAAACGAATAGACTTTACGCTGGCGAACCTGGTGACGATGCCACTGTTTGCACGATAAAGATAAGGAAACGCGAACCTGTAAGCCTTATAATCGGCCCACCGTCAGACAGGAAGGACTGCGAAAAAATGATGTCGGAGTTCTTCTCAAAGGAGGGCAAGCACATAGTATGCGGCGGCACAACGAGCACGATAGCCGCCGAATACCTGAAAAAGCCTCTGCGTCCCACGCTGGACTTTTTCGATCCCGATATACCGCCCACGGCGGAAATTGAAGGGGTTGACATTGTTACCGAGGGCGTTATAACAATAAACAGGGTGCTCGAATACGCGATGAACTACCTTTCCGACAACACTTCCTTTGAGAAATGGAACCATAAGGAAGACGGTGCCAGCAGGATAGCGAGAATGCTTTTCGAGGATGCGACGGACATAAGCTTTTTCGTAGGGAAAGCCGTAAACCCCGCGCATCAAAACACCGATTTGCCCATAAGTTTTACGATTAAGATGCAGCTTGTAAGGGAGCTTGCGAACTGCCTTGAGCGAATGGGCAAGAAAATAAACGTTAAATATTATTAAGTTTTGCTTATAAAAAGCAATTATAATCAGGAGGATCTAAAAACGATGCAAACCCAATTTGACTTCACCGTGGTCGACAAGATAATCGATGACCATGGTGCAAAGCCAAGCGCCATTATCGCCATTCTTCAGGCGATACAGGAGCATTACCACTACCTGCCGCGCGAGATATTCGAGCATCTCGCCAAGCGCCTTGGTGTACCCACAGCAAGCATCTATTCCGTGGCTACTTTTTACGAGAACTTCTCTCTTGAACCCAAGGGAAAGTACGTTATAAAGTGCTGCGACGGTACGGCCTGCCATGTACGCGGTTCAACGCCCATTCTCGAAAGGCTTAGAAAAGAGCTCGGCCTTTCTGCTACCAAGGCCACTACCGACGATCTTCTGTTTACCGTAGAGACCGTATCCTGCCTTGGCGCGTGCGGCCTTGCCCCGGTTATCACCATTAACGACAAGGTTCATCCTTCAATGACCCCCGATAAGGCCAGCGAGCTTATCAAAAAGCTTAAGGAGGAAAGTTTGAATGCTTAAGAACAGAGAAGATCTGAGGAGAGAACGCGCGGCGTATGCCGAAAGCTTTGCCCATCAGAAACGCAAAATACTGGTATGTGCCGGTACCGGTTGTGTTGCGGGCGGTTCGCTGAACATATATGCCGAGCTTAAGCGCCTTATGGCCGAAAACGGAATTCCCTGCACTGTTGAGCTGGCGGACGATCCGCATGACCATGCCGACTCCGTTGGCCTTAAGAAGAGCGGCTGCCACGGCTTCTGCGAAATGGGTCCCCTTGTTCGTATAGAGCCCGAGGGCTGGCTTTATACCAAGGTTAAGTTTGAGGACTGCAAAGAGATAATCGAGCGCACCATAATGAACGGCGAGCACATTGAAAGGCTTGCTTATCAGAAGGGCGGCGTTGTTCGCAAGAGGCAGGAAGACATTCCCTTCTACAAGAAGCAGACCCGCCTTGTGCTTGAGCACTGCGGACATATAGACGCGACCAGCATTCGCGAATACCTGGCCATAGGCGGTTACTCCTCCTTTGAAAAGGCTCTGTTTGAGATGAGCCCGGCTGACATAATAAAGACCATATCCGATTCCAACCTGCGCGGACGCGGCGGCGGCGGATTCCCCACCGGCCGTAAGTGGAGCCAGGTCGCCAAGCAGTCTTCTCCCGTGAAGTACATTGTCTGCAACGGTGACGAGGGCGACCCCGGCGCGTTCATGGACCGCTCCGTTATGGAAGGCGACCCCCACAGGATGCTCGAGGGCATGATGATTGCCGGTATTGCCTGCGGCGCTCAGAACGGCTACATTTACGTTCGCGCTGAGTACCCCATGGCCGTTGAAAGGCTTAAGAACGCCATAGCTCAGGCCGAGGAATACGGTCTGCTTGGTGACAACATACTGGGAACCGACTTCAGCTTCCATATGCACATAAATCGCGGCGCAGGCGCATTCGTTTGCGGCGAAGGCAGCGCGCTTACAGCCTCCATAGAAGGCAAACGCGGCTTCCCGCGCGTAAAGCCCCCGCGTACGGTTGAGCACGGATTGTTCAATGAGCCTACCGTACTGAACAACGTTGAGACTTTTGCCAACGTTCCCCTTATAATCAACAGGGGCGCTGACTGGTACAGGTCCATCGGTCCCGAGAACAGCCCCGGCACCAAGGCCTTTGCCCTTACCGGCAATATTGAGAACACCGGCCTTATAGAGGTTCCCATGGGCACCACCCTCAGAGAGGTTATATTCGACGTTGGCGGCGGCATGCGCGGCGGCTCCGAATTCAAGGCGGTACAGATCGGCGGACCGAGCGGCGGCTGCCTTACCAACGAGCATCTTGATATCCCCCTTGACTTCGACTCCCTGAAGAAGGTTGGCGCGATGATAGGCTCCGGCGGACTTGTTGTTATGGACAGCAAGACCTGCATGGTTGAGGTCGCGCGTTTCTTCATGAGCTTTACGCAGAACGAATCCTGCGGCAAGTGCGTACCCTGCCGCGAGGGTACGAAGCGCATGCTTGAAGTGCTTGAGCGCATAGTTGCGGGCAAAGGCGAGGACGGCGACATAGAGCTGCTTGAGGACCTGGCGGATACCATTTCCGCGGCGGCCCTGTGCGGACTTGGCAAAACCGCTCCTAACCCCGTAATGAGCACCCTGAAGTATTTCCGTAATGAATACGAGGCACATATTTACGACAAGCGCTGCCCTGCCGGAGCGTGCGCCAAGCTTAAGCGCATACATATTGATCCCGAAATTTGCCGCGGCTGCTCCCGCTGCGCGAAGGGCTGCCCTGTTGGCGCGATATCGGGCCAGGTTAAATCCCCCTTCGTCATTGACGAAAAGAAGTGCATAAAGTGCGGCGCGTGCGTAGCCACCTGCGCGTTCCACGCAATTAAGGAGGACTGAGCAAATGGAAACAAAAGAATATATGCTCATAGACGGCAACCCCGTTGAGATAAACGGCGAAAAGAACCTGCTGGAGGTTATACGCAAGGCGGGTATAGAGCTGCCTACCTTCTGCTACCACAGCGAGCTTTCCGTATACGGCGCATGCCGCATGTGCATGGTTGAAAACGCACGCGGCGGCATGGAAGCCGCCTGCTCCACCGTGCCTAAAGCCGGCATGGAAATTTATACAAACACCGGCAGACTGCATAAGCACCGCAAGATGATACTTGAGCTGCTGCTTGCCAACCACTGCCGCGACTGCACCACCTGCCCCAAGAACGGCAAGTGCCGACTGCAGGAGCTTTCCTCCCTGTTCGGCATAGACAGCATTCGCTTTAAGAACCTTAGGCCCGAACCCGAGCTTGATACATCAAGCCTGAGCATAGTACGCGACGCGCACAAGTGCATACTCTGCGGCGACTGCGTGCGTATGTGCAACGAGATTCAGAACGTTGGCGCGATAGACTTTGTAAACCGCGGCTCCAGGATGGTAATCGGCCCCGCTTTCAACGAGCCCATTGCCAACTCCCCCTGCGTAGGCTGCGGTCAGTGCGCCGCCGTGTGCCCCACCGGCGCAATAGTAATCCGCAAGGACACCAGCCGCGTATGGCCCGAGCTTAACGACAAGAACACCAAGGTTGTGGCGCAGGTCGCCCCCGCCGTGCGCGTTGCCGTTGCGAAGGAATTCGGCCTGCCCGAGAGTGAGAACTCCATGGGCCGCATAACCGCCGCGCTCCGCCGCCTTGGCTTTGACGAGGTTTATGATACCGCTACCGGCGCTGACCTGACGGTGCTTGAGGAATCCAACGAGTTCCTGCAGCGCATTGAGTCCGGCGAGAATCTGCCCCTTTTCACCAGCTGCTGCCCGGCCTGGATACAGTACTGCGAAAAGAACCATCCGGAGCTTATGAAGAACATATCCACCTGCAAGTCCCCCATGCAGATGTTCTCCTCCGTTATAAAGGCGAAATACGCTTCCTCCAAGAGGCGCGTGGTATGCGTTGCCGTGATGCCCTGCACAGCCAAGAAGTTTGAGTGCGCGCGCGAGGAATTCATACACGACGGCGTACCCGAAACCGATTACGTTATAACCACCCAGGAGCTGGTTCAGATGATACACAAGGCCGGCATACAGTTCAACGAGCTTGAGCCCGAGGCTGTTGACTCCGTATTCAGCACCTGCACCGGCGCCGGCGTTATATTCGGCGTTACCGGCGGCGTTACCGAGGCAGTGCTTCGCCGCCTCTCCCCCGACAAGAGCAGCAAGGCGCTCGCTTCCATTTCCTTTAATGAAGTTCGCGGCATGAAGGGCGTTAAGGAGACCACCATCAACTACGGCGACAAGGAAGTACACATTGCGATAGTAAGCGGACTTAGGAACGCCGAAAACATAATACAGGCGCTTAAGAACGGCAAGCATTACGACTTTATAGAGGTTATGGCCTGCCCCGGCGGCTGCGTAGGCGGCGGCGGACAGCCCTACGGCAACAAGGAAACCAAGGAGACCCGCAGCAAGGCACTTTATGGCGCGGACAGGATGCTGAGCATTAAGCGCAGCGAAGAGAACCCGCTTATGATGAGCCTGTATGACGACGTGCTTAAGGGCCGCGTACATGAGCTGCTGCACGTTCATTACGGACATAAGGAGGAGAAATAACATGCTGGAAGTAAAGGTTTGTATAGGTACCTCCTGCCATCTGCGCGGATCATACAACGTTTTGATGAGCTTCAAGCAGCTTATCGAGCAGTACGGCCTGCACGACAAGGTAAACCTCGCCGGCCAGTTCTGCACCGGCAATTGCCAGAACGGCGTTTCCGTAACAATCGGCGATACTACCTACAGCGTTTCCGCCGAGAACGCCACCGGCTTCTTCAAGGACACCATCATGCCGATGGTAGCCGATAAGTAAAAACTAAGTACATAAATCAAGGGCAGGGGTCTCCCCTGCCCTTGGTGGGTATAGAATGCAATTTTCAATCTCTTACATTTGCTGCATTAAATCCATTACCCTGCAATATAAATTATATGTGTTTACATAGGACTGCATTCGTCCAATTAATGAAAGCCGGAATTGTTTCGGGGATTTTTGCGTGATGGTCATCACATAGCTAAGCAGATTTTTAGCGAATGTTATCACATTTAGTTCAGATTGTGTGCTAGCCATATTTAATCACATATTCATACAGCCAATATTAATATTTACACACGGCTCTAGTGCTAAACGTAAAGAGGACTTATATTACGGAAGTAATTCAAATCACGCATCCGTTATGTACACTTTGCTTAAAAGAGTCCTCAGGTCCGAAGAATATTCGCATTCACCAACCAATCCTTGTTCAATCATATATTTGTGCCATGCTCTGAGCTTAGTTTCGTTATCTGCAAAATTTCCTTGCAGTATAATGTTAGCATTATTTTTAAATTTCAGTAACTGCCACAAAAACGCTTGTGCATTTTCATCAGTAATGATTATCACAGTTTCGTCAGGTATATGATAGGCTCTGTTAGGCTTTGTAACACCATGTATTTTCCCTTCTTTGCAAAGATTTTGGATTTTTCTTTCCGACAAATTAAATTTTGCCGCTGCCTCTTTTACAGTCATATTAGTATTCTTTTCCGTACATTGATCATTGACCATATTGCACCGCCCGAAACTGCTTGCAGTAGGATTACAGATCAGAAGAATTAAGATTCAAGATTTATCCACAAAGCGGGGCGGACAGCACTGACACCGCTGCCGACATAGTCGCCGCGCTCGTGGACATCGCCGCCATAGTCGACAGAGGCGGCACTACCCTGAGTGTCGCCGGGCGACCGCAGCCACCACCAGCAGTTGCCGCTGTCACTTTCCCAAGCACCATTCGCGACTGCATAATCCGTAGGCTCGCACCGGCTTGCACCATCAGAATTGAAATATTTATTCGCCTCCGTGATGCTAAGCAAAAACACCTGATCCTGTGTTGCATTGCCGGGATTTGTACTGTATTCAGGATTTTTATCTGCCGACACCGTCACTGTAGGGATCATAGCCTTTTCATCGGCAGAAAACGCTGCATTGATAAAATCATTGTTTAGCCATTTGCGGAGAGTGCAATTCTCCCATGTGATGTCAGTCCATTCCGTATTATACGGCTGCGCATCGAGACCATAACGACTAAGAAGCAGCAGTTTATTGTCCTGCTTATCAAGCACAAGCCACTCGATATCTTCTTTACCGTTAGATGTGTCGTTATCCTGCTCGTATGAACCAAACCACACATAGTCACCAACTTCTGCAAATGTAGCTTGCTTAGCGCTGTCTTTATATTCACCTAAAACATGAAATGTTGTTATGGCTTTTTCATGAGCGTTGCTATATTTATTGCTCGTGATTATTACTTTGGACGGAGCCGCTTCGGCAGGACGAGCGGCGGAATTACCGTTAGCATCGGGTGCCGCGGGCTTGGTACTGCGATCAGGCAGAGCCGCGACCATAATCCAACCGGCTACCGAGAAAAACAGACAATACCAGAAATACTTTGTCCCGTCATGCCCTTTCATTTCCGCAATTTTCTAGAATTCACACGGCAGCAGAATAATAATGACCAGAGCAACAATAATGCCAAGGAAGATGACAGCACCCACGAAAAGATACCTCCAATTTTTAGTTTTTCTTAGGGAAATGTTTGTTTTTTACATTATGCACAGATGTAGTTTATGCATCAAAAAGATTATATCTCACCCCCCCCCGAAAAAATCAAGAGGGTATTTAGATTTGTTTCAAATAAAACGGAAATAATTTTTGTGCAATTTGCACAATTTTACTTTTTGCTCGAATTTGGGCTCTTGATGATTGTTAACGGTATATCGATATTGTTATATCGTTATTCTTTTATCGTATTTTATTTATCGATATAAGTGTACTATAATGACATTGTCAAAGATGACATGGCTCATCTCAATTCAAATCAAGAAAGGAATTTTAGTTATGGCACGTTTTACTCTCCCCCGTGATCTTTACCATGGCAAAGGCGCACTTGAGGCTCTGAAGACATTTGAGGGCAAGCGCGCAATGATTTGCGTAGGCGGCGGAAGCATGAAGAGATTCGGCTTCCTCGACAGAGCAGTTTCATACCTGAAAGAAGCCGGCATGGAAGTTGAGCTTTTTGAGGGTATTGAGCCCGACCCCTCCGTTGAAACGGTTATGCGCGGCGCGGATGCCATGCTTAAATTCCAGCCCGATTGGATTATAGCCATGGGCGGCGGTTCACCGATAGACGCGGCAAAGGCCATGTGGATTAAATATGAGTACCCCGAGGTAACGTTTGAGGATATGTGCAAGGTATTCGGCCTGCCCAAGCTGCGCCGGAAAGCCCACTTCTGCGCCATCTCCTCCACCTCCGGCACAGCTACCGAGGTTACGGCGTTCTCCATAATCACCGACTATTCAAAGGGCATTAAGTACCCGATAGCGGACTTTGAGATTACCCCCGACGTGGCAATAGTTGACCCGGACCTTGCGGAGACGATGCCCAAGAAGCTTGTCGCGCACACCGGCATGGACGCTATAACCCACGCGATAGAGGCCTATGTTTCCACCGCGCATTGTGACTACACCGACCCGCTCGCAATATTCGCCATAAAGATGATTCAGGGCGATTTGGTTGATTCCTACAACGGCGACATGGCAAAGCGCGACACAATGCATAACGCCCAGTGCCTTGCGGGTATGGCATTCTCCAACGCCCTTCTCGGCATAGTCCACTCCATGGCCCATAAGACCGGCGCCGCGTTTGCCGACTACGGCGCGCATATTATACACGGCGCTGCCAACGCGATGTACCTGCCCAAGGTTATAGCCTTTAACGCAAAGAACGAGGAAGCCAGGAAGCGCTACGGCGTGATAGCCGACTACATGGGCCTTGGCGGCAACTGCGACTGCGAAAAGGTTGAACTGCTTATCAAATACCTGCGCGGCATGAACGACGCGCTCAATATTCCCCACTGCATAAAGAACTACGGCCCGGACAGCTACCCCACCGAGCAGGGCTTCGTTCCCGAGGAAGTATTCCTTGAAAGGCTGCCCGAGATAGCCAAGAACGCTATCGGCGATGCTTGCACCGGCTCCAATCCCCGCATTCCTACCCAGGAAGAAATGGAAAAGCTGCTTAAGTGCTGCTACTATGATACCGAGGTTGACTTCTAATCCATATCTCTCTACGCACGGCCCCTCCCACTCCCGGGAGGGGCTTTGCATCTATCGGCAAACCGACGCGGCCGATGCATACATATACAGGCTTACTTTTAAGTTAATAGCCCATAACTCTTGATTTTATCAATTGACTGCGTTATCATTATTATTAGTATTTATGGCTTCCGCGCGGATATTTTCACTTCTGCGCACAACAAAATAAGGAGAAAAGGGACATGTATCAGATTGTTAACAAGCAAAACCTGAACCCAACGGTTACTCTTATGGACATTAAAGCTCCATTTGTAGCGGCCAAGGCTGAGGCGGGCCAGTTTATAATACTGCGCGTTGATGCCGACGGAGAACGTATACCGCTTACTGTTGCCGGTTTTGATCGGCAGAACGGTACCGTAAGGATTATATTCCAGATAGTCGGTGCCACCACCGAAAAGCTGAACCACCTTAACGTCGGCGACAGCATTCATGACTTTGTAGGTCCTCTCGGCACCGCGACAAAGCTTGATGGTCTTAAGAAGGTTTGCATAGTTGGTGGCGGTGTTGGCTGCGCCATAGCTCTTCCCATAGCTCAGAAACTTCACGAGATGGGCTGCAACGTGACAAGCATTATAGGCTTCCGCTCCAAGGACATAGTTATTTTGGAGGATGATTTCCGCGCCGCGTCCGACAGGATGTTCCTTATGACCGACGACGGTTCATACGGCCGCCACGGCAACGTTTGCGTACCGCTTAATGAAATGTTCGCGGAGGGCGAAAAGTTTGACGAAGTAATAGCCATCGGTCCCTTGATAATGATGAAATTCGTCGTTAAGGCCACCCAGCCCACCGGCATACCCTGCACAATATCCATGAACCCCATCATGGTAGACGGTACCGGCATGTGCGGCGGCTGCCGCCTTACGCTGCACCGCGATGGCGAGAACATAACCAAATTCGCCTGCGTTGACGGCCCCGACTTCAACGGCTACGAAGTGGACTTTGATGAGGCCATGTCCCGCGGAACTACCTACAAGGAGTTTGAGCGCGCGGCGCATGAGCATGTGTGCAATCTCTTTAAGCAGGAGGTAAAATAATATGCCTAACATGAACCCCAAGAAAAACCCGATGCCCTCCCAGGAGCCGGACGTTCGCAACCACAATTTTCAGGAAGTTGCGCTTGGCTACACCGAGGCTATAGCGCTTGACGAAGCGGAGCGCTGCCTTAACTGCAAAAATATGCCCTGCGTTAACGGCTGCCCCGTAAACATACACATTCCAGAATTCATAGCGAAGATTCGCGAAATGGACTTTGAGGGTGCCTATCAGGTAATTTCCCGCGATTCCAGCCTGCCCGCAGTTTGCGGCCGCGTTTGCCCGCAGGAAACCCAGTGCGAATCCAAGTGCGTTCGCGGCATAAAGGGCGAACCTGTCGGCATCGGCCGCCTGGAGCGCTTTGTGGCGGACTGGCACAATGCCCATTCCACCGTTCCCAGTGACATTCCCGCCTCCAACGGCCACAAGGTTGCCATAGTAGGCAGCGGTCCTTCCGGCCTTACCTGCGCGGGTGATCTGGCTCGCAAGGGCTATAAGGTGACCGTATTCGAAGCCCTGCATACCGCAGGCGGCGTGCTTGTATACGGCATTCCCGAATTCCGTCTTCCCAAGGCGATAGTACAAAAGGAAATAGACAACCTGAGCGCGCTTGGCGTGGACGTGGAAACCAACATGGTAATAGGCAAGACCCTGACCATAGACGAGCTGTTTGAAATGGGTTACGAGGCCGTGTTTATAGGCTCCGGCGCCGGTCTGCCTATGTTCATGAACATACCCGGTGAGAACCTGAAGGGCGTATATTCCGCCAACGAGTTCCTTACCCGTATCAACCTGATGAAGGCCTATCGCGAAGGCAGCGACACCCCCATTATGCACGGCAAGCACGTTGCGGTAGTGGGCGGCGGCAACGTGGCAATGGATGCCGCGCGCTGCGCGAGAAGGCTTGGCGCCGAGGTAAAGATTGTTTATCGCCGCAGTGAGAGCGAGCTGCCCGCCAGGCGCGAGGAAGTTGAGCACGCCAAGGAAGAGGGCATTGAATTCTGCCTGCTGACCAGTCCCCTTTCCATCAAGGGCGATGATAAGTTCTGCGTATGCGCCATGAACTGCCAGAAGATGGAGCTGGGCGAGCCCGACGCGTCCGGCCGTCGCCGTCCGATACCCGTAGAGGGCAGCGAATACGATATAGACGTAGACTGCGTTATAATGGCCCTGGGCACCTCCCCCAACCCGCTCATCAAGTCCACCACCAAGGGACTTGAGGTTAACCGCAAGGGCGGCATAATCGTTGAGGAAGCCACCGGCAAGACCAGCCGCGACGCCGTATATGCCGGCGGTGACGCCGTAACCGGTGCCGCTACCGTTATTTCCGCCATGGGCGCCGGCAAGACCGCCGCAAAGGCAATAGACGAGTATCTGGCCAACAAATAAACCTTAATACACATCAAGCCCGCCATTAGGCGGGCTTGAGTTTGTTTTGGGCTATTTAAGCTGCATTTCTTCTTCCATGGTTTTTAGTGATTTACCGTCGGCATTCTTCCAGTCCGCTCTGCCGTTTGAGCTCGTGCCTTTAACTACAGCCGATGCTGTTGACGAACTGCCAAATACGTAATCCCTCGTAAATCTGTATTTTTCATCTATTATCCCCGACTCAATGAGTCTGTTTCGCTTTTTAACTATATTCGGAGCGACGCTCGGCGTTACATCCGATGCAATTGCCGAGCCTTTGAGCACCGCAAAGCCATCCGCAACCATAATGCCGACCGCGTCCGCTCCCCTGCCGGTTTTAATGTAAAACTTCATTTCTTTATTGTTTGACCTGACAGCTGTATCGTCAATCGTATCAAAAACCTTATAGCCGAGCGTATTTACAAGCAGTTTTGTATTGCTTATAAATTCCTGCAGCATAGCCTCATCATATTCCGATACTGATGAGCAGGTCGGTACGGTGCCGTTTAGCACTATTACGCGGCCGGAATTCTGCGCAAGCTTATAAAACTGGTGCTCCAGATATTTTATATGCGCTTTGTTCAAAATATCATCCGTGCTTATAACGGCTATACATTCGCTCCATTCCTGCGCCAAGTTATCCTTTAGATGCTGTTTAAGCCTGTTGGCCATTTTTTCGGCTTCGCCAATGTATATAGTATCGTTATTATCCATATCTCTTCCGAAAAGGAAGTACACTCCCGTGTTTTGGGAGTCCTCTCTCTCCGAAAACTTGTTTATCTCATTACGCGCAATTTTATAAGCACGGCCGTTCCAATTGGAAAGTTCGCACATTATTCTGCCATTTGGGTTGCCATCGAATATATACATGTGTATCGCTTTACTGAAGGGCACTTTTTAATCACCTCGAGCAAATAATAACATGGTCCGTTTTACATTTCAAGCCGACTAAAAATTTATATTATTGTAACCTGATGCAAATATATGTATAATCATTTATAGAGGCGGATTATACTCCGCCGGGAAAGAGGACCGTGAAGATTTGGATAGTTTCACTATTGATAAAGAAATGAAAATGCCCGGCATCCCGCTCAGAGGAATGGTAATGCTGCCGGGCGAGCTTTTGCATTTTGACATAGGGCGCGAGGAAAGCCGCCGCGCCGCGCAAGCCGCGGAAGAAAACGACTCTTTTGTTTTTCTGGCCGCGCAGAAGGACAGCACAAAAACAACAGTTAAGGCCGAAGATGTATACAGCATGGGCGTAATATGCCGCATAAGGCAAACGGTAAGCCTGCCGGGCGGCATGCTTAGAGTGCTTGCGCTTGGCCTTTGCCGCGCCCGCATAAAAGAAGCCAGCTACGGAAGCTACACTACGGTTACCGTTGAAACGGCCGAGGATGAACCCTGCAATCCGCTTGTTGCCGAGGCTTTAAGGCGCAGAATAGACAAGTCCTTTACCG
The DNA here is from genome assembly GCA_963643205.1 of bacterium. Lineage (GTDB taxonomy): Bacteria > Bacillota > Clostridia > Christensenellales > CAG-138 > Phil1. The sequence continues at coordinate 40,314 of CAVIJJ010000006.1, read as the reverse complement.
AATATTTAGGACTGACCAACCGCATAAACGCCGAATCCGCCGAGAGTATTCGCCAGATTCCCTCGGCCGGCCAGTTTGCCGACGCCATAGCTAACGCCGTATTTGTAAAATCAAACATGCGCCAGGCTGTCCTTGACACGCTGAACCTTGAGGAAAGGCTTAAACTTGTACTCGCAGGCGTTATGGGCGAGGTTGAGATAGTTCGCATAGATAGGAGCATTGCCGAGGAAGTTAAGCGCAGCATGGACAAAAGCCAGCGCGAATACTACCTGCACGAGCAAATAAAGGCCATACGCAAGGAGCTTGGCGAAACCGACCAGGATGAGGCCGACGAATATGCCAAACGACTTAAGGAAAAGAAAATGCCTCAAAACGTACGGGAGAAGCTTGAGCGCGAGATTACCCGCTTCCGTGAGCTTCCCGCCGCGTCACATGAGCAGCCGCAGATGCGCAACTATATAGAATGCATGCTTGAGCTGCCATGGTGCGAGGAAACGCGGGACAATCTGGACATAGACCACGCCCGCGAGATACTTGATAACGATCATTTCGGGCTTGAAAAAGTTAAGCAGCGCATACTTGAGCACATTGCCGTGGCAAAGCTTACGGGCAAGGTGAACGGGCAGATAATATGCTTTGTAGGCCCACCGGGCGTTGGCAAAACAAGCATAGCTTCGAGCATAGCGCGCGCACTTGGGCGCAACTTTGTAAGGATGAGCCTTGGCGGCATACATGACGAGGCGGAGATTCGCGGGCACAGGCGCACCTACATAGGCGCAATGCCCGGCCGCATAATAGCCGCAATGCGCCAAGCGGGAAGCATTAATCCCCTGCTGCTCTTTGATGAAATAGACAAGCTTACATCCGACATGCGCGGAGACCCTGCCGCGGCGATGCTGGAGGTTTTGGACAGCGCGCAGAATTACGCATTCCGCGATCATTTTCTGGAGCAGGAATATGACCTTTCAAAGGTTATGTTCATAACCACGGCGAACGATAAATACGCCATTCCCAAGCCCCTGCTTGATAGAATGGAGATAATCGAGCTTAGCGGTTACCTTGAAACCGAAAAGGTTGAAATAGCTAAGCGGCACCTTATACCGAAGCAGCTTGAAAAGCACGGGCTGAAAAAGAGCCAGCTCAGCATTAATGACGAGGCGCTGATTGAGCTTATACGAGGCTATACGCACGAGGCCGGCGTAAGAGAAGCTGAGCGCGAGATTGCGGCAGTTTGCCGCAAAGCCGCAATGGACATAGGCAGCGGAAAAACCAAGATACGCGTTGGCAAGCAAAAGCTTGCATCTTACCTTGGTGTGCCTAAATTCAGTCACAGCACGATAGATAATGAAAACGAGGTTGGCTTGGCAAACGGACTTGCCTGGACAAGCTTTGGCGGCGAAATGCTGCAGATAGAAGTTCAGACCGTAGCTGGCTCCGGGCAGGTAATACTTACCGGCAAGCTTGGCGACGTTATGCAGGAAAGCGCCAAGGCCGCGCTTACGTTTATAAAAGCTCACGCGGACGAGTTTGGCATTACAATGCCGCTTGATAAGCGCGATATACATCTGCATGTTCCCGAGGGCGCCGTACCTAAGGACGGGCCCAGCGCCGGCATAACCATAATGACCGCTATATTAAGCGCGCTAACCGCTATACCCGCCCGCGCAGACACGGCAATGACCGGCGAGATAACGCTGCGCGGCCGCGTGCTTGAAATAGGCGGACTAAGGGAAAAACTGCTTGCGGCATACCGAGCCGGAATAAAGCGCGTGCTTATTCCAAAGGCCAACGAAAAGGATCTTTGCGACGTGCCGGACGAGGTTAAGGCAAACATGGAGATTATAGGCGTTTCAAGCGCAATAGATGTTGTGGGGCTTGCCCTTGAGCGGGTTCCGCAGAAAAATGCCGCCGATACCGGCATTCAGCAAGGATAATTATGGAAAAGTTTGAAATTAAAAAAGCCGTATTCGAAACAAGCTTTGGCCTTGGCGGTAAGTTTATTCAGTCCGGGCCGCAGATAGCCATGGTTGGAAGATCCAACGTGGGCAAATCAAGCCTTATAAACTCACTGTGCCGCAATTCAAAGCTTGCGCGCATATCGGCAAGCCCCGGAAAAACCAGGCTTATCAACTATTTTAGGATAAACGACGGGTTTTACCTTGTTGACCTGCCCGGATACGGTTACGCCAAGGTATCGAAATCCGAGCAGGAAAGCTGGGGCCAGCTTATGGAAAGCTATCTTTCAAGCGGATGTGTAAGCCATATATTTATGCTTATAGACATTCGCCATGAGCCTACCGCCGCCGACAAGCAGATGCTTGAATGGATAATATACTACGGCGTGCCGTATACGCTTATCGCCACCAAAGCGGACAAGCTTTCCAAAGCAAAGCGGCAGCAGGCAGCTAATCTTAACGCAAAGCTGCTCGGCGCTCCCCCATGGGCGCTTTGCTACAGCGCCGAAACGGGCGACGGACGGGACGAGCTGCTTGCGCGCATAGGCGCGATAATAAACGACAGCACGACTCCGGCTGAATAAAATACAAATATTGCCTACTTTTTGCATAAGCTACTTGACATAACCATATACGGTAAGCATAATAGTGAAAGTAAAAAAACAAGCTTTGGAGGATGTGGCAATATGGCTTTGAGAAAATGCCCGCGCTGCGAACTGAATTATATAAAAGACGATGAAAAATACTGCAATGTATGCCGCCGCGAAATGAAGGGCGGCAGCAGCGAACCGGACGACAGCATAGTAATGTGCAGCGAATGCGGAGAAAATCCCGCGGTTAAGGGCAGTGACCTTTGCGCAATATGCCTTAGAGAGGCCCGTAGGCAGGGCATGCAATCCAGCACCGAAGAGGAAACAATGCCCGATGCCGACGAATTGGTTCTCGGCGGCGTTGCACTTGACGAAATGGAAGTTCCCATGCCGAGCGAAGGCGAAATTCCCGAAAGCGAACTTAACGAGATAGATAAGGAACTTGCTTCCGACGACGACATTGAGGATGAAGAGAACGAGGACGATATTCAGCCCGAACCCGAAAAAGCACATTCAAAGAGAAAGTGATACTACCCGATGAAGGTATTTGCCCTAGGAGATTTACATTTAAGCGGAAATTCAAATAAGCCGATGGATGTGTTCGGCCCGGCGTGGGCTGATCACCCGAATCGTATAATCTCCGCCTGGCGCGATACCGTAAGCGAAAACGATTTAGTACTTATCCCCGGAGATATAAGCTGGGCAATGCGGCTTGAGGACGCTTTATGCGACCTGCAATTCATAGGTGAGCTACCCGGCACCAAACTTCTTTTAAGAGGCAACCATGACTACTGGTGGAGCGCGCTCGGCAAGGTTCGCGCCGCGCTTCCCGAAGGCTGCTTCGCTCTTCAAAACGACTGCTTTACGATTAACAACATATCAGTATGCGGAAGCCGAGGCTGGGTCTGCCCCGGCTCTTCCGGATACAGTGAAGCAAAAGACAGGGCCATATATGAGCGCGAGCTTATAAGGCTTAGAATGAGTCTTAACCGTCTGCCTGAGAACACCACCCGCATTTTAATGCTGCACTTTCCACCATTCAATGAAAAACAACAGGATTCCGGCTTTACCAAGCTTGCAGAGGAATTTAATATAAGCTACCTTATATACGCTCATCTTCACAGCAAAGCCTGTTTGGGAGCTTTTGAAGGCGTTCGCAACGGCATAAGCTATTCTCTCTGCTCCGCCGATCATTTGGGCTTCGCACCCCGGCTTATAACCGAATGCGACTGATTATTGCACACTGACAAAAACGTATAAAATACGAAAAAGCGGCGAATCGCCGCTTTTTCTGATACTTTAGAGTGAGGACCTTCACTCATGGATTTTCTTATTTAATTACCTGCTGGGGCTCCTTCTCCTCGCCCTCAGGCACTTTCTTTGAGTGAACAAGAGTGTTCACAAGTATGCCAAGGATCAGCGAGCAAGCAACGGAGGTAATGGTTACCTGGCCAAAGGTTACGGTCAGGCCGCCGATACCGGCAATCAGTATAGCGGAAACCACGAACAGGTTGCGGTTGTCGTTCAGGTCTACTTCCTGCACCATCTTCAGGCCGGAAACAGCTATGAAGCCATACAGAGTGAGGCATACGCCGCCCATAACGCAGGCAGGTATGGAATCCAGGAACGCTACCAGCGGGGAAAGGAAAGCTACCAGTATTGACATTACGGCAGCACCGCTGATGCTTACAACGGACGCGTTGCGGGTTATGGCAACGCAGCCGACGCTCTCACCATAAGTAGTGTTGGGGCAACCGCCGAAGAATGCGCCGACCATGGAGCCAACGCCATCACCCAGCAGGGTACGGGCAAGGCCGGGGTCAGTCAGAAGGTCAACATTGATTATGGTGGAGAGGTTCTTGTGGTCAGCAATGTGCTCCGCGAAAACAACGAACGCCACGGGTACGTAAGCCGCCGCCACAGCGCCGATATAAGCCGCGTTCAGCTCACCGACACCGCCGAGGGCAGTCAGGAAGGTGAATTCAGGGAATGTGAAGAATGTTTTGATGGAAACGCCGCCTTCTACCAGGGCCTTGAAGGGAGCGAAATCGATGATCTGCAGAGCGGGATTATTGGTGGCAATGCCGATGCAGGTGAATACCAGAGCCACGGCGTAGCCGGCCATAATGCCTATGATAAAGGGAACGAGTCTGGCTTTCTTATTGCCGAACACGGAGCAGATAATTACAACAAACAGAGTTACAAGGCCGCAGATAAGGGCTATGTTGGGGGAAGCGGTAGCTACGCCATCGATAGCCACATCACCCTTAACCATATCGCCTACAGCATTGCCGGCAAGGCTAAGGCCAATGATAGCAACGGTGGGCCCGATTACTACGGCAGGCATAAGCTTGTTAATCCACGCCACACCGGAAACCTTTACGATTATAGCTAAAACAACATATACAAGACCGGCAAACACCGCGCCGATGATCAAGCCAAGATAGCCAAGCGCCATAGAAGACGCGCCGGCAAAAGCAGCCAGCATAGCGCCGATGAAGGCGAATGAGGAACCAAGGAAAACGGGGCTGCGGAATTTGGTAAAGAGCTGATACACGAAAGTGCCAACGCCCGCTCCGAAAAGCGCGGCAGAAGCTGTCATGCCGTTTCCGACTACTGCGGGAACCGCTATGGTCGCCGCCATGATTGCCAGCAGCTGCTGGAACGAGAACGCAACCAGTTCGGTAAATTTGGGTTTGTCCTTAATGTTGTAGATAAGATCCATGTTTTTCTCCCTTTCACATTTTCTTCCTGTTTTTATATAAGCCCTCTCGCAAGGGATTATATTTCATGCTTTCAGCGCTCGTAGAGCTTTACGCTGTACGGCAAATCGTCCACCGACGGAACAGTTACCGCCACAACCTCGTTTTTTGACGTGGGAATGTTCTTCCCGACGAAATCGGCGCGAATCGGCAGTTCCCTATGCCCGCGATCCACCAGCACCGCAAGCTGTATTAACGCCGGACGGCCATGATGGAACACGCCCTCAATAGCCGCTCTGGCCGTGCGCCCGGTATAAATCACATCATCCACCAGAACGCAGTTCCTGCCCTCAAGCTCGATAGGTATCATGGTGTCCCCGGCATTTGGAAGCTCAGTAAGCTCGCTTAGGTCATCACGATAAAGCGTAATGTCGATATATCCGACCGGAACCTGCACGCCCTCGAACATAAGAATATTTTTTGCTATTTCCTTTGCAAGCGGTACTCCCCTGCGCTTTATTCCAAGCAGAAGAAGCTTATCCGTGCCACTATTACGTTCCAGTATCTCGTGCGAAATACGCTTAAGAGATCTGATTACGGCCGCTTCGTCCATAATCTCTGTTTTATACTGCATGGAACCCCCTCGCTTTCTGCAAATATAAGCAATAAAAAAGCTTGCCCTGCCGGCAAGCTTTTATACACATATTCACCGCAGAGATTATAAAATATCCTCTGCACCAGTACTGCGACCTTGCCAGCATCTCTGTACCGCTTAAAAATCACCACGCGTATATTATCATAAGCGTGGCGATTTGTAAATATGGAAATTGGGTGAAATTAGGGTAAACTTCAATAATCAACTCTTTCAGTTCATTGAAAAAAGCGGAAGCGCCGAGGCGCTTCCGCTTGATGGTTTGTTTTGCCTTAGTTTGCCGAGGGTGCTTCGGGCAACGCTTCCGCCTTGCCGTAGACGGGCAACGAAGTGCCGTCTATAACACCCTTCGTGATTTCACAGGTTTTTATATCCTGCATGGAGGGCACATCGAACATTATGTTCATCATGGCGTTTTCCAGTATCGCCCGCAGTCCGCGAGCACCGGTTTTACGCTCTATCGCCAGGTGCGCCACCTCTCTGAGTGCATCCTCATCAAACGTAAGCTGCACGCCGTCCATCTCGAGCAATCTCTTGTACTGGCGCGCAAGAGCGTTCTTGGGCTTGGTAAGAATGTCCATCAGGGCATTCTCGTCAAGCTGCTCCAGAGTTACGATAATGGGTACACGGCCTATGAACTCGGGGATAAGGCCGTATTTCAGCAGATCCTCCGGCAAAATCTTTTTAAGTATTTCGCCGACATTCTTTTCGCCCTGCGTAGCAACCTCTGCCCCAAAGCCAAGCATTTTCTTTGCCGTGCGGCGGGATATTATATCCTCTATCCCCGCGAAAGCGCCGCCGCAGATAAACAGTATTTTGGAGGTGTTTATCTGTATAAACTCCTGATGCGGGTGCTTGCGGCCTCCCTGCGGGGGAACGCTCGCAACCGTGCCTTCGATTATTTTAAGCAGAGCCTGCTGCACGCCTTCGCCGCTCACGTCTCGCGTGATGGAGGGGTTTTCGCTCTTACGGGCGATTTTGTCTATCTCGTCGATATAAACAATACCCTTTTCGGCACGGGCAACATCGTAATCGGCCGCCTGTATGAGCTTAAGCAGAATGTTTTCAACATCCTCGCCCACGTAGCCCGCCTCAGTAAGGCTAGTGGCGTCCGCTACCGCAAACGGTACCTTCAGCACACGAGCCAATGTTTCCGCAAGCAGGGTTTTACCGCTGCCGGTAGGCCCAAGCATGACAATGTTGCTCTTCTGCAGCTCAACATCGTCTTTTGATTCGTCCGCGTTTATGCGCTTATAATGATTATACACGGCAACCGCAAGCGCGCGCTTAGCGGCGGCCTGGCCAACCACATATTGATCAAGCACGTCGACTATATCCTTCGGCTTGGGAAGATCCTTAAGCTCCTCCGTTTCCTCCGGATAATCATCATCTATAATATCCTTGCACAGTTCTATGCAATCCGAGCATATATACACGCCCGGCCCGGCTATTATACGATTGACCTCGTCCTGTGATTTGCCGCAGAAGGAACACTTAATGGTTCCTTTGTCGTCGTTTTTTGCCATCGATTTACCTCCTCGGAGGGATTATCTCGTCGATCAGCCCATAGTTTAGCGCTTCCTCGGCGGTCATATAATGATCGCGTTCGGTATCCAGCGCAATCTGCTCAACGGTTTTGCCCGTACGCTCAGCCAGTATCTTATTCATCTTTTCCCTGGTTTTCAAAAGCTGCTCTGCGTGAATGGCAACTTCCGTCGCCTGTCCGCGCGCGCCGCCAAGGGGCTGATGAATAAGAATCTCTCCGTTAGGCAGGGCACGGCGCTTACCCTTAGCACCGGCCGCCAGCAGGAACGCGCCCATGCTTGCCGCCATGCCGATGCAAATCGTCGAAACATCGCAGCGTATGTACTGCATGGTGTCGTATATGGCCATACCGGCGGTTACACTGCCACCGGGGCTGTTTATATACAGGCTTATATCCTTATCCGGGTCATCCGCTTCAAGGAAAAGCATCTGGGCAACGATAAGGTTCGCCTCATCGTCCGTCACTTCCCCGCCAAGGAAAATTATTCTGTCTTTAAGCAGGCGAGAGTAAATATCGTATGAACGTTCACCCTTGTTCGTCTGCTCTACTACCATAGGTATAAGGCCCATTCTGCGCCTCCTTTACATTTATATATCAGCGCCTGGGATTAAGTTATTTCTCAATAGCGCTGTCGCAAAGCATTTCGAGAGTATTGTCAACAATTACCTGATCCTCGAAATACGCCTTGTCTTCCTCGCTCAGCTTCTGCTTGAACTCATCCGCCCTGTCGCCAAACTGAGCGCAGTATTCATCAAGCTTCTTTTCAACCGCCTCGGGATCGGCCTTTACGCCCTCCGCCTTAACTATAGCGTCAAGCACAAGCTGGGTCTTTACGCGGCGCTCGGCATCACCCTTCATCTCTGCCTTAATGGCATCCACGGTGCTGCCGGTGAACTTGCAATAGTCCTCAAGGGAGATGCCCTGCATGCTGAGGCGATAGCGGATATCGTTGAGCATGTGGTCCATCTGATGCTCTACCATGACCTCGGGAATATCAACGGTGGCATTGGCTACGGCCTTTTCGATAACCTCGTTCTCCTTCTTTATCTTGGCATCCTTCTTTGCCTTTTCCTCAAGCTCTTCCTTCTTATGGGCACGGAACTGCTCAATGGTATCGAAATCAGAGATGTCCTTTGCAAGCTCATCGTCTATCTCGGGCAGTTCCTTGGTGCGGATGGCATGTACCTTTACGTGGAACACGGCATCCTTGCCCTTAAGGTCATCGCTATGATACTCTTCGGGGAACTTAACGTTAAGGTCCTTCTCCTCGCCGATGTTCATGCCGACCATCTGCTCTTCAAAGCCGGGAATAAAAGTGCCGCTGCCAATGGTAAGCTGCTGATGCTCAGCCGTGCCGCCTTCGAACTTTACGCCGTCCACGCTGCCGCTGTAATCAAGCTCTACCTCGTCGCCATTCTCAACGGGGCGCTCAACATCTATCATGCGGGCTACCTTCTCGCGCTCGCGCTCGATTTCGGCATCCACCATTTCGTCGGTAACTTCATATTCCTGCTTGGCAACCTCAAGGCCCTTATACTGGCCGAGAGTTACCTCAGGCATAACGGTAACAACCGCCTCAAACTCAACATCCTTGCCCTTTTCGGCACTGAGAATGGTTATCTCGGGCCTGTCTACGGGCTTTACATCGTGCTCCTTAACGGCGGCTTCGTAAACCGCGGGATACGCCTCATCAAACGCTTCGTCAACAAACACATACCAGCCATAGGTCTTTTCTATAACACCCTTGGGTGCGTGGCCTTTACGGAAGCCGGGTATGGCGATATTGTTGCGTATTTTAATGTACGCCTTGTCAGTCGCCTTTTCAAAGTCCTCAGCAGGTATGCTCATGGTGAGCTTTACCTTGTTGCCCTCAAGCTTTTCAAAACTTGCCATAATATCCTCCGAACAATAAATAATCGTTGTCAAACAGGCGGACATACCGCCGTCAGTATAGCTTATCACAACGAGGAGCCATTTGCAAACAAAGATTATCCTAAATTTAGGCTTTTTACATTCTGTTTACAGTTTAATCCGTTGACTTTTTTGTGTTAAGGTATTATAATTCAGATAATCTAATTCAGCAAATTAGATGTTGAGGTTTTTGTTAACAGAATGTGTAAAAATAGTGTACATTTGACGAAAGGAGCTTATTGAATATGAAGCAGATACTGCGTGCCAAGATATACGGCGACTCCATAATGAAGGGCACCATACTTGACGACGGATACCGTTACCATGCCATAATGAACGAATACCTGGTTAAGCTTTACAACAAATTCGGAATAGAAGCGGAAAACCGCGCACGCTTCGGCATAACGGTTCAGCGCGGGCACAGCATACTGCTGCGGGACATTGACGAAGGGCTGGACTGCGAGCTTGCGCTGATTGAGTTTGGCGGGAATGACAGCGATTTTCGCTGGAACGAGATAAGCCTTGAGCCGGGTAAAGAGCACCTTCCGCTTACGTCCATGCAGGATTATAAAACCAGCCTTATCACCATGACCGAAGAACTAAGGGCGCAGGGCGTACAACCAATTATGATGACGCTCCCCCCGATTGAACCTAACAGGTACCTGGATTTTGTATCAAGAAACGGCAACAACCGCGAGAGCATATTAAAATGGCTCGGCTACGTTGAAAAGATATACGAGGTGCACAAATCGTATTCCGACGCGGCGGCTGAAATCGCGCGTGACCGCATGGTGCCGCTGGTAGACGTGAGAAGCGCGTTCCCGACGGGTGACGCATTGGGCGAATATGTTTGCATAGACGGCGTACATCCGGACAAAAAGGGTTATCAGCTGATAGCGGACAGTTTCTCCTCTTTCTTAAAAACAGCGCTTGCATAATAGCAAAAGGGCGTACCGAATCGGCGCGCCCTTAAATTTTGCTTGTTGTACAGGATTTAACCATCGAACATTTCCCCATCTATTCCGGCTATGTTATCAAAGTCTATTCTGTTTCCGTCCGCCGTGACAACAGCGCGATTATACGAATCTATACGCCTTAATATGATGTTTTCGGTAATATAGGCGCCGCCCTGCTTACGCTCATCCGGCACAAAATAGGTTATGTTTATACGCGGCCGTTGCTTTTCGCAGCTATGCAGCAGGCTGAGCCTTTCATTAATCTTCTGTTTCTCCTGCTCGTCAAGCTCCGCTCGGCTATCCGTTACGCGTGCGGATTCATTAAGCGTTGCCTCATAACCGGTTAGCGCGGCAAACGGCGAAAACTGGGCAGCCCTGTCCGCCCGGCTCATGGGCCTGTGCCTTTCGGACACATGGTGAGGCATATTTATAATATCATCATACTTATCGCTCACTCCCTATGCCCTCCTATCTGATGATTACGCTCACGCGCGGTTGCTCCATCTTTCAGGTTCATGCCCTTAAGTATCGCGTTTTTGCCGAATTTTTTCTTTATGGCAAGTACGGCCTGCTGAGCCTGTCTTTCCCGCGCAAGATCGGCATTCTTTTGTTTTTCGGCCGCCTCATCGGTAAAAAAGCTGATCTGGCTTTCCTGTGGTTTTGCGTTAAGTTCTTTTTCGCTTTCAACCCCGTTCGCGCTTACGGTTATTCGCCGCACAAGCAGTGCTTTATCCGCTACGCGATCGAATATATTAAGCACGGCTTGGGTAATCAATTTAGAGCTTGATGTTGGTTTTTCAAGGTTTTCGCTGCCGTGCGCCTGCTTTGGCACCTCGCGCCCGTAATGATCGCGCGTAACCTGGCCGGTATAATGCCGTCTGCGCTCGCTGTCCTTTATATTTTCAATATCGTAGCCTATGTAAAGCGCCATTTGCTTTGCCGCAAGGCCGTTATCCAAAAGCTCCAATGCCATGTTTTCCGCCATTTCGCGCACAACTATGCGAGCCTTTTCATTGGTATACGGGCACTGCAGCACCTGGCCGCTGTTTATGCTCCGCGCGGAAGGCTTATAGGCCTTTATATCGGCGATGGTGCAATTTTCCCAACCCCACGCGTGATCTATAAGCAGTTCCGCGTTTATACCAAAAAGCTTATACAGCAATTCTTCATTATAGTATTCATCCGGCCTGCCAACCGAGCATCGCGCCACATCCCCCATTGTATGAAGTCCGACCGAAGCAAGCCGCTTTTCATAGCCTCGGCCAACGCGCCAGAAATCCGTTATGGGAACATGATCCCACAGCATACGGCGATAACTCATCTCGTCAAGCTCCGCCATACGCACGCCGTTTTCATCCGGCTCGGTGTGCTTGGCGCCTATATCCATGGCTATTTTGGCCAGATAAAGATTTGTGCCTATTCCCGCCGTTGCGGTAATGCCCGTTGTATTCAGCACGTCCAATATCAGGCGCATGGCAAATTCCCGTGCCGTTAAACCGTATTTTTTAAGATAAGGCGTTGCGTCTATAAAGACCTCGTCTATTGAATAAACATGAATATCATCGGGAGCGATATATTTTAGATATGTGTTATACACGCGAGTACTGTAGCGCATATAGTAGCTCATCCGCGGTTTTGCCGCAATGTACTTTACTTCAAGCGTTTGATCATTATTCAACTCATCCGCGTTATATGATCCGCCGGTAAATGTTTTGTTTTTTATTTTTGCCCGGCGCATGGCGTTAACCTCTTTTACGCGCTCAACAACCTCAAAAAGGCGCGCTCTCCCGCTTATGCCATACGCTTTGAGCGAAGGCGACACGGCAAGGCATATTGTTTTTTCGGTTCTGCTTTCATCAGCAACCACAAGATTTGTTTTAAGCGGATCGAGCCCGCGCTCCACGCATTCAACAGACGCAAAGAAGGACTTTAGGTCTATAGCAATATATGTTTTGTCGCTCATAGTCGCGCCTCCTCCAGTCATATAGAACGAATGTTTGTATTCAGTATATCACACTTGCCAGCGGCACGCCATAGTTTTATTGACAAAGCAGGTTATTAATTTTGTTATGCGTTTCTATAGGAAAACCCGAGCGTTTTGGCCCGGGCTTTCAATTTCATTCAATATTAGTATCAGTATTCCATACCATTTTTATTTTTGGTCTGCCTCCATATTTTTGTTAATTTGTGAGTTTATCGGCATTTATTTACTCATTAGCGAATTTAAGCACACCCTGAATTCATCTTGTTATTGATTTTTTATTCAAATTAGTGTATCCTTCTATTTGTGGTAAGCTTTAATTCATGGAGGAACTATGAATAAAATTCGTCTTGGTCGCACGGAATTAATGGTTACATCATGTTCGTTCGGCGCGCTTCCGGTACAGAGGCGCAATGTTGACGATGCCGTAAAGCTGCTTAGGAAAGCATACGACGGCGGCATCAATTATTTTGATACCGCAAATATGTATACCGACAGTGAAATGAAGCTTGGCCTTGCGCTGAGCGGCGTTAGGCACAACATTGTGATTTCCACCAAATCCGGCGGAAAAGACAAGGCCACCGTTACGGCGCACATAGAGAACAGCCTCAGAATGCTGAAAACGGATTATATAGATCTGTTCCAGTTCCATAACCCCGCTTCCATGCCCACTCCGGACGACGAAAACGGCCCCTATGCCGCGGCTCTTGAGGCCAAGAAAAAGGGCTACATTCGCCACATAGGCATAACAAATCACAGGCTTAAGCTTGCGGAAAGCTGCATAGACAGCGGCCTTTTCGAAACAATGCAGTTCCCCTTCAGCTACATAGGAACAAAAGAAGAAATAGACCTTGCCCGCCGCTGCAAAGAAGCGGATATGGGCTTTATAGCCATGAAGGGTCTTGCCGGTGGCCTTCTTAACAACGCCAAGGCCTGCATGAACTTTATAAAGCAATATGATAACGTTGTTCCCATTTGGGGAATACAGACCGAAGAAGAGCTTGACGAATGGCTTGCGCTTGAAAATGCCGGCGACTTTGCAATGAGCGACGAAATAAAGGCCATTATAGAGCGCGACCGCAAGGATCTTTGCGGCAACTTCTGCCGCAGCTGCGGATATTGCCTGCCCTGCCCCGCCGGAATAGATATTCCCCAAGCAGCACGCATGAGCCGCCTGCTCCGCAGATCTCCCTACCAGCCCTATATGTCCGACGAATGGCACGCCAAAATGCATAAGATTGACGATTGCCGTGGCTGCGGTGCCTGCGCTTCCCGCTGCCCATACGGACTTAATACTCCAAAGCTTCTTAAAGAGATGCTCGCCGATTACGATCAATTCTACGCGGAGCACAAAAACTAATCTTAGCCAGTTTCCGCCTGCTGTGTGACCCCCCTCCCGCCGCAGGCATATCGTCCGGAGCCGTTTACCGCAGAACGGCTCCGGTTTTTATTTGCTCTTTATTTTAGCGGCGTTATTTGGTAAAATTCATATACTAACGAAATATAAAGGTGATTTACATATATGGCACGCAAAAAATCATTATTGGCAATGCTTCGTCCCCAGCTTATTCTTATAGGCGCGATTGTGCTGGGCGTTTTGATATTCTCCCTTTGCTACAGCGCCGGCGGCGTAAATATGCTGAACGGTTCAAGTTCCGAATCAGAGAGTGAAAGCACACCCGCGGAAACTCCCACGGAGGACGCAACAGCTCTTGCCGCAAGCGCGACCCCCTCTCCTACCGAAACGCCAAAGCCTTCAACGAACGGCAGGCTCATCCCGTACTACGACGAAAACGGCATGTGGGGCTACAAGAACACATCCGGCCAGGTTGTGATAGAGGCTATGTTCTCCGAAGCCAAGGAATTTGATGAAGAAACGGCGTTCGCGGCGCAGAACGGCTTGTGGGGTCTTTTGAACCGCTCCGGAGCATGGATAACGGAACCCGTCTGGAACGGTGTGCGCGATTTCAGTGAGGATAAAGCCGCCGTTGAATCCGGCGAAAGATGGGGCTATATAGACCGCAGCGGCAATTTGATAATAGACTATATGTACCGCGAGGTGGGCGACTTTCACTGCGGCCGCGCCATGGCCCGCTCCGGTTCCGAATACGGATTTATAGACGTGAACGGAGATATAGCGGTAGCCCAAAAATGGAGTGAGGTAAGCGACTACGGCGAGGATGTAGCATTCGCCCGCTCATCAAGCGGCAACAGCTATATTATAGACAAGGTTGGTGAAAAGATAGCTACCCTTTCTTCCAAGCAATACGGCACCGCGTACAGCGAGAGCTATGCCCTTATTCGCGACGGCAGCGAGGTTTATTACTTTAACAACAAAGGGCAAACGGCCTACAAAACCCGCTACGAGGACGGGCTTAGCTTTGTTGGCGGATACGCGGCCGTTCAGATTGACGGCAAATGGGGATTTATAAACACGCGCGGCTCACTTGAGATAGAAAACAAATACCGCAGCGCCTGCTCATTCTCGAACGGACTTGCCGCCGTACAGGACGACGAAACCGGCCTTTGGGGATATATAAACACAACCGGCGAATATGTGATAGAGCCTCAGTTTGACACGGCGGAAGCTTTCAGCGACGGATACGCTTTGGTAAGCCTGAACGGAGAATACTCGCTCGTGAATAAGTCCGCCGAGCTGACACACATGTATTTCAAATAAGTCTTATTCTATTCAGTCCGCGTTTCACGTACACAAGTTTATATTCAGCGCACATATTCAGCCAATATTTTTAATGATTTTGGCTGTTTTTTGATATATGGCATTGATTTAAGACGAGCAACAACATATAATATGTCTGTACAGCGTGGACAGCGTTGCAAATATCTTATTTATTTTTAGCGAGGTTTATGGTATGCAGAAAATGATGGATGCGCTCGTTAAGCCTGAACGCGCAAAAGGACTTATACTTACTCAGGTTCCCGTTCCCGAACCCGGAATCGGCGAGGTTCTTATCAAAATACACAAAACCGCCATATGCGGCACCGATGTACATATTTATAACTGGGATCCGTGGAGCCAGCAGCATATTAACCCGCCCATGGTAATAGGCCATGAGTATGTTGGCGAAATAGCCGCGCTTGGCCCCGGCGTAACCGAATATAAGGTTGGTGACAGAGTTTCCGGCGAGGGTCATATAGTTTGCGGGCACTGCCGCAACTGCCGCGCGGGCAACGGACAATGGTGCAAAGAAACCAAGGGCGTTGGCGTAGACAGGCAGGGCGCTTTTGCCGAATATGTCTGCATACCCAAGACCAACGTTATACTTATGCCGGACGATATACCCGAGGATATAATATCCTTCTTTGACGCTTACGGCAACGCCACCCATACCGCCACCATGTTTGACGTGGTTGGTGAGGACGTGCTTATAACCGGCGCAGGCCCCATAGGCATGATGGCCGTCGGCATTTGCCGCCAGAACGGCGCAAGGAATATTATTGTTACCGACGTAAACGACTATAGGCTTAATATAGCCAAGCAGATGGGCGCAACCGCTACGGTAAACCTGACCCACGAAAAGCTTGAGGACGCCATGGCGGCGCATAGAATGGTTGAAGGCTTTGACGTAGGTCTTGAGATGAGCGGCAACGGCAAAGCACTTAACCAGCTGCTTAAATCCATGCGCAACGGCGGCAAGGTAGCGCTGCTCGGCATAGCCGGCCCCGGCACCGTTATAGACTGGAACGATGTTATATTCAAGGGACTTAACATACAGGGTATTTACGGCAGGAAGATGTTTGAAACCTGGTATAAGATGATAGCCATGATTCAGGCCGGCCTTGACCTGACCCCGATAATAACTCACCGTTTCCATTACACAGACTTTGAAAAGGGCTTTGAAGCCATGAACAGCGGCCATTCCGGAAAGGTAATACTTTCCTGGGAAAAATAAAAAGGAGCAAAGCACAATGAAGAACGCATACGAGATCTACACCAAAGAGCTTGAAGGCATCCGCGATGCGGGTACCTACCGCGACGAGCGCATAATAACCACAGAACAGCGCGCGCGCATAGACACCACAACCACAAGCAACGTGCTGAACATGTGCGCCAACAACTACCTTGGCCTTTCCAACAACAAGGAAATTATAGAAGCCGCCAAGGAAAGCTATGACAGATGGGGCTTTGGCCTTTCAAGCGTACGTTTTATCTGCGGCACTCAGGACATACACAAGCAGCTTGAAAAGAAGCTGGCCGAGTTTGTGGGTACTGAGGACTGCATACTTTATTCCTCCTGCTTTGATGCCAACGGCGGCCTTTTTGAAACACTGCTCGGCGCGGAGGACGCGGTTATATCCGATGAGCTTAACCACGCGAGCATTATAGACGGCGTTCGTCTTTGCAAAGCAAAGCGCCTGCGCTACAAGAACAACAACATGGAAGACCTTAAGGCTCAGCTTGAGGCCGCTAAGGACTGCCGCATAAAGCTTATCGCTACGGACGGCGTATTCAGCATGGACGGCTACATTGCCAACCTGCCCGCCATCTGCGACCTGGCCGACGAATACGGCGCGCTTGTAATGGTTGACGATTCGCACGCTGTGGGCTTTATGGGTGAGCACGGCCGCGGTACCGCAGAGGCCTGCGGCGTTATGGGAAGGGTTGATATAATAACCGGTACTCTCGGCAAGGCTCTTGGCGGAGCCAGCGGCGGCTACACCTGCGCGCGCAAGGAAATTATAGATCTGCTCCGGCAGCGCAGCCGTCCGTACCTTTTCAGCAACGCGCTTGCTCCGGCAATCTGCGCGGCAAGCCTGAAGGTGCTTGATATGCTCACCTCCTCTACCGCCTTGCGCGACAAGGTGCACGAGAACACGGCCTATTTCCGCGCCGAGCTCGGCAAGATTGGTTTTGATGTGCTGCCCGGTACTCATCCGATAGTACCCGTTATGCTTTACGACGCGCGTACAGCGCAGGAGTTCGCCGCGCGCATGCTGAAGAAGGGTGTGTACGTGGTTGGTTTCTGCTACCCCGTCGTCCCCATGGGCAAAGCGCGTATCCGCACCCAGGTATCCGCTGGCCATACCAAGGAAGACCTTGATTTTGCCGTAAAGTGCTTCAGAGAAGTGAAAGAGGAAATGGGTCTTTAATCATAATAAAAAAGCGTAAGCATTATATCGTATAACAAAAAGGAACCCACCCGGTAAACAGGTGAGTTCCTTTTTCAATTACTTAATCAATCCATATCGCTGAGTTTTTTAGCGATTTTCGCGGCACAGCGCGCGTTGTTCAACGCAAGCTTTACATTCGCCTTGAATGCCTCGCCGCCGGTTATATCCTTTATGCTGGCAAGCAGGAACGGGGTTATGTTCTTTCCATGTACGCCGGCCTCATCCGCCTTAACAAGTGCCTTTTGTATAACCTCTTCCATATAATCAAAGTCCATGGCGTATTCTTCGGGGATAGGATTGCCTATAAGCATACCGCCCTTTAGGCCAAGCTCCTGCTTTGTGTGAATAAGCTTGGCTATGTCCGCCTCATCCTTCGCGGCATAATCAACGCTAAAGCCGCTCTTTCTGCAATAGAACGCGGGGAAATCCGATGTGCCGTTGCCTATTACGGGCACGCCCATTGTTTCAAGATACTCAAGAGTGCGGCCTATATCAAGTATTTGCTTGGCTCCCGCGCAGACCACGGCCACGTTTGTATGCGCAAGTTCCTGAAGATCCGCCGATACATCCATGGTAACCTCGCCGTGCCTATGCACACCGCCGATGCCGCCGGTAGCGAAAACCTGTATGCCGGCATAGGCGCAGCACATCATTGTGCTTGCGACGGTTGTGGCGCCGTTTCGTCCCTCAGCCACATATATGGCGAAATCCCTGCGGCTTACCTTGCCGACATTCTCCGCCTTGCACATAAGCTCAAGCTCATCCGGGGTGAGGCCTATTTTTATTCTGCCGCCGACGATCGCCATGGTTGCGGGTATAGCGCCCTCGCTGCGCACAACGCGCTCAACCTCCGCCGCAAAATCCAGGTTTTCGGGATACGGCATACCGTGGCTGAGTATTGTGCTTTCAAGCGCCACAACAGGCAGATTGCTTGCCAAAGCCTCGGCGACTTCGGGCTGAATATCAATATATTTGTTCAGTTCCATAAATATTCCTCCGTTAACTGTATTTCTCTATTATATTTTTAATGAGAGCTTCGCTCATATTTTCGTTTATCGTCTTTTCGCTCATAACGGCGGCAATTCCGGCCGCAAGCGCGTATTTTACGCTGCCGTGAGCATCCGCTCCGTGAACTATGCCGTATACAAGCCCCGCCATAAACGCATCCCCGGCACCCGTGGCGTTAGCCATTTTTTCAACCGGTTTCATGGCGGCAAAAAAGCTTTCGCCGCTTCGGTCGGCATAGTAGCAACCGCGTTTGCCTAAGCTGACCGCGACAGAGTATGTGCCTTTGTTAAGCACGGCATCGGCCGCCGCAACAACATCCTCATCCGTTTCAACCTTCATGCCGCTTAATATCTCAAGCTCCATAAGATTTGGCTTAACAAGATACAGCCCATTAAGGAACCGCGCAATTGTATGCGCATATGTTGTTGAAACAGGGTCCGCAAACACTTTTGAGCCGCCGGATACCGACAATATCTGCCCTATCGTTTCGCAGGTTAAACAGCCGTCTATTACTACGGCATCGGCATTGGCTATAAACCGCTCGTTTTTGCGGATATAATCCGGGCTAAGCTTTTTAAGTATGCGCATATCGCTCATGCCGAGCAGCATATCGCCGTTATCGTCAAGCACGGCTATGTAGCTTGAGCTTGTTTCGCCATTAAGCCTGAGCGCGTATTCCGTTCCTATGCCGGCCGCAGAACAGCTTTGTATAATTCTTTCGCCGAACACATCCGTTCCGATCGCGCTTATAAGTTCGGTTTTAACGCCCATGCGGCTTATGTTTTCGAGCACGTTTCGCGTTACGCCGCCGGCGGACATGGTAAGCATGCCGGGGTTAGAATCCCTTAGAATAACGCTGTTTATACTTCTGCCAAGCACATCCAAATTCGCCGCTCCGATGCCCGCAATATAGCCTGCCATGCGTATACCCTTCCTTTCCTGCCGCATTATATCACACGATATTCAATATGTAAAACCGCGTTATGTGCGAACATCAAAAACGGGCATGCACCTTTTTGTGCCTGCCCGCATTGATTAACAGTATTATTTTATTCTTCTATAAGGCCCCTAACGGAGAACTCATATTTCATGGCAAGACCCTTAAACAGTTTCTTCATCACGCCTTTGGATATTTCGTATATATCCAGCTTACCAATGAAATCAAGAATATCGGCGATTTCGTTTTCAGGTACCTTATAAGCACGAAGGCTCATGGTTAAGAAGCGATTCAGCTTTTTATCGATGGTAAACTTTTCATCGCAAGGATAAGCCATAAAGTTGCGCATAATGCCGGCGGAACCGATTTCCATTTCAAAGAAATCCTCCTCCGTAAGGCCAGGCTGGTACGCGGCAAACGTATCATAAAGCACCTTAGCGGTTTGCTGATATATATACTCTGAAGCTTCCCTATGCGAATAGGCCTCGGTATAAATCTCGCGCAGGTTTTCGTTCATCTCGGTAAGAGCAAGCTGTATTGCCGTTTCCACCGCATAAACATACACAGGCGACAGATCTTCACCCGCAAGCTTAGCCGCCTCGCCAAACTGCGCTGAGAACATAAACTGCGTAAGCTCGACCAGCACACCGTCTTTCGCGTGGAAAATATTTTGGAAGCTGCTGCTTGAAGCGCCTGTTTTTTGAATTATTTCGGCCATCGTGGTTTTTTTATAACCTTTTTGCAAAAACAGCTTTACACATACTTGCAATATACGCTTTTTTGTAGGTAAGCTTCGCTTGGTTGCCACTTTGAAATACCTCCCCAATATTTGGTTCAATGAAATCCGTTTGGTTCAGTATATCAAACAGATTAGACCGGGTCAAGAATTTTTCGCCATATATCTTAGCAAATCAAACAATCAGACCATATTTTTCCACGAGCTTTGAAAGTTCTTCGCCGCTCAGATTTCCTTCATAAAGAGCACGACCCTGATACGCGCGCAGAACGGCTTCAAGAAGTTCCTCATCATCGCACACAACGCAAAGAGCTTTATTGATCATGTGCTGATAATCACAAAGCGTTTCCACGTCCGCCCAATCCGCTATTTTTACGGCAACCATAGGCCACTCTTCAGCCATGGCATCCTCCAACGCGGACTCAAAATCAGCATCCGCCGCAAGCACTTTTCCGTGGCCGGCATCGGGTTTGAGATAGGCAAGCTCCGTTCCCGTTGCCGCCGGAAGCATATCCGTAAATTCCGGATCGGGACGATTATACTCGGCATTCTCAAGAGCTTTTTTCAGCGCCGCTATATGGCCCTCTTCCGTGCCGCAGCAACCGCCGAATACAGCGACACCCGCCTCTATAAACTGAGGAACATATTCAACAAACCGCTCCGGTGGGCAATCGTACACGGCCTTTCCGTCCACAAAGTTGGGAAGGCCTGCGTTTGGTTTGGCTATAAGGGGGATTCTTGCGTAGCGGCGCAGGCGTTTAAGCTGGGGAACCATTTTATCTGGGCCCATGGAGCAATTCAGGCCAAACGCGCTTACGCCCATACCCTGCATAACGGTGAGAGCCGCGGCCATGTCCGTTCCGGTAAGGCTTCGCCCGCTTTCGCTGCTGGTGAACGTTACGAATATGGGCTTTTCGCTTACGCTTCTTACGGCGAGCACAGCGGCCCTTGCGTCCGAAAGGGACATCATTGTTTCTATTACAAAAAGATCCACACCCGCCTGCTCAAGTCCAAGTGCCTGCTCCGCATATATATCCACAAGTTCCTCAAATGACGCATCCCCTATGGGAGCCAGGAAGCGCCCCGTCGGGGCCATGTCTCCCGCCACAAGCGCCTTCCCGTCGGCCGCCTGCTTTGAAAGCGCGGCAAGTTTGCGATTTATCTCCGCGGTACGGTTGAATATCTTTTGTTCTTCAAGCTTAAATCTATTCGCGCTGAACGTGGGCGTATACAGCACCTGCGAGCCGGCATCAACATAAGCGCGCTGTATTTCAAGAATGCTTTCGGGATGCTCAAGCACCCATTCCTCCGCGCTTATATCCCCCGCATAGCCGCGCTTTTGCAGCTGTGTACCGGTTGCGCCGTCCAAAATAAGCGGAAATCTCAAATCCATGGTCAAATCCTCCGTCTTTCGATTAAATACTATTATCAGAACGCCAGATTATCCGTAAAAGCCGCCGTAAAATCCTGCCTTAGCGAAAGTTCTATATACCGGCACATATCGGATATTTTGCCAAGCTTATGCCAATACGCATCGTCCAGCGCCAGCATTGACGCCCCCGCAAGCGATGTATTCCCCATCGCGCGTATTTTGCCAAGGCATTCTTTAGGCAGCATTCCTATGCGCACGGCGCTTTGCGGTGTAATATAGCTGCCGAATCCGCCGGCAAGCTCCACGCTTTGAAGATCGCTTGCGCTTATGCCGCGCTGCTCAAGCAATACTCTTATGCCCCCGGCGACAGCGGCCTTTGCAAGCTGCAGATTGCGCACATCCAAAGCGCTTAGATAAACACTATTCGTGAGATGAAAAACGCCGTTGCCGTTTTCATCCCGCGTAACATAGCGGCGCATATTCTCCGGAACATCCTCAGGCGGAAGCAAACGGCCGCCGGGGTCAATTACGCCGAAATCAAGCAATATTGCCGCAAGGTCTACCAAGCCCGAACCGCAAATACCCTTTGGCTCAGAAGCGCCTATCACATCGAGCAAAAAGCCTTTATCATAACGCACATGGCTTACGGCGCCCGCGATTCCCGGCATGCCGCAGCTTATTCCCGCGCCCTCAAAGGCCGGTCCTGACGCGACGGCACAGCAGAGAAAACCGTTTTCAGAGCCAAGGGCCATTTCACCGTTTGTGCCTATATCAAGAAATAACCTTTCCCCCGCCATATCGGCTATACCGTCCGCGAGTATGCCCGCCGTAATATCGCCGCCGACATAACCGGCAACACACCCGGCAAAGCGCACGGGGATTCCTTCAAGCGGCGCTCCCATAGAATTTTCGAACAAAGTTTGAGGCTTAAACGGAGCGCGCGCGATTGACTCAACCGGCCTTAGATCGAATATATGCTGCATTACGGTATTGCCGGCAATTACGATTTCGCGCACATTGTCGATACGCTGATTCGTTTCATCAAGCGCTTCTTTCAGCAGAGCGATTATTTGCTCTCTTATTCTATTTGAAAGCTCCGAAAGTCCGTTTTTATTCTCTATTGTGTACTGGATTCGGCTGATAACATCCGCGCCGTAGGCAGATTGGCAGTTCCAATCACGTTTTTCAGAAATCAGCCGGCCGGCCGAGAGTTCAAAGACGCGCAGAACTACAGTTGTAGTACCTAAATCGACAGCCGCGGCAAGACCTGATCGGCCTTTCTGTGCCTTTGGCAGCGCAGCCGGAGAGCCGAGTATCACACCGCCGGCATTTTCACTTAGAATAACCTCGTCATTATCCTGCGGAACAGTTTTGCAGGCAAGACGGGGAAAACCGTTTACACTCACCCGACACTTGCCGCAACGGCCCTTTCCTCCGCATGCCGCAGGTATTGAGTACCCTGCGTTTCTTAGCGCACAAAGCAGGGTTTCACCAGGCTGAAAATCAATGATTGTCGCATTTTTCCCCTGCTTGACCATTATGCTTGACATGCGTTTCACCCGCCAATATAATTGTTTCGTGAACTTATTTTACGCATGAATGAAATTCACTGTCAAGAGGCATTACATATGGCAGACCTTTTTGTTTTAAGCCGTGAACTCGGCTTCTCCGCCGCCGCCAACGTTAACATGGCCGCCCTTAATCCGCTTGATGAGGTTCGGGCAATGTGCGCGGCTAACAAATGCGGAAGATACGGCAAAAGCTGGTCCTGCCCACCCGCCTGCGGCACGCTTGAGGAAGCCGGGAAGCGCATGAGCAGATACTCAAACGGTATTTTGGTTCAAAGCATCGGAGCGCTTAAGGATGAATTTGACTACGACTCGATGGCTGAAACAGGTGCCGAGCATAAAAGACGTTTTTCTGATTTGGCAAGGCAGGCGCGCGTTCTTTATCCCGATTGCCTTCCGCTTACCGCCGGCAGCTGCACTCTCTGCAAAGCGTGCACGTACCCGGATCGCCCATGCCGCTATCCAAACAAAAGATTTTACTCCATGGAGGCATACGGTCTTTTCGTAAGCGATATATGCGAAAAATCCGGCCTTAACTACAACAACGGTGCCCGCACCGTAACATATGTTTCCTGCATACTATATTGAGGAGAAAAACGGAATGTCCACACCCAAAGAGATTTTTCTTGAGCTGATAAAGCCGAACGGTCAACCCGAACGGCAGCTTAAGCAATACGAAGCGCTGCATTTATGCCTTTGCGACCCTATTAACGCCTACCTTCGCGGCAACCGCAAGCGCGGCTCAATCAGCAAAGACCGCTGGGGTACAACGATAACTTTCCCCGAGGACGCACCAGGCTGCATGCCGCTTCACGGCGATGGCATTACGGTCTGCCCCGATATAACCCACTGGAAGGAAACCGTACACGCGCCCGATTTGGACGAGGCATGCGCGATTGGCTGGGACGCCTGCAAGGATGAGGCCGAAAAAGCAACGGCCGAGGGTAAACTTCTTACCGGCTTTATGGGCACGGGCATATTCGAGCAGTGCCATTTTCTGATGGGTTTTGAGGATACACTCACAAATCTTTATGAGCACCCTGAGGAAATGCACGAACTTATAGAGATGATAACCGAATACCGCATAGACTATGTGCGCCGCCTTATAGACGGACTTAAGCCGGATGCGATATTTTCCCACGATGACTGGGGAACGAAAACGGCGCTTTTCATGAAGCCCGATATGTGGCGCGAATTTTTCAAGGAGCCTTATCGCCGGTTTTACGGATACATACGCTCCCGCGGAGTGATCGCGATTCATCACGCGGATTCCTACCTGGTGCCAATTATTGACGACATGGCGGAAATAGGCATACAGCTTTGGCAGGGTACACTGCCGGAAAACGATATTCCCGCCCTTCAGAGGCAGCTTAACGGCAAAATGACGCTGATGGGCGGATTCGGAGCGGCTATAGACCGCGCCGACGCTACCGAAGAGGAAATACTCGCCTACGCCAGGAATATTCTTAAGCAATGCTGCCCCGGCGGACACTTTATACCCTGCATGACATACGGCATAACGGGCACTGTATATCCGCACGTAAATCAATACCTTGATCAGGCTATAGACGAATATAATGCGGCTCTTCACGTTCCCGCGGCTATACTTCCGCCCGTACCAAAGCGGATTCTGTCCGACAAGGCCGAGAACGCGGTTCAGGCAGAGCAAACCGCGGCCGAATCAACAAACGTGATAGACGGCATATCAAGCGCGATAGAGCTTGGTCGGCAAAAGAAACTGCTTTCGCTTTGCTCCAAGGCTTTGGATGAAGGATATTCCCCTGCTGAAATTATCTCCGACGGGCTGATACGCGGCATGAATAACCTGGGCGACGCTTTTTCGGCAAATCGCGCCTTTGTACCGGAAATGCTTATGGCTGCGCGCTGCATGAACGCCGCGATGGAGCTGCTTAAGCCACTTATGAGCGGGGAAAGCGGCAAGCCGATAGGAAAAGCATGCCTTGGAACGGTAAAGGGCGATATGCACGACATAGGCAAAAACCTTGTCAAGATAATGATGGAAGGCTGCGGCATAGAGGTTATAGACCTTGGCGTTGACACAACGGCGGAAAAATTCGTTGAAACGGCGGTGGCAAACGGGTGCAGCATAATAGCCTGCTCTTCCCTGCTTACAACCACCATGCAGGAAATGAGGCGCGTGGTTGAGCTGGTAAATGAATGCGGCCTGCACGACAAGATAAAGATAATGGTTGGCGGCGCGCCCATAACGCAGGATTTCTGCGATGAAATCGGCGCCGATATGTACACGCCGGACGCGGCGGCCGCCGCACGTAAGGCGGTGGACATGCTGACAAGCCAAAGCGCTTAATAAACCGACACAATAAACACTAAAACGGATCAAAGCTGAATTAAGCGATATCGCTGCTTTGATCCGTTTTCGTTTTCAATTATATTAAAATCAAAGTACCTTATTGAGGAAGCTTACAAGCGCGGGCTTTCGGGATGAGCAAAAAGCTCATGCGAGGTAACGCTTATCAGTAAAGCCTTTTTTCAGAACTTCAACTTCTCCATTCTGTCAAAAGCCTCTTTAAGGTGGTCAATACCCACGGTACAGGCGATGCGGAAATGTCCCGCGCCGCTTACGCCGAAAACCGCGCCGGAGCTTACAAGCACATGCGCGCCGTCAAGCAGTTCTTTGCAAAAACGGCTGTCGCTCAAGCCTGTTTTTTCAATGCCCGGGAAAAGATAGAACGTTCCCTTGGGCCACACCAGGCTGAGATAAGGAATTTTTTCTATACGGTCAGCCGAGTAAAGAATTCTGTCACGGTATGCGGTTACGTATTTTTCGCGTATTTCCCGGCGAACCTCAAGCGCCCTGATGGCCGCCCGCTGCGATATTGACGGAGCGGAATAAATAAGGGAACCGTTTACATTATTCATTACGTTCAGCAATTCCGGCTCCGCGATTATAACGCCTACACGCCAACCCGTCATAAGGAAATTCTTTGAAAAACTGTTCAGCGTTACGGTTCGCTCCGCCATGCCGGGAAGAGTTCTGATCGGGCGGAAATCCCCCTCATAAATATATGTAGTATATATTTCGTCCGCCACAACCATTAAATCATACTCGCACGCCACTTTGGCAAGCACCTCGAGAGTTTTAACATCGTATGCCATGCCTGTAGGGTTGGTCGGGTTATTGAATATGATGGCCTTTGTGCGCGGCGTAACGGCCTTCCTCAGGCGCGCCTCATCTATCGCGTAATTCTCGCAGTCATACGTGGGCACATCAACGCAGACACCGCCCGCAAGCTCAATTTGCGAACGGTACATCGGAAAATAAGGCGAAAATACTATAACCTCATCGCCCGGATCAAGCATGGACAGCATCACTATAGCCATGCCAAGACAGCTTGACGCGCTTACAAGCACATGGTCATGCGGCAAATGCTGATCAAAATCCTCTTCCCACGCGCGGCACACGGCATCGATCAGCTCGGGATCGCCCTTAGGATCGCCGTAGTGGGTATGACCCGCCTTAGCATCGCGAAACGCGGCATTTATTATGCTTTCATCCGTGATAAAATCGGTATCGCCTATACTAAGGTCGATTATATCCTTATATTTGGCAAGAGCCTCCGCATCAAGTGACAACGTGCCGCCGCTATTTTGGAAACGCTTCGCTATAAACTCACGCTTCATGATTTTGTTCCTCCTTCACATGTGGTATAACGGTTGAACCGTTTGGAATTACATAAACTGACTTGCCCTTAAGCTGCGCGGCTTCGAGCAGATCATCCACATTTGCAAACGCCTTCATGCCCATAGGCTCAACCTCTTTAGGATCAATGCTTGTATAAAGCAGAACATTATAGCGCTGCGCCTGTTCGCAATTGAGGAAGAATATGTATCCCGCAACGGTAAAATGTTCTCGCAGCCGCTTTTCGATAGTGCCTTCGACAAGGTCCTTTGACCAGCCGAAATACTCCGCGGGTCCCCCGCCGTCCCGCGCTTCGATTATCAAAATAAGCGTTCCTCCAAGCTTCAGGCCGGATTCAATATTATCGATTGTTTTGGTGCCCTGATAAAGGGAAATGTCCTTAGGGAAACCGCCGCAGCTTGTTATGACAACATCCGCCTTTTCCGGCACATCCACCTGATAAATACTATCCACCATGCGGCACGCCTGCTCCCAAGAGGTTATATAATGCCCCGAAAATATAGCCGCCAGCTGCATTTGAGCATTCATCACCAAATTAACTATAAACAGGTTCTTCACCATGCCGGCGGCCTCGCACATATCCTCGTGCAGCGGGTTGCCCTTAAGCACGCCGTTTCCTATTGCGGGATTGGATCTGAGCTTTGCGGCATCAAGCGAAAACGCGTGATTATGGAATATGGTTTCGCGGCCGCTGATACCCGGCAGTATGCTTTTACGGCCACCGCCAAAGCCCGCCATTACATGATGCGTTACCGCGCCCAAGCAAACCACGATGTCGGCTTCCGCGGCCGTACGGTTAATAAAAACGGGCGTTTCGTGCGGGGTTGTGCCAAGATACACAAGATCCTTGGCATCATAATCATGGTTCTCAACCTTTATGCGATCGTATACGCCATCGGTAACAAGCTTGCGCAATTCCCGCTCATCGCCGCCATCATGCGTGCCGTTGGCCACAACAATGACTATATCACTTTCCGCCACATGACAACGCTCGGTGAGATAGTCAACCAAATGGGGTATAACAAGATCCTGCCGCATCCAAAAACGCGACATGTCGCTGACCACAAGCGCGACATTGGTTCCCGCTGACGCGCGCTTGAATAAAGGCTCGCTGTCTACAGGGTTATCAAGCGATGCCCAAAGGGCCTCCCTTATGTTTTTTATAGGGTCAACCTTATTGCCGTGCAGTTCGCCAAGTATATTGCATCCATCGAGCGGTATTGTTACGCTACCCTCTCCGTAAGCAAATTGATATTCAGTCATAAATCATTCACCCGCTTTGCAGCTTAGTCAAATAATACTAGAGTATATGTTAACCAAGTCCGTTTTGCAATAGCAAATATACATATTTATGCAAACATATGCTTTTACCGTCATAAGGATTTCTTAAGCCCGTATTATGGCATAAATGCTTCCTTTTTTACTCTGTTCACGGTTCCGCGCGGCGTTGTTACGTGCCTGCCAAATCGTATGCGACAGCGACGGCAAATGAATTTATACATTAATTATGCAAAAAGCGCCCACTCGGAAACAAGCGGGCGCCTATTTTTTTACACACAACAACGTCTATCTTCTATTCAGTTATTCCGTTTTGCTTCCTTACGGGTAATGCGGAAGGTCGCTTCTATCATCACTATCATCAATATAAAGAAAACTAGCAGATACGCCGGCATTATTTTGAAGGAAAGCGCGCTGCCGAGAAGGCCGAACAGCGGCGGGAAGAACGTTGATCCCACATACGCGCCGGCCATCTGAATTCCTATAATCGCGCCGGAGTTCTCCGCGCCGAAGTTATAGGGCGTGGAATGAATAATGCAGGGGTAAATGGGGGCGCAGCCCAAGCCTATAATGGGGAAAGCCGCGAAAGCCACGGCATAGGACTGGGTTGGTATAAACAGGGCGATAATGCCGCAGGTAAGAATGCCGGTGCCGAGAAGTATCATTTTGCGATCGCCAAGCTTATCGGTAATAAAGCCGCTTATAAATCTGCCGACAGTAACGCCTATATAAAACAGAGCCGCAAAGCTAGCGGCCTTGTCCGCCGCTATTCCCTTTACCATAACAAAATAAGTGCTTGCCCACTGCATTGTTGTGGCCTCCGCGGCGCTGTACGCGAAAAAGCCTATAAGCAGGAACGGCACGCCTTTGATTTTGAGCGCGTCAAACAGACCTATGCTTTTTTTCGATTCCTCGCTGATTGCCTTATTAACATTCCAAACAGGCAAGGTGACAAGCAGCAACACCGCTATGGCAAGCTGAAGAAAACCGACTATACGATAGCCTTTGTTCCATGTTCCGTTTGTAAGCGCATAGCTCATTATGAACGGACTTACAATCGTACCTACACCCCAGAAGCAATGCAGCCAGCTAAGGTGCTTTGCCTTATAGTGAAGGGCAACGTAGTTATTGAGCGCGGCATCAATCGCGCCCGCCCCAAGGCCGTAAGGCACCGCGAAGGCAAGCAGCATCCAGAATTTGGTTGAAATAGAGAAACCGAACAGAGCGATTACCGTAAGGAATACGCTCCCGACGGTTACAATTCTTGTGCCGAGCTTATGGGTTAGCTTGTCGGATAAAAGGCTGGATACAATAGTGCCGCCGGATATGACCATGGTCACCACGCCCATAAGGGATACGGATACGCCCATTTCGGTATGCATAACAGGCCAGCCGGAGCCTAAAAGCGAATCCGGCAGACCAAGGCTGATAAAAGCGATATATATTAAAACAATCAAAAGCGAATACAAATTTATTTTCCTCCGCTCAAAAAGCATTCCTCGTCATGCGAATAAATAAGACCCACCGCCTGCAGATATGAATATATTATAGTGGTTCCTACGAACTTCATACCGCGTTTTTTCAAATCCTTCGATACGGCATCCGACAAAGGCGAGCTTGTTTTACCGCGCTCATATATTACATTGCCGCCGGTCCAACCCCAAAGATAGTTTGAGAATGTGCCGCATTCCCGCTGAATTTGGCAAAACACACGCGCGTTTGTTACCGCGGCCTGTATTTTCAGGCTGTTGCGTATAATGCCCGGATTGTTTTTCAATGTTTCAAGCTTTGCCTCGTCATAGGAGCAAACCTTATCCGGATCAAAGTTATCAAATGCCATTCGAAACGCCTCACGCTTATTCAGCACGCATTCCCACGAAAGCCCGGCCTGAAAGCACTCGAGCAGCAACATTTCAAAAAGTTTGCTGTCATCATAAACCGGCACGCCCCATTCATCATCATGGTAGCGAATATAGCGCTCATTTTTAGGATTCGCCCAACCGCAGCGCGTTTTTCCATCGGCCCATTTAACCATTTTCTGCCTCTCCCCTGCCTTTCGCCGCCGTCTTAACGGCGCACGCATACTATTATAATATTAAAGTATGGTCAAGCCAACAATTTCAACCGTATTTCAAACAAAAACCGCACGGTTCTTAAAACCATGCGGCATAAATGCAGCGTAAAGCGGATTATTCCTTATCAGGATTGTCATCCAATGTTTCATGGATAAAATATGCCTGTATCGGATTTTCGGTAATCAGAACGGACTCCTGATGAAAGAACGCGCAAAGGTCTTTGGCAATATCGTTTACAACAGCTTTATCGGTATCAATAAGCGTAAGCACCAGGCTTGTTTCTTTTGCGTATTCCCCGTTTTCGTAAATATATCCTCCCTCTTGCACATTAAATGAGAAAGGCACTCTGTATGAATAGCATACATTTCGGAGTACCCTGATATATTTTTCGTTTTCAAAAAGCTGTGTATTTGTGGTTAAATCATTCAGCCCTATATAAATTTTTGACTCAATCATTTGTGTATCACCTCTTTGTGTATTCTCATTCGCCGGCAAGCATTACAGCAGTTGAAATTCCCCGTCCAAGCGCCAATCAAGCCCTTCCGGGAAGTCATATCCGAGCAGTGCCTCAATATCAGCCGATTGGCCGGGTATACTTACGCAGATGTCAACATTCTTTAGACAGATTCTATGATTTTGGAACGTAACCTCAAGGCATTCCGCATTTATTCCCCAATCCTATTATTCGTAGTCTATTCTCTCAATTTTGAAAACTGCCGGGCGCGTGCCGCCGGGGCAACAGGTAATCATTTCATTTTTGTTGCGCATCCGGCCCACTCGGCCAGCTCTTCCCCGCTTACACGGGAATCAAACTTCTTGCCGTCTAACAGCTTTGCTCCCTTGCAGCTTGGCGCGAGCTTTTCGTTGGTTTTGCCCATGCCGCTGCCGCCGGAGGTGGCGAACGGGACAATCGTCTTTCCGGTCAAGTCATAGCTTTCAAGGAAAGTATTGATAATCGTCGGCGCAACATACCACCAAATCGGAAAGCCCACGAAAACGGTGTCGTACTCGCTCATGTTATCGCATTTTGCGGCAATCTCGGGGCGGGATGACGGATCGTTCATCTCGATTGTGCTGCGGGAATTCTTATCCCTCCAGTTAAGATCCGCCTTTGTATACGGAACCTTCGGCGCTATTTCAAACAGATCCGCACCAATTGTCTGCGCAAGCGTTTTAGCCACCTTTTCGGTTATGCCGGACGCGGAAAAATACGCTACCAATGTTTTACTCATTACTATATCCTCCTTAGATTGATTTTATATAGCCGCGTTTTCACGCTTCATAAGCCTGATAACGCGTTGCCTGTTATACCTTTGCATTACCACAAACAGCATGTCGAATACGGCGGATAAAACCGACGTGATAATAAATACAGGGTAAGCCCCAAACCACGCGCCCGCGAATATGGGCAAAAAGCTCAGCACGGCTATCGTTTCATGAACCAGTTCTGCCTGGCACATAGCCTGGGCGATTTCATTCCAGGTATGCAGCTTTGGGTCAAAAACAGATTTATCGTATGTAGGCAATTTGTTCTTCCACATTTTCACCTTAAGCTTCTCATATACCTTTACTTCGCCCTTGCTTACGCGGTACCAACGCTTTTGACAGTCGGCCTTGTTTTTCATCACTATATCAAACACAAGGCCTACCAACAGCCGCATGGTAAGATGGTACGCGATTGTTCCGAACGTGATGGCAAGCGAAAGCAGAATCTCAACAGAAGTTAGCTTATAGCACACTGCCATTGCGGCCGTTCCGATTAAGGATATGGCGGCAATCAACTTCATTTTAACTGCCATATTCGTACACTCCCTTCAACGCATATTTTATCAGCATATTCGCATTTTGTCAGTATGCCGATTGATACGCAATTTGGGAAACAAAAAAGAAGCCGATTTCCCGACTATGGGGCTCAAAGACCCAGACCGTTCAAAGGCGGAAACAAGAAATCAGCTTCTATAGATACTTCAGCACAAATACTCAACGGCGGCAAGCGTTTTCACCGCAAAGCGGGTACGTCCGGTATTATTTGGGACACGTTCAGGCCGCTAAATCGGATTTTGCCGCGGACAGCTCTTTATACGTTTTTCTAATAAAGAACAAAGCAATAAAAAACGTTAGCAAATCCGCGATTGGAAACGACCACAGTATGCCGTCAAGTCCTAAGAAAACAGGCAGAATAATCGGCAGAAACACGCCGAATATAATCTCCCTTGCCATAGATACAACGGTAGATGCCGCCGCCTTGCCGAGAGCCTGCAGATATATAAACGTGCCCTTATTAAGCGTGGCAAGGGGCATAAGGCAAAGATAAGTGCGGAAGCACTTAACCGTAAAATCCGAATAATACGCGCTTTCGTTTGCGGCACCAAACAGCATGGATATTTGCAACGGAAACACTTCCACTATTAAAAGCGCAACAGCACCAACGGCAAACTCACCTATCAATAAACGGGAGAACAGCGCTTTGGCGCGCTCATGTTTACCCGCGCCTATATTATACCCGGCAATAGGAATACAGCCCGCCGCCATGCCGATGGCAATAGAAATGGCAATTTGGAAGAACTTCATAACAATGCCCAGTACCGCAAGAGGTATCTGCGCGTACTCCGTTTGACCGAAAACAGGATCCAGCGCGCCGTATTTCATGCACATATTCTGCACGGCGGCCATAGAGATTACCAAAGACACTTGCGCCAGAAAGCTTGTTATGCCTAACTGTGCTGTTTTAAGAATAATATTCCCTTTAAGGTAAAAGCTGTCCTTTTTTAAGTGAATTACCTTCATGTGGCAAAGATACCACACGGAAAGAGCGGCGGTAAGCACCTGGCCTATCACGGTAGCAACGGCCGCACCCATCATGCCCCAATGGAAAGCGTATATAAAAATCGGGTCTAGTATCAGATTCGCGACCGCGCCCGATACCGTTGCCACCATGGCAAACCGCGGGCTGCCGTCGCTGCGGATTATGGGGTTCATTGCCTGGCCAAACATATAAAATGGGATGCCAAGCGTTATATAAAAGAAATATTCCTTGGCAAAGCCGTATGTTTCCGCGTTAACCGTGCCGCCGAACAGGGTAAGCAGCGGCTTGCTGAAGACAAGATAGACCGCGGTTAAAACAAGGCTGCTCAGAATGCACAGGATTACGGAATTGCCTACCGATTTATGCGCGTCCTCCTTCGCCCCCTTGCCAAGCGCGATGCTGACAAATGCACAGCTGCCATCTCCTATTAAAACAGCAATGGCAAGAGCCACAACCGTCATAGGGAAAACAACGGTATTAGCCGCGTTTCCGTAGGAACCGAGATATGTTGCATTCGCGATAAATATTTGGTCAACAATATTGTAGAGCGCGCCTACAAGCAGAGAGATGATACAGGGAACTGAATACTTGCGCATAAGTTTTGCGATTGATTCCGTTCCCAAGTACCGGTTTGATGTTTCCATTAGATGTCGTCCTTTCTTTGGACGATAAAGAAAATGCGCAGGCCCGTCAAATCCGGACTTACGCATTGCTGCTGCACGATTTGCATATTTTGTTTTTTGGCCGGACAATCTTTATCTGCCCTTTGCAAAAAATAAGCGCGGCCTTCTGCAACCGGATTTACGCAGAAATGCTACGCGCTACTTGTTTATTATATCATGATTCGGGTGAATTTTCAAGTTTTCATTCGGGCAATGCCGGCTAATCAATTAAACGAATACCATTTGAACAAGCACCATATATAAAACCGTACCTACACCGATTGAGAGCAGCACGTTGCGTTTCCAAATATGAAGCCCTGCCACAACCAAGAGCGCTATAAGCTCCGGCAGTCCGTGCGGCGCGGTGACTATGCTTACATTGCGCAGGCAGTATACCACAAGCAGGCCCATCATTGCCGCGGGCAAAGTGCGGCCAAGGTACTCTATTACCTTGGGTACGGGCCTATTATCCGGAAAGAGCAAAAACGGAAGGAATCGGGTAACCGCGGTACCCAAAACCACGGCGGCTACAATAGCCAAAGCCTGAGGGGTTGAGAGCGTCATATCTTTTTCCTCCCTATAAGCAATACTGCGAGTATGAGTGCCATTGCCGGAATAACAAGATTATCCGCGCCGAATATAAATAAGGCCGCCACCGTGCAAACAATGCCTATTATGCCGCTTATGCGGTTAAGAGGATTTTTCACCTGCTCTATGAATAGCACGACAAACAGCGCCGTAAGCACAAAATCAAGCCCTGTTGTATTAAATGTTATAAACTGCCCCGCCACGGCACCGAGTACGGAGCCGGTTACCCAATAAATATAATCAAGTATGGATACGGCCAAATAAAAATCGCGGCTCGGCATATCTTTAGGCGGCTCAACGGAGGATACAATGGAGAACGTTTCATCCGTAAGCGCGTAAATGAGCACGGGTTTGAACGCGCCCGTGCCGCGATATTTTTTAAGCATGGATACCCCGTAAAAAAGATGCCTGGCGTTTACCATAATGCTCATAATAAAGGCCTGAATGGGGTTGAACGCGCTTGTGAGCAGCGTAACCGCCACAAACTGCATGCTGCCGCAAAACGCCGTAGCGGAAATAAGCAGCGTCCAAAGCACGCCGTAGCCGCTTGTTTGCATAAGTATGCCGTATGCCATGCCAAGTATTAGATATCCCGTAAGCACGGGAATTGTATAAGGAAAAGCCGTTCGTACGGCACGAAGAGCCGGGCATTGTTTGCCTTCCATAGCAGCAACCTCCTGTATAAATACCACAAACGCGCTAATTATATAAAAAGCTTTTTTCAATGTCAATTTAAGATTGCCTGAAAACGCGAACAGTATTATAATGATACGGCAGTGCAGGCGCTTCGGCACCATCAAAAGGCGAAAATAAAATAATTTGCACTTGCAAAAGCTTTGATACCGTGCTAAAATACATACTGTTTGAGTAAAAAACGCACGCTACCGTCGTAAGGAGGTGTAATGCATGGGTAAGTACTGCGAAATATGCAAGAAGGGCGTTATGAGCGGTAATCTGGTAAGCCATTCCAACAGAAAGACCAGGACCACTTGGGCTCCTAACATTCAGACCGTTCACGCGGTGGTTAACGGCACTGTGCGCAAGGTGAATGTTTGCACTCGCTGCCTTCGTTCCGGCAAGGTTGAGCGCAGCTTCTGATAAAAGCGAATTCTGTGCATATGCGCGGCATCCTTTGGGTGTCGCGCTTTTCTTTTGCTTTTAAGCAACGTAAAAAGGCCGCAATTGCTGCGGCCTTTTGCTGTAATGCGATTACTTTACTACCAGTTCCCCGTTCTCGCAATCCACGGTATATACGGTGCCGGGCTCGGGGTCACTTTCTATTATCTTGCGCGCAAGCAGCGTTTCAAGTTTGGACTGGAGCAACCTCTTAAGCGGCCTTGCTCCGTAATGCGGATCGTAACCGGCATCGGCAATATAGTGCTTTGCGGCATCCGTAAGCTGCACGTCCAGCCTGCGTTCAGCCAGACGGCGGCGTATATCCTGAAGCTGCAGTTCGGTTATGGCGAATATCTCCTGCCTGTCCAGCGGCTTATAGAACACAATGTCGTCAATCCTGTTAAGGAACTCGGGGCGGAAGCTCTGCTTAAGCAGCGTATTCACCTGCTTGCGGGCCTCTTCGGTTATCTTGCCGCCCTCTATGCCTTCCAGTATGTACTGGCTGCCGAGGTTACTGGTCATAACTATAACAGTATTCTTAAAGTCCACGGTGCGGCCCTGAGAATCCGTCATACGGCCATCGTCAAGCACCTGAAGCAGAACATTGAACACGTCCGGATGCGCCTTCTCTATTTCGTCGAACAGCACAACGCAGTACGGCTTTCTGCGAACCGCCTCGGTAAGCTGACCGCCTTCATCATAACCTACATATCCCGGAGGTGCGCCTATAAGACGAGCCACGGAGTATTTCTCCATATATTCGCTCATATCAATACGCACCATGTTGTTTTCATCATCAAACAAGGCTTCGGCAAGGGCTTTCGCAAGCTCCGTTTTACCTACGCCGGTAGGTCCAAGGAACAGGAAGCTGCCTATCGGCTTTGAGGGGTCCTTAAGACCGGCTCTTGTACGCAGTATGGCGTTGGATACGGTTGTAACAGCCTCATCCTGACCTATAACGCGCTTATGCAGTATATCTTCAAGGCGCAGCAGTTTCTCGCGCTCGCCCTCCATAAGCCTTGCCACGGGTATGCCGGTCCAGCGGCCGACTATTCTGGCAATTTCGTCTTCGGTAACGCGGTCTCTTAGCAAGCCGCTTGTCTTGCCCTTCTCCATCTCCTTTTCGGCGCTTTCAAGCTCCTCTTTAAGCTTGGGCAATTTGCCGTATTTAAGTTCCGCGGCCTTGTTCAAATCATAGTCGCGCTCGGCGCGTTCCATCTGCGCGTTAAGATCCTCTATCTCTCCGCGTATGCGCTGCACGTTCTTTATGGCGCCCTTTTCCTTATCCCACTTTGCTTTCAGCTGCTTGAACTGCTCGCGGTCATTGGCAAGCGTTTTCTGTATTTCGGCAAGGTGTTCCTCGCTTATCTTGTCGGTTTCCTTCTTAAGCGCCGCTTCCTCGATTTCAAGCTGCATTATCTTGCGGGAAAGCTCATCAAGTTCTGTGGGCATGGAGTCCATTTCGGTTCTTATAAGCGCGCACGCCTCATCAACAAGGTCTATGGCCTTATCGGGAAGGAAACGATCGCTTATATACCTATGCGAAAGTGTGGCGGCCGCTATAAGAGCATTGTCGCTTATTTTTACGCCATGATAAACCTCGTAGCGTTCCTTAAGGCCGCGCAGTATTGAGATAGTGTCCTCAACGCTGGGCTCATCCACCATAACCGGCTGGAAACGGCGGGAAAGAGCCGCGTCCTTTTCGATATACTTGCGGTATTCATCAAGGGTGGTGGCACCTATGCAGTGCAGCTCGCCCCTGGCAAGCATAGGCTTGAGCAGGTTGCCGGCATCCATGCTGCCTTCGGTTTTGCCCGCGCCGACTATTGTATGCAGCTCATCTATAAACAGTATTATCTTGCCTTCGCTGCGCTTTACCTCCGCAAGCACGGCCTTAAGCCTTTCCTCAAATTCGCCGCGGAACTTGGCGCCGGCTATCAGCGCGCCCATATCCAGGGAGAATATTTTATGATCCTTCAGATTGGCCGGAACATCCCCGCGCACAATCCTCTGCGCAAGGCCCTCGGCTATGGCGGTTTTACCAACGCCCGGCTCACCTATAAGCACAGGGTTGTTCTTAGTTTTTCTGGAAAGTATTCTTATTACGTTCCTTACCTCATCATCGCGCCCTATTACAGGATCAAGCTTCTGCCTGCGGGCAAGCTCAACCAAATCCTGAGCGTACTTATTAAGCGCGTCATACGTGCCTTCGGGATTATCCGTTGTAACCCTCGTACCGCCGCGGACTTCCTCAAGGGCTTTAAGGAACTCATTTTCCTTTATGCCGTAGCGGGAAAGGATATCCTTCATCGCGGAATTGGGCTGCTTGATAATGCCAAGGAACAGATGCTCAACCGAAACATATTCGTCCTTCATGCGAATGGCGGTTTCTTCGGCCGTATTAAGTGCCTTATCAAGCTCCTGCGTAACATAAATTTTGTCCGCCTCACGGCTTGTGCCTGTTATCTGCGGCAGCTTGGCTACGGCCGCGCCTACCGCCCCGGCAAAACCGTTCGCGTCGCACTTCATGCGCTCTATAAGGCTTTTTATAAGAGAATCCTCCTGACCAAGGAGCGCGGCGCACAGGTGCTCCTGATCTACCTGCTGATTATTATGCGATACAGCTATGCTCTGAGCGGACTGCACCGCCTCAAGTGACTTCTGAGTAAGCTTGTTTACATTCATAGGATTTACCTCCTGTCTATGGGAACCTTTGTTCCCATCGATTACGATATTATTATACCCCGCCCATAAAAAAAGGCAACGGAGCCAATGTTATGGTAATTTGAAATAATTGTGAAAGCGGGCTAAAAACGGAACAGATTGTCAAAAAAACATTTAGCTGTTTTACCTATTGAATTAATTATAAGTTTGGGTGATAATGGTAGTAATTATTTTGATTACATTTGATAGGAGAGATATACCGCATTATGAATGTACTTCAGGAGCGCATTGTCAAGGAGGGCAAAGTCCTGCCCGGCAATATTATTAAGGTCGACGGATTTTTGAACCACCGCGTAGATGTTAAACTTATGCGTGCCATGGCAAAGGAATTTGGTCGGCTTTTTGATTTGACCGGCATCACCGCCGTACTTACGGTTGAGGCAAGCGGCATCGCCCTTGCAACGATTTGCGCCGAGGAATTCGGCGTACCCATGATTTTTGCCAAAAAGGCCAAGAGCGACAATATTGAAGGCGGCCTGTACAAGAGCGAAATATTCTCCTATACCTATAAAAAGAAGGTAACATTGCTGATAAGTAAGCAGTGGCTCGGGCCGGAAGACAAGGTTCTTGTAATAGACGACTTCCTTGCAAACGGCGAGGCTCTGCACGGCCTTGTGGACATAGTCGAACAGGCCGGCGCACAGCTTATAGGCATGGGTGTTGCGGTTGAAAAGGGCTTCCAGCCCGGCGGAGCAAGGCTCAGGTCCGAAGGCGTAAACCTGCATTCGCTCGCAATAATAGAAAAAGCAGACGAAAACGGAATTATATTCCGCAATGAGGAGTGACTTAATGGAGAAAATAATCGTTGTGGACTTTGGCGGTCAGTATAATCAGCTGATTGCCCGCCGTGTGCGCGATCTTGGCGTATACTGCGAAATAGTCCCGTATACGACACCTGTTGCGAATATCGCCGCAATGCAGCCCTCCGGGCTTATATTCACCGGCGGTCCGAACAGCGTGTATGAAGAAACATCGCCTCACATATCAAACGATATATTTGGCCTTAATGTGCCCATTCTCGGCATATGCTACGGCTGCCAGCTGCTCACCTATATGCTTGGCGGAACGGTTTCCCCCGCGGAGACTGCCGCCGCGCGCGAGTACGGCAAAACCGAAACCGAATATCTGAGCGGCGCAAAGCTTTTCTGCGCAGGTCACGGCATAACCTGGATGAGCCATGGGGACTACATTTCAAAGGTACCCGCCGGATTCAAGGTAACCGCCAAGACTCCCGTTTGCCCTGTAGCGGCAATGGAATGCGATGAAAAGCGGCTTTACGGCGTGCAGTATCATCCGGAAGTAAATCATACCGTAGGCGGCATTGATATGCTCAGGCGCTTCGTGTTCGACATTTGCGGCTGCAAAGGCGAATGGAAGATGGACAGCTTTATAGACACCACCGTTGCGGAGCTTAAGCGTACCATAGGCGACAAGGGCGTTGTGCTTGGTCTGAGCGGCGGCGTTGATTCCTCCGTTGCGGCGGCTCTGCTTTCAAAAGCCGTTGGCAAGCAGCTCACATGCGTATTTGTTGATCAGGGACTTATGCGCAAAAACGAGGGCGACATGGTTGAGCAGACGTTCACCAAGCTCTTTGACATGAACTTTGTTCGCATAAACTGCCAGCAGCACTTTTACGACTGCCTTAAGGGCGTAACCGATCCGGAGCAGAAGCGCAGAATAATCGGAACCGAGTTCTACCGCGTATTCTGGGACAAGATTCGCGAAAGCTACGGGGACGGTTTCTTCGCGCAGGGCACCATTTATCCGGACAGGATAGAGAGCGGCAAAGGCGACGCTGCCGTTATAAAAACGCATCACAACCAGGTAAAGCAGCCTGACGACATAAAGTTCCTTGGCACGATCGAGCCGCTTAAGGATCTTTTCAAGGACGAAGTAAGGCGCGTTGGTGAAATGCTCGGCATTCCGCATGAGCTTGTTTGGCGCCAGCCCTTCCCCGGCCCCGGCCTCGGCGTTCGAATTATCGGCGAAGTAACACCCGAAAAGGTGCAGATTCTGCAGGATGCGGATGCCGTTCTTCGTGACGAAATGGACAAATGCGGCTACGCTCCCAACATGAGCCAGTTCTTTGCCGTGCTGCCCGGCGTAAAAACCGTTGGTGTTATGGGCGACGGTCGTACATACGATGAGCTTATAGCCATCCGCGCCGTCACAACCGCCGACTTTATGACGGCGGATTGGGCCCACATTCCATACGAAATTCTCGGTCGCGTTTCCAA
This sequence comes from bacterium, assembly GCA_963643205.1. Taxonomy (GTDB): domain Bacteria; phylum Bacillota; class Clostridia; order Christensenellales; family CAG-138; genus Phil1. Next base: position 99 of record CAVIJJ010000006.1, on the reverse strand, counting down.
CCGAATTATTAACGAGGTCCCCCACGTAAACCGCGTAGTCTACGACATAACCTCCAAGCCCCCGGGAACAGTGGAGTGGGAATAAATATTTAGTGTTAT
>CAVIJJ010000005.1:0-63324 GCA_963643205.1 bacterium | reverse complement strand
TAGAGATAGTCTATGCTTTCGGAAATTTAGTCAGCGAAGCGATTGGCGGAATTTAATCCCCCCGTATACAACAAGAGGACGCTTGCGCGTCCCCTTGCGGTAATTCATATTTTTCAGATCTTGTCGGCCACGCCGGTGCGAGCGTTGAACTCATTGATAAGCTTATCAAGGTCCTTAGCCTGGTCGTGTATGCCGGTCCAGTAGTCCCTGTCGTACCACTGAGCGTTGAGCTCGTCAACGGTCTTGCCCTGCTGCTCAACCCAGGTGTAGTACTTAAGGTTGTGTACGCGCTTGCGGTCGGCATAGGTAAGCTCCGCCATGCTGTCCGTGCGCAGGCCGTGCAGATGCTCGCTGAAGTCGCGCGCGGCGGTGAGCATGGAATACTTGCCCTGCTGCTCATCAAGCTCCTTGATGCGGCTTTCGTACATAACGGCGCTGTCGGTAGCGACGGTACCAACCACATCGTCGGAGGTGAGCTCATAATACTTGGCGAACTTGATGCAGCAAAGCACGTTCGCTATGCCGCTGATGCCAAGCAGTGAAAGCTGCTCGATGGTCTTTTCGGGCACGCCGGCAACTTCCTTAAGGTACTTATGACCCTCTTCGCTGTTGAAGAGCCTGAGCAGGTTCTGGCTGTCTTCATCGTCTATATCGATTACCATGTCGGTATTGCGCACGTTGTGTACCCAAGGCACATGCTTGTCGCCTATGCCCTCTATGCGGTGGCCGCCAAAGCCGTTCTCAAGCAGAGTGGGGCACTGAAGAGCCTCGCCAACGGCAAGCTTGGAGTAAGGATACTGCTCCTTCAGGTAATCGCCCGCGCTCATGGTGCCCGCGGAACCGGAGGTGAAGCAGGCGCCGGCAAAGCGGCTGGTGGGGGTCTTTATGCTTTCGTAGGCTTCCGCCAGGGCATGACCGGTTACCTGATAATGCCATATAACGTTGCCCATTTCCTCGAACTGGTTGAATATTATAACGTCTTCCCTGGTGCGCCTGAGCTCCCAGGTCTTGTCGAATATTTCCTTAACGTTGGACTCGCAGCCGGGGGTTGCTATAACCTCGCCCGCGATCTTTGAAAGCCAGTCAAAGCGTTCGCGGCTCATCTCCGCGGGAAGAATGGCTATTGAATCGCAGCCGAGAAGCTTTGAATTGTAGGCGCCGCCGCGGCAATAGTTGCCGGTGGAGGGCCAAACGGCCTTGTTGTAGGTGGGGTCAAACTGACCGGTTACAAGGCGGGGAGCAAGGCAGCCGAAGCTTGCGCCAACCTTATGGCAGCCGGTGGGGAACCACTTGCCGCACATTACTATTATGCGCGCGTCAACACCCGTAAGGGATGAGGGAAGCTCGATAAAGTTTACGCCGCCGAAGCCGCCGCCCTGCATGGTGGGTTCGTTGTGCCAGCTTATTCTGAAAAGGTTCAGGGGATTAACGTCCCAAAGGCCAACGTTTTTGAGCGCCTTCTTAACGTTTTCCGGAATCAGGTCCGGGTTCTGCATCTGCGCAAAGGTAGGTATAAGAATATTCCTCTCCTTGGCGCGGTCTATGGCATGCTGCAGCCTGTCTTCGTGCATGGTAAGGTCTATCATGGTTACTCTCCGTTTTTATAGTATTTTAGGGACTTGCCTGCAACTATTCTATTGCTTTTAAGTCCCTTTGTAAACCCTGTAAACGCATTATACTAAAAAATATTTTGGTAATCTTATTATTTTTGTTTTTTGATGTCCGTCATGGAGCGTATTTCTTCCTCCGTAGGCGGATTGTCGCGCATGCCCAGCATGTAGCGCTTGTTCTCAACGCGGCGGTTGACCCACTCCGAAACAAGTGTATAGAGCACAGCCATAACGGGCACGCAAAGTATTATGCCGCCCACGCCGAAAAGGCCGCCGCCGAGTATTACGGCAATCATTACCCAAATGCCCGAAAGCCCCACGGCGTTGCCCACAACGCGGGGATAGAACACGTTTTCCTCAAGCTGCTGCACGGCAAGCAGCATAACGATAAACCAAACCGTCATGGGCGGATCGGTAACGAGTATTATAAGCGCGCCCACGGCACCGGAGCACCAGGGGCCTATTATGGGCACCATCTGGGTTACGCCAACGATAACGCTTATAAGCACCGAATAGGGCATGGAGAATATCTGCATGGCTATGAACGTTAATACGCTGAGAATGGTGCATTCTATTATCATGCCGTAAATATAGCGGTTAAGCGTTTTGTTCGCGCGGGAGCATATATCAAGCACGGCCTTTGCCGTTTTTTCGTTGAGCACGGCTATTACAAGGCGCTTGAACTGCATTATAAGCTTTTCTTTATTGTAAAGGGCGTAAACGCTGATTATAATCGCCAGCAGCAAATCCACAACAAACGACACAACGCTGAACGTAAAGCGCACAATGCTCTGCGCCGCGTTTGTTACGTATTCACCCATATATGAAAGCAAATCCTGCACAAATTCGCTTATAATCCGCTCCACATTGGGCGAAAGGTCAACCTTTTCCCAAATTGAGGTTGCCCAGGAGGTAAGGCCGGCAAGGTAGCCGTCAAAGCCGTTTGCCAGGGTTGTTATGCTCTCCGCGGCCTTAGGTATGATAAGAAGCAGCAACGCCGCCACTAGCGCGAACACAAAAAGCATGGCGAGTGCCAGGCAAACGCCACGCTTTAGGCTAAGGTGATTTTTATTCCATTTCGCGAAAACACGGTTTTCAAGAAAGCGCATGGGCATATTCGCCAAAAACGCTATCGCTATCGCTATGAACACGGGCGTAAGCAGCGTGAAAAAACCGCTTACGGCCTTGCTTACCGCTGAAAGATGCTCCAATATTTCGTAGAGCACAACGCCGAAGGCTATTACCGATATGGGCCGCCTTGCGCTGCGCCAGATTATCGCGAATTTATCCTTTTCGCCCGGCGGTGTGCCGCCCTGCTCATCCTCTTTTTTCATGCCGTTATACCTCCGAGCGCGATGAAACCACGTCAAACTCAACGTCCGGCAGCCTTCTCTGCAGCCGCATTACGAATGTTTCCCTGCCGTTTGTGCGCCCCGCCGCGCCAAGCACTATTACGTTCGCCTTTTTCTGCTTGGCGAAATCAACAAGCGCGTCCTCCGCGTCCTCGCTGCGAATAAGCGAAAGCTCCGCGCCCGCAAGCTGGGCCGCCGTGAACAGATATTCTATCGCGTCCGCCTCAAGGGGGCTGTTCAGGAACTTTTTGCCGGTTTCAACGCAGTGCACCACGTGCACCACTCCGCCGCCCTGCGCGCGCTCAAGCCCGCGGGCTATAAGATCATCGCAGCTCTTCTGGCCGGTTACGCACACCATTATTATGTTTTTTGCCGCATCAGCCTGCGCCTTGTTCTTCATGTCCCTCAACCGCTTCCTTTATCTTGTCCGGCATTTCCGCCCGCTTGAAATTTATAAGCTTCTCAACCGCTTCCTCAGGCTCCGACGCGACGGTGAAAAGCGTTAGGCATTCGCTTCGCATAAAGCCCTTTTCGGTAAGCTCCTCAAACTGCTTAAGAATGCTGTTGTAAAATCCGTCCTGATTAAATATTACAATGGGGGTATTTATATAGCCGAGCTGATTGAGCGTAATAACCTCAAAAAGCTCCTCCAGCGTGCCCACTCCTCCGGGCAGCGCCACAAAACCGGAGCTTATATGCTCCATCGTGTCCTTGCGCTCATGCATATCCTTTGTAACGATAAGGCTTGTGCAATGCTCAAAGGGGATTCCCGGCTGATTAAGCTTTTCGGGTATAACGCCGGTAATCTTGCCGCCCTCGGCATAAACCCCGCGCGCGCAGGCACCCATAAGCCCCGTGCGCCCGCCGCCGAACACAAGCTCAAAGCCGTGCTTGGCAAGGCTGCGCCCGAATCGCTCCGCCGCAAGTATATATTTGTTATCAATTTTTGGTGATGATGCCGCGAAAATGCATATACCCGCCACAGTGAGTACCCCCGTGTTTTCAATATCTTAATTTAGTATATCATCTGCGGGGCAAGTATAAAAGCACAAAAACAGTACAATTTTGTGAATACGCGATCTGTCGGATTTATTTATAGTTTATGGTCACGTTACTTTGCCGCGTGTTCTCGCCTATTGTTACTTCCGCCCCGCTTTCGGCCGTTACGGACGCGCCATCGCGAATTTCAAAGTACGAGCCGCACATAATAAGCTTGCCGCCGTTTTCAATCATAAGCGCGGCCTGCCGGTCAACCGTAAGTGTGGTTTGTTCGGATATCTCTAATTTGACGCCGGACTTTATAACGTTTGTGCCGGCAAAATAAACATTCAAAACGCCGCCGTAGTAAAGCTGAGCGCCGTCGCCGATGGTCGCGTTCACAAACGTGACAATACCCGCTACATCAGGGTTGTTCTCAAAATATTCGCAGGCCATTTCAGCCACGTTCTCGCTGCTCACTTCCTCAAAGCACACCTTCACAACCTCGCCGTAGCCAACGGCGGCAACCTCTTTTGACGGGAACACCTCTTCCATAAACTCGGCGCCCTTCTCGCACACTATGTCCTCGGTTACACGGCAGAAAATATAGCGCCTGCCGGTGGTTTGGAATTTAACGGTTGACACATCGTCAAATATTACCCGGCCCGCGGAGTCTTTATCATACCAAACCTCAAGCGCGGGACCGTCGCCGTAAGTGGCATCGCGCTCAAACCATATCTCCGCGTTTTTGCCCACGCTCATCGTGCCGTATATGTATATTTTTTCATATCTCTTCTCGCCGCTCTCGTTTATGGCAAACCGCCCCAGGTTCAGCACCGCGCCATCGTCAATTCTAAGTGTGGAATGGTTGGCTATGCCCAATATTCCGTAGTTTGAAAGCACGCAGCCCGAAGGGACGGTAAGCCTGGCGCCATTGAGAAAATGGAACGTCATATTCGGGTATATCACAAAATCCCCGTCAAGGGTTATGTCCGAGTTGACAACTACATAATAATGACTTTGAGTATCCTTAAATGCCCTTTGGTAGACGGCGTAAAAATCCTCCTGATTATAAACGGAAAGCTGAATCGAATTCTTTGTGTATACTCCGTAATGCTCCGTTAGCACGTTTGAGGCGACAACATATTGGCCGTTCGCGTGGCTGACAGCGGCCGGTGTTTCGGTTTCCTCGGGTTCGGGGGTAATAACGGCCTTGGGCGTTACAGTGGCCTCGGGCGTTACAACGGCCGTTTGCTCCGCCGTATTTTCGGCGTTAAGGGCCGTATCAATTTCCGTTTGCCTGTCCGCGCCCGTGTTTATCGCTCCCACTACGCACACGCATATCAAAGCCGCCGCGGCTACGGCCAAAGCGGCGCACCCAACGGTTATCGCCCGTTTATGCTTTGCCATTATAAGCGCCCTTCGCATGGCATGCGCGCTTGTAAATCTGTCCTTCGGGTCAAGCCTGGCGCAGCGGGCGGCTATGGCCTCATACGGTTTTGCCTTTTCGTTAAAGCGTTCCATTACGGCGTGCAGAACTATGCCCGCGGCGTATATATCCGTGCGCGAGTCGCTTTGATTAAAGCCGTATTGCTCGGGCGCCGCGTAGCCGCGCGTGCCTATCTGCTCCGTATCCGCGACGCGCCCCCGCTTAAACATTCTTGCCGCGCCCAGGTCTATAAGCTTAAGGTTGCCCTCTTTTGATATTATTATGTTTTCGGGTTTAATATCCCTGTGCACAACACTCGGCTTCATCGCGTGAAGAGCCGCCATGGCAACGCAAAGCTGCTCCATCCATTTTTCGGCATCGTCTATTGTGTAGCTGCCCTCCTGCATCATGTCCTCAAGCGTTTCGCCCTCTGTATATTCATAGTAGGCAAAGCATTCGCCCTCGTATTCCTCGGTTTCGTAAACCCTTGGCAGGTACGGGCAGGTTTCGTCCATAAGTCTGCGATACACGTCAAGAAGCTCCGGCCTCAGCTTTTTGCGCACGGCAACGGTGCCTGTTTCAACGTCTTTTACCAATGAAATTTCAGGTCCCTTAATGTATCCTATTGTATCGTAACTTAAAAACATTTGATTTTCCCCTGTATATCGGTTATGATTATACATATTCTATTATAATGTATACTGCGGTGGATTGCAAATGATGTCATCAACTACAACGCGCCTTTATGACGCACTGATAAACGCGGACAACATAGATTCTTACCTTGACGACAATGCATCAAGCCTTGAGGCCTGCATTGTTCTTGGCGACTATCTTAAGGAAAAGCAGGCCCTGAACGGCCTTTCCTGCGCGGAGCTTTTCTCCAGGTCCGACATCAATCCTTCCTACGGTTATCAGCTGCTTAACGGAACGCGCGTGCCTTCAAGGGACACGGCGATTCAGCTTGCATTCGGCCTTTCCCTTTCGCTTGACGAAACGCAGAGGATGCTGCGCCTGGCCAAGGTGGGCGCACTGTACCCGCGGGACAGGCGAGACAGCGTTATAATATTCTGCATAAAAGAAGGATGCAACCTGAGCGAGGCAAACGCGGAGCTTGCCGCGCACGGCTTTGCCCTGCTTAAAAAGTAAACAAAGGCTTAATAAAGCTTAATATTGATGACAAAGCGGGCTTGTATGCTGTATAATAGCGTACAGGTCTTTTTTTGACCACAATACAGCGGAGGCGAACGAATTTGAAATACATCAAGCGGCTTTTGGCGGCCCTTGCTTTGATAATGCTTTTATTCACGCTTGGCTGCAACGCGGCTGTAACAAGCGAAAACGTGAGCACGGACGAGATAGTGTCCATACCCGAGCGCACGGCGGAACCCACTCCCGCGATTACACCGGCGCAGGCGGAAGCTACCATAGAGCCTACTCCCGACCCAACCGAGGAACCCACCCCCTCGCCCACTCCGGACGACGGGCTGCCGTATTATCTATACGTTGAAAAAGGCTCCTTCACCCTTACCATATACGAAAAGGACGAAAACGGAGAATACACGAAGGTTTACAAAACCTACCGCATAGCGCACGGCGGAAACAAAACCCCCGCGGGCACATACGTTCTTGGCGGAGACGAGGTACGCGAGCGCTGGCACGATTTTCCGGACGGCGGTACCGTTCAGTACGCCACGCGCTACGAGGGCAGGCTGTATATTCATTCCCCGCTTTACGCCACAAGCGACCCCACCCAGATGTGGCCCAAGTATTATAACGGCGACCACGGCATAGGCCTTGAATCCACGGGCGGGTGCCTGAGAATGGTTACGGAAGCAAGCAAGTTTATATACGAAAACTGCCCGGAGGGAACCATACTTAAAATAGTAAACGGCTCTCCCTTAGGCACAACAAGCGACGATATTCCCAGCCGAAACGGCCTTAGGATAGACCCCACGGATTACGACACACTAAGGGCCGAAGGATACATTGAGTAACAAATATCCAAACTGAAGGAGGACGCGCAATGAAGCGAACGGTTAAGGCAACAGCGGCACTGATGGCGTGTCTTTTCGCCGCGCTGTGCTTTGCCGGGTGCAACACATCGGCAAGCACCGGCAACACAAGTACCGTAAGCGCCGAAACGGTTCCCGTTGAAACGGCGGCCGAAACAGCCGAGCCCACAACAGAGCCTACCCCGGATCCGACACCCGAGCCCACTCCCGAACCAACGCCGGAGCCTGTGTACTACAAATCCCGCGTGAATACGCTTAACTGCCGCAGCAGCGCGGACAAATCGAGCGACGATAACGTGGTTTGCCAGATAGGCTACGAGGACAAGGGAATTTTCCTTGGCACGGAGGGCGAATTCACGCGCCTTAGGCTTGAGGACGGGCAGGAGGTTTATTGCTACAGCGAATACCTTGTTGAGGAGAGCGTGCAGCTTTACGCCTATCTTGAAAAGGAAACCGCCCAGAAGATAGACATTCCCACGGGTCAGCCCGTTTATGAGGACGACGGCGTTACCCCCGTTATGGTAAAAAATGAGCTTGTGGACATGCGCCTTTATCTGCCGGATGCCGTATACGAGCAGCTTTTCGCCACGGAAAGAAACATTACCGGCGCCCCGCTCTATACCCGCGCCGTGCCGCTTATGCAAAAGGATACTCTTACAAAGCTTATGAAGGCCTACGACCGCTTTAAGGCGGACGGATACACGCTTAAGGTATACGACGCGTACAGGCCGCTAAGAGTTCAAAAGATACTTTTCGCGATAGTTAAAAACAAGCACTGGATAGCGGACCCCAGCACAACCGCCAGCAACCACAACCGCGGCTGCGCGATAGACATGTCCCTTATAATAGACGCGACGGGGGAGGAAATAGAAACCCCAACCCCCATGCACACGTTTACGGACGAATCCGCCCGCGCCTGCACAACCTGGAGCGATACGGCGCGCGCGAACGTGGACTACATTACAGAGGTTATGGTCGACTGCGGCTTTAACTACATAAAAAGCGAATGGTGGCATTTTTCGGACACAGACTCGAAAAAGTTCATGACCACCGATATAGATTTAGGCAGCGTTACAATGCTGCCCAAGCAGGAGGATAACAACCAATGAAGCTTAAACAAACAAAGCTGAAGCTTAACCGCAGCTACGTTATGGCGGCGGCGATAGTGCTTTGCCTTATAATGGCGGCCTGCGCGAGCAACGGCGCGGCGATTACCGGAGCCTTCAGCGAGAAGGATCTTGGCATAGAGATAAGCGGCAAAACGTATTACCTGCGCGAGGATTCTTCCGCCCTTACAGAGGCCCTCGGCAGCGACTATGAATACAGCGAAATGGTAAGCTGCGTTTACGACGGCAAGGATAAAACATTCACCTACGACGGCATATCGGTAGGCACCGTGCCCGTTGACGGAAAGGACGTTACGGAGGTTATAACCCTTACAAGCGACAAATACGCAACCCTTCGCGGCGCCAAGGTGGGCGACAGTACCGACAGCGTAAAGGAACTTTACGGCGACGGTTGGTTTGACGACGGCTACCTTACCTATTCAATATCCGGCGATGAGACGGACATTCATTCCGAGCGCATACAGTTTGAGTACACGGGCGACACCGTAACCCGCATATTCATTTATTCCCCCAGCTATTGATAAATAGCCCATGGTATTCAGCTCGCCCACATTTATATTTCTGTTCTTCCCCGCGGTGTTCCTTATATGCCTTTTAACAAGGCGCAGCGTAAAATGGAGCAACGCGGTTCTTCTCGTGTTTTCGCTTCTGTTTTACGCCTGGGGAGAACCGGTATATGTGCTGCTGATGGCGTTCACAACGCTTGTTTGCCATGTTTGCGCGCGCGGCATTGCCCGGGGCAAAAGCGCCGGCCTCTGCTCCGCCGTGGCCGTGATATGGGGCATAGGCACGCTTGTTGTTTTCAAATACACCGGCTTTTTGGTCAAGAGCTTTAATTCGCTCACCGCTCTTAATATTCCGGTGCCGGAAATAGCGCTGCCTGTCGGCATATCGTTTTTCACGTTTCAGGCCATAAGCTACGTGCTTGACGTTAAGCGTGGGGACGCGGAGGCGGCCTCCAGCTACGCCGACGTGCTCCTTTATATTTCGCTTTTCCCGCAGCTTATAGCCGGCCCTATTGTAAGATACAGCGACGTTGCGGCGCAGATAAAGGAACGCTCCGCGACAACCGAGGACATTGCGCTGGGGCTCAGGCGGTTCTGCTTCGGCCTTGGCAAAAAGGTGCTTATAGCGAACACGCTCGCCTACACCGCGGACAAGGTATTCGCGCTTGATTCTTCAAGCATAAACGCGCCCATAGCCTGGCTTGGGGCGGTATGCTACCTTATGCAGATTTATTTTGACTTTTCAGGATACAGCGACATGGCGATAGGCTTAGGCCGCGCCTTCGGCTTCACATTCCGCGAAAACTTTATGTATCCCTACTGCGCCGACTCAATGCAGGACTTCTGGCGCAAATGGCACATCTCTCTTTCAACATGGTTTAAGGAATATGTTTATATTCCCCTGGGCGGCAACCGAAAGGGCAAGCTGCGCACGGGGCTTAATAAGCTTATAGTTTTTCTGCTTACCGGCCTTTGGCACGGGGCAAGCTGGAACTTTGCCGTGTGGGGGCTTTACCATGGGGCGTTTCTGATGCTTGAAAGCTACGGCATAGTTAAGCCGAACCGCTGGCCCAAGGCGTTAAGGCACATATATACGCTTATAGCCGTAACGGTTGGCTTTGTGATTTTCCGCGCGGACACGCTCAGCGGGGCTTGGCTGATTATATCAAAAATGTTTGGCGGATTTACATTCTCCGCCGCCCTTACGGCCCAACTTTCGCTGCTTTTAACGCCGCTTTGCCTTGCCGCGTTGATAGCTTCCGTTTTTGCCTGCATGCCTTACGCAAACCGCATAGCAAGCCGATATACGATATATCGACCCGGGTTTAATTACGCCGTGTATTTCGCCGCGTTCGCGCTGCTTATCGCGTGCATAGCCTGTCTTTCAACGGCAAGCTATAATCCGTTTATTTATTTCAGGTTCTAAGGAGGTGCAGGCGCCGTGAAAAAAGGTTTTCTTATTTCTTTTATATCGCTTGTGCTCATAGCCTGCCTTGTTCCCGTTTTCGCGAACATATTTGGCTACACGGCCGTTAACCGCGAAAACAGGCCGCTTGCGAGAGAGCCCCAGCTCATAGACCGCGACGGGCTGAACCTTGACTTCCCTTCGGACTTTGACGATTATTGGCAGGATCACTTCGGCTTAAGGGAGGAGCTTGTGACCGCGTTCCACGCGACAACGCTGGCCCTTTTTAACGATACGCTTAACGAAAAGGTTATAGCCGGCAAGGACGGATTTTTGTTTTACAGCGAAACGCTTAATGATTATACAGGCCTTGACACAATGAGCGATGGCGACATTCTTCGCGCCGCAAGTGTTATAAGGCTTATAAATGAATACGCCGAGAGCATTGGCGCGGACTTTGTATTTTCCACAGCGCCGAACAAGAGCACAATTTATCCCGAATATATGCCAAGCCGCATAAGGCGCACAAACGCCGCCACCAACCGCGAAAGACTTTACGCGGCGCTCGAGGAGCAGGGCGTGAATACGCTTGATTTCGCCTTCCTTCTTACGGCGCACAAGGACGACGGACTTCTTTATTATCAGCAGGATACGCACTGGAACCAGCGCGGCGCGCTTATAGCGTACAACGCCATAATGGAGCTTATAACCCAAGGCGAAAGCTACGAAACATACGCAGGCCTTGTTCCGCACTACGAAACGGGCTACTACGGCGACCTGCACAACTTTGTTCTGCCGGCGGAGGAATCCTCTCTCCCCTACCCCGAATACGGTATTGATGACGAATACACGATTGATGAGGGTGTGCGCGTTGAGCGGGACATGACTTTCGGCACAACAAGCGAAAGGAACGGCGAAAAGTCCCTGCTTCTCTACCGCGATTCATTCGGCGAGGCGCTTATACCGCTGCTTTCGGCAAACCTTGGCAGGGCGGTATATTCGCAGGAGTTTCCGTACAACCTGGAGCTTAATGACGAAAGCTGCGACTTAATAATGATAGAGCTTGTTGAAAGGAACATACCAAACCTTCTCACCTCCGCGCCGCTTATGCAGGCGATTGAGAAGGCCCTTCCCGACAACGCCAAAGAATGCGAATATACGGCCGATAAGCAGACAAAGTCCGGCCTTACTCAGCTTTACGGCGGCATAAACGCCTGCCCCGCCACCGAGCGCATTTACGTTAAGGTAGCCTGCGCCGACGGAACGGAAAAAGTATACGAAGCCTTCCCCGTAAACGACAGTTTCTCCGCCCCCGAATCGTGGGGAACCGCATCGGGGTATACACTCACCCTGCCCGAAGGGGTGGACGGAGAGATAAGCGGAGTGTATTTAGGATAATCAAATAAAAGGTTGAGCGCTCTGTCTCAACCTTTTTTGTTTATAGGTGGCAAATGTGAATAACTAACCCAAATTAAAACCGCCGTCACACGACAGCGGTTTTAGTTTGGGGTTTCTAGCCCGGCGGAGCGAATAAATCAATGGTTGTTCTGCTAACTTAGGCTTTGGGGTATGTAAAAGATTATTTATAAAACACTTCGCTAAAGAAGGCTTCATCTTTTAACATTTCTGGCAGATAATAAGTTAATACATTCATGAGATTTTTCACATATTCTTGATGCAATTCAAATTTTTCATCCGTATTAATACCGCCCTCACTTCTGACTATCTTGGCAAACTTAGTATTGTAACGTTCAAGCGTATTCATCAGATTCGAATACTTATGTGTATGGCTCTGATCATCAAACAGCACTTCAAAACAGTCTATCAATTCATGAATAACATCGTATTTATCTATTCTTCCGCCAACCTCCATTTTAAGGCCATTCTGAACTTTCCAGGATTCATCATCCATATGATCTCCTAAAATATGGATGTAATAAATCATCTCGCAGAATGCCTCTGCCTTTTCTTCATCTCCTTGAAAATCAAATATAGTATTAACACTATTTCGAAGGACAGCTTGCCGCTTCGGCCAAATTTCTGTCATTATACCGCCATAGAAATAATCCCAGCCTCTATGCGAATAATTTCGATGCGTTTTTCCTGAAGCATTAAAACTGATTTCGTCGATGGTAGACGGTATTTCTTTTACGCCGTATTTTATCAGTACATCAAGATCACTCTGACCTGAACCATTGAATTGATCAATATTCAGGTATGCAGCACTTTCCAAAACATCTATCTCGTTCTGAACAGTCGGATCATTATCAATTTCTTTAAAGTTTTTGAACAGCACTTGTTCCATATATTTATCATGGTCTTTGCGTTCAAATGCATTTACGGGCATAGCGGAATTCATCAATAGCAAAATGAGGCATAGTAATAAAGTCAATTGATTAAATAGTTTTGCTCTCTTCATTACTTCTCCTGCTCAAAATCAACATTAGAAAATATAAGGAACTCTTTGTAGTTGCTTACCCTGAAATTGATGGTATATGTGCTGTTATCGGCATCTGGTTCTATAATCTCTACCTTGACTCTAGAATTCTCATTCCAGTTTTGCTTCCCAGCCATCTTGCTTGTATATGTTACAGTGAAACTTTCAAAATCACTGTCGCCACTAGGTCTATCAACTTCCTTCACTTTCCAATCGTCATATACTACTGTTGAGCCGCCATCTGATACAGAAACTCTTACCACAGAATTCTCAGATATAATATATGCCGGAAGAATCAATGTGTCTTTGTTATAAGTGGCATCAGCATCAACAACCCCTGAATCAAAAGAATATTTTTGAGCTATTGTAGCCGTAAGGAATACAGAATCCAAAATGCCATTAATACGTTCCTTCTGAAAAATTGAAATACCACATTTATCTGCAAGTGCAAAAAGCAATTCACAATTTACTGCCAAAGGTTCGTAAACTGGTGGCAGTTCCGTTTCCCTCTGCTTCTTAAGTGATTTGTTGTATTTATTAATTTGTGTTTTTTCATCCTTTGTTGCGGTATCGGAGACAGTTACTTCCTGAACAGCCGAAAGATAGGTATCGTTCATAGTATTCTGTTCCCCAACTAAATAATTCACATTATTCAATATCAGTTGAAATGCTATGTTAAGATACGTAGAATCATTTGTCTTCGCATAAAGGTCCATATACATTTGAGCCGCAAAATATCGCAGAGACCATTCAGATTTTTCCGTATTATCAACCAACATCTTAAGGTGCGATTCTGCGTACTCTATATACTCGCTACCGGAACAGACTTCTTCGGCCGCAACAATTACTTCCGGCAAAATGTGAGCAAACTCATAATCTTTCCGGAATATCCCAGTCTGTAAATCTTCATAATTATCAACAGCTTCGAGGCATTTTTCATATTCTCCCGCATTATAATAACATTCCGCAAGTTCGATCCAATAACTTCCAAATGCACTATAAGTGTTTTCTTCAGATTCAAAAAACTGAATTTTTTGTGCATTATTAGTCTTATTCTGATACGTAACAAAGCTTGCTATTGAAGTTTCATTTAAAGCAAGCGCTCCAGGTATATCATACTCACGAACAATATCAATCATATACAAAAAAGCTCGTTTACGGCTGTCGTGCAGATTTTCGGACTCTTCATCATCTAGTTCCCATCCGTCCTGCAGATATTCTTGCTCTATTTCAGTGTTATAGGCGTTATAGCTGGTTATTGAATCTACTGCCATATAAATTACAGATGCAGCTAAACGCTTAAAATCGAAAGAGCTGGCAGCGCTCAACACTCCAATTGGGTTAGGGACAGCTTCTTTTATGGCCCGAGCTTTATTCTGATTATAGATATATTCAAGGCGTTCACGCTTAACCGTAATCATACGATATTTCTCAATAATATCCAAAAGGCTGCTCAAATGACTCTCTGTAAGTTCATTTACATTCTCAGGATTAGTATTGTTGATTAAAGCATCATAAGCTGTTTCAAGATACATACGGCTGTTTTTTGAAGAATTAATCTGCTGAGAAATCATTGCAAGATAATTAAGCATCGCAATAGAATTTTTCTGAGTCAGCGTAAGTTCTTGGTCCTCTTCAGTGGTTCCCAAAATACTTTCTTCAGTAGCCTGCTGTACAACGGTTTCTTCTTCAACCTTTAAGCTATCTTCATCGCCTATCGGTTGTTCCTCCTCTACTTTTATATCATCAGTTGATTCTTCAACAGCGATTGACTCGCTTTCCGTATTATTTTCGACAGCTAATTCGCATGAAGGTGTCTCTACTACAGTTTTCTCAGAGACTGTTGAGGTCTCAACTTGTACATTCTCAGTTTCTTCATATACAGGTATGGTACTGTCCGCAGATCGGCTACTGCACCCAACAAATGACAAAGCAAATAATAATGCCATTACCATTGCCATCGTTTTTTCCCTCATGATTCATACCCCCCGCTTTCAACTTATAATCCTCTTTTGATTACACAAGATGCTATTTTACAGTTGCAGAAATATACCCTGCCCGTTTACCCCCCAACCGTAGTTTTGTCTGATGAGTAGGACAATATAGATAATGCTGTCAAAGTGTTACAATTATTATATTATTTTGAGTGACTGCTGTCAATTTGTATTGTATAGTTCAATGCATAGTATACTTTAATAAGTTTTTACGTATTAAGTGATCATGCAGCTACATAAGTCTTAGCAGTTGCCCATCATACGACTTTCTTTAAATTTTATCTCACGATATGCATAGTTATATTTTTCTCACTTCCAGCCAATTTTAGAACTTACACCCGTCAAATATGCATCGTCGGGCGTATTAAAAGAATTTAGGAATGTGGGCTAACCAAAAAACCGCCGTCACACGACAGCGGTTTTAGTTTGGGGTTTTTGTTTACTCGGCGGTAAGCTCCGGGTTTTGTGTTTGCGCGTCGGCCGCGGTTTTAAGCAGCTTGCGCTTTGTGTAAATATACATTCCTATGAGCACCAGCGTTGTTACGGCCCAGCTTATGGGGTAGGACACGAAAATGCTGAACAGCGTGCGGTACTTTTGGAACACGGTCGCTATCCATATAACCCTTAGTATGCACGCGCCGAAAAGGCAAACTATCATAGGCGAAAGGGACTTGCCCATGCCCCTTAGCGAGCCTGTGAATACCTCCATGTTTCCGCAGATTACATACAGGGCAACCACCGTTATAAGCCTTTCGCAGCCATAGGCTATAACCTCCGGATCGCTGTTATAAAGCCCGAGCAGCTGCCTGCGGAACACAACGGCTATTACGCCGGTTACAAACCAGGCTATGGTTACCAATATGTTGCAATAAAGACAAATGGGCGCTATGCGCTCGTATTTCTTCGCGCCCACGTTCTGGCTTGTGAAAGTTACGGTTGCCTGGGAGAAGCTGTTTATAGCGATATAAACAAAGCCTTCTATATTCGCCGCCGCGGAGCAGCCCGCCATTACCTGGGAACCGAAGGAGTTTACGGAGGACTGTATAAGCACGTTTGAAACGGAGAACAGCGCGCTCTGTATTCCCGCGGGAAGGCCTATTTTTACCATCTCGCCAAGCTTATGCCAGTGTATCTTCATCTTGGAAGGATAAAAACGCACGCTGCCCGGGGTATGCATAAGGCAGTTCACGACGAGCACGGCTGAAAGAAGCTCGCTCGCTATGGTAGCGTAAGCAACGCCCGCAACGCCCATATGGAACACTATTACCGTTATAAGGTTCAATATAACGTTCAGCATGCCCGATATTATAAGGTAATAAAGAGGGCGCCTCGTATCGCCCACCGCGCGCAGAATACCCGCGCCGTAGTTATATACCATAAGGGCGGGAAGGCCGGCAAAGTATATTTCAAGATACTGCGTGGCAAGGTCTATAACGTCCTCCGGGCTATCCATAAGCTCAAGCAGCGGCCGGGCCATAAAGAAGCCGAATATGCCAAGAAGTATGCCCGAAAGAAGGCCGAACAGCATGGCCGTATGCACGGTATCGGAAACGGCATCGTAATCCTTTGCGCCGAAATAGCGCGCTACGGTAACGTTTACGCCAAGGCTTATGCCTATAAAGAGCGCAACAACCAGATTGACAAGCGAGCCCGTTGAGCCAACCGCCGCCAGCGCCTGGCTGCCGGCAAAGTTTCCGGCCACAACCATGTCCGCCGCGTTATAAAGGCACTGCAGAACACCCGTGGCTATAACGGGCAAGGAATACGTGAGCAGCATCCTGAAAAGCGGGCCCGTGGTCATGTCCATTTCGTAGTTTTTATTATTAGCTTTCATGTTCCTCCTAAGCGGTCAAACGCCCGCGAAAAAGCCGTTACGGCACAGTAAAGCGCCGCGTAGGGCGGCAAATTGTGCCGACAAAGTCCATCCTTATATTATACCCAAACGGTGTGAAAAAGGAAGAATAAACAGAATAATATCAATGATGCGTATGAACGCAAAAAAGCGGCGCCAAGCCGCTTTTCCATAGCCGTTAAGATTCAGCTGTGCTTATTGTGCTTTTTATAGTCGGCAAAATCCCTGCCCACTACCAGCACCAGCAGCGCCATTGAAAGCAGAATGAGCAGCGCCGCTACATACGGCGTTTCCTCGTTTGAGTACGCCTTGTTGTTCCCGCCGTCCGCGAAAGCGGGAACACAAACAATCGTAACAAGCATTATCAATGAAACCGTTATACAAATATACTTAGCCAATTTTTTCATACTGTTCTCCTTTCGCCTTGCGGTCATTAAATTAAATGCCTATTATGTTTACCAATTCCCCGGCAGTTTATCATTGAATCAAATATTATCTATACGCATCTTAACATATCACTGCCCGTTTGTACAGACAAATATTATATTTTTTGAACGTTTGTCGCTATCTGTTGACTTTGCGCGGCTTTTGCATATAATCCCAACAGGGTGCCATGTGGCATCCCGATTTATTAAAGGGGAAACGGGCCAATGAAAACGGATGCAATTGAAAGCGACTTTTTCGGCAGCGAGCGCATAAGCCGCGTGCTAATAAAAATAGCGCCGCCTGTAATGCTTTCTCAGCTTATACAGGCGCTTTACAATATAGTAGATAGCTTTTTCGTGGGGCGGTATTCGGCGGACGCGCTTACGGCGGTAAGCGTTATATACCCGGTTCAGCTGATTATAATCGCGCTTGCGGTGGGCACCGGCGTTGGCGTGAATACATTCATGGCCAAGAAATACGCCGAGGGTGACGAAAGCGCCGCCAACCGCACCGCCGGCACGGGCATGGTGCTTGAAATTATTACCTGGGTAATATTGGCTGTGGCCGCGGCTCTTTTCATGGAGCCTTATGTTAAAACATCCGCCACGGAGCCGGGCGCGATAGAGCAGGCGGTTACATACGGAAGAATTGTATGCATAGGCAGCTTAGCCAGCTTTCTTGAGGCAAACTGGACAAAGGTACATCAGTCCCGCGGCAATATGCGCCTGCCCATGTTCGCGCAGGTGGCGGGCGCGCTTACAAACGTTGTGCTCGACCCTATACTTATATTCGGTCTCGGCCCCGCGCCTGAATTGGGCGTTGCGGGTGCCGCGTACGCAACCGTTGCCGGGCAGATAGTTGCCGCCGTTATAACAGGCCTTCGCGGCTTCCGCCGCCCGCCAAAGGCAAGCGAAATAATAAAATGCGCAAAGCAAATATATCACTACGGATATTCTTCCATACTGATGCAGTCCCTTTATACTGTTTATATAGCGGCGCTTAATATGATACTGGCGAACTTTTCGGATTCCGCCGTTACGGTGCTGGGGCTTTATTACAAGGCGCAGAGTTTCTTTTTCATTCCGCTGCTTGGGCTGCAAACGTGCATAGTGCCCGTACTCAGCTTTAACTACACCCGTTCAAACTACCTGCGCTGCAGGGAAACAATGCGGGATTCTTTGCTTATATCGCTCGCGTTTATGGTGGTAGGCATGGTATGCTTTATATTTTTGCCGGGCCCGCTGCTTCGCGTTTTCTCAAACTCGGAGGATGTGCTTAAAATCGGCCTTACGGCGTTCCCCATAATAGGCACAAGCTTCGCGGGGGCAGTATTCTCGCTTATGACGCCCGTGTTTTTTCAGGCGATAGGCAGCGGGGCAAAGAGCGTGCTCCTCTCGCTCACGCGGCAGATATTCGTGCTTTTGCCGGTCTTTTGGCTACTTTCGCTTATAGGGCTTAATTATACCTGGTTCGCCTTCCCCATAGCTGAATACGTATCCGGCGCGGTAGGCTTTATACTTTACAGGGTTCAGCTTAAAAAATGGGGGCTTGGCGCCAAGGCGTAAGCTTAGTCGTCATCCTCAAACTCCCGCTCGTGGCTTACGAAAAAATCCCTCAGCGCGCGAACGTTTGCCATCTCTGTCCAATGCACGCTTTTAACGGGGACGGAGTCCATGTCGTACACCTTCGCCCCTTTAAGGGAAAGTATAAACGGCGAGTGGGACGATATTATAAACTGGCAGTTGAAGAAGCGCGCGGCGTTCTCAATATATTCGGCAAGCTTCTTTTGGGATTCGCAGCTTAGGCTGTTTTCAGGCTCATCAACAAAATAAAGGCTGTTTTCGTCTATTTTATCGGTAAAGTACAGCAGCGCGCTCTCCCCGTTTGAGTGGGCGCGAACGTTATTCATAAGGCTTGAGCGCACATACGCGCTCTGCGTCATCCTGCGGCGCTTATTCTGCCGCACAAGGGCGGAGTAATCATCCATGCTCCTCACCTGAACCGGCTTAACGTTTGGCGAGCGCTCGCTGAGCCATTCCTCAAAAAGCTCCTCCCGACGAATGTCTATTCCGTCGTTTAAGCTCCTTATGTTAAATATAAAATCAAACACATCGTCGCTGGTTATTATTTCCGTATTAAAATCGGCCCCGGCGCGGGGATCCTTTTTGAATTTGCAGCGGCGCACATACTCATCAAAAAAGGCGCTTGAGTTAAAGGGAGACGTGCGCTCGGCCTTAAGCGCCTGCGCCATAATGTTAAGCGCGGTTGTTTTGCCCGAGCCGTTGCCGCCCGAAAGTATTGTTATAGGCTCAAACTCAAGGCGCGTAAATCCTTTTTGCGGGAAAATATCAAAAGGATACGCCGTTGAGTAGCAAGTACGCTTAAGCGCTAAGAAAAAATTTTCCTCGTCTTCCTTTTTAAGGAACGAAAACTCTTTAAGATACAGCATGGGCATTTTCTCCTTAAAGCCGTGTGGGTACAGTATACCATAATCATATCGACTGCGCAGCGATAAAATGGTACTATATAAGCATGAAAAGACTTAGCATAAAGGTAAAAGAAAACGCCGCCGGCAGAACCGCCGAAAGCGTTATAACGCACGAGCTTAAAGCGTCGGCCACCTATTTAAGGCGGCTTAAAACAATGCCGCTCGGCATAACCGTAAACGGCGAGCGTGAGCGCAGCACATACAGGCTCCGCTTGGGCGACGAGCTTAGCATACAGGTAAGCGACAGCGAAAGCAACCGCCCCGCGGGCAAGGCGCAGGAGCTTGATATATTATACGAGGATGAGTGGCTTATAATCATAAACAAGCCCGCCGGCATGGCGGTGCATTCATCAACCAACGAGCCGGAGCTTAACACGGCGGAGGATGCCCTTTACGCCTATCTTTATCCGGACGAGCGGCCGCACCCCGTAAGCAGGCTTGACCGCGGCACCACGGGCGCGATGACCGTTGCCAAATGCGGCTATATGCATGCCCTTATGAAGGACGTTATGAATATGGGTCTTTTTAAGAAGAGATACCTTGCAATACTTTCCCGCGTACCCGAAAAGGAGAGCGGCATTATATCCGCGCCCATAGGCATGGCCGAAAATTCGCACTACAAGCGCGCCGTGCGCGACGATGGCGCTGATGCAATAAGCGAATACCGTGTGCTTGGCACTTTCAACGGCATGGCCTTGGCCGAGCTTATTCCGCATACGGGCCGCACGCATCAGCTGCGCGTGCACATGGCGCACATTGGCTGCCCACTCTTAGGTGACTGGCTTTATGGCGAAAGCTCTCCGCTTATTACCCGCCCGGCGCTTCATGCCGAGCAGGTGGAGTTCACCCACCCGCTTTCGGGCAAAACCGTCACGGTATCGGCTCCCTTGCCAGAGGATATGAGGAGGGTTTTGGGTGAATTTAATATTACAGGCTTTCCGCGGTAAGAAAATCGTATAAGTGAATAACCTTTATGCCGTCCTGCGCGCCTGCATCAAGGTCGTTCAGGGTTACAACATACTTGGGGTAATTATCCCCTATTTCCATCAGTTTGCCTATCTCCCTATCCGAATTCTCCGGGAGCTGTACGCAAACCTGCACATATATGCGCTCGCCGCGTTTTTCAGCCACAAAGTCTATTTCCTTTGTGCCGTTTTTGCCTATGAAAACATTATAGCCGCGCCGCTTAAGTTCAAGAAATACAATATTTTCCTCCGCCCCATCAAGCATTCCCCGGTTATAGCCAAGCAGCGCGTATTTCAGCGACATATCGGCAAGATAATATTTCTCCTGCGTTTTCAGTATGCCTTTACCCTGTTCCTGAATCTCATCAAGCAAAAGACAGCAGGATTTTTTGCTCCGCATGGATGCCGTAATCTCATCGTGCATGGACTTTGCGGTAATGCTTTCGGGCATGTCCATATTCGTATATGTGCGCTGAATTATGTTTTCCCCGCTCACTCCGCGGTGGATAAGCTCCCGCTTCAGCATTTCGAATATTGTGGATTTGCCGCAGCGGCGAACCCCGGTAAGTATTTTTACAATAGGCTTGCCCATAAACGGCTCAATGGCCCTTATATAATCAGGTCTGATATCATAACGACACTCCCTTTTTTATAAAGAATACCCGAAACAAACAACTTTTGAGGACAATACTAAAAAGCGGCCGCCCATATGGGCGGCCGTTACTAACGCTCTTCGCTTGGTTGATTTGGTTTTTTGTTTTGTTTTGGTTTGTTATGTGATTTCCTATTGGGTTTGCCTTAGTCCGCAACGTACGGCATAAGGGCGACCTGACGGGAACGCTTGATGGCAACGGCCAGCTCACGCTGATGCTTTGCGCATACGCCGCTCATCCTGCGGGGCATAATCTTGCCGCGCTCGGTGGTGAACTTACGAAGGCGGTTCACGTCCTTGTAATCTATATGTTCCACCTTGTCGGCGCAGAAGGCACAAACCTTACGGCGGCCCTTGCGGGGACGGGGCTTCATGGTCCTACGCTCTTCCATGATGAAGTATCTCCTTTCAAATCTTTAACGGCGGCTGCGGCTTAGAACGGCAGCGCGTCGTCGTCAATGTCTATAAATCCGTCGGGAGCCTGGGGTGCCTGCCTGTCGTTACGCTGAGCGTAATCGGCTGAAGCGCCGGAAGCGTCCCTGTCGCGCGGGGTGAGGAATTCCACATCGTCCGCGACTATCTCGGTCACATAACGCTTGCTTCCGTCTTTAGCGTCGTATGAGCGGTTCTGCAGCTCTCCTGTTACGCAGACCTTACGGCCCTTGGCAAGATACCTTCCGCAAAGCTCCGCAAGCTGACGCCAGACTATAACGTTAAAAAAGTCCGTCACGGCTTCGCCGGTGCTCTTGTCCTTAAAGCGGCGATTAACGGCAATAGACAGCGTGCAAACGTTGGTGCCGTTAGCGGTCTGCCGCATTTCGGGATCCCTGGTAAGATTTCCTATCAGTATGACTTTATTCATTGCGTTACGACCTTTCTTTTTCAGCTCTTATACAGTCGGTTTTCAGCCGTTCTGACGAACGACGAGAAAACGGAGAATGCTTTCATCGTTGTTCAGGTTACGCTCAAGCTCCTTGGGGAGTTTGCTTTCGCCCGCAAACGCAGTCAGCACGTAATAGCCCTCGGTCTTGTAGTCGATGGGATATGCCAGACGACGGCGGCCCCACTCATCTACCTTTTCGACCTCACCGCCGTTAGCGGTGATGATGCCGGTGTACTTTTCGATTACGCCCTTTATGGCCTCATCCTCAAGCTCCGGCGTGATGACATACATAGCTTCGTACTTATTCACGCTTTTCACCTCCTTATGGTCTTATGGCGCCGGTTTTACGCGGCGCAAGAAGCACGTTAGCAACATATTATATCATGATAAAAATAAAGATACAACCCCGATTAAACACCAAAAAACACGATTTTTTCATCAATTTGGCAAAAAAGCCTTGCATGGCGGCACCGTATGCGTTACCATTCATTATAGGCGCGTGTCGCCAAAAATACAACAAGGAAACCTGGTAAACTTTAACTTGAGTGATTTTATACTTAACCTTTCAAAGCTTGTGGGAGAAAACCTTTGGCTGGCGCCGCTTATAGCGCTTGCGGCCGGGTTGCTTACAAGCCTTACCCCGTGCTCCCTTTCAACCATTCCGCTGGTGCTGGGATGCGTTGGCGGCCTTAACGAGCACGAGCCTAAAAAAGCCTTTCGCCTTTCGCTTATGTTCGCGCTCGGCTCCATGATAACGTTCACGGTTCTGGGCTTCGCGGCGTCGCTTCTGGGCAATCTGCTCAACTCCCTGGGCGTTTGGCTGCACCTTGCGCTGGCGCTTCTTCTTATAGCGATGGCGCTTCAGATGTTCGGCGTGTTCGAGATTATACCCGAAACCAGCATTAAGGCCAAGCCCAACAAGGGCTACTGGGCAACGTTTACGGCGGGACTGCTCGCGGGCGCGTTCTCTTCGCACTGCACAACGCCCGTGCTTATAGCAATGCTTGCCATAGTCGCCAACAACGCGCACATACTTTACGGCGTGCTGCTGCTTGTAATATTCTCCATTGGCCACGGCGTGCTTTCGGTTATTGCCGGCACGAGCGCGGGCTTTGTGAGCCGGCTTATGAGCTCGCCGCGCTACATGAAGGCGGAAAAGATAGTTCGCATAATACTCGGCGTAGTGATTCTGCTTGCGGCGGCGTATCTGCTTTGCGAGGTTATAGGCGAGGCGTTTTTCCACGCGGAGCACGTGCACTGATTTCAGCCGCGCGCAATATTAACGGAGGCTGTCATGATCTGCAGCGATGACGATTTCGGTCTGTTTGGCACCGGCTACATGCACTACATTCAGGCCACGAAAAACTCCTCGGGCGGCGGAGGCGGAAACAGAAACCGCGGCCCCCGCAGGGGCACGCCCTGGTGGCTGATACTGTTTATCATCGTAATTGTGCTTACGCTTCTCACCAACCTTAAATAAAATTTTTAACCAATTCCTGTCGGGCATTCCCCGGCAGGTTTTTTATATTCTGTTCACAGCGTTTTAACAGCGTTATGCTTGCATTTTGCTATTTATTGTAATGCAATACACTTAAAGATTGCTTAAAAAGGGAGTGAAACGAAATGGCACAGATAAGCGTGCGCGTGGATGACGAGGTTAAGCGCAGCGCCGAAAGAACCCTCGATACAATAGGGCTTAGCATGTCCACGGCCATAAATATTTTTCTGAAAACCGTGGCAAGGGAAAACCGCATTCCGTTTGAGCTGAACGCGGATCCTTTTTATTCGCGCAGCAACATTCGCTACCTTGAGGACGTTATGCGCGACATTAAGGAGGGAAACGCCCACTTCGCGGAGCACGAGTTGATAGAGGAATAATCTATACGGCTGTTGTGGGAGGACAGAGCCCGGGAGGATTACCTGTATTGGCAAATGCAGGACAAAAAGGTTCTTAAAAGGATAAACGCTATTATAAAAGACATTCAACGGGATACATTTGACGGTATAGGTAAACCCGAGCCGCTAAGGGAAAACCTGAGCGGATGGTGGAGCAGGCTCATAGACGAGGCGAACAGAGTAGTTTACTATGAGGAAAATGGCATAATCTACATTGTTTCATGCAAAGAGCACTACGATGCTTAAAGGCGGCCGGAAGGCCGTTTTTTTGCGGTATCAAAAAAGTACACGGAAAATTTACAGCATTGCGACTGTACATATTCAAAGTTTTGAATTAGAATAAAATAGATATGTTGTACCCACGGAGGATTTTATGGATAAGCCTTATTTTATCGTTAACCCCGTTTCCGGTTCAGGTCTTGCGGCTCAGAAATTCAAAGAGCTTTCGGAGCTTTTGAAAAGCCGCGGCGTAGACTTTACTTTTGATTACACAACCGCCCCGCGCCACGCCACGGAGCTGGCAAGGGCCGCCATCGCGCGCGGGCAAAAGCTTATAGCCGCGGTTGGCGGAGACGGTACGATAAACGAGGTTGCCGCCGCCACAATAGGCACAGACGCCGTGCTTGCCGTGCTCCCCTTCGGCACGGGCAACGACTTTACAAAGGTTATGGGCTTCGCCAAGGATGTTGAGGGCGCGGCGGATACGCTCTCAAACGGCGTTGTAAGGAATGCCGACGCCGCCGAGGTTAACGGGCACACGTTCATAAACGTGGCCGGCCTGGGCTTTGACGTGGCTACGCTTATCGCGACCGAAAAATACAAAAAAAGATTCAACGGTATGCTTCCCTATATGCTGGGCGTTTTTGAAACGCTGGCGCACCTTAAAACAATGCCGCTCACAATTGAGCACGACGGCGTAACGGAGCAATACGACGCGCATATAATGAGCATCGGCAACGGCCAATACGTTGGCGGAGGCATGCGCGCGGTGCCCATGGCGGATCCCTTTGACGGGGAGCTTGACATTTGCTTTGTTGAAAAGGTTAAGCTTAGCAAGTTTATACGCCTGCTGCCCCAGTTTATAAAAGGAACATACGTATCGCACACAGACGTTGTGCACCATATTCGCACAACCGAAATAAAGGTTACCTGCCCGGAAAGCTGCACCCTTCAGCTGGATGGTGAGGTTGGCCTATCCACCCCCGCCGTATTCCGCGTACTGCCCGGCTCCCTTAAGGTGCTGCTGCCGGCCAAGGCGTAACGGGTGGCCGAAAAAACGCCCCTAAAACGGGGCTATTAACTGCTGGTGATCAATGGCAAAACGAAAGCTAAAAAGCGTTGACAGGGCTTTTACATTAAAAAGACTTTTACTGATTCTGCTTGCCGCGGCTGTGCTCGCGGGGGGCTTTTTCGGCGTAAGGGCATTTATTAAATCCCGCGCCTCGTTCGGAAGCGTAACTTCCCTTCCCTTTTATTCGGAGGCCGCTTACGCCTATTCGGATTCCGTGTTCTATTACGCGGACGGGGACAAGCTTGTTATATACAATCCCTCCAGTCCGGACAGCGCAAAGAGCATGAGCCTCGGCACAAGCGATGTTTCCGTTGCCGCCGCAAACGGCACCGCCGCGCTTTATTCTTCAACCGCCGTGCAGATAATAGGCACGGAAAGCATAATTGACGTTGGCGGGCAGATAATGTTCGTTCGCTGCGCGGCCAACCACATAGCGGTGCTAAGAATGGATTCCGCGGGCGATTACGCCGTGCTTGTTTATAACAAGTCCGGCTCGCTTGTGGACATAATAGAGCAGGGAGACGGCATTATAACGGACTGCGGCTTTTACGGCTCAACGTCGGGCGACCTTATGTGGACGCTCATACTTTCAACCTCTGCCGATACTCCCGTAACCACCCTTACAACATACAGCTACGCCGCGCAGGGCAGCGAAAGCGTTGCCGCCATGAGCGGAGTAATAAGCGTTAATTCCCAGATTGTGGACAAGGTTGTTTTCACGAAAAACAGCATTTTCATATCCGGAACCGAACAGCTTATCCGCTGCGACGCAAGCATAAGCGGCGAAAGCTGGCGCCTGCTCACATACGGCTATCGCTTAAGCGATTGCTCAACCGCCTCCACAAAGCCGCTTTTCCTTTTCGTTCCCAGGAATGAGGACAGCATGAACGTGGCCAAGCTTTACAGCGTTGAGGAGTCATCCACAAGCAGCGCAACGGCGCGCACGGTGCAGCTGAACGATGGAGTTCACTCCGTTATGGCATACAGCGGCAAAATGGCCGCGTTCTCAACCGATACATTGTATATCTATACCGCCGCGGGCAAGCTGAGCGGAACATACGCGCTGGATTTCAGCTGCGTAAAGGCCACAAAGCTCAGCGAAAATGAGGCGCTGTGCGAATGCGCGGACGGCTCATTAAAGCTTTTAACGCTTAAATAAAGCGGCAAAAAGGAGGTTATAAGAAACGTGAATCTTTTGGATATAGCGGTTCTTGCGGTGCTTATATTCTTTGTGCTGCACGGTATATACCGCGGCTTTTTATCCACGCTTTTGTCAATAGGCGCGTACATACTGGCGTGGCTTGTGGCCATGGTGCTGCTGCCCGTGGGTTCAAAGGCCGTAATGTCTAACGAAAAGCTTCTTAACACAATGCTTTATTATACCGAGGGCAGCGAATACGTGAACGACGTGGAGCTTGCCAAAACCAACATAAACGAAATAAGCACGGATACGCTTAATTCCGTTTTCTCAAACGCGGATCTTCCCTACCCCGTTGCCAAGAACATAGCGGACAACATAGCAAAGGAGCAGTTCGCGGACGAGGGCATAGTAACGCTTGGCGATTATTTTAACCAAACCATAGTGGCCCTGTTTATAAACATACTGGTATTTATCGGAATATTCATTATCGTAAGGATAATACTGGCGTTTATACTGAACGGAATCGATTACGCCTGGACGCTTCCGCAGCTTAGGGCGGCGGACAGGGCGATAGCCGGCGGGCTTGGGCTTGTGCACGGCATACTGGCGGTATTTCTGCTGTTCATGCTTGTGCCGCTTGGGCTGATAGTGCTTCAGGGCAAGTTCCAGTTCGTAACGAACACGGTTAACGAATCGGTCGGCGCGAAGTTCTTCTATATGTGCAATTTCCTGCTGGGCATGATGCCCGGCTGCTGAGGAGGTAAAAATATGTATCTTGCCGACAGTTGGCGCGATTACGAAATAATAGACGCGGGCGGCGGAGAAAAGCTGGAACGCTGGGGCGATGTTACCCTGCTAAGGCCCGATCCGCAGGCTATATGGCCAATGGGCCGCTCAAACGCCAAGCCGGACGCTCACTATATCCGCTCATCATCGGGCGGCGGACACTGGGAATACAATACCGCTCTTGACGAGGCATGGACCATAAAATGGCGTGAGCTTAGCTTTATTGTTCGCCCGACAGGCTTTAAGCACACCGGCCTTTTCCCCGAGCAGGCCGTAAACTGGGCATGGATGCAGGACATATTGAGAAAGGCCGACCTTGGCGGAGAAAAGCCGAGGGTACTCAATCTTTTCGCCTATACCGGCGGAGCCACCTGCGCGCTCGCGAGCGCGGGAGCGGAGGTTGTGCACGTTGACGCGGCAAAGGGCATGGTTGCCTGGGCAAAGGACAATCTTAACCAAAGCGGCCTTGCGGACAGGCCTGTTCGCTTTATAGTGGACGACGTTATGAAGTTTGTGCTGCGCGAGCAAAGGCGCGGCAGAACATACCACGGCATACTTATGGATCCGCCAAGCTACGGCAGGGGTCCTAACGGCGAAATGTGGAAAATAGAGGAAGGGCTTTATCCCCTGCTTGAGGAATGCGTTAAGCTGCTGGATAAAAACGCGCTGTTCTTCCTTATAAACTCATACACTACCGGCCTTGCGCCAACGGTGCTTTCAAACGCGCTAAAGGTTGCGATAGGCACGGGGCACATTGAGGCGGGCGAGGTTGGCCTGCCCATAACCCGCAAGGGGCAGGGGCTTATACTTCCCTGCGGCTCAAGCGGAAGATGGACAAAATAATTTAAGCTTAAATAAAAAATCAAGGAGGCTTTTAATTATGCACTATACCTTTTATCCCATGGGAGTATGCTCAAGGCAGATAGATTTGGACATTGACGAAAACCTGCGTGTTCACAACATCCGCTACATCGGCGGCTGCAACGGCAACCTTAAGGCGCTTGGCGCGCTTGCCGAGGGCATGAGCGTGGACGAGGTTATAGAAAGGCTTGACGGCATACGCTGCGGCGAGAAGAACACCTCCTGCTCCGATCAGCTGGCAAGGAACCTTAAAAAGAGCCTTAACGAGATTAAAGCGCAGGCCAAGTGAGCCAAATAAAAACAATCCATTGTGTTTACTTCAGCCCCACGGGAAACAGCCGTATTGCCGCGAGGGCTGTTGCTTATGCGCTGAAAAGAGAACTTGGGGCCGAATATAATGAGCTTGACCTGACCCCCGCCGCCGCGAGAAGGGCCGTATGCACATTTGATAACGACGACATTGTTGTTATTGCCATGCCCGTATACGCGGGAAGACTGCCCAACAAAATAGCGCCGGACATAGCGGCGAATATACACGGCGGCGGCAAAACAAGGCTTATAGCCCTGTGCACATACGGCAAAAGAAGCCCCGGGGACGCGCTGAGGGAGCTTTTGATTTTAGGTCGCCAGAACGGCTTTGCGCCGGCGGCGGCAAGGAGCATTGAAGGCGAGCACGCGTTTTCGGCCAAAATCGCACGAGGTAAGCCAAATACGGCCGATTTGGCGGAGCTTGACGCTCTGGGCGCGGCGTTGGCCCAAAGCATAGCCGCCGGGCTTGACAAGCCGCTTGATTTTGATTATGAAACCCCTCTCGCGCCGTATTACATTCCCCTTAAAGAGGACGGCACACCGGCCCGTTTCCTTAAGGCCAGGCCGGTCGTGGATTCATCGCTATGCACGCGCTGCGCAAAGTGCGCTCCCGCTTGCCCCATGGGCAGCATAAATGCCGATAACCCCGCCGAAACGAACGGCATATGCATAAAGTGCCAGGCATGCATAAAGGCTTGCCCTGTTGGCGCAAGGCGCTTTGAGGACACGGATTTTATATCCCACGTAAGAATGCTTGAAAAAAGATTTGGCGAATAAAGGAGATTTTTTATGAAAGTATGGGCCGCCACGCGGGACATGGACAGGATTATAAAGGACGTTGTAATGGAATTCCCTGCCGCGAAAAGCGAGGATGAATGGAACGCTGTGCTCAGCGATATTTGCCGCGAGCTTGACCTGTCCCGTCCGGTAATGCTGAAAAAGCACCTGAACGAGCTTAATACGTTCCGCCATACGGTATTCTCCCCCTCGGACTTTATGGAAAGCGTGGATTTTAATAAGTTCACGGTGCAGCTTTTCCCGGAAAAAAAGAAAAAGCAGGACCGCGGTTGACACAAGCGGTTCATTGGAATAAACTGTACTCTGTTAGGGCGAAAGCCCAAATTTTGGAGGCATAATATGAGCGAACTTCTTTCTCCCACCGCCCGCACCTGGGCGGAAATAGACATGGCCGCGCTTAAGCACAACTATGAAATAGCGCGCGCTACCGGCAAAAAGGTAATGTGCGTTATAAAGGCGGACGCGTACGGTCACGGCGCGGTGCGCTGCGGACGCTACCTTGAAAAATGCGGTGCTGACGCGTTTGCGGTTGCTTGCCTGAGCGAGGCTGTTGAGCTTAGGCAGGGCGGCATCACCAAGACCATACTTATACTTGGCTACACTTCCCATGAATACGCCAAGGTGCTCGCGGATCTGGACATTACCCAGACCCTTGTTGACGAAAGCCACGCCCTGGAGCTGAACGAGGCCGCAAAGGCCGCGGGCGTTACCGTAAAGGGCCACATTAAGCTTGATACCGGCATGAGCCGCGCGGGTCTTTTCGCGCAGGGTCACGATGCCGCCATGGAGGCCGCAAAGGCCGCCGAGCGCATGAGCAAGCTTTCAAACGTTAAGGTTACCGGCATGTATACGCACTTCTGCGTAGCCGATACCCCCGACCAGGATCAGTTCACGGCCTATCAGCTTGATAACTACAAAACCGTTATGAACTACCTTACCGAAAAGGGTTTAAGGCCCGAAACCTGCCACACCAGCAACAGCGCGGGCATACTCTATCACCCCGAAACGCAGATAGACATGGTTCGTGAGGGCGTTATACTTTACGGTATGTATCCGGACAGCGTGCCCCAGTACGGCCCGCTTAAGCCTGTTATGACCCTTAAGAGTCACGTTTCCCAGGTTCGTGATTTCCCCGCCGGCGCAACCGTAAGCTACGGCCGCACCTTTAAGGGAGACAAGCCCTTTACCACCGCCGTTGTGCTCGCGGGCTACGCGGACGGTTATCCCCGCCGCCTTTCAAACAATACCACCGTTACCATAAACGGCACCCGCTACGAGCAGGCCGGCCGCATCTGCATGGATATGTGCATGGTACTTGCGGATAAGGAAAAGGTAAAGCGCGGCGATGAGGTTACCCTTATCGGCGGAGACTCCATTTCTTGGGAAGACGCGGCGCAGAAGGTTGGCACCATAAACTATGAGCTTACCTGCCTGGTGACAAAGCGCGTACCCAGGGTTTATATTAACGAAGACTAAAATAAAAGACGAAAAGAGGTGGCTGTGATGTGGCTGTTGATTATTATCGCTTCGGTCATTATTGCGGCCGCCTTTATATTTACGGTATCATGGATGCTTATAAAGCTGGTCATCACGCCCAAGCGTTCCTCTATTGAGGAGGTTATACAGCATGAAATTGAGCGCGGCAACTTTGCCCCGGGCGAGATGGAAGCCATGATTCCCGATGAAGAGGGCAGCATTATCGCCAAGGACGGCGTAAGGCTTGATTACTGCTGGTACAGGGCCAAGCAGCCCACCGACAAGGTTTGCGTGCTTGCGCACGGATTTTGGGTGCGCCGCGAATCGGAGCTTAAATACGCCCGCATATACATGCGGCGCGGGTACGACGTTTTGCTTTATCATCAGCGAAACAGCGGCACTTCCGAAGGAAAATACTGCACCATGGGCTACCTTGAGCGGGACGACCTGGCAAGGCTTGTGGCTCTTGCCCGGCGCGACAAGGGTTACCCCGAAAAGCCCTGCACCGTTGGCGTTCACGGGGATTCAATGGGCGGTGCCACCGTGCTTTTATGCGCCGCGGGCTCCAATCCGCCGGACTTTGTCGTTGCCGATTGCCCGTTCGCGGATCTTCACGACCAGCTTATGTATAACCTGCGTTCAATGAAGCACCTGCCCGCGTGGCCGTTTGAGCGCTGCGCGAACATGATACTGAAAATGCGCGCGGGCTTTGAATACAGCGATGTTTCGCCCGCAAACGAGCTTAGGCGGAAAAACGGCCTTGCCGATGTGCCCGTTCTTTTCATCCACGGCACGGCGGATAAACTTATCCCATACACCAACACATTAAGGCTTTATGACATTAAGCGCGGCAAAAAGGCGCTCTATATCTGCCCCGGGGCGGGGCATGTGCGCAGCATAAGCGTGAACCGCGAAAAATATTACGAAACAGTCAATGCTTTTCTTGACAAGTACGGCTTTTAACCGTTAAATTTATATTAGAAAAAACAAGGAGAATGATATCAATGAAAAAACTGTTTATCAGCGCGGATATCGAAGGTACCGCGGGTATTGTCAACTGGAACGAAACCGAGCGTTCCATGCCCCACGACTATGATTATTTTTCCAATCAGATGACCCGTGAAGTTGCCGCCGCCTGCGAGGGCGCGCATGACGCAGGCATTGATGAAATAGTTGTTAAGGACGCGCACGACTCCGCCCGCAATCTGAACCCCGCCAAGCTCCCCGAATACACCCGCGTTTTCCGCGGCTGGGCTCGCAGTCCCCTTTCCATGATGTTCGGCCTTGATAACACGTTTGACGGCGTGGTGTTCACCGGCTACCACAGCGCGGCCCAGATGAACGGCAATCCCCTTTCCCACACCATGAATACCCAGAACAACTACGTTAAGGTAAACGGCATGCTCGCGCCCGAGCTTATGCTCAATTCCCTTATCGCCAGCACCATGAACGTTCCTATATACTGCGTTTGCGGAGACCGCGGCCTTTGCGAATGGATGAACGAGATTAACCCCAACATAGCCACCGTACCCACCAACGAAGGTACCGGCGCAGGCGCGCTTACGCTGCATCCCGACGTGGCCGTTCGCCGCATACGCGAAACCGTATCCGAGGCCATAGCCACCAAGAAGAAGGAAGACCTTATGTTCCCGCAGAGCGAGAAGTACCATATCGAGGTAAACTTTAAGGAGCACTTCAAGGCCTACGGCGGCGGCTTCTATCCCGGAGCCAAGCAGACCGGCGCGCGCACGGTCGAGTTCGAGTGCACCGATTGGTTCGATGCCATGCGCTTCCTCTACTTTGTTCTTTAATACACGCTTAATCTAAAAAAGGAGCGGCCTAAGGCCGCTTCTTTTGGTTTTTGGGTGCCGTCCCGCCGATTTTTGCGGTCAGTCTTTTCGCAGGATATCCGGGAATTTGCCCTGCAAAAAGTGGCGGTAATCGGGGTGTTCTTTGGAATTTTCGTACTCACTTTGAATTGTTTTGCCAATCCACGCGCGCATTTTCTCCGATATATCCTCATATCGTTCAAGTATAAGCAGGCCTTCGCTCTCGGCCCGCAGAATAGCCTCGTAAGCATCCGGCACGAACTCAACGGCAGATATATTGACCGGCTCGCTGCTCGTAACGGCGTCCGGAATGCCAACCGCAAAGCCCGAGTCCGCTACCGTTTCGGCGCGGTAGATATAGCCGGACACGCCCTTGTAGGTGTCAATAAGCGCATTGGGATAATATTCGCCCAGCTGCTGGATACCGTCCTTATTGAAACCGTACGGCCCCCACTTGGAGTATGGCCCGGTGTGCGCGAAGCCGGTCTCGCGGCAGTACTTTTCCACGGCGTTGCTCAGGTAAACGAGCACATTTTCCCTTTTGCGGGAAAAGTAGACGAGCGGCACGCCGTGATTTGAAATTCTAGGCTCCAGCCGAGTAATGCCGCCTACGGGCGATGCGTGATAGTACATGGGGGTTCTCCTTTTGGTTTTATACTTCATCATAAAAAAGCTCCCGGTCCGTTGATAGGTCGGGAGCTGTATTTGAGCTTTGTTTTTGATTACTCGGGCTGCTGCACGGAGTAGTCGATTATGCAGCCGCAGGGGCAAACCTTGGCACAGGCGCCGCAGCGCGTGCACTTATCAAGATCTATGTGAGCATAGCCGTCCACAACGCTTATAGCGCCGTATTGGCATTCCTTAACGCAGCGGCCGCAGCCTATGCAGGCCTTCATGCAGGCGGCGCGGGCAACACGGCCAACGTCCTTATTGCGGCAGAGCACCTGAACCTTAGCATCGGCAGGCACGATCTTAATCGCGCTTCTGGGGCAGGCCTTTTCGCAGTTTCCGCAGGCAACGCAAACGTTGGGGTTTATGTTCGCAATGCCGTTATCCAGGCTGATGGCGCCGAACTTACAAACGCGCACGCAGTCTCCGAGGCCTATGCAGGCGTAGGAGCACATCTTGGGGCCGCCGGACAGGGAGGCGGCAACGGCGCAGCTGGTGTAACCATCGTATTTATACCTATCCACGGCAATGCCGCTGTGGCCCTGGCATATAACGCGGGCAACCATCTTTTCCTTTTCTTCAACCGTGATGCCGAGCGCTTCGCTTATCGCGGCAAGGTTTGCGGCGGCGCAGCCGTTGGGCTGAGCCTCGCCCTTTACAACAGCCTCCGCGAACGCGGCACAGCCGGCGTATCCGCAGGCACCGCAGTTGGCGCCGCCCAGAGCTTCGGCAACCTTACCGACCCTGGGGTCTACCTCAACGGAAAGCTTTTTATCCGCAATCTCAAGCAGTATGCCGAATATAAGGCCTACTATGCCAAGCACACCAAAGGCAAGCAATACGGGGATCCAATTCATATTCGTTCCCTCCTTATGCGCCGAGGCCCGCGAAGCCCATGAACGCCACGGACATCAGGCCGGCGATTATCAGCGAGCTGGAGAAGCCCCTAAGGCACTCCGGTATTTTGGACGTTTCAAGCCTTTCCCTTACGCCGGCCATAAGGACTATGGCAAGCAGGAAGCCGAGAGCGCCGAATATGCCGTTAAGCACGGAATAAAGCAGATTGTATTCCAGTACCTCGCCGCCAATGGTTATGGGGCTGCCGATGTTGAGCAGGCAAACGCCCAGAACCGCGCAGTTGGTGGTTATAAGGGGCAGGTATATACCAAGCGCCTTATAAAGGGAGGGACTGCTCTTTTTGATGAACATTTCAACTATCTGAACAAGGCTGGCGATAACCAGTATGAACACTATGGTTGAAAGGTAGCTCAGTCCGAGCGGTACCAGAATATAGGTGTAAATCAGGTAAGTGAACAGGCTGGCGATACCCATAACGAACGTAACGGCCAGGCCCATGCCCGTGGCGGTTTCAACCTTGTTTGATACGCCGAGGAACGGGCAGTTACCAAGGTAACGAGAGAAAATGAAGTTGTTGGTGAGTATGCAGTTCACCATGAAAAGCAGAACTTTTGCTATGCCGCTCATGCGCGTATAACTCCTTTCTCCTCAGTCTTTTTCTTATCAGCCTTCTGAGTGAAGTAGTTGGCTATGCCAAGAACGCTGCCGAATACCAGGAAGCCGCCCGGTGCCATAAGGGCAAGGAGCATAGGCTCGAAGCTTTCGCCGAAGAGGCTTATGCCGAACACGCTGCCGCTGCCGAGAATCTCGCGGACAATACCTATAACGGTTATCGCGAGAGTGAAGCCGCAGCCCATGCCCAGGCCGTCAGCCGCGCTGAGAAGGGGACCGTTCTTGCTGGCGAACGCCTCGGCGCGCGCCAGTATAATGCAGTTAACCACTATAAGCGGTATAAACATGCCAAGGCTTTCATAAAGCGTGGGAACGTATGCCTTAACGATCATCTCAACAACCGTAACGAACGTACATATTATAACGACGAACGCGGGTATGCGGATCTTGTCGGGTATTATGTTCCTCAAAAGGGAAATAACAAAGTTTGAACCAACAAGCACGAACGTTGCCGCAAGGCCCATGCCTACGGCGTTGGAGGCGCTGGTTGTGGAGGCAAGCGTGGGGCAGATGCCCAGCACCAGCCTGAGAGTCGGGTTTTCGTTCAGTATTCCGTTAAAGAATACGCTGGCGACTGTTTTTTCTTTCTTAGCCATTGGCCTTTTCCTCCTTCAGGCGGCCATAAAGCCGGGGTTTAACGTATTTATCCAGCAGCGGAGTGACTATGTTCATAACGAGTATGCCGTAGGTCACGCCCTCGGGATAGTTACAGAAGTTGCGGATTATAACCACTATTATGCCGCAGCCCGCAGCGTATATGAACTGGCCCTTGGCGCTCATGGGGCTGGTGGTATAATCCGTTGCCATAAACACGGCGCCGAGCATTACGCCGCCGCAAAGTATAGCCTGAACGGGGTCGCCGCCGAGGATAGCCGTGAATACGAACACTACCGCAAGGAACGTTACCGGTATGCGCCAGGTTATAACCTTTCTTATGAGCATATACAGGAAGCCGAGCAGTATGGCGGCCTTGCAGACCTCGCCGATACAGCCGGGGATGTTGCCCAGGAACATATCCATGTAGCTTGCTTCATAGCCGGCAAGCACGGTTGCGCTTGTGGTAGCGTCGGCACCGCTGAAGCAGGTGGGCAGAACAAAGGTGGTCATGCGAACGGGCCAGCTTGCGAGCAGAATGCCGCGAGCCGCCAGCGCGGGGTTAACAAAGTTATCGCCAATGCCGCCGAACAGCTGCTTTACGAGGATTATCGCAAGGCCGCTGCCGATTATGGGCAGCCACCACGGGGCCGTGGGGGGCAGGTTAAGGCCGATGAGCAGGCCGGTTACGGCCGCGCTGAGATCGCCTATTCTTATAGTTTTATGCGTAAGCTTCTGCCACAGATACTCGAACAGCACGGCGGACAGCGTGGAAAGCACAACTATAAGCGCGGCGTTCCAGCCATAGTAATAAATACCGGCTATCGTGGCGGGGGCAAGCGCTATCAGAACGTCTCCCATAATGGAGCGGGTGTTCTGAGGGCTGCGCACATGGGGTGCGGTGGAAAGATACAGGCTCATATTACTTCCTCCTTGCCGCGGCTGCTATGGCGTCCTTGGTGTTCTTAAATGCCGCGGTCAGCCATCTTCTTGAGGGGCAGGCGTAGGAGCAGCAGCCGCAGACTATGCAGTCCATAACATGGTTGGCCTTGGCGCCTTCCAGATCACCCGCATCGCAAAGATGCTTAAGCTTGTAGGGGTTAAGGCCCATCGGGCAGGCCTCTACGCAATGCGCGCAGCGTATGCAGGGCTCTTCCTCAACGCTCTGCGCTTCTTTTTCGTTGTATACCACAACGCCGCCGTTTGCCTTGGCAATGGGTATATCGGTGCTGGCCGTGCAGATGCCGGTCATGCCGCCGCCCATAACTATCTTTCCGGCTTCCTCGCTGTATCCTCCGCACTCACCTATAATGTCGGACACTATGGTGCCGACCCTTACGCGAAGGTTGGAGGGGTTGTTTACCTTGCCGGTAACGGTGGTTATGCGGCTTATAAGGGGCTTGCCGTCAATTACCGCGTCCGCTATAGCGGCGGCCGTGGCAACGTTTGTAACTATTGTATGCACCTCTATGGGCAGCTTTCCGCTGGGAACCTGGCGGCCGGTAATGGCATGGATCAGCTGCTTTTCACCGCCCTGCGGGTACTTGGTCCTGAGCACCGCTATCTCTACGCCGTCGCGGCCGGCTGCCGCCTTGCGCATGGCCTCAACGGCCTCCATCTTGTTATCCTCAATGGCTATAACGCCGCGCTTTACGTTAAGCGCGCGCATCTCGGCGCGAAGACCGTCCACAACCTTGCGGGGCTCTTCTATCATAAGGCGATAGTCCGCGGTAAGGAATGTTTCGCACTCGGATCCGTTAAGGATTATGGTATCGCAGGTTTTTCCTTCCTGAAGGGTAAGCTTAACGTGCGCGGGGAAGCTTGCGCCGCCCATGCCGCAAACGCCCGCCGCCTTTATGGCGGGGATTATAAGCGCGGGATCAACGGTTTCAACGTTGCCGTAGCCGTGAAGATCCTCTACCCATTCGTCGGCAAAATCATTCTTGATGCAAACGCACATTACGGGCGCAGCACCGGTGATAAGCCTGGGCTCAACGGCGGTAACCTCGCCGGATACGCTGGCATGCACGGGAAGGCCCAAACCGCCCACGGGCTCACCTATAAGCTGACCGACCTTTACATGGTCGCCCTTGCTGACGCAAGGCTTAGAGGGTGCGCCCAGATGCATGCTCATCGGAATAACCACCGAGTCGGAAACAAAGTCCCTTATCGGTGCGTTTCGGGTCGGCATTTTGCCCTCATGCTGGGAATGCAGAGGATGCACGCCGCCCTTGAAGGAATACTTTGGCAAACAAAGCACCTGCCTTTCAAATTGTTGCGGATTATGTTGTTGATAAAAATGCAAAATGCATGCGAACGGATTTCGTCACATCATTGCTTCACTCGCGACATTATATCATATATTTTTATACTCGTGTAGTACTTAATTCTCGTTAGTTTTTTAACTTTTGTTGAGTTTACTATACTTTACCTGTTAACTGTGATATACTCACAGCCATGGAAGCGACATCAAAAAACGGTTTTGATTACAAAATATACACCTGCGCGAAAAAGCACGGTTTTGCAGGTATGCTCATCCTAAAATTGCAGCAGCTCGACGAATGGCATAAATATTCATCGTTATACGGAACCGATTCCGGCATGCCCTACGATCTTGTTTCGGCATACCCGGGCGCCTCGTGCGCCGTAGTCCTGATTTGGGCATACAATCCCTATAAAAACGGCACAAGATTAAGCCCCTATTATACCGCAAGCAACATGGCCTACCACGCGGCAAGGAATGTTGAAGCAGAGCTGAAAAACGAAGGATTATGCATAGAGCGCTGTTTTCTTCCGGCGCGCGCGCTGTGCCTTGCGAACAAAATCGGGTATCAGGGCAAAAACGGGCTTCTGAGCATTTATCCCTATGGCACCCGCATGGCGCTCGAAACTATGGTTTTATACTCCCCCGCGGAGGAAATTCGCTTCACCTCCCCAAAGGAAGAGCCTATCTGTCCCGAGGGCTGCACCGCCTGCATAAGGGCCTGCCCCATGGGAGCGATATCACAAAACGGCTTAAATGTTCGCCGCTGCATGCGATACATTATGAATTCACGCTACACGGATGAGGTGCGCCTTAACCAGCAAACGTTTTTGGGCTGCGAAATATGCCAGAGCG
The DNA here is from genome assembly GCA_963643205.1 of bacterium. GTDB lineage: Bacteria > Bacillota > Clostridia > Christensenellales > CAG-138 > Phil1. The sequence continues at coordinate 24,907 of CAVIJJ010000005.1, read as the reverse complement.
TATGCCCGAGAAACGCCGCGCTCAGGCGCGTTGAACCCGACGCGGACATGATACGCGCGTTTGATCTGAAGCGGCTTATTGAGGGCGACACCAAGGCCGCAAGGCTTATCGCCGGAAAGAATATAACCGGGCGCGGCCGCCTTACGATGGAGGCCATAGCGTTTGCCGCGCGCGAAGGGCTTTATGAAAACGAGATTCGCGCCTGCCTTTCCTCCCCTTTGGACCCCGTTCGGGAGGCGGCGGAATGGGCAGTTAATCAATATTTCGGCGGGATTTAACATTTTTTGCCGAATAAGATTTTTAACTTAATCAAAATATAATCAAAGTTTGAGACTTTTGTAATACTTTTGTGATGCTTTTTATTTCCGCATGCTCTATAATACTAACCAGAAAGAGAGAGCAACCTTTCAAAAGAGCAAACAACAGGATTACCGGTTCGGTGGAAACGCCGAACCGATTATTCTTTTTGGAGATTGCCTGAAAAAGCAAGATAGTATATAATCCATATAACTTGCAAAAGCTAAGTAATTCACCCCATAGGAGGGCTTTTCGATATGGAAACGAAAAAGACCGATAATAACGAAGCCGCCGAATTCACCGAAAGCACCGAGATTGCCGAGGCAACCAACGCAACCGAGCTCAGCGAGAATACCGAGGCGCAGGAAAACGCCGAGGAAACCGGCAGCGGCAAAAAGGACAAGAAGATACAGCGTGCGAAGAACGTTAGAAAATACGAGGAGCGCCGCTTTATAGGCAAGCGCACGCATATAGTTACAAAGCAGGGCGCGACCGGCGAAAAATCCCGCGCGTTTATGAAAAGCCTTGAGGAGGACGGCTCCATTGAGCAGATGAAGGCCATTATGAAGGCGGACGCGCAGTACATAGCGGGCATATGCTCCAACTTCACGTCCAAGGGATATGATTACTGGGTTGCCGTTGAGGTTGAGGAAGATACCGAAATTCCCGAGGATTTTGAAACAATATCCGCTCCCGAAGGCAGGTATGCCTACTTTGAAAGTGAGGGCGGCTCAGTCGAGGCCGTAACCGAGCGCTGGTCGGAGATTTACAATGCCTGGTTCCCCAAGTCCGGTTACAATCATCAGGGCACGCAGGAGCTTGAGATTTATCCTTTGGGCGATATGGATGCCGAGGATTACCGCTGCACGCTGCTTGTTCCCGTAAGGCTTGTTGAGCGCATTCCGCTTAACAGCTACCGCAGGAGCGCCCTTGGCGGGGCGCCGTTCGTGCTGCTCGGCAGCGTGGCGGGTCTTCTCCTTTCCGGGGCAAAGGACACGAAATCCATGCTTATAGGCGGACTTATAGGCGGCCTTGCGGCCATGTTCCTTTACGGTTACTACGCAAAGCGCCGCGAGGAACGCGAAAGGGCGAAATACGCCGAGCTTAACAAAGAAGACGACGATGAATAACGAGATAAAAAAGCGGCCAAAGGCCGCTTTTTTGTTTATCCTTCACATATTCAAACACACGTATTTATAATATCCGTCAAGCCCATCGGCATTGCAGGGGTGCAGCTCCCTTATGCCCATGCCCTGCATGGCATAGAGCAGCACAAGTGTGCCGGGCACTATAACGTCGTGCCGCTTTATAAGAAGAGGGTGGCGGCTTCTTTGCCCGTCCCCCGCCTCGTAAAGGCTTTTTGAAAGGTGGCGAATTCTGTCTGTTGTAAGAATTGATGCGTCAACGGCGGACGCGTCGTATTTTTCAAGTCCCAGCGAAAGGGCGGCAAGCGTTGTTATTGTTCCGCCCACGCCTACCCAGTCCGCGATTCTTATGCGCGGAAACATAAAAAGCCCCACGCAGGCGGAAAACACGGCGTTTTTCATGGATTCGTAGGAGCCGTCCGAATTCTTTTCGCAAATCTCCTTCGCGCGTACGCAGCCCATGGGCGCGCTTATGCTGAACCCTTCGGACACAAGCTGGCACGACCCCCCGCCAAGATCCGTAAGTCCCCAGTCCGGCTTATCCGCTATTCCCGCGCCCATGCGGGCAAACGTGGCCTCCTCCTCGCCCGAAAGCACCCTAACGGGCATAATGGCGTTCGCTAGGGAAAGGAACTTGGCTTTGCTTTCCTCCTCCGCGTCCCTTACGGCGCTTGTGGCATAAGCATAAGGCTCGGCATCCTGCTCCCGGGCCAGATCATAAAGGCTTTTAAGCGCCACAATACTGCGCTCTATCGAGGCATCGCTGAGCTTGCCCGTGGATATTATGTTTTCCGCAAGGCGCGTTGTAATAAGCCTTCTCTCTCCGTTTGGCCCAAGATATCTTATGGAATTGCTGCCTATGTCCACAGCCGCTTTCTTTCGCATTTCGCTCCTCCGAAAAACCTTAACTTAAAAAGTGGCCGGCGGCCACTTTGTTATTACTCCGTTATATCAAACTTTATATCGCTCGGCAGCACAAGCCCCAGCTTTTCTCTTGCGTACTGCACCTTGTACTCATCGCTCTTGGCGTATTCAATCATGTATTCAAGGCGCTGCTCCTCAGCCTGAAGCGCGGCGTATTCCTCGTCAAGCTCCGCCTGCTGGGCGGCAATCTCGTCAAGCTTGGACTTTTGCGAAAGGAAAACGGCGCTCGCGAATATTACGCAAACAAGTGTAAGCAACATTATAAAACGAGGTGTCGCCTTAAGTTTACGCTTCATGCGCCCGTCCGCCTTTCGTGTTTATTCCGCGCAGGGTATACCTGCCCTTGTACTCTATTTATATTTATAAAGCATACAGGCTTATATTTCAAGCATAATTTTATATTTTTAATATTGAATTTATAATTAACGATTTATGTAAAAATTGACGGTAAAAAGTTACCCTTGCCGCAATTTGCGAAAAACATGCCGTCAATGCCCTGTTTGCGGCAAAAATACACGAAAACTTAACACGTTTTCGCTTGACAAACGCGCATATTTAACGATAAGATTAAGGCGACGATTGAGATCCGGTTAAAAAGCCCCAAACCATCGCAATTTAATTCCCAAAGATAAGGAAAATACAGTGCCTTAGGCATAGCCGTGTTTATTTAGGAATTTGATTATAATTTTTTGTGTGTCTATATGAAAGGAGCAGCGTTTTGACAAGAGATCAGCTTTTGGAAAAATCATTGAACGATCTTCGAGAGATCGCCAAGCTTCAGGGCGTTAAGTCCATTACCAAATACCGCAAGGGTGAGCTTGTGGATATTATTATGAACGGCGGCAGCAAGGTTAGCGCGGAGCCGGAAGAAACGGCCGAACCCGAGCAGAAGAGCGCACCGGCAGCACCGGCAGCACCGACAGCACCGACAGCACCGGCAGCACCCGCCGCCGAACCCGCGGCGGAAGAAAAGGCCGAGGCCGTTCCCGCCCAGCAGCAAGCCCCCCAGCAGGGCGCGGCGCAGCAGGTTCCCCCGCTTGACGCGGGCTATGATCAGCGCCAGCGCTATCAGCAGCCGTATCGCCAGCCCAGGCAGGATTATCAATCCGCCGGCTACAATCGCCGCTATACGGCCCCCGGCGGCTACCAGGATTCCCGCCAGCCCAGGCAGAATTATCAGCAGCCCTACGGCGCGCCCAGATATCAGAATCAGGGTTACGATTCCCGCCCGTCATACAGGCAGGACGGCTATCAGCAGAATCCATATTCCCGCCAGGACAGCTATCAGCAGAACCCCTACGCCCGTCAGGACAGCTATCAGCAGAACCCATATTCCCGCCAGGACGGTTATCAGCAGAATCCCTACGCCCGCCAGGACGGCTACTCCTCCGGCATGGATATGCACGACGATGCATACCGCCAGAAGCAGGAAGGATATTACGCAAACACTCCCGCTCCCGCCATTTCCGAAATGCTTGAGGCCGGTGCCTGCGGGGACTGCGAGGGCGTGCTTGAAGTTCTGCCCGACGGATACGGCTTTTTGAGGAGCGAAAACTATCTGCCCGGTACCAAGGACGTATATGTTTCAATAGCCCAAATTCGCCGCTTCGGCCTTAAAACGGGCGACATGGTAACCGGCAAGACCCGCCCGTCAAAAGAAGGCGAAAGGTTTTTGGCCCTGCTTTACATAACCGCCATAAACGGCGACGAGCCCGAAAAGGCGCAGCAGAGAAGGCCGTTTGACGAGCTTATCCCCATTTTCCCCAACGAAAGGCTTACTCTTGAGTCCAAGGGTTTGGGCCATGATCAAAACCTTGCGATAAGGCTTATCGACCTTATAGCGCCCATCGGCAAGGGCCAGCGCGGCATGATAGTAAGCCAGCCCAAGTCCGGCAAAACAACCCTGCTTAAAAATATTGCCCACGGCATTTCAACAAATTATCCGGACGTGCACCTTATAGTGCTGCTTATAGACGAGCGACCCGAGGAAGTTACGGACATGAAGCGTTCCATAAAGGGCGAGGTGCTGTATTCCACGTTTGACGAGCTGCCGGAGCATCACACCCGCGTTGCGGAAATGACTCAGGAGCGCGCGATGAGGCTTGTTGAGCAGGGCAAGGACGTTGTGGTTCTTCTGGACTCCATTACAAGGCTCGCGAGGGCATATAACGTAACGATCCCCGCGACCGGGCGCACGCTTTCCGGCGGTATGGATCCCGGAGCGCTGCATAAGCCCAAGCGTTTCTTTGGCGCCGCGAGAAACATTGAAAACGGCGGCAGTCTTACCATAATCGCCACCGCCCTTATAGAAACCGGCAGCAGGATGGACGATATAGTTTACGAGGAATTCAAGGGCACGGGCAACATGGAAATTCATCTTGACCGCAAGCTGAGTGAAAAGCGCATATTCCCCGCAATAGATATTTACAAGTCCGGCACCAGAAAAGAGGAGCTTCTTCTGAGCAAGGCCGAGCAGGAGGCCGTTTACAACATGCGCAAAACGCTTGCCACCGGCAACCAGACGGACGCGACCGAGCAGCTTATAGCCATGATGGAACGCACGGATACAAACGAGGAATTCATAAACAGGCTTAACAACATGAGCAAGGCCTACGAGAGAGACGGCTTCTCCGCAGGCAAAAGGATAAACTGATTTATTAAAACCACAGCCCGGGCGAATAACCGCCCGGGCTTTTTTGCGCGAGTTGGAGACGGCCGGGACTACGGCCCCGGCGCGGCACTAAAAAAGGGCGAAGAAGCTATGCGCCTCTCCGCCCGCTAATTTATTTTTTAATCGTCGTCTATCACGTTAAGCCCAAGCTTTTTGCAGATAGCCCTGCCGGTTGGGGTTGCCGCGCAGCCGCCGCGCGCCGTTTCCCTAAGATCCGGGCTCATAAGGCGACCAACCGAGCGCATGGCCATAACGGTTTCGTCAAAAGGAATATTGCTCTTTATTCCCGCAAGCGCCATATCCGCGCAGATAAGCGCGTTCATTGCGCCTATGGCGTTGCGCTTTATGCACGGGCACTCAACAAGACCCGCCACGGGGTCGCACACAAGGCCCATAACGTTTTTAAGCGCCATCGCCGCCGCGTGCAGGCACTTTTCGGCGCTTCCGCCGTCCAGCTCGCAAAGAGCCGCCGCGGCCATTGCCGCGCCGCTGCCGGTTTCGGCCTGGCAGCCGTGCTCCGCCCCGCTTATGCTCGCGTTTTCCGCTATTATGCACCCTACGGCGCCCGCGGTAAGAAGGCCGCTCAAAAGCTTTTCATCGTTCCAGCCGCGCTCCTTTGCGCTTGTGAAAAGCACGCCCGGCAGTATTCCGCTCGCGCCCGCCGTGGGGGCGGCAACTATGCGCCCCATAGAGGCGTTCACCTCAACCACGGCTATGCTCGCCGCGGCCGCTTTTGCCGCTGTTGCGCCGATTAAGGGTTTCTTCTCCGCGCGCTCATTAAGGCGAATGGCATCGCCGCCGGAAAGTCCGGATACGCTCTCAAGCTCCTCGGTAAGCCCTTCCTCCACGCTTCTGCGCATGGCGTCAAGCGATATTTTAAGCTCCTTCAATATGTTCTCCGGCGTTTCGTCGGAAAGCTCCTGCTGCCTTTTAAGCATTATCTCGCTTATGGGCAGGCCGTCTTTTTTGCAAAGGGAAAGAAGCTCCTCCCCCGTGGTAAAGCAATAACTTGTCATACGGAAAGCACCCCCGTAATATTTTTGTTCCAGTCCAGTATAAGCTTGCATATCCTGTCGTCAACGGGCGAATCCGTTTCGATTACCATGCAGGCATCCTGCCTGCGCGCGTGGCGGAAAACCCGCATGAAGGCAACGTTCACGTGCTCGTTTGCAAGGATTGTGGTAACGGTGTTTATAACGCCCGGCACGTCCTTATGGCGCACTATAAGCGCGGGATATTCGCCGCTGAGCTCCATTTCAAGGCCGTTTATCTCGGTTATAAGAATGCTGCCGCCGCCAATGCTCGCGCCGCACACGGTGCTCTTTGTGCCCTCCTCGGTTTCAATCTCTATCTCCGCCGTGTTCGGGTGGTCCTTTGTTTCCTCGCTGAAGTCAACCGTTATGTCAACGTCCGCTTCCTTGGCAAGAAGCATGGAATACCTGAGCCTTTCATCGTCCGGCTCAAGCCCCAGTATACCCGCCACTATCGCCTTGTCCGTGCCGTGTCCGCGCCCGGTTGTGGCAAATGATCCGTACAGCGTGATGTGGGCGCGCTTAATATGCCCGCGGGCAATCTTGTGAGCCATGTGCCCAAGCCTTGCCGCGCCCGCGGTGTGGCTGCTGGACGGTCCTACCATTCTCGGCCCTATTATGTCAAAAAGGTCGTATGTCTGCATAAGTTTCTCCTTTACAAAGCTTTATAAAAATCCTCTTTCGGGAAAAAATTCCCGTTTTGGAATTTATTTATCATTTCTCCCCAAAAATTCCCGTTTCGGAATTTATTTGCAGTTTCTTCCGAAAAATTCCCATTTCGGAATTTTCCCGATTAAGTTTCTATGCTTATTTCCTTGCCGTCAAGGTAGGCGAGGGGGCTTTGCTTGGCAAAGCGCAGCTCCATGCGCACGGCGCAGAGCGCGAGCGGCGCGCGGTCGTGATTGCGTTCGCCGTATTTATCGTCCCCTATAAGCGGGTGGCCTATATGCGCCAAGTGCGCGCGTATCTGGTGCGTGCGGCCTGTAACAAGCTCTATTTCAAGCTCCGAGCGGGCATCGTTCGCGCTTAGCACGCGGCAGCGGGTTATAATCTCCTTTGCCCCCGCCCTCTCGGAATCGTATATTCTTACTTTCGCGGCATCCGCGTCCTTTACAAGGTATGCCCTAAGCTCCTTTTGCTTAAACGGCACACGCCCATGCACGGCGCAGCGATAAAACTTTTTTATGCTGCGGCTTTCTATCGCCGCGCTAAGCTCCGCCTCGGCAACCGAGTTCCGGGCAAAAAGCACAAGTCCCGTTGTAGCTACGTCTAACCTGTGCACAGGGTATACGCTTACCCCGAGCGCCTCCTCAAGCCGCGCCTGCACGGAATCTCCACCATCCGCCTCGGCAACGCTCATGCCCGCGGACTTATTTACGCAAAGTATGTTTTCGTCCGCGTAAACTATCCTGATACCGCGTGTAAGCGCCTTTAGCTCCGTTTCAAACGGCTCCCACGCTCCACCCTTTGGCGCAAGCGTAAACGTCATCTCGTTCTTAAGGGTGGGATGCTCAATAGTTAGCGAATATGCCCACAGCGCAAGCTGCTGCCCGGGCTTGGCGGCGCTGTTGTAGCGCTGATCGCCCCAAATGGGGAATCCGGCTCCGGCAAGCTGGGCGCGTATCTGGTGATGCCGCCCCGTGAAAAGGCCAACGTCCAAAAGGGTGAGCGAATTCTTTTCACTAAGCCTATAATACTCAAGCGCTGCGCTTTTCGCGCCCGGCGTTGACGCGGGGCATATAACGGCGCTTAGTGTGCTCTCGTCCTTTTTCATAAAGCACTCAAGCCTTTCGTAGGCCTTTGGCCGCGAGCACACAACGGCGGCGTAGCGCTTCTTTGCCCGGTGGGAGGCGAACTGCTCGGTTAACCTTCCCGCGGCTTTGCTTGTCCGCGCGAAAACCATAACACCGCCCACGGGCCTATCCAAACGATGTACAAGCCCAAGGAACACGTCCCCGGGCTTGTTATATTTTTGTTTTATATAGGCCTTTACGAGCGTAAGCATGTCCGTATCCCCGGAGGAATCGGCCTGAGCGGGGATATTGACCGGCTTTTCAACCACTATAATATGGTTATCCTCATAAAGAACGTTAAGTTCCTTCACGTTAAACCTCTACGGTGCCCTCAAACGAAAGCGCGGCGGGACCGGTCATGAACACATGGTCGTTCTGCGCCCATTCTATATGCAGCGAACCAAGCTCCAGCTGAACCTCTACCTTTTTGCCCGTAAAGCCCGCCATTGCGCAGCAGACGGCGGCGCTTGAGGAACCAGTTCCGCAGGCAAGAGTGGGGCCGCAGCCGCGCTCGTATGTGCGAACCTCTATGGTGTGGTCATTAAGCACATGGGTAAAGTTTACGTTGGTCTTCTTGGGGAAAAGGCTGGTCATGGGCTCTATAACGGAGCCGTACTTAATAACCTCCTCCGCGGTGGGCAGATGATCCATAAACACTACCGTGTGCGGCACGCCGAGAAGTATGGTGGAGAACGTGAATTCCTGATCCACAGCCGCAAGCTCCTGCAGCTGGCATTCGCCCGTGCCCGCAACGGGTATGAACTCCCTGCGCTTTTCGGGAACGCCCATATCTACCTTTGCCGCAACGGCCTTGCCGTCCTGAACGGTAAGATCTATTATCATGGGGCCGGCAAGCGTTTCAACGCTCATGCGTTCATGCTTGAAAATGCCCTTGTCGTATACATATTTAGCAAAGCACCTTACGCCGTTTCCGCACATTTCGGCCTCGCTGCCGTCGCTGTTGAATATCTGCATGCGAACATCGCAGCTTTCGCTCTTCCTTACGAAAACAAGGCCGTCCGCGCCAATGCCCGTGCGGCGGTGGCAAAGCTTGCGCGCCATTTCATCAAGGTTTTCGGTATACTTGTTTTCCCTGTCGTCGGTAATAACAAAATCGTTGCCCAGTCCGTGCAGTTTTGAAAATTCCATCTTTGTTCCTCCGCATTTATTTTGCTTACGTATATTATATATTTTTCGCTTTTCTTTCGCAATGGTTAATCCATGCTCAAAAGCGGGCGCGCTATATCAAACTTAAGGTTGGAGTACTTGCTTTCCGCCGGCACCTCCAGCATAACAAGCACAAGCCGCGCGTCCTCGTCGCTCACTCCCGTGCGGTAGCCCACAAACCAGGCTATTTCACGGCTTTTGCTGCTGCCTATTTCGGCGGTACCGGTCTTTGCCGCAACGGTGCAGCCCGTAACCTTAAGGTTTCTGCCGGTGCCGTTTATCTTTGGGTTGGTAACGTCCTCAAGGAATGGGGTTATAACCTCTATGGCGTGCTCCGACAGAACGCTTTCCTTCCAGTTTGACTCCGGGTGGGACACGGTGCGCTTATAGCGTATGTCATCCTCCTCATAAAGTCCTTCCACAACATAAGGCGTGGCAATATTGCCGCCGTTCGCGAAAGCGGAAAACATGCAGGCAAGCTGCAGCGGGGTAACCAGTATTTCCGCCTGGCCGTAGCCGCTGTCCGCTATTAGCTTATAGTCCATAACGGTATCCTCGTTTTTAAGCTGCGGCTCGGCAACGCTTATATCAAAGGGTATGCTTTCGGTAAAGCCTATGTTGGTCATGTACTTTTCAAAAAGCTCCCAGCCGGTTTTAAGGGCGGCGTTCGCGAAATAAATATTGTCCGAGTGTATAAGCGCCTTTCTCATGTTAAGCGGGCCGCTTATGGGATAGTTTATATGGGTGCGCTTTATGGGCGTCCATATCCAGGCGCCGTACTCGGTAGGCGTCCAGTAATCGTCGTCTATCTGGCTTGTGTCAAATTCATAGTTTTCGTCTATTATGTTGTTGTCCAATACGCACGCGGCGGTGAACGCCTTCATGGTTGATCCCGGCGGATAAAGGCCCTGCGTAACGCGGTTTATAAGGGGCTTGGCGGAATCGTTCAAAAGCTCCGAATAATCCTCGCTTGATATGCCGCGCGTGAAAAGATTAAGGTCATAGCTCGGGTATGAGTACATGGCCTGTATTGCGCCGGTTTTGGGGTTCATAACAACAACCGCGCCCGCCGTGCTGTCGCCGAAAAGCGCAAGCTCCATAACCTCCTGCACCCTGCGCTGAAGATCCATATCTATTGTAAGCTCTATGTCGCAGCCGTCCTGCGCCTCCACTTTATAAAGGGTTTTGCGGTTCGTGCCCTCGGATGTGCAAATATAAACAAGCTCGCCGTCCTTGCCCCTAAGCTCGGTTTCATACTGCTGCTCAAGGCCCAGCCTGCCTACGCGGCTGTCCGCCGTATAAAGTCCGTCCTTCTCGGTGCGGCCCTCGTTCAGCCTTTCAAGCTCCTCGGTAAGCTTTTCCTCCGTTTCGCTTGGTATCGCGCCAACGTAGCCTATAAGATGGGCAAGTATATCCCCGTTGGGATACTCGCGCACGGTAAGGTAGTTGCCCTCGTCTATGCCAATGCCGGTTATCTGAAGAAGCTGCTCGCGCACGGAGTCCGTAAGCTCGTCGCTGTAATATTGCTTTATTATGGCTATGTTGTTATACGCCTTTTCAAGCTTTTTCGTAATTGCCGCCTCGGTCATGTTAAGAAGGCGGGACGTTTGCTGAAGGAAAAGGCTCATGTCCTCTATTTTTGACGTGTCCGCGTATACGCTTAAGGCTCCCGCGGTTTGGGCAAGCGTTTCACCGCCGGCGAGTATCTCCCCGCGCGTTGCGCTCAAGCGCGCTATTCTTATCGTGTCTCCCCATTCCATTTCGGGGAATATCATGGCGGGACTCCACTCAACCTTCCACTCACCGCCCTCGTTTATGGCGGTAGCTGTAAAGTCGTTTGTAACGTTGCCTATATAGTCGCTGTAATAGGTTGCGGTGTAGGTTGCGCTGTAAAGCAAATCCCCGCCTTCGGAAACAAAGTTTGTGTACTCTATGGCGGTTATCTCAAGCGCGCTCACAATGGAGGTGTATTTATCCACAAACTGCTTCTGTGTAATGCGGTTTGATTTTTCCGTGTCCGTATCGTTTCGGCTTGATGAGGCAAGAAGAGTATAAGCCTCGGCGTATTCGCCCGACGCTATATATTCCAAAAATTCCTCTATGGCCTTTCCTCCCGCCCTTTGCTCGCTAACCACCCGGTCGCAGGCGGTAACGCCAATAAGCGTAATTAGCGTAAGTATCATGGCCAATACTCTTTTCATGCCCTGTCCTCCGAAAACCGTATATGTGTTATTATACATTGCCCGCGCGCCGCTGTAAACGAGCCCGGGCCCGCGCGGCGCCACAATTCGTTTATTTGACACAATTGCCCGTATCGGGCTATAATAAGCCCATGGATCGAATATTGCAGATATTTCTGAATATGAAGAACACTCTCAAGGCAATCCCCTCTCGCGTTGGGGCGCGTTTTGCAGCCCTGAAAACGAATATAAAGGACAAGTTCAAGGCCGTTTCCTCCCGCGCGGGGGAGCGCTGCGCTGCCGCTAAAACGAACGCCGAGGGCACTTTCAAGGCCGCTTCCTCCCGCACAAGGGAATTTTGCGCCGGCGTAAAAACGAATGTACTCAACTCGTTTAAGGCAATCCCCGGCCGCGTTGAAAATCATTTCGCCAATCTTAAATGGTATTTTTACCTTATTGACGCGGCGGTTATACTGCTTATCGCGGCGGCGGGCATGTTTTTCCACGCTTCGCTTAAGGCGCCCGACCCGCGCGTTACGTTAAGCGTTACGGCGGACGGAATCACGACGAGCTATACCGTAAACCTGCCTGAGGAGGGCATAACTGTTTCCCAATTTCTTAAGGATCAGAACGTGCGGCTTGATAAGGAAGACAAGCTCAATCGGGACAAAACCGCCCTTATAGAGGACGGTATGAACATATCCGTAACAAGGAGCTTTCCCGTTGCAGTGCGCTCGCAGGGCGAGGTAAGCCTTATAACCGTAACGGGCGGAACCGTGGGAGACGCGCTAAGAGAGAGCGGAGTTAACTTTGACGCGGAGGATGAGCTGAACTATCTTTCATTTGAGGATCTTGAGCCCGGCATGAAGATAGTGCATACGGACGTTGTAACGGAATACACCACGGCTAAGCGAGCCATAACCCACAAGGAAAAGGTTGTTTACGACGAGGATGTTTACAACGATACGGACCCCGTTATAATTCAGCACGGCGAGGACGGATCAAAGAACGTTACCCAAAGGGTTATAATAAAGGACGGGGTTGAGGTTTCGCGCGAAATAGTGAACCAGATTATAATTACCCCCGCTACCGATGAGATAATCAAAAAAGGCAGCAAGATACACTACCAGACCAAGCTGACCGGCGAATACCGAATTTACAGAAAAGCGCCTACCGCGGGCAAGGACGGCTGGGTTGAAATGAAGATGGATTATATTACGGCGTACTGCACCGGCTCAAGAACATCAACCGGCAAACGGCCAAAGCTTGGCACAATAGCCGTGAACACCTACTATATACCCTACGGCACGGAAATATACGTTCCGGGCTACGGCTACGGCACGGCGCAGGACACGGGCGCCTTCAGAAAATACACCCGCTCGGACGGATCGCCCGTGAATCAGCTTGATTTATGGATGAATACGGAAAAGGAATGCAGCCGCTGGGGGCGCAAGCGCAACGTGACTGTTTTGGTGAAGCTGGGATGAACGCGGCGGATATAAAGGCAAAGCTTGAAAGGCTTAATATGCGCGCCAACGCGGCGCTTGGGCAGAACTTCCTTTGCGACGACGAAGCGGCGGACAAAATAGCCCGCGCGGCGGCGGACGACGGCGCACTGCAGGTGCTTGAAATAGGCCCCGGACTCGGCGCGCTTACGGAAAAGCTGCTGCTTTACGCAAGGAGTGTTACGGCCGTTGAAATAGACAGCGGCATGGTAAGGGCGCTTGATGAGGAGTTCGCGGCTCCAATCGAAAGCGGCAGGCTTACAATTGTCCATTCGGACATACTCAAATTTGATTTTGATTCGCTTGAGGGGCAGTTCATAGCCGCGGGCAATCTGCCCTATTATATAACAACGCCCATTGTGCTAAGCCTTCTTCGCCGCGCGAAAAGAATACCCCGCATGGTGCTTATGGTTCAAAAGGAGGCCGCGCGCCGCTTTTTCGCCCGGCCAAAGGACAGCGTATACGGCCCGCTTGCCATAACCGCGCAGCTATTTTATAATTGCGAAACACTTTCTTCGCTTACCCCCGCAAGCTACTATCCGCAGCCGGAGGTTGATTCCGAGGTTGTTCTGCTAAAAAGAAGGACGGACGCGCCGGACATTGACCCGGCCCTTTTCTGCAGATTTTTGGAAAACATATTCGCCATGCGCAGAAAAACCGTTTATAACAACCTTAAGTCGATTATGCCGAGTGCCGAGGCCGCGAACGCCGCCCTTGAGCGCGCGGGCATTGCCCCGTCCGCGCGGGCCGAGGCTTTAAGCATAGCCGAGCTTGTAAGGCTTTATACGGAATATGCCCGGCAAGCGGGCTCTTAACCGGTTCTTAATATTCCCAAAGATTTATATAAAATTCAAATTTTGAATTCTTGTCACATATTAGCCCTGCTGAAGGGCTTTTTTTTATTCATAAATGTGATATGCTAAACATCGTACCGGCACAGCCGGTCAAAAGGTAAATGAGAGGTTAATTTCGGCAAATGAAAGAACGATTTATGCGGTTTATGGCAGGCAGGTACGGTGCGGATCAGCTTTCGCGTTTTCTTAACGCGGCGGCCATGATTCTTATTGTGGTTTCCATGATACTGGGCTTTGCGGGCGCGGCGACGGCATATTACATAACCTGGATCCTTGCGCTTGTGCTTATGGGCATTGTTATATGGCGCATGTTTTCAAAAAACACTTCCAAGCGCTATCAGGCAAACGTTAAGTACCTTAATATAAAAAACAAGGTCACCGGCTTCTTCCGCCGCAAAATATCCCAGCTTAAGCAGCGCAAAACGCACCGCTTCTTCAAGTGCCCCAAGTGCGGCCAGGTGGTGCGCACTCCCAAGGGCAAGGGCACCATTCGCATAACCTGCCCCAAGTGCCGCGAAACCTTTATAAGGAAAAGCTGATGTTCGGCTATGTTATGGCCGATGCGGATAAGCTTAACGAATCGGATTCCGCGCGATACCGTGCCGCTTATTGCGGCGTTTGCCACAGCCTGTGCTCCCGCTTTGCTCCGGGCAGGCTGCTTTTAAGCTTTGACATGGCGTTTTTGAGCATTCTGCTCGATTCCGCCTACGAGCCCGCAATCGAGAAAAAGGAGCTTAGGTGCTTTATGCACCCCCTTAAAAAGCGCGAGTGCCACATAAGTGAAAACAGCGCTTACGCCGCGGACATGACAACAATTCTTGCTTATCATAAGGCGATAGACGATATAAACGACGACCGCAGCGCAAAAGCGCATATGCTTAAATCCATGCTGGAAAAGCCCTACGCCGCCGCCTGCGAAAGATATCCCGACCGCGCGGACGCGATAGAGGCGCGGCTGAACGAGCTTTTTTCAATAGAGCAGCGCAACCGCCCCGGCGAGGATACGGACGCCGCCTCCGGCTGCTTCGGCGCGCTTTTGGGAGAGGTGTTCGACGTGGGCGAGTTTGGCTCACGCCTGCGCCGCTTTGGCGAAAGTTTAGGCAGGTTTATATACATTATGGACGCGTGGGAGGACGCGGAGGCGGACAAAAAGCGCGGCCGCTACAATCCCCTTGTTTTAACCGATACATTCGACCAGGATACGGGCGCGCTGCTTAACGCGCTTATGGTTCGCTGCACGGATGAATTTGAAAAGCTTCCGCTTGAAAAGGACATGGGCATTATGAGAAACGTGCTCTACGGCGGAATTTGGACGAGATATAATATTAAAACGCACTCGCGCGCGGGAAAGGAACGCCGTAAATGACAGATCCGTATAAAGTGCTTGGCGTGCCCACTACCGCCACGGATGACGAGGTTAAGGCGGCATACAGAAAGCTGGCCAAAAAATATCACCCGGACGCTAACCCCGGCGACAAGGTTGCCGAGCAGCGCATGAAGGAGATAAACGCCGCGTACGACCAGATAATGAATAAAAACACATCCGGCGCCAACCAGGGCTACGGCTCGGGCGGCTACGCGGGATATGATCCCTTCGGCAGGGGGTATTCCGGCGGGTACTCAGGCGGATATTCCGGCGAAAGTTCGCAATCGGGCGACCCTAAGCTGCAGGCGGCTTATAACTATATTTCATTTGGCCGCTACAGGGAGGCGCTTAACGTATTAAGCGGAATAAGCGAGCGCACGGCCCGCTGGTATTATTACAGCGCGCTTGCCAACTCAGGCCTTGGGAACACGGCGGCGGCGCTTGAGCACGCCCGCAAGGCGGCCCAGATGGAGCCGGACAACGCGCAGTACGCGGAGTTCCTTGAGCAGATGCAAACGGGCGGCGCGTATTATTCGCCCTTCGGCGGCTTTGGCGGCGGGCGGATGTACAATTGCTCCGGCGGCTCCTCCCGCTGGTGCTTCGGCCTTCTTGCGGCGCAGATGGTTTGCATGTATATGCGATTTTGCTGCAGATAATTTCAATGAGCTTAACAAGTCTGAATATTCAGAACACAAAAACGGCGCCGCTAAAAAGCGGCGCTGTTATTATTGCGGGTTTTAAGCGGCAAGCAGCCGCTTCTTTTGAAATTCGTTTAATCCCTTCTCCTGCCGCGATTGGCCATAAGAACAAGCCGCAGGAACGTGAGGAACGTGCTCAGGGCCGCCACAACGTATGTCATGGCCGCCGCGCGAAGAACCTTTTTTGCGGCGTTTTCCTCGGTATTTCCGCAAATGTAGCCGCCCTCGGTAAGCATTTTAAGGCCGCGGCGTGAGGCATTGAACTCAACCGGCAGCGTAACAAGCTGAAACGCCAATATGCCGAAATACAGCCCCGCGCCTATGCTTGCCAAATTGAACGCGCCGAGCATAATGCCGACTATTACAAGAATCGGGCCTACCGTTGAGCCAATCTTCGCGACGGGCAGCACGGCGTTCCTTACCTTTATGGGAACATAACCCTCCTGGTGCTGCATAACGTGGCCTATTTCGTGCGCCGCTACGGCAAGCGCCGCGACGGACGTGCTGTTATAAACCGATTCGCTTAAGCCCACGGTATTTGTGCCGGGGTTATAATGGTCCGTAAGTGAACCCGAAACCGCCGTAAGTGAGGCGTTGCTGCCGCCCTCGTAAAGCAGCCTTTGCGCAACCCTGCTGGCGCTCCAGCCGCAGGACGCGGGAAGGGAGGAATATTTTTTGAAGGCCGAGTTAACCCGCGCCGACGCTATAAGGCCGAACACCGCCACAACAAGCACGGCGATGTAAAGAAGCATTTCCGCCCCGTCGTAATAATAATATGAACCGTACATATAATCGCGTCTCCTTTGCTATTATTCTGCCCCGCAGGGCATTGTCCGTAATCCTTATCCTTTTTGTAATTATATCATGCAAATATACACAAAGCAGTCTTTTTTGGTGAAATAGAGGTGACTTTTCCAAAAAGCAACGGCGGCCCCGATTGGAGCCGCCGATTATTTTCACCTGTTTTATTTCTTTTTGCCGGTAACGCGATTGAGTATCGCGACAAATGCCCATATAGCGAGTATTACGGCGAAAATGCCTATCATGCCCTTAAGCGTAAGCAAAAGCGAGGGAGCAAGCGTTTCGGGAGACCAGGCGAATTTCATGGCGTTTTGTAAAAACATAGCTTTCATCCTCCTTTATCAAAGCATGGACTCTATAAGCGTTATCATAAGGCCGCCGGCTATAACGCTGGCTACCTGACCGGACACGTTCGCGCCCGCCGCGTGCATGAGCAGGAAGTTCTGGTTGTCTTCCTCCCGGCCAAGCTTATGCACAACACGGCTTGCCATGGGGAACGCGGAAATGCCCGCCGCGCCTATCATTGGGTTTACCTTGTTCTTAAGGAACAGGTTAAGGAACTTGGCGAACAGCACGCCGCCCGCGGTATCGAACACAAACGCCACAAGGCCGAGGGCGATTATGGCAAGCGTTTCAAACGTTACGAAAAGCTCCGCTTTCATCTTAAAGGCAACGGATATGCCGAGGAGCAGCGTAACAAGGTTGGCAAGGGTCTTCTGGGCGGTATCCGAAAGGCTGCCAAGCACGCCGCACTCCCTTATAAGGTTGCCGAACATAAGGAAGCCTATAAGCTCCGCGCTCTTGGGCGCTATGGTGCCGGCGATTATGGTTACGAATATGGGGAAGAGCACGCGGGTTGTGCCGGAAACCGCGCTGGGGTTATAGGGCATGCGTATGCAGCGCTCTTTCTTAGTTGTAAGCAGCTTTATAACAGGCGGCTGAATAATGGGAACAAGCGCCATGTATGAATATGCCGCAACCATTATGGGGCCCTGATAATTGGAATTAAAGTAGTTAGCAAGGTAAATGGAGGTGGGGCCGTCCGCCGCGCCTATAATGGCTATGCTGCCCGCGTCCTGAAGGGTAAAGCCTATAAGGCGCGCCATTATAAAGGTAAAGAATATGCCGAACTGAGCCGCCGCTCCGAAAAGGAACATTTTGGGGTTCGAAAGAAGGGGACCAAAGTCTATCATCGCGCCTATGCCTATGAAGAGCAGCAGCGGGAAAAGCTCCGTCGCTATGCCCGCGTTGAACAGCGTTTCTATGGCCTCCGTATTAACAAAGGGCAGGTTCACAAGAACCGCGCCAAAGCCCATCGGCAAAAGAAGCGTAGGCTCCATGTCCTTTTTGATGGCAAGATAGATAAGCACGCAGCCTATCACCATCATCAGCAGCTGCTGCCACGTGAAATTGGCCACGTTTGAAAACAGCTCAATGAATTGTTCCATTCCGTTTTTTCCTCCGGTTGTGATTTATTGTGAGCGCGGTGATGCCCGGTTTTGAGCATAAAAAAACCTTTGCCGCGCTCAAGCCTCCGCAGAAATCGCCTGCGGAAGATAAGCGGCAAAAGTCTCACCAATCAAGGCCGGGCGGGTCAATTAACCGTGATGTCGCCCAAACCGCCCGCATTTTCGCCCGCGGGCAGGTTACTCCCCTTTGTCGATAAAAGATTATATCAAAAAGGCGCGGCGTTTGTAAACGATATTTTTCCGCGCCCGTTAAATCAGCTGTATCTTTTCTTAAGCCAGCTCTGCATGTGCGTAATGAACTTTTCCGCCGTGGCGTTGTCGCTGTTTTTGGCCGGAACGGCGGCGCCTATTATGCGGCTTGCCCCGTTATCAAGCGGCATAAGCTTAACGTGGTGCGTAAGGCCGCTTAAAAGAAGCTCCGGCATTATGCTTATGCCGAGCCCCTGCTCGACCATGGCTATAACGGCATAGTCATCCTTGGTGGTATATTTAACGTGCGCCGAAACGCCCGCCATGTCAAGCGCCCTTCGCGCGTCGTTCGCGCTGTTTTCCATTATTGAAATAAAGCTTTCGTTCTCAACCGCCGCAACGGGAAAGCTTTCAAGCCCCGCAAGCGGATGCTCCTTTGGCAGAACCGCCAGAAGCCGCTCCGTTTTAAGCTCCACCGCCCGGCAGTTTTTGGGATAATCGGGCATTGTTACAAAGCCTATATCTATGCTGCCCTGCTCAAGCCATGTGTTTATATCGTGATAATCGCCGTTCAGAAGCTTAAACTGCGCCTGCGGACAAACCTCCTCAAAGCTTTTTATCATGCCCGGCAGCCAGTGCACGGCAACGCTTGTAAAGGCCCCTATGCGAACAATTCTGCCAAGGCCCTGCCTTGCCTCGTCCGCCGCAACCTTCACCCTTTCCATGGCCGCAAGCACGTCCTTTGCCGCGTCTATCACGTGCTCCCCCTCCGGCGTAAGCTCAACCCCGCCGCGGCTTCGCTTCATAAGCTTTATTCCAAGCTCGCTCTCAAGCGCGCTTATGCCGTGGCTTACCGCGCTCGGCGTGCAGCAAAGCTCCTGCGCCGCCAAAGCCAGGCTTTTTTTCTCCACCGCCTTAACAAACATGGTATATTTGGTGTCGTTCATGCCGATCTCCTAATAAATGAATATATTTCATCTAACCTCGTTTTACTATATAATACGGCATTTTTTGCGTTTTTGCAAGCCGTTAAGGCCAAAATTAACAATAATTTATGCTTGCTATTTTTCTGTACAGTGGCTATAATACGCCGGTACCAAGCGAAAGATGGTATAATACATGAATAAAATTCATGTTACGATATGGAGGACATACTATGGAACAGGGATCACTTGAAATATTGATAGTGATGGTGATTTACATGGCGGCCGTAATAGGCATAGGCATATTCTTCGCCCGCCGTGCGAACACGAACAGTGAAAAGTTTTACCTGGGCGGCAGGAGCCTTGGCCCCTGGGTCAGCGCGATGAGCGCGGAGGCTTCGGACATGAGCGGCTGGCTGCTCATGGGTCTGCCCGGCGTTGCCTACTGGTGCGGACTTGCGGACGCGTTCTGGACGGCGGCCGGCCTTGCCATAGGTACCTATATAAACTGGCTTATAGTCTCAAAGCGGCTCAGGAGATACACCATAGCCGCCGGCAACGCCATAACCCTGCCTGAGTTTTTCTCTAACCGCTTCCGTGAGAACAAAAAGGTTATACTGGGCATTTCCGCGGCGTTCATACTGATATTCTTCACCGTATACGCGGCAAGCTGCCTTGTTACCTGCGGCAAGCTTTTCTCCACCCTGTTCGGGGCACCCTATATTACAATGATGCTCGTGGGCGCGGTATTCGTGCTTATATACACGCTGCTCGGCGGCTTCCTTGCGGAAAGCGCGTCCGACTTTATGCAGGCCATGGTAATGGTGGTTGTGCTTGTGGCGGTGCTTACGCTTGGCGTTATAAGCGCGGGCGGCCTTGAAAAGGTATTTGAAAACGTAAAGGACTTCCCCGGCTTCCTTGAGTTCTTCGGTCTGGGCAACCCCATAACCGAGGACGGCGTGCAGGTTGTTTCAAACGGCGTTCCCCTTTTCGGTGAAAGGCAGGACTACGGCGCGCTGAACGTTGCCAGCATGCTTGCCTGGGGTCTCGGTTACTTCGGTATGCCGCAGGTACTGCTCCGCTTTATGGCCATTCGCCGCGAGGATGAGCTTAAGCGCGCGCGCAGGGTTGCCATGATATGGGTTGTTATATCCCTTGCCGCCGCCATAACCATAGGCGTTGTGGGCCGCGCGCTCTACCCCACCGCCCTTACCACCGCTTCCGAGGCGGAAAACGTATTCGTTCTGCTTTCCCGTTCGCTGCTGCCCTCCGCCCTTGCGGGCCTTGCCATGGCGGGCATACTGGCGGCGACCATAAGCTCTTCGGACTCTTATCTGCTTATAGCGGCCTCCGCGTTCGCCAAGAACGCCTACCAGGGCATATTCAAAAAGGATGCCACGGACAAGCAGGTTATGACCCTTACCCGCGTTATGCTGCTCGTTATAACCGCAATCGCTATCGTTATAGCGCTTGATGAAAACAGCGTTATATTCACAATAGTTTCCTTCGCCTGGGCGGGCTTCGGCGCAACATTCGGCCCGCTGGTGCTCTTCAGCCTGTTCTGGAAGCGCATGACCCGCGCGGGTGCCATAGCCGGTATGCTCTCCGGCGCCGGTATGGTGTTTATATGGAAGCTGTTCATAAAGCCCCTTGGCGGACTGTTCGGAATATACGAGCTGCTGCCCGCGTTCATAGTTTCCTGCATATTCATAGTTGTGGTTTCCCTGCTTACAAAGGAACCCAGCAAGGAAATTCAGGATGAGTTTGAAAGGGTTAAGGCCGGAAATGTAGCCGAGTAAAAAAGCGTACAGTAAAGGAGTGGCTTATCGCCACTCCTTTTTAGTATCTGTGTTTTTGTTATTCGCGGAACTGGTATCTGTAAAGGCCGGCATACATTTTATCAAGCTTCATAAGCTCATCGTGTGTGCCGCGCTCCTCTATGCCGTCCTTGGTAAGCACTATTATCTCGTCCGCGTTCTTTATGGTGGAAAGCCTGTGCGCCACTATTATGCAGGTTCTTCCCTTCGCAAGCTCCGACAAGGACTGCTGAATAAGCATTTCGGTCGCGTTATCAAGCGCGCTTGTGGCCTCGTCCAGAATAAGTATGCTCGGGTTTTTAAGGAACACGCGCGCTATTGATATGCGCTGCTTCTGCCCGCCGGAAAGTTTAACGCCGCGCTCGCCAACGTTTGTATCGTAGCCCTTTTCAAGGGTCATAATATAGTCGTGTATGTTCGCCTTTTTTGCGGCCTCAACAATCTGCTCATCGCTCGCGTCAAGATCGCCGTAGGCTATATTCTCGCGTATGGTGCCGTTGAAAAGGAAAACATCCTGCTGAACAATGCCTATGTTTTTCCTTAATGAATAGCGGGTCATGTCGCGAATGTCCATGCCGTCTATAGTGATGGAGCCGGAGTCTATTTCGTAAAAGCGGGGAATAAGGTTGCAAAGCGTTGTTTTGCCGCCGCCGGACGGCCCCACCAGCGCGACGGTTCTGCCCTTTTGTATATTCATTGAAAGGTGGGATATAACCTTTTCCTCCGCGTCCGCGGAATCGCTGTTTTCATAGCGGAAGGAAACATCGTCAAACACTATGTTGCCCTCAAGCTTGCCCGGGGAAAGCTTGCCGTTGTCAACCTCCTCCGGCACGTCCATAATCTCTACAAACCTTTGGAAGCCGGTCATGCCGTCCTGCAGCTGCTCAAAAAGATTGACAAGCCTGTTTATGGGCTTCATGAATATTGAAACATAAAGCAGGAACGCCACAAAGTCTCCCGAGTCTATTTTTTCATAATAGAAAAACAGTCCGCCCGCGGTAAGCACAAGCAGGTAAAGCATATCGTTAAAAAAGTTTATGCCGCTGCCGAATGCCGCCATCGCGCGAAGGGCAATGTTTCTGGCCTTTTTGAAGCCCTCGTTCGCCACGCCGAACTTTTTGTTTTCATGCTCCGCCGCGGTATACGAGCGGGAAACCCTCATGCCGGCTATGGCCGTTTCAACGGTCGCGTTAACCTCCGCTATCTGCGCCCTTGATTCCTTAAATGCGGCGTTCATGGCGCGGCGCTTGTTTATGGCAAAAACCACCATAATGGGCACCATGGCGAACACTATAAGCGCAAGGTATGTATTTATGCTCATAAGCATTATAAACGAGCCTATAAGCGTTATAAACGAAATAAGCGCGTCCTCCGGGCCGTGGTGAGAAAGCTCGGACACTTCAAAAAGGTCGTTCACTATGCGGCTCATAATCGTGCCGGTTTTGTTTTCGTCAAAAAACGAGAAGGGCAGCTTTTGAAGATGGCGAAAAAGATCGCGCCTCATATCGCCCTGAATTCTTACGCCCACAACGTGGCCCCAGTACTGCACAATGTAGTTCATAGCGGCCTTTACAAGATAAATGCCGAGCAGCACGCAGGCCCAGACAATAAGCAGATTAAGCTGCTTGTTGGGCACATAAACGTTTGTAATGTTTTTTGCTATCATTGGATAAAACAGATCGCACACCGCAACCAGCAGCGAGCAGCCAGTATCCAGCGCGAAAAGGCGTATATGCGGCTTATAATAGCTGATAAACCGCTTTATCATTTTCATTCGGGACTATCCTTCCTTTCAATTCATACAGAATAAATGCGATATGATTTTACCACAACAGAAGTATTTTGCAAGCGCGGCGCTTATACGCTCAAAACATAAACACCTGCCGCTTTCCGGTTATTTTCAGGCATATTTTAGCCATTTCCTCGGGCGATTGCGGCATGCCGGCGCGAAGCCAGGCATAGGCTACGGAATGTATAGCGCCGTTATAAGCGAAATTTTCATAGGATAAATAAGATATGCGGTCATCCTGGCGAAAAAGAAACTCGAAAACATTCGCTGAATACAGCATCAAAACAGTTTCGGCGTTATCCCGTATTTTTTGAAACAGCGAAACATAATAGCTGTAAGGATCCCGCCGCTGCGACTCGTCAATGTTCTGCCTCAGCCACTCAACATACGTTAGCGCAACCTCCGATAAAAGCTGCTTAAGCGAATCATAGCGGCGATAGAACGTCATGCGGGATATATTCGCCTCCCTGCAAAACTCCGTCACCGTAATCTTTTCAAAGGGCTCGCGCGTTAAAAGCGTCATCATAGCGGTACGCATCCGCAGATTGTCGCGCTCCGTTTTTTCGTCCTTATCCATATTTTCCCCTTTATTTTCGAAATGCGTTACAACTTTGATACAAATCGTAACAATCAGCATTGACAGGCCGTCCCGAGATACGTTACAGTTGTAACAATAATAATATATCGAATTTCCCATCTGATTGCAAGGAAATCGAATACAGAAAGGATAGAACCGCTATGAAAATGGAAAACAAGGTTGTTGTCGTAACCGGCGCTTCCTCCGGCATGGGCCGCGCGATTGTTGAGCGCTTTGTGCGCGAGGGCGCGAATGTTGTTGCCGTAGCCAGGCGGCGTGAACGCCTGGAGGCGCTTGCCGAAGAGCTTAAGAACGAGCCCGGCAAGGTAGCCGTATACGTTGGCGACATAGGCAGCCGCGAGGTTAACGAGGGCATGATCGACTTTGCCGTGGAAACTTTCGGCGCGCTGGATGTGCTTGTCAATAACGCGGGCGTAATGGACGATATGTCCCCCATAGGCGATGCTACGGACGAAAAATACGAGCAGGTTATGCGCATAAATGTTTATGGCCCCATGACCGCCATTCGCAAGGCCGTTAACTATTTTAAGGCGGCTCAGCGCCCCGGCAATATTATAAACGTTACCTCCATGGGCGGCTCCCATTCCTGCGCCGGCGTTATATACTGCGCTTCCAAGGCGGCGATGAACTCCATCACCCGCAACACATCATTTATGTATCAAAACGACAATATTCGCTGCAATGCGATCGCCCCGGGCGGCATAAACACGGAAATTTCCAACTCCATGGGCATGCCCAACATGGCAGGCTACGGCAGGGTTAAGAACGTTCTTTCCTGCTCCCCCAAGCCCGGCGAACCCGAGCAGATTGCCGCGGCCGCGCTGTTCCTCGCAAGCGATGAATCCTCCTATGTAAACGGCGCTATTCTTCCCGTTGACGGCGGCTGGTGCGCGCTGTAAAGACTAAGCTGTAACAGCTGAAAAACAATCAGCCCCCGGAGAAAACTCCGGGGGCTTTCATTTGCCCTAAAGTGCTTTATTTAAGCCCCTCAACAATGCCCTTTATGTCAAGCGCTTTAAGTATCTCAGCCAAGCTTTCAAGCGGAATATCGGTTTCAAACATAATCAGCGCGCTCGCATCGGCAGGATAATACTCCGCGCCGAGGCAAGCATCTCCGTCAACAAGCAGGTTTATGCCGCTGAACGTTTCATCCCCAAGCATCGTACCCGCGTCCGTTTCGGCGGGGGTTCCCTGCGCCTCCGTCCCCTTTCTGGCTATCACATTGAGTACCATGCCGCCCGAATCGGAGGCATAGCTAACATCAAAGCTAAGTGAAAGCGCGCCTCCCGCTCTGAGATCCTCTATTGAATACACCTTGCCCGGTTCGAACAAATCCGCGCTGAATCTTGCGCCGTCCAAAACATAATCCGTGCCGAAAACGGTGGCTGAGGCTGCGCCTGTTTTCATCCAGCCGGACAGCGCCGTGAACTCATCAAGCTTATAGCCGCAAATCTCTTCGGGAATTACAACTGCCGGCAGTGCGGCCGTTATCGCCGCCGCGGAATCCATCTTACCGCCAAAGAAGAAATTAACCCTTGTTTTGCCTTCCTTAAGGCAAACAAACTCATTTTCTTTAAGGGAATATTGTTCAATAACGCTCAGCCTTTTTTCGCCAAGGTTTGCGCTGTTCTCCTGCTGCGTGGTGCTTTCCGGCTTATCAAGCACGTTCCCGTCCATAGCGGCAATAAAT
>CAVIJJ010000004.1:0-68942 GCA_963643205.1 bacterium | reverse complement strand
GTTTCCCCAGCGCGCTTGACTATAATACCAAACACTCCAAACTTTGTCAACAGCTTTTTTTCGACTTTTTTGATCCGGCTTTTTGATTTGCTCAAAAAAGTCCCGCGACATCTGATTTATTCTGCCAAAAAATTTTTTAGTTTTCCCGTTTTCTCATTATACCGCTCAATCTCAGAATCGCCTCAAGCGTTCCGCCGGCTATCGCGCTCGCTTTATCGGACACGGTATAGCAGTTTTGCACGTTTCCCCTTGGGTCAACATCGCCGCTTTTCATGCCGCCGAATACGCTGACACCCTGCGGCAAAATCCCGCGAAGTACTCCGTCTATCTTGGTTTTCATGGGTTCACCGTTTACCGTGGCAACCGTATCGCCCGCGCATACTATATCGCCTATTTTATTTATGGGTTCAAATATTCCCTCGCATGGAGCGCGCAGCACTCTGTCCGCCCCAACACCGCCGATTATTCCCGGTATTCCCGTGTTCGGCGCGGCGCTTCCGCTCAAAATCACCCTGCCCAGGTTATGCCCTCTCTGCGTTTCAATAACGGCATGGCAGTCAACGCCCGCCGTAAATCCGGGTCCCAAGGCCACAACAATCGGTGCATCGTTTATGGTTGTGTTTATATTTCGCTTGGCAATTATCGCGTCCACCATGACATCGGGCTTCAATTCTTTTCTGCACTCGCAGTTTTCGTCCGCGATAACCGGGATTTTCCCGGTCTTTATTATTTCAAAAACCTCTTTTGCGCTATTCGCCTTTTTGGCTTTCACGTCCTCAACCATCGCTTCGCCAAGCCTTATTGCCTCGCTGAAGCAGACCGTGCGGCGGATTGAGGTTGGGTTTGCTATATCCGTCATAACAACATCGAATCCGGACCGGTGCAAGCGAAGCGCCACACCGCTCGCAAGATCCCCCGCGCCCTTTATCAGAACAAGCATTTCCATTCCCCTTTCATAAGCGATCCGGCATAGACCGGAGCTGACATAAGTTCGGCAAGCTTTCGCACCTTATCGGGCTCGCAGGCATCGGTTTGATTCAAAAAAACCTTGGTATGCAGGTTTTCCGCGTTTACCACACGCGCCTCAATTTCGCATGTTGCTATGTCCTCCGGACCGCATTTGCCAAGCAAACAATATTGTTCGGTTCGGTGCGCCGCGTTTTCAACGCTTTTACCTATTCCGCTCATTCCTATAACCAAAATAGTGTCGTTCACGCACGGCGGAATCACCGGCTCATAGTCAAGATGTGCCTTCAGCGGCAGTCCTTTTGACCCATCCGCTTCCACTATCACATAATCCGCCATTTCGCAGAGTGTTTCCACGCTAATGTCGCTCGGACAAAGCTTTTTCTCCGCCCCCATTTTTGCCGCGCAAACCGTTCTGCCTTTTCTTATAAGCAACCTTGCGTCGTCCTCGCTTGGATTAAGAATTGTCGGCACATGCGGCGGCAGTGTAATATGCGTTGTGGTCATTATTACAACGCTGTTTTCCTTTTCAAGCTCGCGAGCCAAGGTATACATAAGCGTGGTTTTTCCGCCCCCGCCTATTATCGCGGTTGCCCCTCGCCTTATTTTCATAAGTTCGCTTAAAAGCACGTTTTTTCTCCGATCCGTTATTCTTATATGAGAATATAGCATTTTTGACCGGCGGTCAAATGTTTTTCGGTTGAATTGCGGTTCCTTTTCTGATATGCTTGCAGCTGAACACATATCTTCTTTTCAGGGAGTATTATTATATGCAAAAGCTTTTTTCGGAATTGTATGAAAAACTTGCCGCCGGCGAAAGCGCCGTGCTGTGCAGCGTTATAGCCGCATCCGGATCCGTGCCGCGCGGCGCGGGGGCAAAAATGACCGTTTATGCCGACGGACATACTGCCGGAACCGTAGGCGGCGGCAGCGTTGAGCTGCACGCTCGGCAAAACGCGCTTGATATTCTGGCGGGAAATGGCAGCAGCATGGTTGCCTACTCCCTTGAAAAAGGTGAAATTGGCGATATAGGCATGGTTTGCGGCGGCAACGTGCGCATATATTTCAGCCTGTTTACGCCACCCGATGCGCCTCTTGCGCAAAAAATAGCCGCCCAAGCCGCAAAAAGCGAGGACAGCTACTTAATTTACGCGATTGACGGCGGAAAGCTTTCGCATCTGTTTGTATATAAAACCGAAGATGATCTGCCCAATGGTATTGACTTGGAGCGAATTCTGCCACTGCTTGGGCCAAATGCCGTATACAGCAAATCGAGTGACGGCACGGCGGACATATTCGCGGAGCCGCTTTCCTTTTCAGCCCGCGCGCTTATATTCGGAGCGGGTCACGTGGCCCGCGCGCTCGCGCCGGTGCTCAGGAGCATCGGTCTTCCCGTTTATGTTTACGACAGCCGTGAGGCTCTTCTTTCGCGCGAATATTTTCCGGACGCGAATGAGCTTACGCTCGGGGATTTTTCCTCTCTTTCAGCCTCCGTTAAAATAAGCCGCGCCGATGCCGTTTTCGTTATGACGCCGGGGCATGAGGCGGATTACGACGTTCTTTTGAACATACTGCCCACCCCTGCGCACTACATAGGCTGCATAGGTTCGCGCCACAAGGCCGCACGCACACGCGAACGGCTTAAGCTTGCCGGTTTTTCACAAAGCGATATAGACCGCGTTCGCTGCCCGGTAGGCCTTAACATAGGCGCCGAAACGCCCGCGGAAATCGCAATAAGCATCGCCGCGGAGCTGATTTCGGTAAATTCCGGTATCGGCGGCGGCGTTAAGCCTTGGCCGCAGGCATAATATCGCCTTTAAGATATTGCCTTAGGAAAATAAAAGACATTACAAGGCACGCGGCTTCGGAAACAATAGGCGTGTACCATATTCCGTTCGCGCCGAAAATGAGGGAAAGCGCTATCAAGCTTAAGCCCTGCAGAGCAAGCCCGCGGCCGACCGAAATGGCCAGAGCCTGCTTGGGGCGCTCAAGCGCCGTCATGTAGCCGCCGATAAGCACATTAAAGCCAAGCATCGTGTAGCAGAATATATATGTTCTGAACGCTTCCACGCTGTATGCCGCAAGGCTTTCGTCAACGTCCTTCAGGAACAGCATCACTATCTGCTCCGCGAACACATACAGCGCCGTGAGTACTATTGCCGCCATGGCTAAAACCGTACGCAGGCCGTATTTGAGGAGTGTTTTGCACTTTTCCCTGCTTCCCTCGCCGTAATAGTAGCTTACAAGCGGCTGAGAGCCTTGAGAAATTCCAAGCATCAGGTTTATTACAACCGTGTTTATATACGATATTATGGTATATGTTACAACACCATCGTTGCCTATATAGCGCATTATGGTACGGTTGAACAAAAACATCATAAGGCCCGTGCAAAGTTCGGTTACGCCGTCCGCTATTCCTATTGGTATAAGGCGCTTGTATATATGCGGATCAAAGCGATATTTCCTAATTTTGAACGAGCATTTTTTGCCAAGGAAATGCACTATATAGATTGCGCTTGTAACCAGCTGCGAGAAGCCCGTTGCGAATCCGGCGCCAAAGGTGCCCAAATCAAGCAGGAATATGGTGACATAATCCAGGGCGCAATGAAACAGGCACCCTATTATAACCGTTATAAGGGCTATATGCGGGAAACCGTCCGTTTTTATAAGAATTTCAAGATTATACGAAACAAGAAAAAACGTGCTGAACGGCGCAAGACCTTTAAGATAAGCCACCGTGTAATCGAGCGTAACCTCGTTCGCGCCCAAAAGACGCGCTACCGGCTCTATGAAAATAAGCACAAGTGCCGATATTACAACGCCCAAGATTATAAGCACCGTCAGATTTTGGGAAAACAGCTCATCAGCTTCCCTGCTTTTCTTTTGCGCCATAAATATTGCTATTATGGTGCTTGCGCCCACCGCAAACATTACCGCTAATGCAAAAAGCATATTGGTAAACGGCAGCGCCAGGTTAACTGCGCTCATGGCGTATTCCCCAACGCCGTGGGCCACCATCAGTCCGTCAACAACGGAATAAAGGCAGAATACCAGAAGAGATGCGGTAGTAGCGGATACAAACCGCGCGAAGTCGCTTCGCAGGCTTTTGCCTGTGAGTTTCAATTTAGTGCACACACCCTTTCGTTTTTATATAATACACGCCGTCGTTTTCCGCAAACGACGGCGCTAAAATTATTTTTTGCTGATTTTCTTTTCCTGCGCGCCGCCCAAGGCACACCACAACGTTACGGTTATCAATATAACCGCACTGCCTATCATGGCGAACGTATCGGGCATTTCGCCTGTGCCGAGCCAAACCCAAACCGGGTTAAGCACGATTTCTATCGAGCTTATAAGCACGCATCCGAGCGGCGGGCAATAGTTTATGGCCACGCTGTAAAGCGCGTACGGCAAACCGAGCATGAATATGCCCATCACGGCAACCATAACAACGGAAACCGCGCTAACCTCCGGCGGATAAGCAAACGTGAACGGAATACCCACAACGGCCATCATCACAAGGCCAGCGAGCGTGCCCGAAAGCCTGTTTCCGCCCTCGCTTTCACCCATCAGCAAATACGCGCCGCCAAGGCTGCAGCCGTCAATTATCGCTATTATGTTGCCGAGCGTGCCGCCCGGGGCAAGCTGATCAAGGAAGAAAAGCGCTATGCCGCCAACGGTAAGCAGAACCGCCGCGTAGTCAATGCCGCGATACTTTCTGCCGAAGAATATCATGCTGAGCACAAGGAGCCAAACGGGGGATGTATACTGCAGCACTATGGCGTTGGCCGCGGTTGTAAGCCTGTTTGCTATTATATAAAGAAAGCCCGTAGCGCAAACGCAGACACCTATAAGTATCGTGCGCGCGTTAATGCTTATTTTCATCTTAAGCGCCTTCATGGCGATAAAAAGCGTTATGGCGCCGGCAAAACCGCGCCAGCCCGCCAGAACCATTGAATTCCACGGCGTAAGCTTTATACACAGCCCGTTCGCGCTCCAAAGCAGGGCGCACGCAAGCATAAGCAATATGCCTATATATTTTTTGTTTTCCTTTTGTTCGCTTATATTCTTTTCCATAAGGCCTTGATTATACCTAAAAAACGGCCCTTAAGCCGCATTTCACCGATTTTTGTTCGAATGGATACAGATACGGCCCTCCCTTTTCGGAAGGGCCGATCCTGTTGGCAGTTGTTAATTAGTCCTGCTGGGGAGCACCGACGGGGCAAGTGCCTTCGCAAGCACCGCAGTCAATGCACGCATCGGGGTTGATCTCGTAATGTTCGTCACCCTGAGAGATAGCGCCAACGGGGCAGCCATCTGCGCAAGCGCCGCAGGAGATGCAAGCATCAGTAATCTTATAAGCCATGGTAAATTACCTCCGGTCATTATTCTTCGTATATTGTAGCATATAACAAAAAAAAATCAAGGGGGGTGTGAGATGCTGTTGTGCTAAGTCATTTTTTATTTATATATTCTTTCCGCTGAATGGGTATTATGAAAACAGATACAAGCTGCATGTTGGAATATAACTGAAAATAGTATATAATAATGACAATCATGAACATGCAAAGGAGATAAAACAATGCCTCTTGTAACCAGCAAAGAAATGTTTCAAAAGGCCTACGAGGGCGGATACGCCATCGGTGCCTTCAACGTTAATAACATGGAGATAATCCAGGGCATCACCGAAGGCGCGAAGGAGCTTAACGCGCCCGTGATTCTTCAGGTGTCCGCCGGCGCGCGTAAATACGCCAGCCATACATACCTTATGAAGCTTGTTGAGGCAGCCGTAATCGAAACCGGCCTTCCCATATGCCTGCATCTTGACCATGGCGACGGATTTGACGTTTGCAAAAGCTGCATAGACGGCGGCTTTACCTCCGTTATGATAGACGGCAGCCATCATCCTTATGAGGAAAACGTGGCCGTTACGCGCCAGGTTGTTGAATACGCTCACGATCACGGCGTTGTGGTAGAGGGTGAGCTTGGCCGCCTTGAGGGCGTTGAGGACGACGTTAAGGTCGCCATGGGCCAGGGCAGCTACACCGATCCCGATCAGGTTTACGATTTTGTAACCCGCACCGGCGTTGACTCGCTCGCTATCGCCATAGGCACCAGCCACGGCGCTTATAAGTTCAAGCCCGGCACCAAGCCGCAGCTGCGCTTTGATATACTTGAAGAGGTTCAGAAGCGCCTGCCCGGTTTCCCCATAGTGCTGCACGGAGCGAGCAGCGTTATACCCGAATTTGTTGACAAGATAAATCGCTACGGCGGCAATATGCCGGACGCCATAGGCGTGCCCGAGGATATGCTGCGCAAGGCTTCAAGCATGGCAGTTTGCAAAATAAACATAGACTCCGACCTGCGCCTTGCCATGACCGCCAGCGTACGCGAGCATCTTTACAATAACCCCGATCATTTTGACCCGCGCCAGTATCTTAAGCCCGGCCGCGAAGCCATAAAGCAGATGGTAATGCACAAAATTCAGTGCGTGCTCGGCTGCGAGAACAAGGCGTAATATAAGGAGACTGCATGGAAAACAAAGACAGCGATCTTATCGCCCTTGAAGACAGCCAGGGCAACGAGCTTGCCTACGAAATACTGGACGTTGTGCCGTTTTTGGGCAAGGAATACGCCGTGCTTTTCCCCGTTGACGACGAAAGCGACGAACCTGAGCTTGTAATACTTGAGCTTATGTCCGGCGCGGACGACGAGGACGAGGAGCTTCACGGTGTTGACGATCCGGATATACTGGATGCCGTCTTCAAGCTGTTTCTTGATAGGGAAAAGGAAGCGGAAACGGAAGGCAAATAAGCCTTTAGACTAGTACTGCGATTTAGGAGATTAAATGCTGAAGGAATATATACAGGGCGTGCGCTCGCTTTCCATAATAGGCATGTGCAAAAACGCGGGCAAAACAACCGTTTTGAATAAGCTTATAGCGGAGCTTAACGATTCCGGCGTTCGCCTTGGGCTTACAAGCATAGGGCGGGACGGCGAAAGCGTGGACCTAGTTACAAGCACCGCGAAGCCCGGCATATATGTTTATGAAAATACCCTTGTGGCCACGGCGGTTGATATGTTTCGCCTAAGCGACATTACAAGGGAGATAATATATTCAACAGGCTGGCCCACCCCGATGGGTGAGGTTGCGGTGGTGCGCGCCCGCAGCGACGGCAACGTGCAGCTTGCGGGGCCGAGTATGACGACTCAGCTCAGCGCGCTTGTTGAAATATTCGATTCCTTCGGCGCGGAAATGACAATAATAGACGGCGCTCTCAGCCGCAAAACACTCTGCGCGCCAACCGTAAGTGAGGCAACAATTCTCTGCACGGGCGCTTCCTACTCAAAGGATCTTAATACCGTAATAGAGGACACGGCCTTTTCAACGGCGCTGCTTACCCTGCCCAAGCAAAATTCGTTTACCGAAGAGGAGCTTGATTTGCCCCTGGCCGGCAAGATCCGCTTTAAGCGGGCGGACGGCACGGTTGAGCCGATGAAGGACGACGTTACGCTTGCCCAGGCGCTTGTAAGCCGCGAATACGCGGACGTGAAAAGCGCGTACATTTCGGGCGCGGTTACGGACGCCACCATAAAGCCCGTGCTTATGGGCGGGGCCAAGCTTAAAGGCTTTGAGCTCAGCGCGGAGGACGGCAGCAAGCTGCTGCTTAGCCACGATTCATACGAAAAGCTGCTTATACGCGGCGTGCGCATAGGCGTAAGAAGGCCGGTTAAGCTGGCGGCCATTACGGTAAACCCCGTTTCGGCATACGGCTTTGATATGGACCCGAAGCTGCTGCTTGAAAGCATGCGCAGTGCCGTAAACGTTCCGGTTGTAAACGTTGAAAGCAAAGAGAATTGATAAAGGAGAGAAGCAAAATGGCAATGACATTTTCCCAGCAGGAGAACATAGGATTCAGGTATGTTATCAATTCGCTTTCCTGTTCAAGCCCTTACGGCCAGGCGCGCGTAAACAAGCTGCGCTTTTTCAATCCCGATGAGCTTGATGAGCTTAAGCTGCAGCTTTCAAACGTATGCCGCGTTATGGCAAGCTATACTTCGCTAAGCTTTGAGTACGGCCGCCTTCAGCGGCTTATGATGCCCATGAAGGATATACGCAGAAGCGTTATGAATCTTTCCGAGGGCGCGTTGAGCGAGCTTGAGCTTTTTGAGCTTAAGCGTTTTTTGCTGCAAACCGAGCTTATATCCCCCGTGCTTGACGAGGTAAAGGCCAAGGCACACCTTGAGGGCATATCAATCCCCGCGCAGACCGAGCCGCTTAAGATAATCGACCCGGACGGCAACCGCGCAGCGACATTTTTTATAGCGGACAACGCGTCCGCGGAGCTTAAGCAGGCAAGGCGCGAAAAGCGCGACATAGAGGAGCTTATCCGCCGCGCGGCAAACAGCGAGGAGCGCGCCGAGCTTACGGCTAAAAGAAGCGCGATCGTTGGCCGGGAGGACGTTGAGGAGCGCCGAATCCGCCGCGAAATATGCTTATCTCTCGTTCCGTACGCGAATGATATAATTTCCTGCATGGACAACGTGGGCGAGCTTGATTTTACAATTGCCCGCGCCGAGGTTGCCATGCGCTACGGCGGAGTTATGCCGGAATTTTCAAATGGCCCCGTTGAAATGGAAGATATGATAAACCCGCGCGTTGCCGATGCCCTTTTTGAAAGGGAAAGGCACTTTACTCCCGTTTCGCTTGAGGCACCGCTCGGCGCAACGGTTATAACCGGCGCTAACATGGGCGGCAAGAGCGTTGCGCTGAAAACGCTCGCGCTGAACGCAATGCTTGTGAAAGCGGGCTTATTGCCCTTTGCCAAGCACGCCAGGCTGCCCCTTTTCGGCGGCATATTCATAGTAAGCGAGGATCTTGAGGATATGGATCGCGGTCTTTCAAGCTTTGGCGCGGAAATTGTGCAGTTCAACGAGGTTGAGCAGGCCGCCGCTCAAACAGAGGGCATAAGCCTTATCCTTCTTGATGAGTTTGCCCGCGGCACCAACCCCGAGGAGGGCGCTATGATAGTGCGTGCGGTTACGAGATACCTTAATAAGCAGCCCAGCGTAAGCGTACTTACAACGCATTACGACGGCGTGGCCTCCCTTGCCTCGGCCCACTTTGAGGTGAAGGGCCTTAAGGATATGGATATGGCAAAGGTTGCCGAGGAAATAGCCGCCGCGAACGGGCAAAAGAAGGGCGCGGACATAATAGCATCGCACATGAACTATGGCCTTTATCGCGCGCAGGGCGCGGAAAGCTGCCCGCGTGACGCCAGAAATATATGCGCTTTGCTCGCGCTGAAGGACGAAATACTGCAGGATATTAAATAGCTTATCCGAATTGCAGTCTATATAATGAACTAAAAAAATCTCCGATCACTCGGAGATTTTTTGCATAAGTCACTTTTTGTTTTACGCGGTCTTTCCCTTTTTCTTCTTGGCGGCGGCCAAAAGGTCCGGCAGCTGAGCAAGCACTATCGCCGCGAACATTATAACGCAGCCCGCAAACTCGTGGCCGGAGAATCCCTGACCAAGCATAACCCAGCCGGCAAGGGCCGAGAAAACGCTTTCAAGGCTCATCAGCAGCGATGCTACGGCGGGTTCGGTATTCTTCTGGGCAATAATCTGCAGCGTATAGCCAACGCCGCTGGACATTACGCCGGTATAAAGAATGGGGATAATCGCTTCGCCTATATTCTGCCAGGAGGGGATATTGCCGTCTATAAGCATGAATATCGCGGAAACAACGGCGCAGGTGAAGAACTGAATGCAGCTCATCTTCACGCCGTCTACCTTTGGTGAAAAATGATCTATCAAAAGGATGTGCGCGCTGTATCCGAATGCGCAGAGGAGCACAAGCGTATCGCCTTTTTCAAGCGTAAAGCTGCCGGTGCCGAATATGGAAAGGAAATACAGGCCCACAACGCCGAGCAAAACGCTTATCCAAACCGTAATCGGAAGCTTTTTATGCTGGAATATTCCGAACACGGGAACGAACACAATGTACATTGCCGTTATAAACCCGGCCTTGCCCACGGTTGTGTACCCAAGGCCAAGCTGCTGCAGCGCGCTTGCCACCGCCAACGCCGTACCAACAACCAGGCCGCCAATTATAAGCGTGCGTTTTGCTTTCGGGTCAGCCTCACTTACCTGACCGTTTTTCTTTGCCCTGGCATTGTTGAACGCTATAAGCGGAAGCAAAGCTATACCCGCGGCAAGTGAACGCAGCGCGTTGAAAGAGTACGCGCTCATAGAATCCCCGCCCATCTGCTGAAACACGAAAGCCGTGCCCCAGATAATCGCCACGAGTACCAACATTAAATTGCTTTGCATCTGTTTCTTATTCATATTTTGATTATAGCATATATTATTTTGCATTTCTATTGCTTTTTAGCCTTTTCTATAACGGTTAGAGCCCCTTTATTTATCAAAAAATGTGTAGTATAATCATGCTGAGGTATTTTTATACTCAGTTTGCCTAAATCGGAGGATATATGCTGAACATTATCACTAAGCTTATGACCGAAAACGACTGCTATAAGTCAGGACGTACCATCACTCCACGCGGCATAACCATTCACAGCACCGCAGAGCCGGGCATGCGCTCCGGCGTGTGGTACGATCTTTGGAACAAACCCGCAAGCGAGCAGAACGGGCGCGAGGTATGTGTGCATGCCTTTGCGGACGACGAAACCGTTATGCAGTACCTGCCCTGGGATATGCGCGGCTGGCATGCCGGAGGATCGGACAACAACGATCACATAGGCATTGAGCTGTGCGAACCCGCCGGAATGATCTACACGAGCGATTTTGACATAGTCGATTACGATACCGCTCATTTTCAGCCGTATTTTGATCGTATATGGAACAACGCCGTTGAACTCTGCGCGTATCTTATAAGGCAGTATCCCACAATTGAGATAAACGAAATAATAAGCCACCGCGAGGGATATCTGCGCGGCACGGCAAGCGGTCATCTGGACCCTGAACACTGGTGGAAATTCCACAACAAAACAATGGATGATTTTCGCGCGGCAGTTGCGCGTAAGATGGAGGAGAAATAAACAATGAGTAAAATGCGTTTTGTAGACTTGCATTGCGACACGATAGTGTGCGAAGTTATGAGGGACGAAGAGCATAAAAACCTGCGCTCCAATCCCGAGGGTATGCTGGACCTGGTCCGCATGAAAGAGGCGGGCAGCCTGCTGCAGTGCCTTGCGCTGTACATTCCGCCCATGAAGCGCATAGCCGAAACCACCGGTGAGGCCGATGAATGGGACTTCTTTAATGATGCCGCCGATTGCTACGATCGTCAGCTTGCCGCTAACGCGGACATGATCCGCCCCATCGGCAAATACGCGGACATTGAAAAGAACATTGCGGACGGCGTAATGTCTTCAATGATGACTATTGAAAACGGCGTACCGCTCGACGGCAAAATAGAAAGGCTCGACGAAATGTATCGCCGCGGCGTAAGGCTTATCACCCTCACCCACAACCAGGAGAACACCCTTGGCTTCCCCAACTGCCTTGATCCCAACGGCGGACTTAAGCCCTTCGGTATAGAGGTTGTTAAGCGCATGAACGAGCTTGGCATGATAATAGATACCGCGCACCTCAGCGACGGCGGCTTCTGGGACGTTGTAAAATATTCCTCCAAGCCCTTCACCGCTTCCCATTCAAACGCCAGGGCTCTCTGCCCCGTTATGCGCAACCTTACCGACGATATGCTGCGCGCCGTTGCCGACAAGGGCGGCGTTGTAGGCCTTAACTTCTCGTCCGACTTCCTGGTGGACAACGCTTCTTACACATACTGCGCGGATGTTGTGCGCCACGCGCGCTACATGGCCGACAAGGCCGGCATAGATATAGTTGCCCTCGGCAGCGACTTTGACGGCATAGGCTGCGACCTTGAGTTCGGCGGCGTGGAAGGCTTCCCCATGCTTGAAGAGGCCTTTAATACCTGCTTCACCGCGGACGAGGTAGACAAGATAACTCACCTTAACGCCCTTAGGCTTATAAAGGAAACCGTAGGTTAAT
Source organism: bacterium (assembly GCA_963643205.1). Lineage (GTDB taxonomy): Bacteria > Bacillota > Clostridia > Christensenellales > CAG-138 > Phil1. The sequence continues at coordinate 56,930 of CAVIJJ010000004.1, read as the reverse complement.
AAGCTTATCACTTTTCAATAAAAGCCGATTAAACAGGAGGAGAAACGCTTATGGATGTATTTGAGGCGCTATCCGCTTTGACCACCAAGCCGGGCGTAACCGGCAACGAGGTTGCCGTGTCCGAGGTTGTCAAGGGATATTACAAAGCCTATACGGACGACATTTTTATCGATCCTATGGGCAACACCTACGCGCGCATCGGCGATCACGGCCCGGTGCTGCTGGTGCAGGCGCACATGGACGAGGTTGGCATGATGGTAACCGCCGTTGAGGACGACGGACTGCTGCGCATCCGCTCCGTTGCGGGCGTTGATCCGCGCGTGTTGCCCGGCAGTGAAGTGCTTGTGCACGGCAAAAAGGTGCTCAACGCCGTTGTCGGCGCCATTCCCCCGCATCTTCAGCAGCCCGGGGACGATACGAAGCCCTATTCCATAGACGATATGGTATGCGATACCGGGCTTGACGCGGACGAGGTAAAGGAGCTTGTTCGCGTGGGCGACAATGTAACGTTCGCCCTGCTGCCGCCTATGAAGCTTAAGAACAACATAGTAGCCGGCAAAACGTTTGATGACCGCGCCTGCATAACCGTTATGCTCGAGGCAATGGATTTGCTTAAGAAAACAAAGCTTGACTGCCAGGTTGTATTCTGCGCCACCGTGCAGGAGGAAAGCGCCGGCGGCGGCGCCCGTGCAAGCGTTTGGAACGCCAAGCCCGACATGGCCATAGCCATGGATGTTTGCCACGCGCCCACCCCCGGCGTAAAGCCATTTGACGCGATAGACATAGAAAAGGTTTCCATAACCTGCGGCCCTAACATACATCCCAAGATGTTTAAGATGATAACCGCCGCCGCGGATGAGCAAAACATTCCCTGGGATTACGACGTAGCCCCCGCGAATACCGGAACCGATGCCTGGCACACCCAGACAGAGATGGGCGGCGTAGCCACCGGGCTTATATCGCTGCCGCTTAGGTATATGCACACGAGCGTTGAGGAAATTTCGCTTACAACGCTTAAAAACTGCGCCAAGGTTATAGCGCGCTTCGCTCAGAACATAGGCGCGGATTGGGAGGAAAAGCTATGCTTAGACGATTAGAAGAACTTTCTAACCTTATAGGCTTACCCGGTGACGAGGGCCGTGTTCGCCGCTACATAAAGGCCGAGCTTTCGGGCATAGAGGGCCTTGAAATGAAAACGGACGCTATGGGCAACCTGGTTGTGCATAAACCCGGAAAGGGTCCCCGCGTTATGGTCGCGGCGCACATGGACGAGGTTGGCATGATGGTTATAGGCGTGCTTGACAACGGCCTTCTCGCATACGGTCAGCGCGGCATAGACTCCCGCGTGGTTGTTTCAAAGCGTGTACTTGTAGGCGACGATATGCTTGAGGGTGTTATAGGCGCAAAGGCCATTCACCTGCAAACCGCCGCGGACCGCAAAACCGTGCTCAGCCACAGCGAGCTTTTCGTTGATATAGGCGCAAGGGATAAGGACGACGCGCTTAAATACGTTAAGCCCGGCGACAGGATAGGCTTTGCCACCAAGTTTAAGCGTCTGGGCAGCAAAAGAGTTCTCGGCAAGGCTCTTGACGACCGCATAGGCTGCGCCATACTTATGCAGCTTCTTGAAAATAACTACGACTGCGATTTTTACGCCGCCTTCACCGTTCAGGAAGAGATCGGCCTTCGCGGCATGCACGCCGCGGCGTACAACGTTGCTCCCGACGTGGCAATAATACTCGAGGGTACCACCGCCAATGACATGCCGGATGTTAAGGACGCGGGCTTTGTAACAAAGATGAGCCACGGCGCGGCTATATCCTTTATGGACGGCGCCACCATAGTTTCGCCCGATATGTTCAAGGCGCTTTGCGAAACCGCAAAGGAAAACAACATAAAGTGGCAGCCCAGGCAGGGTACCACCGGTTCAAACGATCAGGGCCCCGCACAGCGCGTGCGCGCGGGCTGCAAAACCGGCTGCATTTCCGTGCCCTGCCGCTATATCCATTCCCCGGCGAGCATAGCGGACATAGACGATATAAACGCCGCGTACGCTCTGGCCGATGCTTTCCTAAAGAACAAAAAATTCAACGAGGTGCTTTGATTTATGGATATAACTATGATAAAGAACATTCTCGGCGCGTACGGCCCCTCCGGACGCGAGGACAAGGCTGCCGAGGTTATAAAGCAATATGTCGCCCCCTACGCGGATGAGGTTTATCGCGACGCCATGGGCAACCTTATCGCCCACAAGCGCGGCACAAGCGGCAAAAAGATAATGGTCAGCGCGCACATGGACCAGATTGGTTTCATAGTGGTCGCGATAGACGAAAAGGGGTTCCTGCGCGTTGCCCGCGTTGGCGGCGTGAACCCCATTATCGCCACCGCGCGCGAGGTTGTGTTTGAAAACGGCGTAAAGGGCGTTACCTATTTTGAGAATACCGCCAAGCACGGCGTGAACGAGACCACATTCAACGAGCTTTATATAGACATAGGCTGTTCCGGCCGCGAAGAGGCTGAAAAGAAGGTAAGCATAGGCGACATGGCCGTTTATGTTACCAACTATGTTGAGCTTGGCGAGCGCGCCGCCTGCGGCGCCATGGACGACAGGATTTGCTGCGCCATAGTAGCCGAGGCCATGAAGCAGATGAAGAGCGAGCATGATGTTTATGCCGTATTCACCGTTCAGGAAGAGGTTGGCCTTCGCGGTTCAAGCCCCGCGGCTTACGCAATCGAACCCGACCTTAACATCAGCCTTGACGTAACCGGCGTTGGCGATATACCCGAATGCAGCCGCATGGAGGTTGCCTTAGGCTGCGGCCCCACCGTAAAGGTTATGGACAGCTCCGTTATAGTTCCCCCCGTTGTGCGCGCGTTTATGGAAGCGGCGGCCGAGGCGGACAATATTCCCTATCAGCGCGAGGTTCTGCGCGCGGGCGGCACGGACACGGGCGCGGTTCAGCGCACCCGCGGCGGCATACTTTCAGGCTGCATCTCAATCCCCACCCGCTACATACATACCCCCGTTGAAACGGTTGACATGAAGGACGTGGACAATGCCGTTAAGCTGCTCTGCGCCTGCCTTAAGCAAAAGGAGCTGCCGCACAGATGATTGCCGAAAGACTTACGCGCCTTAGGGCGCTTATGCAGCAAAAAGGCGTGAGCGCGTACTATGTGCCCACGGCGGACTTCCATCTGTCCGAATACGTAAACCCGTATTTCAAATCAAGGCAATACCTTTCGGGTTTCACCGGCTCCGCGGGTACGCTTATAGTAACCATGACCGAGGCCGCGCTTTGGGTTGACGGGCGCTACTTTATTCAGGCCGAGGAGCAGATTCAGGGCAGCCCCATAAAGCTTATGAAAATGGGCGAAGAGGGCGTGCCCACAACAACCGAGTACCTTGCCTCCCTTCCCGAGGGCAGCGTTGTAGGCATGGACGGCCGTACCGTTCCCGCCGCAACCGCTATGCGCCTTGAAAAGATACTTTCCGCAAAGGACATAACCATTGAAGAGGATATGGACCTTGTGGGCGACATTTGGGAGGATCGTCCCGCCCTGCCCGCTTCCCCCGTATATGTTCTGGGCGTGGACAGCGTTGGCGTAAGCGCGGCGGACAAGCTTAAGGATATAAGAAATGTGCTTGTTGAAAAGGACGCGGACGCGCATGTGCTCAGCACGCTTGACGATATAGCCTGGCTTTTCAATCTTCGCGGCGGGGACGTGGAGTGCAATCCCGTGTTCCTTTCATACGCCGTTATAGAGCGCGACGCGGCTTATATTTTCGCGGACGAAACAAAGTTCCATTTCTGCGTAAAGGAATATTTAAGGGAGCTTGGCGTTACGCTTCTGCCTTATAACGATATTTATTCCTTTGCCTCCCGTTATGATGAGGGCGACGCTATACTGCTCAGCTCCGCTTCCGTAAACTACGCGCTTTACGAAAAGTTTTCCGAAAAGGCCATAATAGTTGATGAGGTTAACCCCGAGCAGCTGAAGAAGGCCATAAAGAACCCCGTTGAGATTGAAAACATGCGCAAGGCGCATATAAAGGACGGCCTTGTTGTAACGCGCTTCATGCGCTGGGTTAAGGAAACCGTTGGCAAGGAGCCTATGAGCGAGCTTTCGGCCGCCGCCAAGATAGACTCCATGCGCTACGCTACCAACGGCAACCTTGGCCTGAGCTTCGGCACCATTTCAGCCTACGGCCCCCATGCCGCGCTGCCGCACTACGGGCCCACGGAGGAAAGCAACCTTACCGTTGAACCGCACGGCTTCCTGCTTGTGGACAGCGGCGGACAGTATTACGAAGGCACAACGGACATAACCCGCACAATCGCCGTAGGTCCGCTTACGGATGACGAAAAGAAACATTTCGCGCTTGTACTGCGCAGCATGCTGCGCCTTGCGAACGTAAAGTTCCTTTACGGCTGCCGCGGCCTTAACTTTGATGTTCTTGCCCGCGGTCCGTTATGGGAAGAGGGCCTTGATTACAAGCACGGCACAGGCCACGGCGTTGGATACCTGCTTAACGTGCACGAAGGGCCTAACGGCTTCCGCTGGAAGGTAGTGCCGGAACGCATAGATTCCTGCGTATTTGAAGAGGGCATGGTCACAAGCGACGAGCCCGGCATATACATAGAGGGCAGTCACGGCATACGCACGGAGAACCTGCTTGTTTGCCGCAAGGGTGAAAAGAATGAATACGGCCAGTTTATGTATTTTGAAACGCTGACCTGCGCGCCCATAGACCTGGACGCCATCGATCCCGCCCTGCTTAGCGACGAGGATAAGCGCATGCTCAACGAATACCACAGCTTTGTTTACAAGACGCTTGCCCCGCTTATGGAAGAGGACGAGCGTGAATGGCTCAAGCGCTATACCCGCGCGATATAATCCGAATGAATCGGGGCAGAGATATTTTCCCTGCCCCCGAAGTAAACTAAAGGAGCGGCTTTCGCCGCTCCTTTGTTTTAGCTTAATTTGTAATTTCAGCCTTCTATTACGGTGTTGAACATATCCTTTGCGGCCTTTATCTTTTCGCTGTTGCCAACGGTGCAGATAAAGTGCTTATCGGTTACAGCCTTCACAAGGGCGGCCTTGGCGCGAATGTCCTTAGCCTCGGTTGCTATTACATCGCGGCGCATCTGCTTCTGCTTTTCCTTGGTGTAACCGCCCAGGTAAGTCGACAGCGCCGAATCGTGCGCAACCTGGCCAACCTTGGGAGCGTCAAGCTCCTGAAGGGTGCCGAGGACGTATTTATCCATTTCCCTGCGGCTTGGGTCAAACTTTTCAAGGTATTCGGCCATTCCGTCATATACCTTGTATGTGTTCTCCAGGTTCGGGTCACGGTAGCTGCACAGCGTAAAGATGCCGTTCTGACTTACCCTAAGATGCGCGCCGTACGCTCCGCCAAGCACGCGGATTCTGTTCCACAGATAATCGGTAGCGAGTATGTTCTTCATAACGGCAGTCGCTCCGTCGTAGCTGAAGCCAAGCTCCGCCATGTCGTAGCCCTCCGCGCAGTACTGCACATCGCCCGGGGTCATTATGGCCTCATTCTTGGCGTTCTTCACAAACACGGGGCGGTTGTCCTGCTTTTTGCCCTCATCAAGCGTGTCAATCAGCCTGCCGATGGCTTTCTTCGCCGCAGTATACTGCTCCTCCTCGCCGGAGAGCATAACGCTGAGATTCGCGCGGACAAACAGCTTTTTGGCCACGGCTTCAAGCTTGGCAATATGCTCGCCCAATTCCGCCTCGTCCGCCGCGGCAAACTTTTTAATGAAATCAAAGAAGCTAAGGCCGCCCGCAAGCTCCGAATACATTGCCGCGGGATCAAAGTATGAACTCAACCTCAGCGCGGCAATGACGTTGCCGGCCGCTATAAGCGTGGAGCGGTTTTCCGCCGCCAGCATGCTTATGGCCTCATTAAGCCTGTCGCGTTCATCAAAGTGCGTATCCGTAATCATGGCGCAGATAGCATCCATGGCATCCTGAAGCTTTGATGTAAGCGCCTTTATGCTTATCAGCGCAAAGGGATGCGCCTGCGTTTCGCCTGCCCTGTGGTACGCGTTCACCTTGGCGCCGATAGAGCCGGTATTCAGCATAAGTTCGGTTGAAAGCTGCTCAAAGCCGTACTCACCCGCGCTCATGTCGCCAAGAAGCTTGCAGACAAGGCTCGCGTAGGGTATTTCCTCTTGGGTAAGGCATGCGGCGTCAAACATAAGGGTAATGTATGATATTCCGCCTGTAAACATATCGTATGCATACGTGGGCACGCTCAGAAGATCTCTCTCCTCCGCCTCTATGGGCTTGGGGCCGTCTCCGGTTTCGCTAAGCTTAAGCTGAGGTATGGTCTCAAGCGCTTCCTCGCTGTCCGGCGTGGACTGGCGCTTCCTCAGCCTTTCCTGATTGGCCTTTATCTTAGCCTTCTCCTCATCGGTAAGGTTGGCGTAAAGCGCGGCCATCTTCTCGGCGTTCTCGGCTTCCCTCTTCTCGCCAAGGCCGGGTTCGGGTACAAGGCGAACCTCCGCCTGCCAGGTATTCTCAATAAAGTATTTCTTTATAAGGTCGGTATAGTAATCCGTATCAAGCTGCTCGCGCAGGAACTTAAGCGTATCCTCGTAGCGCAGGCCGGAAATGGGGTCGTCATCATGAATGTAGCTCGATGCGGCCTCCATGCCGAGTGCGATTCCCTTGGGATAATACGCGGGCTCCTCGCGCAGACCGAACTCATAGCGATTCAGGCAAGCTTCAAGCAGCTTCCTGTCCGGACCCACTTTCGCGATCTCACTAATGGTGGAATCGACTATTTCCTTAATCTCGTCAAACCTGTCCGCATCAACGTCGTTCATAACAAGTTCATATACGGGGTACTTTATGCTGCCGTCCCCGCCGGCCTCAACGTTTCCGCAAACGCCGCTCTGCATTATGGCGCGCTTAACGGGTGCCGCCTCGGCGTTAAACAGGGCATCCTTAAGCACATCCATGGCGAAAAGTTCCCTTGCACAGCGGTGGTCAAGCACCCAGCCGCGGGTATAAAGCGCCTTGCCTTCCGGATCCTCGCCGGCGTTTATGGGATACTGCTTTGTGATAAGCTTGGGCGCGGTCAGCTTGGTCGCGCTGCCCACATGCTCGCGCGTTGAGGGGGTATAATTGCAAAGGTAGCCGTCCGCAAGGGCAAGCACCTTGTCCAGATCCATGTCACCGTAAAGGAACATAAGGGCATTGGAAGGATGATAAAGCTTTTTGTGGAAGCTGCAGAAAGCTTCGTATGAAAGCTCCGGTATAACCGCGGGGTCGCCGCCGGAATTCACGCCGTAGCAATTGTCAAACAGGGCGGTTTGCAGTTCCTGCTCTATAACCCGCTCGGGTGAGGACATGGCGCCCTTCATTTCGTTGTACACAACGCCGTTTACGCTGAGCTTATCGTCATTTATCTCATAGTGCCAGCCCTCCTGCCAGAATATTTCCGGCGTGGAGTGAATAAGGGGGTTGAGCACCGCGTCCATATAAACATCGACAAGGTTCAAAAAGTCCTGCATATTTTGGCTGGCCACGGGGTACATTGTCCAGTCGCCCGCAGTAAAGGCGTTAAGGAACGTATTCAGTGAGCCCTTCATAAGCTCCACAAACGGCTCCCTTACGGGATATTTATCGCTGCCCGCGAGCACGCTGTGCTCCAATATGTGCGGCACGCCGGTGCTGTTTTCGGGCGGGGTGCAAAAGCTCATCGCAAAGGACTTGTTTGTATCCGCGCAGTTAAGATGCACCATGGTAAGGCCGCTTTTATCGTGCTTATAAATATCGGCCGTGCCCTTTATCTCCTTAAGCTCCTCTGAAGAGACGAGCCTGAATCCGTGCTTGGTTATATCCATACTTATCCTCCGGTTTCTTTTTTCTTGATGATAACGCCACTTCGCTTTTTATGCAATAGCCGTATAGTTTTTTCACAATAATAACCCTTTTCACGCATTTGACATTGCGCGCCGGCCGATTGTATTATATTCTTATCAAAGACAACTTAGCGAAGGGAATCTTCAGACAATGAAGCTTACTATACAGGCCGCCGCGAATAAAGCAGCGGCCGCGAAACCCGCAAGAATAATACTTTCAAAGCCCGCAAAAAGCGCGGAATACCGCCGCTGCACGCTTGAGCTTATAGGTGAAGGATACCACATAAGCAGATACAGCGAAAAGCAGGCTTTTCACCAGAATATATCCTCGAATGAGCTTGAAGGCGCGCTCCTTGATGAGCTTTCGCGCCGCTCATACAGGCAGATTAACGCATTCACGGATAAAAATGAGCACATAATAATGATAAACAAGGGTTATGACGAGGCAACATACATGATAAAGCCCCTTTCCGCCACGGCACCCAAGCAGCCGCAGCAGGAGCACAACAGAAAAAAGCAATATATTTTAAGCGAAACCGAGCCGCTGCCCGCGCTTATCGACATGGGCGTTTTTACAAAGGAAGGCCGTGTGGCCGCGCCTATGCGCGACAAGTTCGCGCAGATAAACCGCTTTCTTGAAATAGTACGCGACGCGCTGAATGAAGACGGCTGCCTTGATCGCAACGACACAAAGCCCCTTAGAATAATCGATTTCGGCTGCGGCAAATCATACCTTACGTTTGTGCTGTATCACTATCTTGTGAACATACTGGGCATGAGCGTAAGCATGACCGGGCTTGATCTTAAGGCGGATGTTATAGCCAAGTGCAACGCCGCCGCGAAGCGCTACGGCTACGCGAACCTTAATTTTGAGCGCGGTGACATTGCCGAATACGACGCGAATGCCCCGGCGGACATGGTTGTTACGCTGCACGCGTGCGACACGGCAACCGACTACGCCCTGCATAACGCCGTGTGCAGGGGAGCGAGAATGATACTTTCCGTGCCCTGCTGCCAGCATGAGCTTAACGCGCAGATATCAACGGACTCGCTTAAAATCATTACCCGCTACGGTATAATAAAGGAGCGCATGGCCGCCCTTATGACGGACGCCATCCGCGCCAATCTGCTTGAAAGCCGGGGATATAAAACGCAGGTGCTGGAGTTTGTTGACCTTAGCCATACCCCAAAGAATTTGCTTATACGCGCCATAAAAAAACGCCCGGCACTTGACGGCACCGGGCGGGCAGCTCTTGATGAGGCGAAGGCGCTGATGAACGAATTTTCACTTGAGCCTACGCTTTATAAGCTTTTATATCCTTATTCGGACAACTGAGCGGAGCACTCCTCCGCTTTTTCTTTTTCCTCGGGTTCATTATCGGGCTTCCAGTTGGGATCCATCGCCAGATTAAATGCGGTTATGGCAACCTCAAGCATATCCTTTGTGGGCTCCTTTGTGGTAAGGTGCTGCAGGGCCATGCCGGGCGCGCGGATTATGCGGGTAAACCAATTATCGTGCCGCGCGGCAAAGCGAAGAACCTCGTATGACAGCCCGGCCACCACAGGCAGGAATATTATGCGAAGCGCCAGGCGAACAAGAAAGTTTGCGTTCCAGCCTATCGCCGCGAAAAACAGAATGGAAACCGCCATAACAAGGAACAGATAGTTGGTTCCGCAGCGGGGGTGCAGCCTTGAGTGCTTGGCGGCGTTTTCGGGGGTAAGCTCCTCCTCCGCCTCGTAGCAGGCGATTGTTTTATGCTCCGCCCCGTGGTACATAAACGTGCGCTTAACGTCCTTTATGCTTGAGCAGAGCGCTATATAGCCAATGAATACAATAAGCCTTACAAGCCCTTCCGTAAGGCTTTTCCAAACGCCGGCAACGCTTGCGGCCTTGCCGAATATAAGCGAGCTTATTCCAAGCGGCAGCAGAAAGAAAAGCCCAACACTGAGCGCCACAGCCAATATTACCGCAAGCCCTATCACTATGCTTTCAACGGACTTGCCAAGCTTTTCGCTAAGCCATTTTTCAAATTTTGTCGGTTCCTCGTCTATATCCTCTCCCGCCAGCTTAGCGCTTTCGGTAAGCGTGCCCATGCCGGTTGAAAGGGATTCTATAAACGTTACAACGCCCCTTACTATGGGCAGCCCATAAAACGTACCCTTCTGCGCCTTTGTTTTCCAGCTGTTGCTGCGGGTGGCTATTGTGCCGTCCGCGCACCTGACAGCAAGCGCGATTCCCGTGGGGGATTTCATCATAACGCCTTCCATAACGGCCTGGCCGCCAATGCTGCTGACTCTTGCCATATATCAATGTCCTTTCGGTTGCTTAGTGCGGATACATCCGTACCGCTTATTATACCATACTATACGCGCCGGGGCACGGCACAACAATATAAACTAATGTGAAAAAAGCTTGAAATTGAATTCTTCTTTTAATTAAAGCGGCGCCCGTGTTGCAAAAAGCGCCCGTGTTCGTATATAATTATAATGTATTATTATGGAAAGGGGCGAAAATATGCGCGAAAGCAAAAAGGATAAAACCGAGCGCATTCAAAATGCTCTTCTTGCGCTTAAAGAGGCATATCCGGACGCTAAGCCGGAGCTTAATTTTTCGTCTCCGTTCGAGCTGCTTGTGGCAACCATGCTGAGCGCCCAATGCACCGATAAGCAGGTGAATAAGGCAACCGACGTGCTGTTTAGGCAATACAATACACCCGAGGCCTTTGCCGCGCTAAGCGAAGAAGAGCTTGAGCCGTATATAAAAAGCTGCGGATTTTACAAAACAAAGGGCAAGCACATAATCGCCGCAAGCAAAATTATAGTTGATCAGTTCGCCGGCCAAGTTCCGCAGGATCGCGACGAGCTTACAAAGCTGCCCGGCGTTGGCCGCAAAACTGCAAACGTTGTTGTGTCAAACGCGTTCGGCGTTCCGGCAATAGCGGTTGATACGCACGTGTTCCGCGTTTCAAACAGAATAGGCCTGGCCGAGGCGAAAGACGTTGAGAACACCGAAAAGCAGCTTATGCGGAACATTCCCAAAGAGGATTGGTCCGCCGCACATCACTGGATAATATTCCACGGAAGGCGCGTCTGCTCCGCGCGCAATCCAAAATGCGATATATGCACCGTAAGGCCATACTGTCGGGAATATATAAATAATCAAAAGAAAACGGAGAAAAACGATGCAGTTCGTTGATAAAGCAAGAATAGTTATAAAGGCGGGAGACGGCGGAGACGGCTGCGCCAGCTTCCATAGGGAAAAATTCGTTACCCGCGGCGGTCCGGACGGAGGCGACGGCGGCCGCGGCGGAAACGTTGTGTTTGTGGCGGACGGAAATATGGACACGCTGCTGGACTTTAAGTTCGCGCGCTTTTTCCGCGCCGAAAACGGAGAAAAGGGCCGCGCGTCCCATTCAAGCGGCAAAAACGGCCAGGATCTTATAATAAAGGTTCCCGTGGGCACGCTTGTGAAGGACGTTGAAACAGGCGCCATTGCCGCGGATTTAAGCCAGCCCGGCAGGCAGAAAATAGTTCTTTTCGGCGGCCGCGGCGGCAAGGGCAACAGCCGCTTCGCAACGCCCGCCAAGCAATCCCCGCGCTTTGCTCAGCCCGGGCAGAAAACGCTTGAAAGGGAGGTTGAGCTTGAGCTTAAAACAATAGCGGACGTTGGCCTTATAGGTTTGCCGAATGTTGGCAAGAGCACGATTCTTTCCGTGCTAACAAGCGCCAAGCCAAAGATAGCCAACTACCATTTTACAACCCTTACGCCTAACCTTGGCGTTGTTAAGCGCTACGATAAAACGTTTGTGCTTGCCGATATTCCCGGCCTTATAGAGGGCGCGGCCGACGGCGCGGGCCTTGGGCACGACTTTTTAAGGCATATTGAGCGCACGCGCTTGCTTGTGCACGTTATAGACGTATCCGGCAGCGAGGGCAGAGACCCCGCGGATGATTACTTCAAAATAAAGAACGAGCTTACAAAATACAGCGCCCGCTTAGGCGAACTTAAGCAGGTTGTTGCCGCGAACAAAATGGACATTACCGGCGCCGAGGAAAACCTTGAAAAGCTGAAGGAGGCACTCGCCGGCGAGGATGTTGAAATATTCCCCGTGTCCGCCGCAACCGTAAGCGGATTTGACGCGCTTATAGACTGCCTTGTAAGAACGCTTGCGACCCTTCCCAAAACATATCAGTTTGAGGAGGAGGAAATAAACATAGGCCACAAGTACGAGCCCGGCTTCACAATAGAAAAGGACGGGGACGTGTTCGTGGTTTCCGGCGGCAGCGTGGACTATATACTCGATACCACCTATGCCGACGACGAGGGCTCTATGCGCCGCTTCCAGCAGTACCTTATAAAAGAGGGCATTATAGATGCCCTGCGTGCCGCCGGCGCGAACGAGGAAAGCGTTGTGCGCATGGGCGAATGGGAATTTGATTTTGTTGAATAAATAGAAGGAGATTGTATATTATGACAAGCAAACAAAGGGCACAGCTCAGGTCCATGGCGAACACGCTGCAGCCGCTGTATCAAATAGGCAAGGCGGGCGTTACCCCCGCGGTAACGGAACAGCTTGACGCGGCGCTTGAGGCGCGCGAGCTTATAAAAATAACCGTGCTTGAAACCGCGCCGGAAAGCCCCAAGGACACAATGGAAACCCTTGCCGCAAGGCTTCACGCGGAGCCGGTGCAGTGCATTGGCAAAAAGCTTACGCTATACCGCCGCAGCAAGGAAAACCCCAAAATAGAGCTTATAAAAGCATAATGAATGAGCGAAGGGCTTTAATGTTCCTTCGCTCTTTTTATCTTTCGGTATATCAGCCGCGCCGCGCCCGGGTTTTCATTCTTACTTACTGCCCTGCGTAAGCACCTTTACGGCCTCGGCAAGCGTACCCACGCGAACAAGCTCTATTCCGCCCGGGGCCTTAAATGCGGCATGCCTTGGTATTATAAGCCGCTCGTAGCCAAGGCGCGCACATTCAGCCGCGCGCTTTTCCATTCTGCTCGCGCCGCGCACCTCTCCGGTAAGCGATATTTCGCCCAGGCATACGGTATTCTTAGGCATAGGCGCCTCAAGCAATGCGCTCGCCACGCACATAGCAACCGCCAGATCGCAGCAGCGCTCCTCAAGCCTCATTCCGCCCACAACATTTATATACACGTCCTTGTCGGCAAGCGAAAGATATGCCTTCTTTTCAAGCACCGCAAGCAGGAGTATAAGCCTGTTCAATTCAAGACCCGCGCTCATGCGCCGCGGGTTTGAAAACGGGGTGTTTGATATAAGCGACTGCACCTCAACAAGCATCGGCCTTGTGCCCTCAAGCGCGCAGGTTACCGCGCAGCCCGGGGCATCCGTTCCCGTAAGGAACATGCCGGAGGGATCGGGGATTTCCTCCATGCCGCGCTCGCCCATTTCAAAAACGCCTATCTCGTTTGTTGAGCCGTAGCGATTCTTTACGCTTCTCAAAAGTCTGAACGCGTCGTGCCTATCCCCTTCAAAAGAAAGCACGGTGTCCACCATGTGCTCAAGCACTCTTGGCCCGGCTATGGCGCCCTCTTTTGTAACGTGGCCCACTATGAATACGGCCGTGCCGGTTGTTTTGGCAACGCGCGTCAAAAAGGATGTCGCCTCGCGAACCTGGCTTACGCTGCCGGGCGCGGAGGCTATATCCGGGCAATACATTGTCTGTATGGAGTCTATTATAAGAAACGCGGGCTTTATCCGCTCAATTTCCGCCTCTATTACGGTTATGTCCGTTTCGGCAAGCAGCAGCATGTCCCCGTTCGCGCCAAGGCGCTCCGCCCTAAGCTTAAGCTGCGCCGCCGATTCCTCACCGGTAACATAAAGCACGCTCCCCTGCGCGGTAAGCGAACCCGCCATCTGCATAAGAAGGGTTGATTTGCCTATTCCAGGGTCTCCGCCGAGAAGCACCGCGCTTCCGCCCACTATTCCGCCGCCAAGTACCCGGTCCAGCTCGCCTATGCCGCTGGGTATTCTTTTCGCCGCGTCCGCGCGCACCTCTCGCATAGGCAAAGCGCGCTGGGTTGATATTCCTTTTTTAACCTGCTGCGCGGGCGAGGTTTCAACAAATGTGTTCCAGCTGTCGCAATTCGGGCAGCGGCCGAGCCATTTGCCGCTTTCGTAGCCGCACTCGCCGCAGACAAATACCGTTTTCGCTCCCTTAGGCATCAGTCCGGCACCTCCGCATATTTAAGAATGTCTCTCTCCCGGCTGGTAACGTCCATCCATATTACCTTGCCGTCGCTTACGCCCATAAACTGCGCCGTTTCGTATACTCCGGAAAGCTTATAGGTCTTTTTGTTGTCTATTCTGTAAAGGTATATCGTTTCGTCCTTAGAGTACGCGATAAAGTTATTGCCCATGCCGAACTGCACAACGCCCCCCGCCACAAGCGTAGGCTCGGTTTCGTCCTGCGCCATATAATAAAGCTTGCACTCGGGCGAATGATGCGAATCAAGCCAGGCCGTATACTGCCCGTTTGATATCGGGTCGTGCGCGTAGGTTCCGGTATGTATGCTCTTTATTGATGTTGACCCAAGGCGCACAAAGTATATAACGCTCGTGTCCTCATCGTCCGTTGAGCCGCTCTTTTCCGCGTCCGCCCAAACAAGAACGCCGTTCACAAGCGAGGGCAGGCTTTGCCCGTATGAGCTGTTGCTGAACATGTGCAGCGTTGTTGTTTCCATGGTTGTAAGGTCGCAAAGGAAAAGCTTGTCCATGCGCGTACCCGTGCGCTCTATCCACGCCACATAGTTTTCATAAAGCATCGGCTCGCATTGGCCGGTATATACCGTTTTTATGGTTACGGGCGTAAGCGTGGTATCGTTCCTGTTTACGGCGCAAAGCTTGCCGCCCCCATCGTAATTCGCGTCCAGATAAACTATCCAATCGTCATTGAACTTTGGGAACATAAAGTGTGTATTTTCAAGCGTTATGTCTATCTTTTCGGCACTGCGCTCCTCCGGATCCCAAAGCAATAAATCGCACATTACGGATTTTCCGTCAATAAGTTTGCCGCCGGTCAGCATAAGCTTGCCATCATAAAAATAAGGATCGCCAAACCATTTATAGTCCCTTATTTCGTCGAACACAACCTCCTCTTCCGCGCTTTCCACATCAAAAAGATCCATTGGATTGGGAGTTGGAGTTGGCACGGGCGTGGGGCTTGGCGAGGGCGTTGGCGCGAACGGCGCGCGATACTCAACGCCTATAAGCGGAAGCAGCTTAGGCAGGCCCACAAACACTATCGCCGCTATTATGCCGATAATGCCCAAAACGGTTGCGCAAAGCGCCAGTATCGGCCCCCATATTGTTGATTTAAGGCTGCGTCTGCGGCGTATGCCGCGCCGCCGTCTGTGATATCGTTTCATTATATATACCGAATCCTGTGATTTTCTTGTTTGCTTATATAGTATATCACAGTCCGCTATGTTCCCTCAATGAGCCAAAATGTAAACATTGGTTGAGAACGGGCAAAATAATGATATAATAGATTGATATAATCAGAAAAGGCAGGTTTATTCGAATGAAGAAATTGCTTTCTCTCATAGTTCCGGTTTTTAATGAAGAAGAGGTACTTCCGCAGTCCTATGCCCGCATGAGCGAGGCTATGCGCATGCTCAGCGACTACGATCACGAGATAATATACGTAAACGACGGCAGCAGGGACGGCACCATGCGCCAGCTGCGCGCCATAGCCAAGGAGCACGGCGAGGTTCGCGTAATAAGCTTTTCAAGGAACTTTGGCCATCAGCTTGCCGTAACCGCCGGCATGGACAACGCCCGCGGCGACGCGCTTATTATAATAGACGCGGACCTTCAGGATCCGCCGGAGGTTATAGCGGAGCTTGTTAAGGCCTGGGAAAACGGGGCGGACATAGCGTACGGCAAGCGCCTTAAGCGAGAGGGCGAAACAATATTCAAAAAGTTCACCGCCTTTTGCTACTACAGGCTTCTTAACGCCATGAGCGCATACCCCATTCCGCTTGATACGGGCGACTTCAGGCTGCTTGACAAAAAGGTTGCGGACGTATTCCTTAAAATGCGGGAGCATAATCGCTTCCTTCGCGGCATGAGCGGCTGGATGGGCTTTGAGGCCGTTCCCGTTGAATATGTGCGCCATGAACGCCAGGCGGGCAAAACCAAATATACCCTCAAAAAAATGCTGCGTTTGGCGTTTGACGGCATACTGGGCTTTTCATATAAGCCCATGTCTTTGGCGCTTTATGCCGGCATAGCGCTCGGCGTTCTGAGCGTGCTTGGGCTTATAGCGCTTATAATAATCGCGGCAACTCTGGGCTGCGCGCCGTGGCTTTGGGCCGTGGATGGGCTTGTGCTTATAAACGCGCTTACGCTTGTTGCGATAGGCATTCAGGGAGCGTACCTTAACAGGATATATGACGAGGTTCGCGACCGCCCGCTTTACATAGCCGCCGAAACCATAAATATAGACCGCTGAACGGTTTAATTTGAGCTTTATAATGTGAACTTATGGCTAATCTTGCATATTCGTATGCTTGGTTAGCCTTGCAACTATTGTCAAAAGTTCTTTATTTTTGATACTATTATATGTGTGGAAATCAATTTCGGCCGCATAAGCCGAATTTATATTTTAGAAATTTTTATTTATGGAGGATATAGCTTATGGCAATTAAGATTGGCATCAACGGGTTCGGCCGCATAGGCAGGCTGGTGCTGCGCGTGTGCGCAGAAAATCCGGATATGGAGGTAGTGGGTATAAACGATCCGTTTATAAGCGCGGATTACATGGCCTACATGACCAAGTTTGATACAGTGCATGGCGCGTTTGAGGGCGACGTAAGCGCAAGCGAGGATAAGCTTATAGTAAACGGACGTGAAATCAATGTTTATCAGCAGATGAACGCCTGTGACGTACCCTGGAGCGAGTGCGGCGCGGAATACATAGTTGAGTCAAGCGGCGTAAACACAACCACAGAGCAAGCATCCGCGCATCTTGTGGGCGGGGCCAAGAAGGTTATAATAACCGCCCCCTCCAAGGACGCGAAAATGTTCGTAATGGGCGTTAATACCGACGAATATACAAAGGACATGAACGTTGTTTCAAACGCCAGCTGCACCACAAACTGCCTGGCTCCCCTTGCGGAGGTTATAAACGAAAAGTTCGGCATAGTGGAAGGCCTTATGACAACCGTGCATTCCATAACCGCAACGCAGAAAACCGTTGACGGCACATCCAAGAAGGATTGGCGCGGCGGCCGCGCGGCGGCGCATAATCTAATTCCCAGCTCCACCGGTGCCGCGAAGGCCGTCGGCAAGGTTATACCCGAGCTTAATGGAAAGCTTACAGGCCTGAGCATCCGCGTTCCCACTCCGGATGTTTCAATAGTGGACCTTACCTGCCGCATTGAAAAGGCCGCCACATACGAGGAAATAACCGCCGCCATGAAGGAAGCGAGCGAAAGCGACCGCTGGAAGGGCATTATAGGTTATACCGATCAGCCCGTTGTGTCGAGCGACTTTTATACAGATCCGCACATCTGCATATTTGACGCTACCGCCGGCATAAGCCTTAACCCTAACTTTATAAAGCTTATCGCCTGGTACGATAACGAGTGGGGCTACAGCAACAAGGTTGTTGAGCTTATCGCGCACATGGCAAAGGTAGACGCTGAATAAACCGCGCTAAATGATAAGCGCCGCGCCCGGTCTCCCGGGTACGGCGTTTTTTTGTGCTTATAAATAATTTCGCAATAAAAAAGGCGTGGGGTTGCCACGCCGAATTTTTTATATATCCATGCTTGAAGCCGTACGGGGGAACGGGAGCACATCCCTTATGTTCGCTATGCCCGTAACGTACATTACGATTCGTTCGAATCCAAGGCCATAGCCCGCGTGCTGAACGCCGCCGAAGCGCCTAAGATCCATATACCAGTCGTACTGGCTCATATCAAGCCCAAGCTCCTCTATGCGCTGCTTAAGCTTATCCGTGCGCTCCTCGCGCTGGCTGCCGCCTATTATCTCGCCCACGCCGGGAACAAGCAGGTCAACCGCGGCAACGGTCTTTCCGTCGTCATTAAGGCGCATATAGAAGGCCTTTATATCCTTGGGGTAGTTGGTAACGAATACGGGGCGCTTGAATATCTGCTCGGTCAGATAGCGCTCGTGCTCGGTCTGCAGATCACAGCCCCAATCAACGGGATACTTAAACTCCGCGCCGGACTTTTTAAGAAGATCAACGGCCTCGGTGTAGGTTACCCTGGCAAAGTCATTTTCAACAACGTTTGTAAGCCTGTCGAGCAGGGTCTTGTCCACAAAGCTGTTGAAGAACTTAAGCTCGTCCGGGCAGCGCTCCATAACGGTGCGGATAATGTATTTAACCATCGCCTCGGCAACTTCCATGTCTCCCTCAAGGTCGCAGAAGGCCATCTCCGGCTCTATCATCCAGAACTCGGCCGCGTGGCGCGCGGTGAATGAATACTCCGCCCTGAAGGTTGGGCCGAATGTGTATATATCGCGGAAGGCAAGCGCGAACGCCTCGCCGTAAAGCTGTCCGCTTACCGCCAGATTAGCTTCCCTGCCGAAGAAATCCTTGCTGTCGTCGGTTTTGCCGTCTTCGGTTTTGGGCAGGTTGTTCATATCAAGCGTTGTCACGCGGAACATCTCGCCCGCGCCCTCGCAATCGCTCGGGGTGATGAGCGGCGTATGAACATAAAGGAAGCCTCGCTCGTCAAAGAAACGGTGTATGGCCTGCGCCACAACGCCGCGCACCCTGAACGCCGCCTGGAACATATTCGTGCGGGGTCTTAAGTGCTGAATGGTGCGCAGATACTCAAGGCTGTGCCTCTTCTTCTGCAGGGGATAGTCGCTGTCGCAAGTGCCGAGGATTGAAATCTCCTTAGCCCTTATTTCAAAAGGCTGCGGCATATCCGGCGTAAGCACAAGCTCGCCCTTAACGCCTATCGCGGTTCCGGTATTAAGCTGCTTGGTTATGTCCTGATTGATATTATTGGTCTCGTAAACAACCTGCACGTTCTTGAAGCAGGATCCGTCGCCAAGCTCTATAAAGCCCACGTTCTTGCTTTCGCGCGCCGTTCTGATCCAACCTACAACCTCGATTTCGCCTGCGTGCGCTTCATAAGCCCGCACCAGTTCGCTCAATCTTAACATAATCAACCTCCGGATAATAAATACTGTTCGCTATTATATTCCAATTTAAGCCATTTAGCAAGCTAAGGCCCTATATTTTTGCTATAAGCGGCAAAATCTCGCCATAGAGAGAATCCCTGTTCTGCTCCGTAATATTAAAAACCTGCGCCTTTTCATGCGCGCGCACGGCGTTAAGAAACTCCACGTCGTAGCGATCCTTTACCGCCGCTATAACCTGAATGTCCCCGTCAAGCGCTTCGAACACGGCGCGCTTAAACTCCTGCGCGTTTCTTTCCATAAAGCCAAGCTCATCCATTATTATCACTCCGCCCGGCTTTGCCGCGCGAATATAACCGGCGCCAAACTTATCGAATACCTCGATATGCACATCGTGCATTCTGCCGCTGCATCGGCCTATCATGTTTTCTCTGCCGCGCTCGCGCTCCTCGTCCTTAACCCAGGCGGGATACATATAAATAGGGAAAAGGCCGTCGTCATCAGCCTTATCCAGGCGCTTTGTAAAATATCCGTACAGCGGAGCATCAATGTTGGCGATAAGTTTTGCTATAAGTGTGGACTTGCCAACGCCCCTCGCGCCGCAAATAAGTATATGCCTCATACAGGCCTCCTCCTGATTTTGTATACAAAAATACCATCCTTGACGGATGGTATTTTGCGTGGAGCTGGTGATGGGAGTCGGACCCATGAACCTCGTCATTACCAATGACGCGCTCTACCAACTGAGCTACACCAGCGAACCATTATGACGCTTACCGCGTCAACGCTGTATATTATACTATCCTATTTCGATATATGCAAGAACTTTTTTGCAAGTTTTACAAATTTTGTATCGGGCTGCAATATTCGCCGAAATCAGGGCATTTTGCGGGCGTTATTCTTTGTTGTACATAACGCTTTAATGTGGTAGAATATGTGCTACAGGCAGTAAAGTAAGGAGTCGGTGTATGAGTATGATAAAAAAGAGGCCGCTGCGTAGGTATATCCTGTGGTTTTTTGCCGTGGCTTTGCTTTGCGCCGCCCTTATATCGCTGCTGTTTGGCAGATTAAACGTTCCGGTTTCGGAGGCAATAAAAATTCTTATAAGCCGTCTTCCCTTCGTTTCGATTGATAAAACATGGGAAAGCAGCATGGAAAGCGCCGTTATAAACATACGTCTGCCAAGGATTCTTCTCGCGTGCATGGTTGGCTGCTGCCTAAGCGCGGCGGGCGGAGCGTATCAGGGCGTTTTCAAAAACCCGATGGCCTCGCCGGATATACTTGGTGCCTCAAGCGGGGCGGCGTTCGGCGCGGCTCTCGCTATTCTTCTCGGCGCGCCAAGCTATCTTGTTACCGCGAGCGCGTTCGCGTTCGGCATGATAACTGTATTTACGGCCATGTTCATAGCCTCGAAGGCACGCGGGGACAATGTTGTTAACCTTATACTTGCGGGAATAATGCTAAGCTCGCTCTTCTCCGCCGGAACATCATACATAAAATTAGTCGCGGATCCCAATAATCAGCTGCCCGCCATAACATACTGGCTTATGGGCAGCCTTTCGGGCACAAGGCACAGCGCCGTAAGGATGGCCGCCATTCCCATGATAGCAGGCTGCGCGGTGCTGTTCGTTTGCCGCTGGCGGCTTAATCTTTTAACGCTTGGCGATGAGGAAGCCCGCACAATGGGCGTGAACGCGAGAAGGCTGAGAATGCTTGTGATAGCGGCGGCAACGCTTATTACGGCCGCAAGCATAGCGAGCGCGGGCATGATAGGCTGGGTTGGTCTGGTTGTGCCGCACATGGCGCGAAAAATAGTCGGCAGCGATTACAGGCGCCTTATGCCGGCATCAATGCTGCTTGGCGCCACATTTCTTTTGATAGTTGATGATTTGGCTAGAAACCTTCTCGCCGTTGAAATACCCATAGGCATACTTACCGCCTTCATAGGCGCGCCTTTCTTCATTTATCTTATATGCTCGCGGAGGAAAGGCGCATGATAGAGGCACGGGATTTAAGATTTTCATACGGTGAGCACGAGGTGCTGAAAGGCGTAACCTTTAAGGCCGAGGCCGGGCATGTTACCGCCCTTTTAGGGCCCAACGGCGCCGGCAAAACAACGCTTTTCAGCTGCATACTGGGGCTGAACACGGCCTACGGCGGCAGCGTAACGCTTTTTTCGCGCGAGGCCAAAACCCTTTGCGCAAAAGAGCTGGCCAAATACGCGGCGTATATTCCCCAAAGTCACACGGATGTTTTCGGCTACACGGTTGAGGAAATGGTGCTTATGGGATCCACCGGTGCCCTGTCCTTCGCCGCAAATCCCAAGCGGGAGCAGCTTGACGCGGCGCATGCCGCGCTGAAACGCGCCGGGGTTGAGCATCTGTCCAGCCGAATATTCACCCGTCTTTCCGGCGGTGAAAAACAAATGGTGCTCATAGCGCGCGCGATATGCCAGTCCGCTCGGGCGCTTATAATGGATGAACCCACGGCCAATCTGGACTTTGGCAATCAGGCGCGGGTTATGGAGCTTTGCTGTTCGCTCGCGGAAGAAGGCTACGCCGTGCTTTTATCAACCCACAATCCGCAGCATGCCCTTTGGTACGCCGACAGGTCGGTTGCCCTGCTTGACGGCAGGGTTATAGCCCAGGGCGAAAGCGGCAACGTTATAACAGAAGGTCTTATTACCTCGCTGTACGGCATGAAGGCCGACATGGTTTCCACACCCTGCGGCGCGGCGATATTTCCGCATATAAACAAATAAAAATCGGAGGAAACCACAATGAAGAAATTTGCAGCATTGCTTCTGGCTCTTATCATGATGATGAGCCTTATGGCATGCCAGGCAACGGTTACCGAAAGCCCCGAGCCCACCGAGGCGGCAGCTACCGAAGCACCCGCTGAAACCACCGCTCCCGAGGAGACGGCCGCTCCCATAGAGAGTACCGAGGGCGAAACCCGTGAATTTACCGATTCCGCGGGCAGAACCGTTACCGTACCCACAAACATAACCAAGGTTGCCATTTCCGGCCCCCTTACGCAGATAGCCATATTCGCGCTTTGCCCCGAAAAGCTTGTTGGCGTAGCTAACGCATGGACCGAGGAAGCCGCCCAGTATATCCCCACCGAGTATTACAACCTGCCCGAACTTGGCCAGCTTTACGGCGGCAAGGGTGAGCTGAATCTTGAGACCCTGCTCGCGAGCGGCGCGGAGATAGTTATAGACGTTGGTGAGCCTAAGTCCACCGTTAAGGAAGACCTTGATGCTCTTTCCGAGCAGACCGGCATCCCCTTTGTTCATATAACCGCCACTCTCGCCACACTGGGCGATGCTTACAGGCAGCTTGGTGACCTGCTCGGCATGGAAGAAGAGGCCGAGGTTCTGGCCACCTATTGCGAGGATACCTACTCCCTCATTTCCGGCATAGTTGAAAACGTTGAGAAGGTAAAGGTTCTTTACTGCCTTGGTGACGAAGGCCTTAACGTTATAGCAAACGGCAGCTACCACGGTGAGGTTATAGACATGCTGTGCGACAACCTGGCGGTTGTTGAAGAACCTTCCTCAAAGGGCAGCGGCAATGAAGTTGACATGGAGCAGATACTTGCCTGGGATCCGGACGTTATACTCTTTGCCTCCGGCAGTGTTTACGCAACCGTGGCCGAAGACGAAATGTGGAAAGATGTTCGCGCCATTCAGGAGGGCAACTATTACGAGGTTCCCTTCGGTCCTTACAACTGGCTGGGCTTCCCGCCTTCCGCTCAGCGTTACCTTGGTATGCTTTGGATGACCAAGCTCTTCTACGGCGATGTTGCAGATTACGATATGTATGAAAAGGCCGTTGAGTACTTTGAGCTGTTCTACCATTGCGAGCTCACCGAAGAGCAGTACAACGAGCTTGTCGCCAATTCCCTCGGCAAGCTTGCGTAAAACCCAAGCTACACAAAACCGGGCCGTCAATCGACAACCCGGTTTTTTATTATGCATATAATCAATATGGTGATTCAACAGCCAAAACAAGCCTGGCTTGATATCTTGTGAACCTAAAAAGAGAGCCGCCCCGGAGGGCAGCTCCCTGTTTTTTTATTTGGTTATATTTGGTGGTTATCAGACGATACCCTGAGCCATCATGGCGTCGGCAACCTTCTTGAAACCGGCGATGTTGGCACCGGCAACCAGGTTGTAACCAAGACCGGCTTCCTCAGCAGCCTGGACGGAGGCAGCATGGATGTTGATCATGATGTGATGCAGCTTCTCATCAACCTCTTCGGGCTTCCAGGTCAGGCGCTCGGAGTTCTGGCTCATCTCGAGACCGGAAACAGCAACGCCACCGGCGTTAACAGCCTTGGAAGGAGCAACAACCAGACCCTTGTCCATCAGGAAGTACAGAGCTTCGTTGGTGGTGGGCATGTTGGCAACTTCGATGTAGTACTTCAGGCCGTTGGCGACCATCTGCTCGGCTTCCTTCATGCCGATCTCGTTCTGGTAGGCGCAAGGCATGCAAACGTCAACCTTCTGGCCCCAGGGCTTCTGGCCGGGGAAGAACTGTACGCCAAACTTGTCGGCATAGTCCTGAACCTTGTTGCGGCCGCTGTTGCGCATCTCGAGCATGTAGTTGATCTTCTCTTCGGTGGCTATGCCATCGGGATCGTAGATGTAACCATCGGGGCCGGCCAGGGTAACAACCTTAGCGCCCAGCTGAGCAGCCTTCTTGCAAACGCCCCAAGCAACGTTGCCGAAGCCGGAGATAGCAATGGTCTTGCCCTCGATCTTGTCGTTCTCATGCTTGAGAACTTCGCAGAGATAATAAACCGCACCGTAACCGGTAGCTTCGGGACGGAAGGGGCTGCCGCCGAAGGAAGGAGCCTTGCCGGTAAGCACGCCGTTCTCATAAGCACCGCGGATGCGCTTATACTGGCCGAACAGATAGCCGATCTCGCGGCCGCCTACGCCGATATCACCGGCGGGAACGTCCACGTTGGGACCGATGTGGCGCTGGAGCTCAGTCATGAAGCTCTGGCAGAAACGCATGATCTCGGCGTCGCTCTTGCCGTTGGGATCAAAGTCGCTGCCGCCCTTGCCGCCGCCCATGGGCAGGCTGGTCAGGCTGTTCTTAAAGGTCTGCTCGAAACCAAGGAATTTCATAACGGACAGGGTTACGTGAGAAGCAAAGCGCAGGCCTCCCTTGTAGGGGCCGATGGCGCTGTTGAACTGCACGCGGAAGCCACGGTTGATGTTCACCTTACCGGCATCATCCACCCAGGGTACGCGGAACTCTATTACACGCTCGGGCTCGACAAGGCGCTCAAGCAGACCGGCCTTCTGATATTCCGGATGCTGATCGATAACGGTCTCAAGGGACTTGAGAACCTCTTCTACGGTCTGAAGAAACTCAGGCTCGTTCTTGTCGCGCTTTTGAACCTTCTCCAGGACTTCCTGAATGTACGCGTTCATTGTAGTACCTCCAAATATAAATTATGCTTTTTTGGTCGTGCGGATAAGGCATACCTTCACCAATCCGCACCTAACTAATCATAAATCCAAGGTACAACAATGTCAAGCCAAATGTACGTTATATCCCGCCTTTTTTGTTAAATTTCTGTTAGTATTGCGTATGTTCTCACAAAGGCATTCTCGCGGCGCGGATCAATAAATTATCTGTACTATAAGAGGCGTTTGGATTATAATTAAGTGTGTAATCATTTCTTCACGCACTAGGAGGGTATTTATGCAATCTGTGGCAGAGCGCAGCGATAAGCGCTTCACCAAAGCCGAAAAGTCGTGGATAATGTACGACTGGGCGAACTCCGTTTACGCAACGAACATAATGGCCGCTATCTTCCCCATCTATTTCGCCATGCAGGCGGACGAAACCGGCAACAAGCTTTACGGTTTTGCCGTAAGCGCGGCGGCGCTGGTGGTTGCCGTGCTTGCGCCTATACTCGGCGCCATCGGCGATTTTTCCGGCATGAAGAAAAAGCTGTTCTCGGCTTTCCTTGTGCTCGGCCTTGTTTTCACGGCGGTTATGGCCGTTTTTGAAAACTGGCAGCTTATGCTTATAGGCTATATCATATCCCGCATAGGCTTCTCCGGCAGCTGCTTATTCTACGATTCCTTCCTAACCGACGTTACAACGCCCGATCGCATGGACCGCGTTTCCTCCTGGGGATACGCCATGGGCTACATTGGCGGCAGCACCATTCCCTTCGTTATATCCATTGCCGTAATGCTTCTTATGAATCAAAGCGTGCTTTCCTATAAGATAGCCATTCTGATAGTTGTTTTCTGGTGGGGACTTTTCAGCATTCCCTTCATCAAGAACGTAAATCAGAAATACAGCGTGGAGGACGCTCCAAAGGCCCTGGCAAAAGAGGCCTTCCGCAACGCTTGGAAAACATTTAAGGATATTCTTAAGGATAAAAAGATACTGTTCTTCATAATCGCTTACTTCTTCTATATAGACGGCGTGGATACGATAATATCCATGGCCACGAACTACGGCGAAACGCTGGGCCTCGGCACAATAGGCATGATACTGGCCCTTCTTGTTACGCAGATAGTGGCCGTTCCCTTCAGCATACTTTTCGGCAAGCTTGCCAAAAAGGTTGGCGCGATGAAGATGATAACCATAGCCGTGTGCATATACTTTGTTATAACCATAATCGGCTTCTTCATGGGCTTTAATATTGAGCAGGCGGAACTTACCGGCGGCGATACCGAGGCCGCGCTTAAATTAAGCAGCATCCTTTTCTGGGTACTCGCAACGCTTGTCGGCACGGTGCAGGGCGGCATACAGGCGCTCTCCCGCAGCTACTTCGGCCAGCTTATTCCGCCCGAGCGTTCTAATGAATACTACGGCTTCCTTGATATATTCGGCAAATTCTCCTGCGTTATAGGCCCGGCGCTTTACGCGCTTACCTATTCCTCAACCGGCAGGGCATCGCTTGGCATACTCAGCCTGATACTGCTGTTCTTGGGCGGCATAATAGCCCTGTTCATAGGCCGCAAGTACGTAAAGGCAGAGGAAAACTGAGGTGGAAGGGCACCGGGGGCACAGGCAAAGGCTTAGGGAAAGCTTTATGGCGGGCGGCGCGAAGGCAATGCCGGAGCATCAGCTGCTTGAGCTTTTGCTTACCTATGCCATTCCAAGGCAGGATGTTAACCCGA
This sequence comes from bacterium, assembly GCA_963643205.1. GTDB lineage: Bacteria > Bacillota > Clostridia > Christensenellales > CAG-138 > Phil1. Next base: position 30,727 of record CAVIJJ010000004.1, on the reverse strand, counting down.
TAGCGCATGAGCTTATGGCGCGCTACGGTTCGCTTGCGGCTGTGCTGCGCGCGGATATAGCGGAGCTGAAGAGTGTGGACGGCATAGGTGAAAACGCGGCGGTACTTATTTCGCTCGCGGGAGCCATGAGGGGCATAAGCGAAAAGCCCCGCAAGAAGCAGCGGCTTGATAATCCCGAAAAGGCCGCCAACTACTGCGCGCGCCTTCTTAAGCCGCATAAATACGAGGCCATGTACCTTGTTTCGCTGGATAGCGGGCTTAAGCCCGTTCACGAGGACCTGGTATCCAGCGGCACCATAGACCAAAGCACGGTATATCCGCGCATAATAGCCGAGTGCGCGCTAAGGCACGCGGCGGCGTACGCTATGCTGTGCCATAATCACCCCAGCGGCAATTCTTCCCCGTCCGGTGAGGATATTGCCATGACCAAAACCATATTCTCTGCCCTTTCGGGCATAGGAATACAGCTTTATGACCACATTATAGTGGGCGAATCAAGCGCCTACAGCATGGCGCGCGGGGTATCCGTTCCCCTTAACGAACAACGGAATTGCGAAGAAACGGAGGAAAATTCAAATGAGCAGCATTAATTGCCGCGATGAATACGCCCGCTGGCTTAACGCCAAGGGGCTTGAGCCGCAGCTTAAGGCGGAGCTTGAGGCAATAGCGCAGAACCCGGGCGAAATAGAGGAGCGTTTCTATACCGAGCTTGAATTCGGCACGGCGGGCCTTAGGGGAATACTTGGCGCGGGCACAAACCGCATGAACGCGCGCGTTATAAAGCGGGCAACCCTTGGACTAAGCGACTATATACTTACATTTGACGGCGGCGCCGAAAGGGGCGTAGCGATAGCGTACGACTCCCGCCGCATGAGCCGTGAATTTGCCGCTGAGGCCGCGCTTACGCTCTGCGCTATGGGCATACACGCCTATCTTTACGATTCCCTGCGCCCCGTACCCATGCTTTCATACATGGTGCGCAGGCTTAAATGCATAGCCGGCATTGTTATAACCGCAAGCCATAACCCCCCCGAGTACAACGGCTATAAGGTATATTGGCAGGACGGCGGTCAGGCCGGCCCTGCCCAGGCGCAGGCTATATACGAATTTATACAAAAGCGCGATTATTTCGCGGGTCCCGAGATGAGCTTAGCTGAAGCCGAGTCGTCGGGTCTTCTTACATGGCTTGGCGAAAAGGATGACGAGGATTACTATCGCGATACGCTTTCCGTTATGCAGCGGCCTGAGCTTGTTAAGGAGCGCGGGCATGAGCTGGTGAAAACGCGGCGGTACTTATTTCGCTCGCGGGAGCCATGAGGGGCATAAGCGAAAAGCCCCGCAAGAAGCAGCGGCTTGATAATCCCGAAAAGGCCGCCAACTACTGCGCGCGCCTTCTTAAGCCGCATAAATACGAGGCCATGTACCTTGTTTCGCTGGATAGCGGGCTTAAGCCCGTTCACGAGGACCTGGTATCCAGCGGCACCATAGACCAAAGCACGGTATATCCGCGCATAATAGCCGAGTGCGCGCTAAGGCACGCGGCGGCGTACGCTATGCTGTGCCATAATCACCCCAGCGGCAATTCTTCCCCGTCCGGTGAGGATATTGCCATGACCAAAACCATATTCTCTGCCCTTTCGGGCATAGGAATACAGCTTTATGACCACATTATAGTGGGCGAATCAAGCGCCTACAGCATGGCGCGCGGGGTATCCGTTCCCCTTAACGAACAACGGAATTGCGAAGAAACGGAGGAAAATTCAAATGAGCAGCATTAATTGCCGCGATGAATACGCCCGCTGGCTTAACGCCAAGGGGCTTGAGCCGCAGCTTAAGGCGGAGCTTGAGGCAATAGCGCAGAACCCGGGCGAAATAGAGGAGCGTTTCTATACCGAGCTTGAATTCGGCACGGCGGGCCTTAGGGGAATACTTGGCGCGGGCACAAACCGCATGAACGCGCGCGTTATAAAGCGGGCAACCCTTGGACTAAGCGACTATATACTTACATTTGACGGCGGCGCCGAAAGGGGCGTAGCGATAGCGTACGACTCCCGCCGCATGAGCCGTGAATTTGCCGCTGAGGCCGCGCTTACGCTCTGCGCTATGGGCATACACGCCTATCTTTACGATTCCCTGCGCCCCGTACCCATGCTTTCATACATGGTGCGCAGGCTTAAATGCATAGCCGGCATTGTTATAACCGCAAGCCATAACCCCCCCGAGTACAACGGCTATAAGGTATATTGGCAGGACGGCGGTCAGGCCGGCCCTGCCCAGGCGCAGGCTATATACGAATTTATACAAAAGCGCGATTATTTCGCGGGTCCCGAGATGAGCTTAGCTGAAGCCGAGTCGTCGGGTCTTCTTACATGGCTTGGCGAAAAGGATGACGAGGATTACTATCGCGATACGCTTTCCGTTATGCAGCGGCCTGAGCTTGTTAAGGAGCGCGGGCATGAGCTGAGGCTTGTGTATACCCCGCTTCACGGCAGCGGAAACAAGCCCGTGCGGAACATACTTAAGCTTGCGGGAATAGAGAACGTGAGCGTGGTTGAGGAGCAGCGCGAGCCGGACGGAAACTTCCCCACGGTAACCGCGCCCAACCCGGAGGATCCCAAGGCGTTTACTCTCGCGATGAGCCTTGCGGATAAGGTACAGGCGGATGCCATAATAGCCACCGACCCGGATTCGGACAGAATGGGCCTTGCCGTGCGCGAAAAGAGCGGAAAATTCCGCGTGCTTACGGGCAACAAAATAGGCAGTTTGCTTCTTTATTATATTCTCAGCGCCATGAAGGAGCGCGGCACGCTCCCCGCGGACGGTTTTGCCGTGAAGAGCATTGTAAGCACGCGCCTTGCCGATGCCGTATGCGCGAGCTTCGGCGTTAAGCTTATGGCCACACCCACGGGCTTCCGCTTTATATCCGAGCTTATAGAAAAAAGCCATACCGAGCCGAACTTCGGCACGTTCATATTCGGCTTTGAGGAAAGCTACGGCTTCCTTGCCGGCGGCTTCGCGCGCGATAAGGATGCCGTTTGCGCGGCCATGCTTGCCGCGGAGGCATGCGTATATTACGCATCCATGGGCAAAACCCTAAGCGATGCTTTGAGCGAAATAGAATCCGTTTGCGGCTGCCATAACGAGGCCGTGAAGAGCTATACTCTTTCCGGCAAAGAGGGCATTGAGCGAATAGCTCACGCCATGGCTGCCATAAGGAAAAATCCCCCGCTCGACTTTGCTGGAACGGACGTTGAAATATTTGAGGATATGCGCTCCGGAGAAGCGTATAACTATACTGAAAAGGCTAAGGCCGAGTGCGAGGTTACGGGCATGAACGCAGTTCGCTTCCTGCTTAAGGATGGCTCGTGGATATGCGTGCGCCCGAGCGGCACCGAGCCCAAGCTTAAGCTTTATATAGGCGCGGTATCCGAAACGAACGAGAAAACCGATGCCCGGCTCGCCTCCTTGATGGCCGATATTGACGACAAGCTTTCAGCGCTTTTGAAAGGATAATTTGCCTATGCGGAATAATACCACGGAGCAAAACACAGAAACGCAGACAAACTCCGCCACGGCGGCGGATATTCAGGAAAAGCAATACAAGCGCATGACCACGGGGCGTGTAAGCCGCGTGGTGCTCGCGATGGGCATACCCGCGGTTATAAGCATGCTTGTAACCAGCATATACAACAGCGCCGATACCTATTTTGTGGGTCAGCTTGGCACAAGCGCGTCCGGCGGGGTTGGCATTGTGTTCTCCCTTATGGGGGTTATACAGGCCGCTGGCTTCACAATAGGCCAGGGCGCAAGCAGCCTTATTTCCCGCCGCCTCGGCGAAAAGGATTACGATAAGGCTAACCGCATAGCGAGCACGGCGCTGCTGCTTGCCGTTCTTTTCGGCGTGCTTATACTTTGCTTAGGTTTATCGTTCCTCGATCCGCTTATGCGTCTTTTGGGAGCTACGGATACAATGCTTCCTTACGCCAGGGCATACGCCAAGTATATTCTTGTTGGCGCGCCGTTCATGGTTGTGGCATTTGTTATGAATAACCTGCTGCGCGCGGAGGGTAAGCTTAAATACGCCATGGTAGGCATAACCACTGGCGGCATACTCAACATGGTGCTCGATCCCCTCTTTATCCATACCTTTGCCTTAGGCACGGCGGGCGCCGCCATAGCAACGGCCCTAAGCCAGTTTATAAGCATGAGCATACTGCTTTTCGCCTACGTTCGCCCGAACTTCACCGTTGTTCGCCCGGGTGTGAAGCTTATTGAGTTCAAGCCAGCCATGCTTGCGGACATATTCAAAACGGGTCTCCCCGCCCTGCTCCGCCAGGGTTTGGCAAGCGTATCCAGCATTGCCCTGAACCGCAGCGCAATGGTTTACGGCGATGCCGCCGTTGCTGCAATGAGCATAGTAAGCAAGGTATTCATGCTTATATTCTCAGCGGCCCTCGGCTTGGGCCAGGGCTATCAGCCTGTTGTTGGCTATAACTACGGCGCGAAAAAATACTCCCGCGTTCGCGCGGCATACAGGTTCACCCTTCTTTTGGGCATAGGCATAATGACCGCCGCCAGCGCCGTTGCCTTCGCGTTCGCGCCCCAGATTATAACCGCGTTCTTAAGCTCCGACCCCACTGTTGTTGAAATAGGCACGCTGGCGCTGAGAATTCAGTGCTTGGCAATGCCTACGGTTCCGTTCGTTGTGGTGAACAATATGACGTTTCAGGCGGTTGGCAAGGCGGCCGCGGCAAGCTTCCTTTCCTCCTGCCGCCAGGGAATATTCTTTTTGCTGTTCATAGCCGTACTGCCTCCCCTGCTCCGGCTTACCGGCGTGCTGAGCGCGCAGGCCGCGGCGGACGTGGCCTCCTTCCTGGTGGCCATCCCCATGTGCGTTTCCTTCTTCAGGCACCTGCCTAAAGAGGATGAGTAACCATAGAAAAACCGATTATGCCCGGCAGCGGTCAATGCCGGGCTTTTATTATGGCAGCCGCCCCGCATGAAAGCAGTGCTTATGCCGCGGCAAACAATAAAAATGAATGGATTTTTGCTTTTTTGCTTGTATCCGGGCAAAAGCTAATCTATAATATGATGGTTATTATTATTTGGGAAGGACTAAGCCATGCCAAACAAATTCGATTTCGGATCAATGGTATTTAACGAAGCCGTAATGCGCGAGCGCCTTGCGGAGGATGTTTATGCCGCCCTTAAGGAAACCATAAAGTGCGGCGCCCCGCTCGCCAGGCACATTGCAACCCCCATTGCCGCGGCCATGAAGGACTGGGCAATAGAAAAGGGCGCCACCCATTTTACGCATTGGTTCCAGCCGCTCACCGGAATAACGGCGGAAAAGCACGAGGCTTTTATTTCCCCGGGCTCTAACGGCGGCGCAATACTCGATTTTTCCGGCAAGGAGCTTGTTGTGGGCGAATCAGACGCCTCCAGCTTCCCCTCCGGCGGTCTTAGGGCAACCTTTGAAGCCCGCGGCTACACCGCCTGGGACCCCACCGCTTATGCCTTTATAAAAGAAGATACTCTTTGCATACCCACCGTATTCCTTTCATACGACGGCGATGCCCTTGATAAGAAAACGCCGCTTCTGCGTTCCGCTCAGCTTATAAATAAGGAAGCCCTGCGCCTTGTGCGCGCCATGGGCCGCACGGACATAGAGCGCATTACGCCAAGCGTTGGCGCGGAGCAGGAATATTTCCTTGTTGATAAAGCGCTTTGGGCAAAAAGGCGAGACCTTGTGCTCTGCGGCAGAACGCTTTTCGGCGCGAAGCCCGCGAAGAGCCAGGAGCTTGACGACCATTATTACGGCACTCTCGATACCCGCGTAAAGGCATTTATGGCGGACCTTGACAGGGAGCTTTGGAAGCTTGGCGTTTTCGCGAAAACGGAGCATAAAGAGGTCGCTCCCGGCCAGCACGAGCTTGCGCCGGTATTCAGCGGAGCGAACAGCGCAACCGACCATAACCAGCTTATAATGGAGCTGATGAAGCGCATTGCCCCCAAGCACGGCATGGTATGCCTGCTGCATGAAAAGCCCTTTGACGGCATGAACGGCAGCGGCAAGCACAACAACTGGTCGCTGAGCACAGACAGCGGCGAAAACCTTTTCAACCCCGGCAAAGAGCCCAGCGAAAACACGCTTTTCCTGCTGCTTTTAACCGCCGTTATAGCCGCCGTGGACGATCACCAGGATCTTATCCGCTTCAGCGCCTGCTCTTACTCAAATGACCTGCGCCTTGGCCAGACCGAAGCGCCGCCGGCGGTTATATCCGTGTTCCTGGGCGATGAGCTTAACGAGATACTTGACACATTGAGCGAGGGCAGTGATTACAGCCACACCGAGCAGCAGTTCATAAGCATGGGCGTGGACGCCATGCCCCGCGTAAAGGCGGACAATACGGACAGAAACCGTACCTCCCCCTTCGCGTTTACCGGAAACAAGTTTGAGTTCCGCATGCCCGGCAGCGCGCAGTCCATAGCCGACGCGAACATAGTTCTTAATACCGTTGTGGCGGAAGCCGTGGCAAGGTTTGCGGACACGCTTGAAAAGGCCGACGACAAGGAAGCCGCCGCACGCGAGATTATCCGCAGCGAATACAAGAGGCATAAGCGCATAATATACAGCGGAAACTGCTATTCCGCGGACTGGGAAAAGGAAGCCGAAAGCAGAGGACTTTACAACCTTAAAACAACGGTTGAGGCGCAAGAGCGCTCAATAGCGGAAGAAAACGTTGCCCTTTTCAGCAAATACGGCATATTCTCCCGCCGCGAAATGCTTTCCCGCTACGAGGTTTCGCTTGAAACATACGCAAAGCTTGCGGAGATAGAGGGCCGCACAATGGCCGAAATGACGGCGCAGGATATTATTCCCGCCGTAAGCCGCGCGCAGGGCGAGCTTGCCGAAACCATTTACCGCAAGCAGCAGATAGGCGTGCGCAGCGAAAGCGAGGTACGCACGCTTAAAGAGGGCATGGATCTGCTTGAGCAGCTTAACAGCGCCAAATCCACCCTTGACGAGGCCCTTAAGCACGCCGGTGAAGCGGACTGCGCGCACGAACGCGCCTGCCGCTGCCGCGATGAGGTTATCCCCGCCATGGCCGCCGTAAGGCTCGCGGCCGATTCACTTGAGAGCATAACCCCGCACGAGGCATGGCCCTTCCCGAACTACGAGCAGCTGCTGCTGAACGCCGAATAAGTTAAACACGATATAAAAATGAGGCTCCCCGCTTGAGGAGCCTCGCTTTTTTAATTTGCAATTACTTTATAATCTGTATACCGCCGATAAGGGGCAGGGGCTTCATTTCGCCCTTGCAAACGCTTATAAGCGCCATTATCCAAAGCACAACTTCAAATATATATACAGCAATCCCGATCAGTATACCGGCCGTTAAGCTGCCAACAATGCTGAGCAGCAAAAGCAGCAGTGACTGATTGGCCCAGAATGTGCCGAACTCCGTTTTAGGATTGGCAACGAGGGGCAGGAAAAACAGAATCGGGAACACAACTGCCAGTATAGCAAAAGTTTTGCTGTTGTCCGAAGCACTCTGCTGATAGGCAGGCTGCGGATTTACCGGCTGCTGGTAGGTATTCTGCTGAGTGTTCTGCTCAGTATAGGTGCTGTTTGTCTGCTTTTCGGTTTCCTCAGCGGTGCTCGCGCCGCAGTTGGGGCAGAACTTTGTTCCTTCATCGTATTGCGAGCCGCAATTCGTGCAAAAAGGCATTGTTAGAATCTCCCTTCTTATAATTCCGTATGTAGTGCGTTTATTCAATCACTTTTGCCGCGCCCCGTCATCACTCAAAGCGCGGCTTTGACAGATTTACATTATGTAGCAAAGCGGTATAACAAGGAATATGGCCAGTATATAGTCCATAACCTTCAGCTTGGTTATGCCCAGCATATTAAGCCCCAGCGCCATAATAAGTATGCTGCCCACGCAGGTCATTTCGGCTATTACGGCATCGCTGAGCACCGGGGAAAGAAGCCCCGCGAGCAGCGTAAGCGCGCCCTGGTACACAAGCACGCTTACGGCCGAAAGCCCAACGCCCACGCCAAGGCTTGCCGTAAGCACCATGGAGCTTATTCCGTCCAGCAAAGCCTTTGTGTATAGGGTGGAATTGTCGCCTTTAAGGCCGCTCTGCAGGCTGCCCACAACCGCCATGGCTCCAACGCAGAATATAAGGCTTGCCGTAACAAATCCCTGCGCTATGCCCGCGCCGCCTCCGGCGAGCCGCTTTTCAACAATGTCGCCAAGCTTGCTCATTTTGCCGTCCAGATCAAGCAGCGTGCCTATGCCCGCGCCAACCGCCATGGCTATTATAATCGCCAGCGTTTTGCTGCCCTCAAGCATTCCGTCTATGCCAATGTATACTATGCAGAGCGCGACGCCCTTCATAACGGCATCCATAACCCGCTGGCTTATGCCGCGCTTGGCAAGCATACCTATGGCGCAGCCGGCCGCTATCGCCGCCGCGTTTACTATTGTTCCGAGCCCAAGCATGATTATTTCTTATGCTCGCTTATCCATTCGTCCATTATGGGCATGGATATATTGAAATAGGTGGGCCCTATGTTCAAATAGGTTTCGTTAAAGCTCATAAGGTCAAACTTGATATCGCAAAGCTTTTTGGCCTCCGCAAGCTTCTGCTGATATATGCTGAAGCCAACGGCATACTTTATAAAGTAGAACGGGTTCTCAACGGCGTACTGATAATACGTTTCCGCAAGCTCCATTGCCGCGTCCTCGCTGTAATAGGATGAGGTAATCTCATAAAGATCATCAACCGTGGCGCCGTAATAGTTTACCTGTATGCTGGCTATGGCAGGCAGCAGCAGGCCGCTTATGCTGGAGTTCGCGTTCATAAAGTTGCAGTACGGTGCGCCGAAGCGGGTATTGTAATTATCAAAGAATATCTCCGCGGACTGAGACCAGCTTTCATAATAACCCGTAAGTGAAAGATTCTGGCGGGTATAGCCGGTTTTCTCGGTAAGCGTGCGCAGATACTGATAATGATACATGTGTCCGGGGTAGCCCTCGTGCGCCAGGGTATCAAGGTATCTTGTTTCGTCCTCAAGCGTTTTGGCGTTGAGTATTATAAGGTTCTCACTCGCGTCATCCACCGGGGGAATAAGGTACGCCGCGGGGCTGAACTGATCCTCAAGCTCGCTCGGGCAATCCATAAACGTTACCGTGTGCTCCGGAAGCGCGGGATAGTAATCCGCCATCAGTTTTTCAAGGTATTCCATGTTTTCCTCGGTTGTGCCTACGGAAAGATTTACCTTGTCGTACCTTTCGGAAACAGTGGGGTCCTTATCCATAGCGTTATAGAGCTTGTTTATCATGGTATCAAGCTCGCTGTTGAGCACGTTCAGCGCTTCCTCCGGCGTTATGTCGCTGCAGGCGTTGTATTTAAGCTCCGCCTCAAAATACGCCTTGCCCTCGTCGCCGTACTCGCAAAGGCCGGCCTCGTTTGTAGCCGTTCCGCGAAGGGCCTCAAGGCCATCGTAAAGCACCTGATAGGAATCTATAAGCGCGTTCACAAGCTCCGCGTTCCTTGCGCTGTATGCCGCGCGCTCCTCGTCGGTAAGCTCGTCTATATCGGCTATGAACTCATCAAAAGTGCCGAGCAGGAAGCAGGTTTCGCGGGAATCTATAAAGTCCTGTATCTGCTCAAGCACGGTATCAAGGGCGCTGTCGCGCATGAACTTGCCGGCTGCGGATTTCTCCTGCTCAAAGGCGAGTATCTGGTCAACATAGCGCGGGGTATCCGCAAGAAGGATCAGGTAGTTCTCAACGTCTTCCTTGCAGTCCATATCGTAAAACACAAGGTTCAGCGGCAGATTGGAGTGCAGTCCCACAAGGGTATCGAGTACCTCGCTGTAGTAATAATAATCCATGCCGGTTCCGTCCGGCTCAAGGGTCTGATAAAGGGTATCGTAGGTTATTTTGGAATCATCCGTAAGGGCATCGCGGTCTATCGCGCAAAGCTCCTCAAACCATTCATCGTTTTCGGCAATGGATTCCTCCTGCGCGGCGTAGCTGAAATCGCCCCAGCCGGTAGGATAATCGGTTATAAGGGGAAAATTCTCCGGATGAGCGAGCGTAAGATGAAAAGTAAGCGCGTCGCTTGCAACGTCCGTGCAGAATATTTTCTCGTCAAGCGCCTTAAGCGCGGCCTCCGCGGCCTCCGTAGCGGGGTCAAGCGTGGGCTCGGGAGCGGCGGTCTCAACAACCTGAGCGGTTTCCGTAACCGCGGCGGCTGTGGGCTCGGCCGTATCGGTTGGCATAACCGAGCAGCCGAACAGGCTCAGCGCCGTAACGAGCGCCAGCAGCATAGACAGCATTTTTGTAATCCGTTTCATGGCAAAAATTTTATCCTTTCTAGGCCCTTGTGGGCCAATAATTAAATTCAATGCATATACACTACCACAATCAGCTCCTTTTCTCAATAAAAAAGTACACTGCGCCGTGCCACCGGCGGCTATGTTTTTTCACAATATTGCTCATATTGAATATTTGCTCATAAGCTCAAAGTGTGATATGATTACAAGGATAATTAAATTGGAACGATATGCCCGCGTTCTGTGGGCGTGTCAGGAGGACAAATTGGGTAAAAAGCTGAAAACACCGCTTATCTATCTGGTCATTGTTCTGCTGCTGGTGGTGCTGCTTACGCAGCTGCAAAGCGGGGACAGCGATGATAAGAGCATAGACTATGCCGATCTTCTTGAAATGGCAAAGTCCGATAAGCTGGAAGCCGTTGAGTACTGCAACGGTGAGATTGTGGCAATAGAAAAGAACTCCAAGTATAAGGATCTTTTCCCCGACAAATACGACTATATCTGCAAGGTATCCAGCGAAAGCGCCTTCCGTGCGGACATGGCTGCAATAGTTGCCACCCAAAACGGAACCGATGCCGACAAGGTCACGCCGGAGGATTATCCTTTTACTTACACCTATAATCCGCCGCCGGATCCTTCCATACTTGAATACGTTCTGCCCTACCTTATAATGCTGGGCGTAATAGTGTTGTTCTACTTTGTTATGATGCGCGCTCAGGGCGGCGGCAACAAGATGATGAGCTTTGGCAAGGCCCACGCCCGCACGCAGGTAGACCCCAACAACCGCGTTACGTTCGACGATGTGGCGGGCGCTGACGAGGAAAAGGAAGAGCTCAAAGAGGTTGTTGAGTTCATGCGCGCGCCCAAGCGTTTTACGGAAATGGGCGCCAGGATCCCCAAGGGCGTGCTGCTTGTAGGCCCTCCGGGTACCGGCAAAACCCTGCTTGCCAAGGCCGTTGCGGGCGAGGCGAAGGTTCCCTTCTTCTCCATATCCGGTTCGGACTTTGTTGAAATGTTCGTAGGCGTTGGCGCGAGCCGCGTGAGAGACCTTTTCACAACCGCCAAGAAGTGCGCCCCCGCCGTTGTGTTTATAGACGAGATAGACGCCGTTGGCCGTCAGCGCGGAGCGGGTCTCGGCGGCGGCCATGATGAGCGCGAGCAAACGCTTAACCAGCTGCTTGTTGAGATGGACGGCTTTGCCATAAACGAGGGCATAATAGTTATAGCCGCCACCAACCGCCCGGATATTCTCGATCCCGCGCTTCTGCGCCCCGGCAGGTTTGACAGGCAGATAACCGTAAATTACCCCGACGTAAAGGGCCGCGAAGCCATTCTGAAGGTTCACGCCAAGGGCAAGCCCTTAGCCGCGGAGGTAAGCCTTTCCGTTCTTGCCAAGCGTACACCCGGCTTTACCGGCGCGGATCTTGAAAACGTGCTGAACGAGGCCGCCATACTTGCCGCAAGGTACAAGAAAAAGGAAATCGGCATGACGGAGCTTGAGGAGGCCATAACCCGCACAGTGGTCGGCCCCGAAAAGCGCAGCCACGTTATCACCCCCGAGGATAAGAAGATTACCGCCTACCACGAGGCGGGCCACGCCGTGGTCGCCAGGGTTCTGCCCAATTGCGATCCCGTGCACGAGATAAGCGTTATACCGCGCGGCAGAGCGGCGGGCTATACCATGACAATGCCCGAGGATGACCGCGACCATATGTCCCGCGGAAAGATACTCGACGAAATCTCCATGGCTCTCGGCGGACGAGTGGCGGAAAGCATATTCCTTGACGATATATGCACCGGCGCTTACAGCGACCTGCAGAAGGCCACCGAGCTTGCCAGGAAGATGGTTGTTGAATACGGCATGAGCGACGAGATAGGCCCCGTGTTCCTGGGCGGCCAGACAGAGGTATTCATAGCCAAGGATTGGGGACATCAGCGCAACTTCTCGGAGGAAGTGGCGGCGAGGGTTGATAAGGAAATCCGCCGCATACTTGAGGAGCAGTACGACCGCGCCAAGAGCGTGCTTAACGAGCACAGGGACGCCATGGAACGCATAGTGAAGGCGCTTCTTGAATATGAGCACATTGACGGCGACGATTTTGAAAAGCTGTTCAACGGCGAGGAAGTAACGCTTGAAACATTTGCCGACAGGCGCACGCGCCTTGAAACGGCCGATGAAGAGGTTCTTGCCAAGGAAAAGGCCGAGGCTGAGGCGCAGGCGAAAGCCGAAAGCGAAGCCAAGACCGAAGGCGAAGAGAACAACACCAACGAATAACCATAAGCGATATTGAAGCGGCCCAAGCGGCCGCTTCTCTTATGAAGAAAGGAGCACGGCGTGCGGCGCTTTGAAGACGCGGACAAACAAAAGCTGAGCAGGCTTAAATACATTCTTTTTGATGTGGACGATACCGTTACAAATTCCGGCAAGCTTACAAGCGAGGCTTATTCCGCCATGTGGCGGCTGAACGCGCGCGGCTTAAGGCTTATACCCGTAACGGGCAGGCCCGCGGGCTGGTGCGACATGATGCTGAGGGAATGGCCGGTTTTCGCCGTTGTTTGTGAAAACGGGGCGTTTGTATATGATTATGACTGCTCGGGTCATGTTCGCATGATTCGCCATCCGCTTGCCGCGGCCGATCCGCAAGGTCTGCTTGAGCCGGTAAAGAAGGCCGTATTTAGCGCGTTTCCCGCTATGCGCCCGGCACACGATCAGTTTGCCAGAATATATGACGCGGCGTTTGACTTTGCTGAGGATGAGCCCAAGCTGCCGCTTGAAACGGCGTACGCCGTGGCTAAGCTCTGCAGGAGCATGGGAGCCGAGGCCAAGGTAAGCAGCATACACGTGAACGCCTGGTTCGGGGCGTATTCAAAGGCCGACATGGCGCTTAAGTATCTTAAGGAATGCTGCAAAATAAGCGATATTTCGACCGAGGCCATATTCTTTGGCGACTCACCAAACGATGAGCCCATGTTCGCCGCCTTCCCCTTAAGCTGCGCCGTAAGCAACATTTCGCCGTTTCTTGGCCGCATGGAGCGCCTGCCCGCGTATATACTCAATAAAGAGGGCGGATACGGCTTTGCCGAGGCCGCGGACATTATACTGAAAAGCGTATAATATGGTTGCAAAGCTCTTGGGGCATATATTAAAATATCAACCGTACAAATCACGGAGGTACATATTTACTTTATGGATTTTAAGCCGATAGACATCTCTATGAAGGCAATGATTGAGCGCTACACTTCCGCGTGGAAGCTTGAATGCTCGGAATACACTTTTTCAAACATATTAAGCTGGGGCAGCTGCGGGAACATACTCGCCTATGAAGACGGCCGGGCTCTGTATATACTTATCCATTGGTGCGACGGCGAAAGCTATATGTTCGCCCCGCTCACGCTTGAGCCGGATTCAGCCTACTATCAAACCGCGCTCGACAAGGCAGCGGAATATATGCGCGCGCACGGGATGGAACCCATATTCAAGGCCATATCCGGCCCCATAAAGGCGGCGTTTGAGCGCTGCTCGGGCTATGAGCTCACGGAAGACAGGGACAACAGCGACTATGTATACACCATGGAAAGCCTAAGGGATCTTTCCGGCAAAAAGCTGCACGCGAAAAGGAACCACATTCATCAGTTCATGGCGGAATACGGCGAGCGGTTTGAATACGTTAAAATAACGCCCGATATGCTTGACGAATGCGTTGAAATGTTTAACGAATGGATGAGCGAAAAGCCTAAGGACGAAATTGACATGCTGGAGCTGAGCGCCATAAAAACGCTTATAACTCACATGGACACGCTTGGCATACGCGGCGGCGGAATAAGGATAGACGGCCGCCTTGCGGCGTTCACGCTTGGCCAGAAGATAAACGACAACATGGCCGTTGTGCATATAGAAAAGGCGGACAACGAAATAGTTGGCCTTTTCCCGGTTATAAACAACCAGTTTGTGCAGCACGAGCTTACGGATGTTAAGTTCATAAACCGCGAGGAGGACATGGGCATGGAGGGTCTTAGAAAAGCCAAGCTTTCCTATTTCCCCGCGTACATGATAGATAAATTCGACGGGAGGCCCGTATGATGGAGCTTACGATAAGGCATATTACAAACGAGGAATATTCAGAGGCTCAGCGGTTATGGGACGTTTGCTTCCCCGAGGATGCCTCGGGCTACAGCGATTTTTACTTTACCCGCCGCACAAGGCCAGAATATGTGCTGGCCGCGTTTTATGAAGGCCGCATGATAGCCGCGCTGCACGCCATTCCATACCCCATAAGCCTTGGCGGAGAAATTAAGCACTGCGTAATGATAGCGGGCGTTGCGACGCTGCCGGAATACAGGCATCACTTTGCCGCGGCAAGACTTATAGAGGCCTGCCACGAGGAGCAGAGGGCGCTCGGCACAGCCGCCGCCATACTTAAGCCGGACGTGAACTTTTATGAGCAGTTTGGCTATATGCCCTTTTCAATGCACGGTGAATACAGCCTGCCCTGGATAGAGGCCGGCATGCCCGCCCCCATACACGAGGCTGAGCCCGATGAAATGCTGAAAATATACAATGAGTTTGCCGCCAATTACATCGGCACCATGGTCCGCACAAAGGAATACATGGAAATAAGCCTTGAGGAGGCCAAGGTTTCGGGCGGATACGCCTTTTCAAGCGGAAAGGCATACGCGCTTCTTACGGAAACCGAGTACGGCGCGGATGTGTACGAGCTTGTTGGAGCTGAACCTGAGGGACTTTTAAGCTCCCTTGCCGAGGAGTTCGGCGCGCTTACGTTCCGCATGCCCGCAGGCACTTTCGTTAATCTGCCCGCCATGCGCACGGGCGACATTATGTTTTCCATGATATGCCCGCTGAATGAGGAAAAGCTTCTTGAAGGAACCGGCGCCGCAAGCGCAAAAGAGCTTGTTTCGGGGGATTTTCCGCCGGTTTGCACGCTTGAGTTCTGCTGAGCGATTGTGACAAATTCATTTCACGGAAAAGCTTTTTCTTGACTGAAACGAACTTGTATTATATAGTAAAGGGGCGGTATATCAACCGCAATCATTTTATGGCAGCCTTTGGCTGAACACGTTAAAAAGGAAGGTTCTACAATAATGTCCCAAGATGCATCCGGAGTTCTCAGTTCAATCGCCAGTTTCTTCACGAACGGCAGCGGCTTCATTATAATAATGATGATCGTGCTGCTGTTGGTTATGATCATACCGCAGCGCAAGCGTGACAAAAAGGTTAAAGACATGCTCGCCGCTATCAAGGTTGGCGACCGCGTTCGCACCATTGGCGGCATTTACGGCACCGTTACCAATATTAAGGACGATATAATCACCGTTTCCGTCGGCCCCGACAAGGCCCGCCTTGTATTCGCCCGCGGCGCCATTGCCAACGTTGAAGACGTTGCCGTGGAAAACACCATGGAAGAAGCGAACAGCAAGAAATAAGCAGCGCACCGAATATTGAAAACAAACGAACGGAGCTGATTGAGTCTCCGTTCGTTTTTTATATCCAAACTAACTTACTGCCGTAGATTAAGACGAAAATGCGGTTGATAACGGACGTAAAAGACGCATTTTACCACTGCTTATTCCACCGTTGTTTTCAAGAGTCTCACTTAAAGGTCGGTTCACATAGTCACCTGAGTGCTGACAAATCCAAATTTTATTCAGCATATTCGATAGTGTAGCATTGCTTGCTGATGAAACAATAACCGAATGATAGTATCTACCAGCAGATGAACTATAAAATTGTAAAACATCTCCCGTTCGAGGAACAACGCTTAATGATGTCCATACATTATTGTTATTATATCCTGTAGCACGCGGTCCATTTCCCGTATTCCCCGTCATATAATTCCATAGTTCCACAACACGCATAAATGGACCAGCTGCATACTGACTCGATGAGTCATAATTTCTTCCATACCATTCACTTGTTTGTCTATAGTTTGCAGCCACACGAGCTTTCAAAGCTGATGTGTTTGATAATGAATAAACTTCAATAACTATTTTATCATCCCGCTTCTCTTCCATCAGAACATCAAATGAATTTAGCTTCAATTTTTCAATGCCAGTATTAAATATCTTGGCAAATTCAATGCTATATCTTAATTTTTCTATAAACAATGCTGTATCATCTGACAATAACACATAACCAAATTTCGGCATTTCTAATAACGCCAATGCTTCTTCATATTCGAAAGCAAATTTTTTAGCAAGTTCTATTGCTTCATTCTTTTCGTCATACGTCAATGCTTCACTATTGTTTGTCATAGCATTTGCGTAACCTGACAAGCAAAAAGATAGCATTAGAATTGCAACTATTAGGATTTTTCTGCTTTTCATGCGTCATTTCTCCTATTCTTTAAATTTTTCTTTAAATTTTTCTTTAAATTTGCGATTACATCACTTTATAAATAGATAGTTCAACTTTGCATTAAGTTCCATAGATAGCTATTTTTCTTTCTAATTTTTCTTTCTTTGCTACTTAGCCAGTTCATTGGGTTTATGATATAATAAATTACTCATTATAAAAATTATATGCAAATTATTTGAACCTTTTATTCATAAAATCTATCTATTGTACAGTTACCCTGCAAGTATTGGAGGTGAGGCAGTAAATGAGTAATGAAGAGAAACTTCAATGGTTTTATGATCAGACATTGAGCAT
Source organism: bacterium (assembly GCA_963643205.1). GTDB lineage: Bacteria > Bacillota > Clostridia > Christensenellales > CAG-138 > Phil1. The sequence goes on along the minus strand of CAVIJJ010000004.1, from coordinate 13,709 downwards.
GAAAAACGATCTTTTTTACTTTGCATACAGCATACTGCGCTCAATTCCCGAAAGTGAGGACGCCGTGAGTAATGCCATTATTAAGGCACATACTAACATAAATCACTTGCGGAACATACAGTCATTGAAGCCATGGCTTTTCCGCATAGTAAGAAATGAATGCTACAGCATAGCTAATTCTCTTCGGCGCACAGTTCCTATTGATGAAGATATTGCACTGCATCTCGAACCCGGAAGTGAGCTTAAAATCGATGTTGAAAAAGCGCTTAACCAACTGCCGATTGAACAGCGCGAAGCTATTACGCTTTACTATGTCTGCGGGCACTCAATAAACGAAATTGCAAAAATATCCCATGTCCCCTCGGGAACCATAAAAAGCAGACTTTCAAGAGCCCGGACAGCATTAAAAAAGTTTTTAGGTGATGATTATTATGGAGCATAATTTCCCGTTTCAACAGTTGCTAAAATCAGCTTTTCCCTCACCTTCCCGTGAGTATGGCCACAGAATAGATGAAGTTGTTGTTTGCCTTCGGGAATCAGACGGAAAACGCACAAAATACGTCCAAACATCTCTGCCTTTTGCTCGTATCGCATTGACCGCTTGTGCGGCCATATTATTGTTGTCTGTTTGTACTTTCGCCATTAAACCGGCACTTGCCGCCGAATTGCCCTTTCTCAGCAGTGCGGTATACACTTTGTCTCCTACCATATCGATTGATGGTGATAAATTAAGCGCTTTATCCGAGCTAATCAAAACAGCCGCAACGGCGTTTGCGACAGGAGACCATGCTGCGGTTTCCGCCGTGTTTTATCAGGGTGATGGTTGGTACGAGGACGAAAACACATTACTTGCAGCTAAGTATCTCCGCTATGTTTTATACAGTTCAGAATCCATTGCCAATAATGATTCATCCTCTAAGATCGCTCTTATTTCCGTAACCAATGAAAGCGGCCAGCAAAAGGCATTTTTCTATGAGCTGTCAATTTCTCTTGAGTTAATGGGAAAGGACGGCAATACTCACAATGAACAGATATATGCCAAACTGGTTGAAACCACTCACGGACTTTATATAGCATCAGTTCAAGTGGAGTCTGACAATTATGCAAAATATATTGCAGAACGTAATTCTTTAGGCTTAAACGATTTGCATTACGAGAACATTTACGATAGTATAATGTTCGAAACAGACTATATAATCTACATGACATTGCATAAGAACACTGCCGTCAGCGCGGAGGAAAAGCTCCACCTGCTGGAAAATTTACAGATGGAATTAATCACTACAAAGGCTGATGAACAGTCTCTGCATGTCCTTATGCAATCGCTGGAAAATGAAAAGGCATGCTTGCAGGAGCAATCCACCCCAGTCATATCAGCTGTTAAAGAACTGGCGGCTGAAGTTATGTACCGCTACTATCTTAGCAGAAAGCTTTGCGAAATGCAGGATTTTTCGAATATTATGGAGCGAAATGAAGCAACGGATCTTTTCTTCTATGACATTCAGCTTTCCGTGGACAAAACTCTTTCCGGCTCTTTATCCGCAATCGATACGGTAAAAAAGGGGTCCTCAGAAATACTTAAAATAATACTAGATGAAGATAATCACTTTATAGGGCGGTTTTATGTAAAAACAGAAATTACCTCAGGAAGCTCCCGCGGTGTTGGCGAGGAAATTATCCTTTCCTTTGAAAAGCAAAATAACAACTGGATAGTTGTAGGCTACAACCGCACTGTCGGCGATGGAATCTACATAACCCGCCTTAAGCCATTGGCAGAGCAATATAAAAAGCAGGGCTTGTCCTGGGCGGAAGCCAACAAAAAAGCTTATGAGGAATTGGCAGATACTGTCATTCCATAATGCCGTTATTTCGGATTGGCGAACTGATGTCCTTTTCAGTTCTCCCCGTCCCGGATGGCTTCAAGGTATTCGTTAAGCAGTTTTTTCAGCTCATCAAGGCTTGATATGCCGTTCACCCGTCCCCTTAAGGCGGCGCTTGAGCGCATGCCCGAAAGGTACCACGATACGTGCTTTCGCATTTCTATTATGGCGCGATCGCCCCGCGTTTTCGTAAGGCGTTCCGCGTGCTCTATGGCGGCGGTTATGCGCATTTCCCGAGTTGGTGCGGAATATTCTTCCCCGCGAAGTGCAGAGCGTATTTCCCGGAAAATAAACGGATTGCCCTCCGCTCCGCGCGCTACCATAACCCCGTCACAGCCGGTGTATTTAAGCATATCCACGGCGTTTTGGCCCGAGAATATATCCCCGTTGCCTATTACGGGTATTTTTACGCTTGCCTTTATTTTAGCTATTATGTCCCAATCGGCCGTGCCGCTGTACATCTGCGCCTTTGTTCTGCCGTGCACCGTTATAAGCGCGGCTCCGCTTTGCTCCGCCATTTTGGCAAAGCTTACGGCGTTTATGTGCTCATCGTCCCAGCCCTTGCGAAACTTTACCGTAACGGGCAATTTGCTCTTTTTAACAGCGGCCTCAATTATTTTTCCGGCAAGCGCCTCGTTTTTCATAAGGGCGCTGCCCTCTCCGTTTGAAACAATCTTGTGCGCCGGGCATCCCATGTTTATGTCTATAAGCCTAAGCGCGCTTTCCTCCCGGCTCAGGCTCTCCGCCGCGCTCGCCATCATATCCGGCTCCGCCCCGAAAAGCTGCACTCCGTAGCCCCGCTCAAGCTCCGCGTCCGACGCGTCAAGCAGATTGGCCGTATTCTTGTTGTTATAATGCAGTCCCTTCGCGCTTACCATTTCGGTATACGAAAAATCCGCCCCCATCTCGCGGCATATACCGCGAAAGGCCGCGTCCGTAACGCCGGCCATGGGAGCGAGCAGCACGGGCGTATCCGTGCCGAACAGGTTTTTTAATATTTCACTCATGCTTATTCGGAATCGTCCTGCATCAGGCTCATATCCGGCGTGGGCTTAACCTCTGTTTCCGGATTGCGCTGAAGAAGAGTTATGCTGTTTATGTACCAGCGTGAGCCTTCGCGCTTGAATACTATCTGGTATCTTCCCGCTTCCCATTCGGGCAGCTCGGCAGTCTCGGTGCTGTCCTCCGCGCTGTTGCTTGCGGCATTTATGGCGGCAAGGCGCGCGTCCACCGTCATGCTGGCGCGCTTGCTCCAGGGGAATACGGATATGCCCTTAACGTCCACGCGGTAGTCGTAACTTGCAACGGTAAAGTCCGCGTATTTGCCGCTTTCAATCTCGCTGTCGTTATTCAGGTATTCTTCGCTGAAATACGGCGTAAGGTCAACGCTTGTTCCCGCCTGGCCGTATGTTATTATGGCCTCCGCGCGCTTTTCAAGCCCTTCCGTAGCCAGTATGTACAGGTTGCTCACGTGCAGCCCCTCTATGAATACGCCAAGGCACAGCGCCACTATGGCCGCCGTGATTATCAGCGTTCTTAACACGTACCATATCGAGCGTTTGGCTATGCCGTAGCTGTTCCTTGCCATAAAACGCCCTCCTTTTTGATCAAATACATAATAAATATATCATAGTGCGGCCGCTTATGCAATGAACGCACTGTGAATGTTTCGTCGCCTCCGGTATTGCGTTTAACAAATGTTCTGCTATAATATAAATATACGTTATAGGGGTATTACAAAAATCGCAGGGAGATTTTAGCTTTATGGATGTATTTTCCGTAATTTCGTTATTTGGTGGGTTAGCCCTTTTTTTATACGGCATGAACGCGATGAGCGCGGGGCTTGAAAAGCTGTCCGGCAGCAAGCTGCAGTCCACGTTGCAGAAGATGACCGCGCACATATCCACAAGCCTTATTTTCGGCGCGGCCATAACAATAGCCATTCAGTCCTCCTCCGCACTTACGGTTATGCTTGTAGGCCTTGTGAACAGCGGCATAATGCAGCTTGAGCAGACCGTAAGCGTAATCCTCGGCGGCAACATAGGCACAACCCTCACCGCATGGATACTCTCCCTTTCGGGCTTAAGCGGGGAAAGCATATTCATTCAGCTTTTAAAGCCGGAGAATTTTTCGCCCATAGTAGCCCTTATCGGCGTTATAATGATGATGGCCTGCAGCACGCAAAAGAAAAAGGATATAGGCGGCGTGTTTGTGGGCTTTGCTATTCTTATGTATGGCATGACGCTTATGTCAAGTTCCGTGGCTCCGCTTGCGGATATGCCGGAATTTACGGGCATACTTACCGCGTTTAACAATCCCTTCTTAGGCGTGCTTGTGGGCCTTGTGTTTACGGGCATAATTCAAAGCAGCGCCGCAAGCGTCGGCATTCTGCAGGCGCTCTCCCTTACGGGCTGCATAACTTACGGCATGGCAATTCCGCTTGTAATGGGCCTTAATATAGGCACCTGTGCCACGGCCCTTCTTTCAAGCATAGGCACAACCAAAAACGCCCGCAGGGTTGCCATTGTCCATATTACCGGCAAAACAATAGGCACCATATTCTGCATGATTGTATTCTATGGGCTTAACGCCATAATAGGCTTTGACTTTATAAACAATCCCCTTTCGGCTGGCGAGGTTGCCCTTTGCCACACGATATTCAATGTTATTACAACAATGGTTCTTCTGCCCATAAGGCCCGTGCTTATCAAAATATCGCATTTTGTGGTTCGCGGCGATGACGAAAGCAATGCGGACGTATTCCTTGATGAAAGGCTTTTGCTTACGCCCGGCCCCGCCGTGCACGAAAGCTGCTCCATGGCCGTTCGCATGAGCGAGGTTGCCCGCTCCTGCGTGCTTAACGCGATGGACCTTATGCTGCACTTTGATACCGAAAAATCCGCCAAGGTAAAAACGCAGGAAAGTGAGCTTGATACATACGAGGACAAGCTCGGCAGCTTTCTTGTTAAGCTTTCCGCCGCCGCGCTGAGCGACGCTGACAGCGCCTCCGTATCAAAGCTTCTGCACTGCATAAACGACTTTGAGCGCATAGGCGACCACGCCCTGAACATACGCCAAAGCGCGAAGGAAATGCGGGAGAAGAGCCTGACATTCTCCGAGCACGCAAGGGAAGAGATAGACATTCTTTTCTCCGCCCTTAACGAAATACTGGGCCTGGCGATGGACGCTTTCGCCAACGACGATCTTGATAAGGCCGCCAAGGTTGAGCCGCTTGAGCAGGTTATAGACGTGCTTATCGCCCAGATAAAGCGCAAGCACATAGAAAGGCTGCAGGCCGGCCGCTGCACGATAGAGCTGGGCTTTATATTGAACGACCTTCTTAATAACTGCGAGCGCATAAGCGACCACTGCTCAAACATTGCCGTTTGCGTAACCGAGGTTGACCGAGGCGAATTCGATACGCACGAATATCTGAACACGGTAAAAAGCGGCAACGACGAGCGCTACAAGGCCGACTTTGCCGACTACGCCAAGAAATACGAGCTTAAATACGCCAACCCGTCAGTTCATAAATAAATTGCAGATAAATTAAAAGCGACCGCAATGGTCGCTTTTTTGATGCTAATATTACGATTCAAATTAGCATGAAAGTAAACCGCGATTTTAATTTTTTCTCCTGCTCCAGGCGTACTCCGCCGCGCCGAGGGCCGCGTTTTTGGCAGATTTGAAGCAAACAGCATTCGGGAAGCGGGCAAGTATCGCCTTTTCGCTTAATGAATAAAGGGTGGGGCTGTTCAGAACGGTACTCCCGGTAAACGCCACGCGGGGTGCTGTCAGCTTAAGAGTATTTATAACGGCCGCCGCCATGTCGGCAAGCTCACAGGCGGCTGTGTTCATAATGTCAACCGCCGCTTTATCATCATAAAGCTTATCCGTAAGCGGGGCGAGTGCCGCTATGTCGCTCTTTGGGCAGGATGTGTAGCGCGCGGTTATGGCCGCTATGTCGTCCGTGCCGCACTCATTAAATAGCGCTTCGCTTAGTTTGGTTTTCTCCCCACGGCCGTCGCTTGCGCGAATAACGGCCCTAAGTATATCCCGCCCTATGGCGTAGCCGCTGCCGCCGTCGTCAAATATGTTTCCTCGTCCTCCGCTGCGCGCGGTTGTGCCGCAATTTTGCCCGTAGCATACGCTTCCCGTGCCGGATATCACAATAACCCCCGGCTCCTCGCCGTGGGCTGTGTACAGGGCGTTTTCGCCGTCCGTGCGGACATATATATTCCCCGAAAACGCTTTCTTAAGCGCGTCCTCAACCTGCCGCGCCTTGGTATTGTCCCCCGCTCCGGCGCAGGCGGCGCATATCGCAAGGCAGTTTTCGTTTATATATTGCTTAAGCTCCCCGGCTATGTTCGCGGGGCTTTGGGGGTAGCTCACCGGGTTAAGCGCGCCCAGACGGGCGGTTTTAATTATATTCCCATCTTTTGAAAGCAGTACGGCCTCCGTTTTGGTTCCGCCGCCGTCCAAGCCTATTGTGTAATAAGCCATTTTTTGTTCTCCGCTATGCGCCTAAGTGCGGCATTGTTGTTTTGTGTATTCAGTTTGCCTTCCTCAAGGGCTTTGCCTATAAGCTCCGCCGCCCGCGCGGCCTCCGCGTTATTGTGGCTTATAAGGGGCATATCCACTCCGGCGTTTGCCGCAAGCACCGCCGCCTCCGCCGCGCCGTAGCGCGAGGCTATAGCCCCCATTTCAAGGCAATCGGTAATTATCATTCCGTCATAGCCAAGCTTTTCCCGCAAAAGGGAGCCTATAACGGCGCCAGAGAGCGTGCCGGGGTATTCGGTATCAAGCGCGGGGAACATTATATGCGTTGTCATAATGCTTTTCACTCCCGCGCTAATCGCCTCCTTGAACGGCACAAGCGGGCCCGCCTCAAGTTCCTCCATGCTCAGTGCTATCGTCGGCAGGGCTTTATGGGAATCCACGGTAGTTCCGCCGTGGCCCGGAAAATGCTTGGCGCAGGCCAGCACACCCGCGGCCTGTATGCCCAGGGCCATCTTTACGCCGAACGTGGACACGGTTTCACTGTCCTTGCCAAAGCTTCTTGTGCCTATTGCGGCGTTGCCCTCCTCGCACTCAATATCCAATACAGGCGCCAGGTCGTAATTAAGCCCCATTTCAAGCATGGCCTCGCCTATTCTTTTGCCTGTTTTGAACGCAAGCTCCTCATCCCCGGTTTGGGCAATTTCCCTTGCGCTAGGCGTTTCTATAACGCCCTTAGGCAGCCGCTGCACGCGCCCGCCCTCCTGATCCGCGCTTATAAGGGGCATACAGCCGGTTTCGCTCATCGCTATATCCTTAAGCTCTTTACAAAGCGATTTCAGCTGGTTGGGGGATTCTATATTGTTTGAAAACAAAATAAAGTTGCCTATCTTCTGCTTTTTTACGGCGTTTATAATATCCTTGTCAAGCTTTGTGCCCTTAAATCCGGTCATTATCCTTTGGCCGGCCTGTATCAGATATTCGTTCATGCTTCCCCCTCCTCAATAAGCCTTATGGCGGCTCCGGTATCCATGTTCGCCTTTTCAAGCGCCGCTTTTGCCCGCTCCTCGCTAACGTTCGCGGCGTTTGCCACTATGCCTACGGCCCTGTGCCTAAGCTTTTCGTTGGTGGCCACCATGTCCGTCATAAGGCCGCCCTTAACCCGGCCGAGCTTTGCCATGGCGCAGGTTGAAATCATGTTCAGTATAAGCTTCTGCGCCGTGCCGCACTTCATTCGGGTTGATCCGGCCACGGCCTCAGGCCCCGTTACGGCGGCTATCTCAATCTCCGCCGCCCGGCCCAGGGGTGTGTTTTTATTTGATGTTACCGCGGCCGTGTGCGCCCCGAGCTCGCCTGCCCGCTTTACGGCGGCTATAACGTATTTTGCCCCGCCGGACGCGCTAATACCGACAACCGTATCATATTCACTTACATTCAGGCTGTTTATAAGCTCCGTACCCGCGTCCGCGTTGTCCTCCGCTCCCTCTGCCGCGCGTATAAGCGCGCCGTAGCCACCGGCTATATGGCCCTGAACGGTATCGTAGCTTACGCCGAATGTGGGCGGGCATTCGCTCGCGTCCAGCACGCCGAGCCTTCCCGATGTGCCCGCGCCTACGTATATGAGCCTGCCGCCCGATTTAATGCCATCCGCCGCGAAATCCGCTACCTTTGAAGCCGCGGGTATAACAAGCCTTACCGCCGCGGCAACCTTGGCGTCCTCGTCATTTATGCGCAGCATAAGCTCCTCTGTATTCAGCTCGTCCATGTTCTCGAATCTTTTGTTGCGCTGTTCGGTAACGTTTATGTTTTCCATGCATTTACTCCTCAGCTATTCTCGGCGCAGGTTCCGTATCGTTGTGCCTTATTATGGTGCACTCCGCCACGGGCTCCGTAAACTGCTTAACAAGGTTAACCAGGTTTTCCCTTTGAAGCAGGGGCATCATCCTTCTGTAAAACGCCATGCTCGATACGCCCACAAGCTCAAACAGCATCTGAACCGTTTTATCAAGCGCGGGGCGTTCGTCAAACGTAACGCTCATCTTCTGCGGAGTAATATCAAAGGAGAGTATACGGCTGTTCGGCGTTTCTATAAAGCCGGTCATTACCCAAAGGCGAATTCTGTTCGGGTCAAGCCTCCAGCGGCAGCGGGTAGCGGTAATCTGCCGTTCCCCCCTAAGGGTAAGCCCGCCGTACTCAAACGCCCCGTCGTGGCGCAATAGCAGCATGTTCCGCTCGTTCTTCTCGTATATATACACGGCTATGTCGTCCCCGCGCTTTTCAAAGCGCAGCATTGTTACGCTTTCGGTCATGTTTCCGTGCACGCCCTGAAGGGTTTGCGGGAAAAGTCCGCCGGTGTTCGGCCCCGCAAGATACTCCCTGCCGTCCAGCCTATACGCTATGCGCTCAAACTCCTCCGCGTCGGTTCCCAAATACTTGGGGCAGTCGGGAGCATACTGAATTGAGGCAAGCGTTTTTTTAAGCTCCGCGTACGCCTCATCGTTTCTTTCTATCGCGTTTGGCTCAAATGTGCTTAAAAGCTGCCTTGTAAGGCGGCCCAGGTCGCCGTTGGCGAAAAGATTGGAGCTGCCGGAGTATATTACCATTACGGCATCGTATTTGGGGAAAACGAGCACAAACTGGCCAAAGGCGCCGTTGAACTGATAGCCGCCCTCATCATCGCTCATCCATATCTGGTAGCCGTAGCCGTGCTTCATTTCGCCGTTTGGCGTGTCTATCTGCTTGCGGGTGGATTCCCTTATCCATTCCTCGCTCACTATCTGCTTGCCGTTCCAGCGGCCCATGTTCAAACAAAGCTGGCCAAGCTTTGCGGAATCCTCCGCCGTAAGCGAAAGGCCCCAACCGCCTTTTTCTATGCCCATGGGGCATTTTTCCCATTCGTGGCTTTGTATCCCCAGCGGCTCAAAAAGCCTTGGCGTAAGGTATTCGTTAAGGCCCATGCCCGTGCGCTTAACAACCGCCGCCGCGAGCATATATGAATTTAGTGAGTTATACTCAAATTCCGTACCCGCCTCGAATTTGGGCACGGACTGCATATACATTTTTGCCCAGTTTTCGTCAAGCGCGCTGCCCACCTCGTTAAAGCGAATGCCGGTGGACATGGTAAGCAGATGCTTAAGCGTATGGGACTTGAGAAGCTTCGCGTTGGCCGAATTTATATACTCCGGAAAAATATCGACAAGCTTTTCGTTTGTGTTCAAAAAGCCCTCGTCCTCAGCTATGCCCACGGCAAGGCCGGTTACGCTTTTGCTCATTGAATAGAGCATATGCGGTATATTAAGCCTGTATGGCGCGAACGCTCCTTCGGCTATAATTTTGCCGTGGCGCATAACAATCGCCGCGTGGCATGCCGTGGTATCCGCCTGGGTTTCAAGCTCCTTATAGAATTCGTTTACAGCCCCGCTCGGCACTCCCTCGTCCTCCGGGATCGCCCTTTCAAGCGGGTGTGTATTCTCCTTTGGTACAAAGCGTTCCTTTTGCAGGGTAAATCCGTAAAGCGGAATTTTTTCCGTATCGTGCCTTAAAAAGTTCAGCAGCAGCTCCGCGCTTTTCATCTGCATTGCGATATCCATTATAAATCCTCCTTTTTAAGAAGAGCTCCAGCGCCTGTCGCGCCCGCAAACATAAGTATCTATGCTAATTATACTATACTTTCCCCCTGTTAGGAACAGCGGCGATTATTATGTTTTTTGAAACATTTTGTCCTGCCTGATTAAATAAATTGTAGATACTTTGACATTGCCAAAAACATTTTTTGCCATAATGTAATGATATACTTTCGCCAATCAATCGGAGGGATATCGAAAAAAATGGCAGATTACAGGCACGAATACAAGCACGAAATAAACACAAGCGACATGATAACGCTTACAATGCGCCTGAACGCGGCGATGAAGAGGGACGAATATTCCTCTTTGGACGGCACATACGCAATAACAAGCCTTTATTTTGACGATGTTTACGACACCGCGCTTAAGGAAAAGATAAACGGCGTGGGCAATCGCGACAAGTTCCGCTTAAGGCGATACAACGACAACGTTGACAATATAAAGCTTGAGAAAAAGAGCAAGCGCGACGATCTTTGCCTGAAGGAAAGCGCGAACATAACGGGCGAGGAGGCAAGGCGAATAATCGCCGGGGATACGGAGCTTTTGCTGAAAAAGGATGAAGCCGTTTGCCGGGAGCTTTACTGCCGCATGCGCGAGGGTCTAACGCCCAAAACAATCGTGGCGTACACGCGCCGCGCTTACACATACCCTGCCGGGAACGTGAGGGTTACGCTTGATTACAACATAAGAATGTCCCCGAACCCTCCGGACTTTCTTTCGCTCGATGCCCTTACCGTTCCCGCGGGGGACAGTAAAATACTGCTTGAGGTTAAGTGGGGCGAGTTCCTGCCGGACTTTATAGCGGACCTAATTTTTATTCCGGGCCGGAGAAGCGGCTCGTTTTCCAAATACGCTCAGTGCCGCATATACGGCTGATGTGACCTAATTCGCAGATAAAAGGAGATATTATTCCATGAACACACCCAATTTACTTCTTTCGGTAAGCTTCAGCGACATTTTTAAGTCCAGCTTTCTCGAAAACTTTGACAGCGTATCCTATTTCGATATGGCCGTTGCCCTGCTTTTAAGCTTCGGCATAGGCGTATTCATATTCATGATATACAAAAAAACGTTTAAGGGCGTTATGTATTCATCAACCTTCGGCGTAACGCTTATAGCGCTTACAATGATTTCAACCTTCGTAATACTTGCCGTAACAAGCAACGTTGTGCTTTCGCTCGGCATGGTAGGCGCGCTTAGCATAGTGCGTTTCCGCACGGCCATAAAGGAGCCGCTTGACATAGCGTTCCTCTTCTGGGCTATAGCCGCGGGCATAGTGCTTGCCGCGGGCATGATTCCCCTGGCCGTTATAGGCAGCGCCGTAATAGGGCTTATGATAGTTGTGTTCGCCAACAGAAAGGCGCACACCGATCCCTATATAGTTGTTATAAGCTGCGAGGGTGCCGATAGCGAAAAGAAGGCTACCGAGTTCCTTGCGGCGCACAGCGACAAATGCGTTGTTAAGAGCAAAAGCGTTAAGGCGGGCCACGTTGAGCTTAATATGGAGATAAGGCTTAAGAGCGGCGATACAGGCTTTATAAACGAGCTTAGCGCGCTAAACGGTGTTTCAAGCGCCGTGCTTGTAAGCTACAACGGCGAATACATGGGCTAAACGGTATGAGCAAGTCTAAGCACACAACGCTTTTTTGCAGCATAATAGCCGCGCTTACGCTTGCCTTCACCATATTGCTTTGCTTTGCCAAGTCCGCCGGTGCCATAGGCACAATTGAGCGCACATTCAGCTATGAATCCAAAATATTCGATACAAGCTACGTTCATTCAATAGATATTGTTATGGACTCTGACGACTGGCAGAGCTTTATCGAAAACGCGGAAAGCGAGGAATACGCGCTCTGCAGCCTGGTGATAGACGGGGAAACGGTTTCCAACTGCGCCATACGCGCAAAGGGCAACACATCCCTTTCAAGCGTTAAGCAATACGGCAACAACCGCTACAGCTTTAAGATAGAGTTTGACCACTACGACGATGCCCTTAACTACTACGGGCTGGATAAGCTTGTTCTGAACAACAATATTCAGGACAACACCCTTATGAAGGACTACCTTACATACCGCATGATGGCCTATATGGGCGTTGATTCGCCGCTTGTAAGCTATGTATACGTAACGGTTAATGGCGAGGACTTCGGGCTTTATCTGGCGCTTGAGGGCGTTGAGGAAAGCTTTCTTGAGCGCAACTACGGCACCGACTACGGCGATCTTTATAAGCCGGACAGTATGAGCATGGGCGGCGGCAGAGGCAACGGCAAGGACTTTGATATGCAGGACTTTGCCGATGAGAACGGCTTTAACTTTGACTTTGACGAGAACATGACCACGGGCGACGGCAGCGGCACAACCCCGCCCGGCGATTCAGCCGCGACCGACAGTACCACCCCGCCCGCGAAGCCCGACGGAGACGGCTCGGATAGTTCAAGCTCCGATACAGGCGGTTTTACCCCTCCCTCCATGCCGAGCGGCGACTTTGGCGGTAACGGAAGCTTTGGCGGCAATCCGCCTTCAATGCCCGGCAGCTCCGGTTCGGATTCAGGCTCAAGCTCAAACGGGTTTACCCCTCCTTCCATGCCAAGCGGCGGCTTTGGCGGCAATCCTCCCTCAATGCCCGGCAGCTCCGATTCAAGTTCAGGCTCCGGCTCGGATTCAGGCTCCTCCGGCTCGTTCCCGGATATGGGCGACTTTGACCCATCCAGCTTGGGTGATTTCGACCCGTCCAACATAGGTGATATGGACTTCTCCGCTTTCGGCATGGCCGGCTTCGGTTCAAGCGACGATGTTTCGCTTATATACACGGACGATGAGTTCTCAAGCTACTCGAATATATTCGAAAGCGCGAAAACCGCCCTTTCAACTGCGGACAAGAAGCGGCTTATATCCTCCATTAAAAAGCTGAACGAGAACGAGGACATAGAGGACGTTGTGAACGTTGATCAGGTTATACGCTACTTTGTTGTGCACAACTTTGTATGCAATTTTGACAGCTACACCGGCACCATGATACACAACTACTACCTTTATGAGGAAGACGGCATGCTTAGCATGATTCCCTGGGACTACAACCTGGCGTTCGGCGGCTTTATGAGCGGGGACGCTACCGCAATGGTAAATTACCCGATAGACACTCCCGTTTCGGGCGGCAGCGTTGAATCAAGGCCCATGCTGAGCTGGATATTCGAAAGCGAGGAATATACCGAACTTTACCACAGCATTATGCAGCAGTTTATAACAAGCTTCTTCGATTCGGGTGAATTTGAGCAGCTTATAGACGAAACCTACGCGCTTATAGCGCCCTACGCCGAGCGCGACACCAACGGCTTCTGCACATATGAGGAGTTTGAGGCGGGCGTGAGCACGCTTAAGGAGTTCTGCCTGCTGCGCGCGGAGAGCGTACAGGGTCAGCTTGACGGCACCATTCCCTCAACCTCATCAGGTCAGAGCGAGGACAGCGGTTCCCTTGTGGACGCGTCCGACATGCTGCTTTCAACCATGGGCAGCTTCGGCGGTGGCGGCGGAGGCAACTTCGGCGGAGAATACATAGGCCGAAAGGATAATTAAGTCAGTTTCCCCCATTCCTTTTAGGCGGGGCGGCACAATGCCGCTTCGCCTTTTTCAATAAGTATAAATCTTGCGTCCCCATCGTTTACGGGAGAGCTGTCGCCGCAGGCGACTGAGGGGGAATTACTAAAAA
>CAVIJJ010000003.1:0-107139 GCA_963643205.1 bacterium | reverse complement strand
GTATCGGCAAGGAAAAGGTCAAGCTTTCCGAAAAAGATGCTGTCGAAGAAACGCAAAATGTCACAGAATCACAACAATTCAAGCGTTGGTTTGGTGATTGGCAGAACAATCCTGCGAAAGCCAGCAAGGTTGTAAACAAGGATGGTACGCCGAAAGTGCTCTACCACGGGACACCCGGCAAGGGATTTACTGCTACCGACAACGTAGGCACATTTGATGGCACTAACCCCGACATTCGTTTCTCGATGAAAGACTCTGTAGAAGCTACAGACAAACTCATTGCCGTGCACAACCTGTCAGCTGAACAGCGGCAGGGGGACATAGACCTTGGCGGGTTCCCGATGCAGTCGATTGCTGTAACAAAGCCGGAGATGGGGCACACAAATTTCGGCGACATATCGATTATATTCGGTAGAGATACGATAGACCCCGCGCGGCGCTCCAATAAGGTGTACGGCGGCGACGCGTATACGCCAACCTTCCCGCAGGTAGGATATAAGCCTAACAGAAAGGTAGCAGACAGACTCAGCGACTTGTATTACAAAGTGTATAGAGCCGCCGGTCACGACATTGCATATCCGCTGTATAAACACTCCAAGCCACATAAAAACAGGGAAGGCAAACTCGCCTCCCCTGCTTATTACTTGCTGATTTCAGGCTTTACTTTCACCGAAAAGCTTGCCGTCCAGACCTCGGAGCAGCTTTCCTGTTTGCCTTGCTATGAAGCCGACAAGGAAGGCGGCTATTATCGTGCCCTCGCGCACACCGTCAAGCTTATGCGCAAATATCAGCGAAAGCGCGGCGGCGGAGAGCGCAAGCGCCGCGTCAAAGCATATTTTGGTTATGCCGAACTCCGTATGCCACGTATCCACCACGGCCCTTACAAAGGATTCGCCAGGCAGCATGGCAACGTTTGCCAAAACCTCAAGATAAACGCCAAAGCCGAGCACAGCGCAGCCGAGCACGAGCACGAGTACCTTTACAATGTAATTCTCCGGTGCCACAAAGCCGAAAAGTATCATGGCAAGGTCTATAAAATAGCCGAATAGTACGGATATGGGAACCTGAAGCAGGTTTTCGAGGCGAAAGTTCTTTCTTAAAATAATAATCTGGCCGAGTATGAGTACTATGCTGAGAAATATAGTATAAACGCCTATCGTGTACTTAAAATTGAGGCTGAGCACATACGGAACCGACGATATGGGCGACGTGCCCAAATTCGCCTTTGTGATGAGCGCCACGCCCAGCGAATTGATAATCAAGCCCAAGAGAAAAACCAAATAACGCTTCAATTTTACCATATAAACAAATCTCCTTATATTAACAATACTTGTTATAAGGTATGTTTATATAATTGTCAATGAGAAATCTTTATAAGTTATTAACATTCCGCCATGCGGTAGCCAACGCCCATCTCCGTGAGTATATACTTTGGTTTCATGCTGTCGGACTCAATCTTTTTTCTTATATGCGCCATATTAACGCGGAGTATGCGGTTGTTTTCGGCATCCGCGTACGGTCCCCATATATTGCTTATTATAAAGCCGTATGTAAGCACCTTGCCGGGATTGCGGGCAAGAAGCTCAACTATTCTGTACTCAACCTGAGTGAGCCTAATAAGCTCATTGCCCACGCTTACCGCGCGGCGGGCAAAGTCTATCTTAAAATCGCCTACGGAATAAACGTCCGTTGTGGCGGCGCCGGATGAATTGCGCCTTAAAACGGCGCGTATGCGGGCAAGAAGCTCCGGGGCCGAAAAGGGCTTTGTAATATAATCATCGGCACCGTAATCAAGGGCAAGTATTTTGTCCTGCTCCGTACTGCGCGCGCTTACCACTATAACGGGGGTTGAGCTCCACTGCCTGAATTCCTTAAGCAGCTTAAGTCCGTCCATATCGGGAAGACCCAAATCCAGCAGCACCATATCCGGCATGTGGGAGGACATGGCCGTTCGCGCCTGGGCGGCGTTTTCCGCGGATAGGGTTCGGTAGCCGCCGGCGGAAAGCGCGGTTTCGAGCACTTTCTTTATATAGCTTTCGTCTTCAACAACGAGTATGTTTGGCTTATTGCTGCTCATTTTTATCCTCCTTGGGCAGATACACGTTGAATACCGCGCCGCCATCGGGCGCGTTGTGACCCTCTATTGTGCCGCCGTGCGCCTGGATTATGCTTTTGCATATACTCAAGCCCAAACCCATACCGTGGGTAGAATCTCCGCTGCGGCCTGCCGAGGGCTCGAAGAGCGTATCGAGCGTGCCCTGCTTCATTCCGCGGCCGTGGTCACGCACGGTAAACACGGCGTATTCGCCGCCATCGCTCGCCCTAAGCTCTATTTTATCCGTGCTGTCGGAATACTTTACGGCGTTTTCTATAAGGTTCATAAGCACCTGCACTATAAGCACGGGGTCTACGGGTATCATTATAAAATCGTCCGGCGGGGTTACGCATATTTCGGACTGCGGGAAGCGGGAGGATGCCTTTTCAAGCACGGTTGAAAGTATTTCCTCAATAGGTTCCTGGCTTTTGTTAAGCTTAGGACCGCTTGACCCCACACGCGTTACGGAAAGCAGATTTTCCACCGTTCGCATAAGCCATTCAGCCTCACCGTTTATGCTTTCAACAAGGTCCCGGCGCGCGTCGTTTGTAAGCTGAATGTCGTTTGAGCCGCTAAGCATGGAGCAGGCGCCTATTATACCGGTGAGAGGAGTTCGAAAATCGTGCGATATGGAACGAAGAAAATCCGAGCGCATATGCTCAAGCTCTTTTTCCATAAGAATCTGCTGCTCGCGCTTCAGCATATATATCCTGTCCAGCACAATGCCGGCGCGCACAAGCAAAAGCTCCGCCGTTTTAAGCTGATTCTCGTTCGGCGCGTGATCGGTATTCGGCAATATGCCCACGGCGGCGATAACATTCCCATTTGACGATACAGGCAGGCAGGATAGCGGGTTTTCCGCGTGACGCGGCGTGCCGAAGCCCGCGCGGCAGGAATTTGAAAAACAATCGTTTACCACATCATCACAAGGGTAAAGAAGAAGTCCTTTCGGAAAGCTTGCCATGCGCTGAAGCTCCCCCTGCCTGCCGCGCGTGAATATAACGGCAGGGCAGCCGGTTATGCCGAAAACGCTGCGCACGGTAAGCTCATAAAGCTCATCCTCGGACGATGCCGTAAGCAGGGCGGTGCTAAGATGGGAAATGGTTCGCTCGCGGGAGGAAAGCTCCTCAAACGAGTCCCTTTGCCTGCGCAGGCGGCGATAAAGCCTGTTTGTAAGCAGGGCGGCTATAACGGAAAGACAACCCGTATACACCATAAAGCCCGGCGGCACGGAGCCCGGAGCATCGGCATTGAACAGACCCTCAAGCAAAAACAGCGTTATTACGGCTGCTGAAACATCGGCCGCGCTCCACCACGCGCCGGAGGTAAACATGCTTAGCGACAGCGCGAAAATAACGCTTAGCGACAGCGCGTAAAACGAGCTTTGAAACGTAAGCTGCGAAAACACGAAGGAAAGCGTTGCGAACACAACGCAAAGCAGCAGACGCTGGGTCTCTTTATTAAAATTTGAGCCTGTTTCGTGAAATCCGCTCTTCATGCGGCCGCTCCCGATTTTTTAGTTCTACTAATTATACACCACGCAAGAGAAAACAGAAGACGGACCGCGCTAAAAAAACGCTAAAAACATTGTTACTTTATTGCCTAGCGGGGGAGTGTGTTATAAAATAACCACAATGAAAGTGGGGTTTCCCTTTTAATTTGCAGCGAAAAACATAAAAACATGTGAATATGATTGGGTAAATTCCTAAAAAACAAGGAGGAAAACAAATGAAACGCATAGCAGCACTACTGTTGGCACTCGTGCTTGCGCTGTCCGTTACCGCCTGCTCGGGTTCAAACGGCAGCACCGCCACGGATACCGCAACGGAGCCCGTTGAGACCAAAACGCCCGAAGAAGTAAGCAACGCGGCGCAGGAAATAACCGAAGCTAAGGAGTACCGTTCCGTATACAGGACTTCCTTCAGCAGTTCCTACGCTTCCTTTAACTACTTCTCCACCGCTTATGCCACCGTTCGCTCAATAGTATCCAACTGCATAGATGGTCTTGTTGAGCCGGATATTTACGGCGTATATGTTCCGTCTCTTGCCGAAAGCTGGACCACCAACGAGGATGAGACCGTGTGGACCTTCAAAATCCGCGAAGGCCTTAAGTGGGTTGACCATACCGGCGCGGACACCGGCCTTGAAGTAACCGCTCAGGACTTTGTGGACGGCATTCGTTACATTGGCGATCCTCTTAACGATGCGTACTCTCTGCGCGTTGTAAGGAACCTTATTGAGGGCCTTTATGATTATTACTGGACGCTGGACGATATAGATTGCGGCACCATAACCGACACCCCGCGCGAGGACATAGTTAACGCCTTTGACGAAATGGTCGGCGTAAAGGCGCTTGACGATTATACCGTTGAGTACACCCTTACCTCCAGCGCTCCCTATTTCCTGTCCCTTATAGAGAGCAGCATGCTGCTTCTGCCCATAGAGTATGATTACGCTCTTGAGCTGGGCGAGGACTTCGGCGTTGATAACGAGCATATGCTCTACTGCGGCGCTTATTACATCTCCGCCTTCGAGCGCGATAAGGCCATAACCCTTACCAAGAACCCCCTCTACTGGGATAAGGACAACGTTACCGTAGAAACCGTTGAGTATCAGATGATACCCGAAGGCACCACCTCCCTTGAAATGTTCAAGCGCGGCGAGCTGGATGACGCCAGCGTAGAGGCCGAGGAATACCTTTCCATGCAGGGCACGGAATGGGAGCAGTACCTTATTCCTACCGAGCGCAGCCTTTCCACCAACTATCTGTGGCTGGACTTCTCCGGCGCGAACCCCGAATTCAACACATTTGTTCAGAACGAGAACTTCCGCAAGGCTCTGCAGTATTCGCTTGACCGCGAGGCTATTGCCAGCCTGAGGGATCCCGTGAACCCGCAGCGCGTACTGCGCGCCACCATCAATGCCGAGGGCGCCATCTATGACGGCGAGGGCGTTGATTACACCGATTATGAACCGCTTAAGGCCATAAAGGAAACCGATTACAACAACGCTGAGCTTGCCAGGCAGTATATGGAAGCCGCTGTTGCCGAGCTTTGCGACGCGGACGGCAACATACTGGGCATAGAGGCCGGTACCGTTGATTACCTGCCCGTAGGCACGTTTGAGGTTGACGCTAAGCTGCCGGTAACCGTAATATACGTTGGTACCGACGATGAGAGCGAGATAATAATGGCGCAGCTTATGAAGACCATGGTTGAAGAGGCTATAGGTACCGATCTTATAAACTTTGAGATTGTATGCTTCAGCGGCTGGACCTACGGCACCGTTGCCGATCCCTATAACTACGATATTTATTTCGACTCCCTGTCCACCGGTTATGCCGATCCTTCCGGTCTGCTCACCCGCCTTACCACGGACGGCGCCGAGAACGTTGGCGGCTACAATGTGCCCGAATACGATGCCCTTATAGAGGAAGCGCTCAATGCCTCCACGTTTGAGGAAAGGCTTGAGAAATTTGCCGAGGCTGAGGCGTATCTGTGCAACGGCGCGTATGTAATTCCGTTCATATCTTCCCTGCGCGGATATTACATGACAAACTGCATGCCGTTCACAAGCCCGCTTACACTTTACGGAAACAGCAAGTTCAAGGGCTCGCTTGTAATGGATACTCCTCTTACCTATGAAGAGTACCAGACCCTTGACGCGGCCTACGAAATAGCCCGTACCGAGGCCATGAAAACCGCTGAGTAACCCCGCTTAAGGTTATGGGTGCGCCGCGGCAAATGCGGCGGCGCACCCGTATTTTAATTTTTCCCAATAGTCACTGCCCGGTCCCAAGGAGGGAAAAGCAATCATGACAAAATATATTTTAACGCGTACTCTGAGAAGCCTTCTTACCGTTGTAATAGTATTTATAACGGTATTTATGCTGCTTCGCCTTATGCCGCTGAGCGGTTATTTCCCGCAGGAAATACTGAAAGAAACGGATGAGGCCACGCGAATGACTTATCTTAGAAACCAGGGCCTGCTCGATCATCCGCTTGTGCAGCTTTGGCGCTTTGTAAAGAATCTTTTTCAGGGAGATTTGGGCCGCAGCCTTACGGTTTATCCCAAGGTGCCCATAGTTACCCTGCTCAAGGAGAAAATTCCCGTTACCGCCGCGTTCGGATTCGCCAGCATGATAATAGGCATTGTGCTCGGCATAGCGCTCGGCCTTGTAATGGTTAGGTTTAAGAATAATTGGGGAGACAGAATAGGCACGCTGTATATACTTATCGTGCGAGCCGTACCCAGCATAATATACCTGTTTTTCATGCAGGTTTGGATATCCAAATGGTTTAATCTGCCGCTGGTATTTTATAAGGACAGGCCGGAATCGTGGATTCTTCCCACAATATGCTTGTCCCTGGGCAGCATAGCGTATTACGCGCTTTGGCTCAGGCGATTCATGGTGGACGAGGAAAACAAGGATTATGTTAAATTCGCTATGGTAAAGGGACTGCCCAAGAAGGTTGTGTGGAAAAAGCACGTTTTCAAAAACGCGATGATTCCCCTTGTAATATACCTGCCGAGCGATTTGCTGTTCATAATATCCGGCTCCCTTGTTATAGAAAGCCTGTATGCCATACCCGGCACGGGCGGCCTGCTTACAACGGCCATAAAGAGCCAGGATAACAACCTGGTGCAGGTTATAGTGCTTATGTACGCCGTGCTTTCGGTAATAGGCGTATTCCTTGGAGACTTGCTGGTAGCGTTTGTTGACCCGCGCATAAAGCTTACGGAGGGTGAATAAAAATGGAAACCAATACAAACGAAACTAAACGACCCGTTGCCGTGCTTAATCCGCTTAAGTTCCGCGCCGCCATATATAACAATATGAACAGCGAGGACATAGGATTTTCAAACTATTCCTACTGGAAGAGCACAATTCGCACCTTCTTTAAGAACAAGGCCGTAGTGGCGCTTGTGGCGCTTGTTATGGGCATGATAGTGATGAGCTTTCTTTACCCCATTTTCTCGAGCGTGGATCCCACTAAGGTGAGCATGCTGCCGCTTGAGTGGAACCTTAGGCCAAGCGCGGAGCATTGGTTCGGAACCGATACGCTGGGCCGCGATATTTGGGCCCGCGCGTGGTACGGCTGCCGCAATTCATTCCTGCTGGGCTTCTGCATAGCCTGCTCGGACGTGGGCTTCGGCATGATAGCCGGCGCTCTTTGGGGATATAACAAGAAAATAGACCCCTTTATGATAGAGCTTTACAACATAATGACGAACATACCGTCTACCGTATACATGGTGCTGCTTGCTTACATAATGAACACAAGCTATGTAACGCTGTTTGTATCCATGGCGTCCCGCGGCTGGATAGTTGAGGCGAGGTTCTTCAGAAACAGGATCCTTTCAATTAGGGACAGCGAATACAACATAGCCTCCCAGTGCCTCGGCACCCCCATGCGCAGAATCGCAACAAAGAACATAATACCGCACATAGTGAGCCTTATTATAATGGAGGCCGCGCTCTGCATACCCTATTCGATAGGTTCAGAGGTATTTATGGGCTTTGTGGGCGTAGGTATGCCGGTTGACGCCATAACGCTCGGAAACATTGTTAACCAGGGCCGCGCTTCATTTACGCTGCATCCTTATCAGATGCTGCTGCCCACGGCACTGCTTTGCATCATAACCGTTGCCTTCTATGTTATGGGCAACAAATTCGCGGACGCGTCCGATCCGCGCAACCATGTTTAACGCAAGGAGGAAAAGCTGATATGGAAGCGATTACATCAGGCCATACCACGCCGCTTATTCTCAGCGCGAAGGACGTGGAGGTTAAATTTAATTTAAGAGGCAAAACGCTTACCGCCGTGCGCGGCGCGTCGCTTGATCTTTACAAAGGCGAAACGCTGGCGATAGTCGGCGAATCCGGCTGCGGCAAGAGCGTATTCACAAAGTCCTTTATAGGCATGCTGGACAAAAACGGCTTTATAAGCGGCGGCAGCATAACCTATAACGGCGAGGATATGGCAAAATACACCACCGAGCAGGAATGGCTTAGGGTTCGCGGCAAAAAGATAGCCATGGTGTTCCAGGACCCCATGACCAGCCTTAACCCCGTGCGCACGATAGGCGAGCAGATTACGGAGGTTATAACCTGGCACTTCGGAACGGAGCACGAGCAGGCAAAGCGCGAGGCGATAGAGCTGCTTAAAAGGGTTGGCATAGCGGACGCGGAATACCGCTATAAGCAATACCCCAACGAGTTTTCCGGCGGAATGAGGCAAAGGGTTGTTATAGCGACCGCCATAGCCTGCCGCCCGGAGATACTTATATGCGACGAACCCACAACCGCGCTTGACGTTACCGTTCAGGCGCAGATAATCCGCCTTATAAAAGAGCTTCAGCAGGAGCTTAACATGACGGTTGTGTACATTACGCACGACCTTGGCGTTGTGGCAAGCGTTGCGGACTGGGTTGGCGTTATGTACGCGGGCCAGATAGTAGAATACGGCACCGTGCACGAGATATTCAAGCAGCCCGCGCATCCTTACACAAAGGCGCTGCTTATGTCTCTGCCTCAGCTTGGCGTGAAGGGCAATGACCTTTATTCCATAAAGGGTACGCCGCCGAACCTTTTCAAGAAAATAGAGGGCGATGCGTTCGCTCCCCGCAATCCCGAGGCGATGGAGATAGACTTTGAGCAGGAGCCGCCGCGTTTTGACATAACCCCAACCCACTGGGCAAAAACCTGGCTGCTGCATCCTTATGCCGAGAATTACCGCGCGGAGCTTGCCGCGGCGGAGCATCAGCGCAAAACAAAGGCCGCGGAGCCGGAGAAAGCGTTTGACTACGATAACGCGGAGAAGCTTTTGCAGGTAAAGGACCTTTCCGTAAAGTTTAAGCTTGGCGGCAAGGAATTCAAGGCCGTGGACAACGTGAGCTTTGATATATACAAGGGCGAGACGCTTTCGCTTGTGGGTGAGTCCGGCTCCGGCAAAACCACAATCGGCCGCGCCATAATGCGCATATATAATTCAAACGTTTCAGGCTCCATAACCTATAAGGATGAGCAGATAACGGGTAAGCTGCCGGCTTCGGAGAGCAAAAAGCTGCACATGCAGATGCAGATGATATTCCAGGACCCCATGGCCAGCCTTAATGAGCGCGCCAAGGTGGATTACATAATATCCGAGGGTCTTTACAACTATCATCTTTTCGACAACGAGGAGGACAGAGTCCGCAAGGTTGAGGAGATTATGCAGGAGGTTGGCCTTTCAAAGGACTTTTCCAGCCGCTTCCCGCACGAGTTTTCCGGCGGCCAGCGCCAGCGCATAGGCATAGCGCGCAGCCTTGTTATGAACCCGGAATTCGTTGTTGCCGACGAGCCTATAAGCGCGCTTGACGTTTCCATAAGGGCGCAGGTAATAAACCTGCTTAATAAGCTTAAGCGCGAGCGTGAACTGACTTATCTTTTCATAGCGCACGATTTGAGCGTGGTTCGCTTTATATCGGACAGAATAGCCGTTATAAACAAGGGCCGCATAGTGGAGCTTGCGGGTTGCGAGGAGCTTTTCGCCAACCCCATTCATCCCTACACAAAGGCGCTGCTGAGCGCCGTGCCGTACCCGGATCCGGACATTGAAAAGAACAAGGATCTGCTTACGTACGACAGCGCCATGCATAACTACACCGAGGATAAGCCCGCGTGGACGGAGATAAGGCCGGGCCATTTCGTGCTGGCGAATGAGGCCGAGCTTGCCGTATACAGAAAGGAACTGCAAAAATAAATGGACGACGCGCAGCGCAAACGCTATATACGATTGATATATTCCCGTGCGTTCCGTTATTTGGGAGCGGCGCTTGTGCTTTGCGCGATCATAGGCGGCTTATACGGCGATAGGCTGCATTTCGTGTTCGCTTTGTGCGCCTTTGGCGCGGTTTTCCTGTGCTGGGGGTGGTTTACCCATCTTAAACGCACGGGATTCAAGCTTGTGGGCTTTGGCGAGCGGGCGAAAAAGAAGAAGAAAACGCCGTATATACTGCGGCGTGATAAGCACAAAAACCTGCATAAACCGGCATTTATGATGACAAACGCGGATTTTGACGACGACCTTGTGAACGCTACCGCCTGCAACGAGGAGGAGTTCAGCGAGGAACGCGTAACCGCCGCCAGAATGTACGCGCGCATAGCGTGCGGCGCGATGCTGCTTATAATATCGTTTGTTATAAAAACATAGGCATTACGGAGGAAATATGAGGATACAGAACGGCGTGCTGCTCACCATGGAAGGGGAGCGGTTTGAAAAAGGATATGTGGATATACAAAACGGCAAAATAGCGGCCTTCGGCTCAATGGACTCCGCCGCCGAGTATACGGGCGAGGTGCTTGACGCAGAGGGCGGATACATAATGCCCGGCATTGTGGACGCGCATACGCATATAGGCATTTCCGAAGAAGGATTGAGATGGGAAGGCGAGGACTGCAACGAAACCACAGACCCCGTTACACCCGAAATGAGGGCGATTGACGGCGTAAATCCCTTTGATACCGCGATACCCAAGGCGCGCAGGGCGGGCGTTACCGCGGCGGCCGTGGCACCGGGCAGCACAAACGTTATAGGCGGGCAGATTGCCGCCATAAAGCTTTTCGGCAAAAGGGTTGAGGACATGACCGTAAAGGCTCCCTGCGCCATAAAATTCGCGCTCGGCGAAAACCCGAAGCGCAGCTACGGCGAAAACAAGGGCAGAAGCCCCATGACCCGCATGGCAACCGCCGCGATAATGAGAAACACACTTACCCGCGCCCAAAGATACATGGCCAAGAAGGATGCCGGCGAGGATGTGTTTGAGCCGGACATGGAGGCGCTGATACCCCTGCTTAAGCGGGAAATACCCGCGCATTTCCACGCACACAGGGCGGACGATATACTTACCGCTGTGCGTATAGCGCATGAATTCAACCTTAGGTTCTGCATACTGCACGCGACCGGATCGGAGAAAATAGCGGACTGCTTAAAGGACGAGGATGCCGTGTTCGTGGTAGGACCCAGCATGGGACCCGCCGGCAAGCCGGAAACCGTTGGCGGCTCGTTCGCGACAGCGGGTGTGCTCTCCTCACTCGGCATGGATGTTGCTATAACAACGGATCATGACGTTACTCCGCTTTGGCTGCTGCCGAGCTTTGCGGCTATGTGCGTGCGCGAGGGCATGGATGAATACGCGGCGCTTAGGGCCATAACCATAGTTCCCGCCAAGGCGCTTGGCGTGGACGACAGAATAGGCTCCATAAAGGTTGGCAAGGATGCGGACATAGCCGTTTTTACCGGGCATCCGTTTGATTACCTGAGCAAAACAAAGGCCGTGTTCATAAACGGCGAAAGAACCGAATAACATCTTCTTCCCCCGCTCCCACCGGGGGATTTATTTTTTATAATGGTTATTCTTTTGTGAGAATAACGCTTGCAACCATAGAGTAGGCTTTGATATAATTTATTAGTCTTCGAGCCCCTGTTCCTAAGGACGGCGCAGCAGTCGCCTACGGAATTTGGGCTGCGGGGAGCGCTTTTTGCGCTTGCTCAGGGTCCCGAGCGGAAACGAGGAGGCCTCCGGAGTTTGAAAGGTGGCGGCACGCGGTTAACGCGCAAGCCGTTTTAGAAAGAAGACAGATACTTTATTTACATAGGAGGAATCCAAAATGAAAAAGATTGTTGCTCTGCTGCTGATGATGTGCCTGCTGCTCTGCTCTGCCTTTGGCTGCGCGCAGGAGACCGCGACCACTGCCGACGAAACCGAGCAGACGGATACCACTGCCGCCGAGACTACGCCGGAAGCGACCGCTACCGACGATGCCGCCGCGACCACTACCGAAGAGGAGCCCGTTGAGCTTATAGTGTTTGCCGCTGCCTCCATGACGGAAACCCTGAACACGATTGCCGAGAAGTATAAGGAAGTTGCCCCCAACGTAACGCTGGTTTTCAACTTTGACTCTTCCGGCACTCTTAAGACCCAGATTCAGGAAGGCGCCGATTGCGACGTGTTCATTTCCGCCGCGCCCAAGCAGATGAACGCTCTGGACGCCGCTAAGGATGCCGAGGGCGGCAATACCGATGGCCTTGACTTCGTGCTTTCCGAAACCCGCATAAATCTGCTTGAGAACAAGGTTGCTCTGGCTGTTCCCGAAGGAAACCCCAAGGGCATTACCTCCTACGATGACCTTGCCGCCAAGCTGAGCGAAGGCAGCGTAACGCTTGCCATAGGCAATTCCGACGTTCCCGTTGGCCAGTATACCCAGAAGATATTTACCTACTACGGCCTGAGCGAGGATGAGCTGAACACCAAGGGCGTGCTTACCTACGGCTCCAACGTAAAGGAAGTTACCACCCAGGTTTCCGAAGCTACCGTTGACTGCGGCATAATCTACGCTACCGATGCTTTCTCCGCGGGCCTTACGGTTATTGATACCGCTACCGCCGAGATGTGCGGCCAGGTAATCTATCCCGCCGCCGTGCTGAACATAACCAAGAATCAGGAAGCCGCTCAGGCGTTCCTTGAATACCTTACCGGCGAAGAGGCAAGCGCTGTATTTGAGGCTGTCGGCTTCTCCCCCATCGGTGAATAAAGGATAACTGACCAGGTCCGGGAAGCGAGGATGTTCGCTTTCCGGACATTTATTATAAAACGAGGTTTTTATGGATCTTTTTCCGCTGTGGAATTCCCTGCGAATAGCGGGGATAAGCACCGTAATTATATTTTTTCTGGGCATTTTCGCCGCGTATTATATTGCTAAGGCCCCAAGAGCCGTAAAGGGAGTGCTGGACGTTATACTTACGCTTCCTCTCGTTTTGCCGCCCACGGTTGTGGGCTATCTTCTGCTGAGGGTGCTCGGGCCCAAGCGCTTTTTCGGCGCGTGGGTGCTTGAAACATTCGGCCTGAAGCTTACAATGACCTGGTGGTCCGCCATATTCGCCACGGTTGTTGTAATATTTCCGCTTATGTACCGCACGGCGCGCGGCGCGTTTGAATCCTTTGACGAAACGCTTGCCTATTCCGCTCAGTCGATAGGCCTTTCAAATACATATATTTTCTGGCGGGTGCGCCTGCCTTACTGCAAGCAGGGCATACTCGCGGGCACGGTGCTCGCGTTCGCGCGCGCGCTGGGCGAATACGGCGCCACAAGCATGATTGCCGGCTATACCCCCGGCAGAACCGCCACAATATCAACAACGGTATATCAGCTTTGGCGCACGAATGACGACGCTATGGCGCTTAAATGGGTGCTTGTGAACATGGCCATATCCTTTGTGGTGCTGCTTGCGGTAAACATGCTTGAAAAGCGTGAGCGCAGGGGCAGAAGTGGGAGGAACGCATAATGTCCGTAAGCATAGACATAGAAAAAAGGCTCGGCGATTTTCAGCTGAAGGTGCAGCTTGAGGGCGAAAACGAGGTTTTGGCGCTGCTTGGCGCGTCCGGCTGCGGCAAGAGCATGACGCTTAAATGCATAGCGGGCATAGAAAAGCCGGACAGGGGCAGAATAGTTGTTGACGGCGAAACCCTTTTTGACTCGAAAAAGCATATAAATCTTTCTCCTCAGCAGCGGCGTACGGGGCTTATGTTTCAGAACTACGCGCTTTTTCCCAATATGACCGTAAGGCAAAACATACGCGCGGGCGCGCTAAGGGAAAAGGAGGACAGCGAACGCGAACGCCATATAGACGAGATTATGGAACGCTTTGGGCTGAGGGAGCTTGAAAAGCATTATCCAAATCAGCTTTCGGGCGGGCAGCAGCAGCGCACGGCGCTTGCGCGCATACTGGTATCGGGCCCGAGGATACTGCTTCTTGACGAACCGTTTTCCGCGCTGGACAGCCACCTTCGCTTTAAGCTTGAGCGGGAGGTTATGCAGGTTATACGCCGCTTCGGCAAATCCGTAATACTTGTTTCCCACGACCGCGACGAGGTATTTCGCCTAAGCGACAAAATAGCCGTTATGAGCGGCGGAAAGGTTGAAACATTCGGCCCAAAGGCGGAGGTTTTTGCCAACCCCAAAACACGCACCGCCGCCATACTTACGGGCTGCAAGAATATTTCCGCTATAAAGCCGGCAGGCGAGCGCCGTGTGCTTGCCGCGGACTGGGGAATAGAGCTTGAAACGGGCGAAAACGCGGAAGAATTTTCGTATATGGGCATTCGTATGCACGATATTGAGCCGGGCGAGGGCGAAAACAGCTTTGTTTGCGGCGTGGTTGAGGAAATAGAAAACCCGTTTTCGTATACCGTAATGCTAAGGCCCGAGGGCGCGGACGGCAGCTCAACGCCGATAGGCTGGGAAACGCAAAAGGAAGAATGGGAAAAAATCCGCTCGGATAAAGTTACCGTGCGCCTTCCAAAGCGTGCGCAGGTGCTTCTTAAGTGATAAAATAAAGCTGTGCTTCAGGATAAAGCGTAAAGGAGACTAATATGAAAAAAATTCGAGTTGAGGATGCCGTTGGCATGACGCTTTGCCACGATATGACCGCCATGCGGGACGGCTTTAAGGGCGCGGCCTTTAAGCGCGGGCATGTTATAAAAGAGGAGGATATACCCGCGCTGCTTGACATAGGCAAAAAGGCCGTGTTCGTTTGGGAAGAAAACGCGGGCGAGATACACGAGGAGGACGCCGCGCTTCGCATGGCCGCCATGGCTCCCGTGGAGGGAGCGCATTACACCGCGCCTTCGGAGGGCAAGGTGCTGCTTATGGCGGATACGAGGGGCATGTTCCGCGTGAATACGGAGCTTCTTAAAAAAATAAACAGCATAGGGGATATTACAATATCCACGCTTAGGGACCATTACCCCGTGGAGGCCGGCGCGAGGCTAGCTTCCATGCGCATAGTGCCGCTGGTTACAAAGGAAACGCAGATAGAGGAGGCGGAAAGGCTATGCAAAAACGAAAAGCTGCTGGACCTTCGCCCATACAGCCATAAAAAGGTTGGCGTTATTATTACGGGCTCGGAAATATATACGGGCCGCATAAAGGATAAGTTTGAGCCCGTTGTGCGCAAAAAGCTTGAGAATTTCCCGAGCGAGATAATAGGCGTTACAATATGCGACGACGATCTTTCAATGATTGAATCCGCCGCGCGGGGCTATCTTGACGCGGGAGCGGATATGCTTTTCTTCACGGGCGGCATGTCCGTTGATCCGGACGACCTTACCCCAACGGCCATACGCCAGCTGGGCGCGGAGGTAATAACCCACGGCGTACCGTCCCAGCCGGGCAATATGACGCTTGTCGCGTACCTTGGCAACGTGGCCATACTGGGCATACCCGGGGCCGCCATAAGCCTGCCCACAACAATTTTTGACGTGCTTTTGCCGCAGCTTTTCACAGGCGACCGCCTTACAAAGGAAGACCTTGTGCGCCTGGGCGACGGCGGACTTTGCCAGCTTTGCAAGCCCTGCCATTACCCGAACTGTACATTTGGAAGGTATTAAGGACAAAGGAGCGTACGCATGGAATTAAGAGCGGCTGTTATAACGATAAGCGACAAGGGATACAGGGGCGAGCGCAGGGACGAGAGCGGGCCGGCGCTTTGCGATATGCTTAAAAAAGCGGGATACAAAATAGTATATACCTCTATTCTGCCCGACGAGCGGGACATGATAGAGGCAAGGCTTATAAAGTGCGCGTATAATCAAAAGGTGGATTTGCTGCTTACAACCGGCGGCACGGGCTTTTCACCGCGAGACGTTACGCCCGAGGCCACAAAGGCCGTTCTTGAGCGCGAAACTCCGGGAATAAGCGAGGCTATGCGCGCGGCAAGCATGGCTATAACCCCGCGCGGCTGTCTTTCAAGAGGGGCGGCGGGAATAATAAAAAGCACGCTTGTGATTAACCTGCCCGGCAGCCCGAAGGCCGCCCGCGAAAACCTGCAGGCCGTGCTTGCGGCGCTCCCCCACGGGCTTGAAATGCTCCGCTCGGCAGGCAGCGCGGACTGCGCGGCAAAGCCGGAGAAAGCTTAATTGAGCGCAACCGAATTAAGGACAATCAAAAAAGTGGCTTTCGCCACTTTTTTCAGTTTCGTTCTTTTGTTACGTTAATCCATTCGCTGCCCGGGGTGAAGGCGGCAAGCTCATCGCACGTAAGCTCGATTGCGCTGTTTGCGCTGCCGCAGGCCGGAAACACGGTTGAAAACCGCTTAAGCGACTCATCAAGATATACCTTCACGCCGTCAGGCAGCGCGAACGGGCAAACACCGCCAACGGCGTGCCCCGTCATGCTGAGCGCCTCGTCCGCCGTAAGCATTCGCGCCTTGTAGCCGAACTTTGCCTTGAAGCGGGCATTGTCAACCTTTACGTCGCCCGCGGTTACAATTATCATGCAGCCGTCGGGAGTATGGAACGAAAGGCTTTTTGCTATGCGCGCGCCCTCAACGCCCAGCGCCTGCGCCGCAAGCTCAACGGTTGCGCTTGAATGATCAAGCTCCATAACCCTGCCCGCGGCGTTGAAGCGGGCAAGGTATTCCTTAACCTTTGCTATAGAAGACATATTATGCCTCAGTCAACATCATAAAATATCTGCTTGGGCTTTTCGTCCAGCTGGGAGGGATTGCGAAGAATGCTCTTAAGCTGCTTGAAAGCCGTTGAATAATAAAAGCCGTCGCATATACGCTCGTCCGTAACGGCTGTGTAGCTTATAAAGCGCTTTTCAAGCATCTGACCGTCCGGCTGAATTTCAACCTTCCTCTGCTTGGGGCCGAAGGACATGAAAACGGGCACGTTGCCAAAGTCGTAAAGATGATGGAATATGGGCGGTATACCCAGCGAACCCATGCTTGTTATAAACATGCTGCCGTGGAAGGGGCTAAGGTCCGTAAGAGACTTGGGAAGAAGCCCGAAATAGTCAAGCAGCTTTAAGAACCACACCGCGAACTTAAGGAACAGGCCCGGAATATGGCTGAGTATGCGGGCGGTATCGTCAAAGCTTGAATCCGTGTTGCTGCGGGCAAACTCAATTTCCTTCTGGAAAAGGTTGTATATATCGGTTGCGGTAGCGTCCCGCTCGGGGCGGATTTTTATAATCGTTTCCGTAGAGGTGCTCTTCATTTCAAGCTTAACGGCAAGGTTAATCTCTATATTGTTGCGCGCGTATACCTTCTGGCCGGATATAAAGCGGTTTACGGCGGGCCTTTGCGAAAGCCCGCGAACGTACGCCGCGACAAGAACATGCATTATGCCGAAGCCGGCAAGCCCTTCATCCTTGCGCTTGTGGCGGATATAGCGCTCAATCTCGTCTATATCCACGGTATCCACAAAAAAGTTTGAGGCACCGTTTCTGTTTACCATTATGTAGCTTGATACTCTTGAGAGCGGATCAAGTGACCTTAAAAGGCGCCCGTCCTTCCTGTCGCCAAAGCGGCGTTTCCGTTTTTCTTCCATAGAGTGACTTCCTTTATGATAAATATAATAAATGCGGGCAATTATGCCTAAAAGAATTATAAATTGCAAGCTATGCCCTGTCAACGAAATACGGGCAAAAGTTTATATTCCCTTGCGCCGTGGGGCATTTCATGGGATAATATTATACTAAGTAAAAATAGGGAGGAAAGGCTTATGCGGCTTTTTATAGCAATAGATCTGCCCCGCTCATTCAAGGCGGAGCTTTCAAGAATACAAAAGGAGCTTAAGCAGCTAAGCTGCGGCGGCAAGTTCGTTACAAGCAACAATTTTCACATTACCCTGCACTTTATAGGCGAAAGCCGGGATCTTCAGGGAGCTGTTGAGGCCATGCACGAGGCCGGGCGCGGGATAAGACCGTTTACGCTCCATCTTGGCAAATACGGCTGCTTTGACAAGGGCGGCAGAAAGACATCTTATGTTGAGGTAAAGGGGCAGCTTGATGAGCTGAACGCCCTTTATGAATCGCTTCAGAGCGCGCTTTATGACAACGGCTTTTCGCGCGAAAGAAAGGGCTTTGTGCCGCACATAACGCTTGGGCGAAACGTTGAGCACGACGACGTGGCGACAATGGAGCTTAAGGCGCTTTCGCCAAACGCCAGCATGACCGTTATGGGCTTTACGCTTTTTGAAAGCCGCAGAGAGGACGGCAAGGTTGTTTACCTGCCGCTGCATACCGAAAAATTCTAAGCTTTAGGCGGAAAGGAGCCTTGCCCATGGGGAGGGTAAGCATACTTACGGGCCGTGCCGGCAGCGGTAAAAGCCGGTATTTAAGGCAAATGGCCGCCCGGCTTATGAGCGCGGGCGAAAGGGTGCTGTATATAGTGCCCGAACAGTTCACGTTTGAAACCGAAAGGGACCTTTCAAAAACCGTGGGCAGCGGCCTTTGGGACGCGGATGTGTATTCCTTCACGTCGCTCGCGCGAAAGGTTCTTGGCTCCTTCGGCGAAAGGCGCACGCTTATGAGCGAACAGGGGCGCCTTATGGTAATACGCAAATGCGCGGACGAGCTTGCGCCAAAGCTTCTTTCTTTTGCCGGGGTATATCACCGCGGCGGCTTTACGGGCAAGTGCGCCCGCTTTTTTATAGAGGCGAAACGCGCGGGCATTGAACCGGACGGGCTTATGCGGGCGGCCGAGGAGCAGGGCACGGATACCCCGCTTGGCGCAAAGCTTCACGACCTTGCCCTTCTTTATGGGGCGAGCGAGGAATTTATGGCGCGCGGCTCGCTTGATTCGGAGGAATCACTTAGGCTTCTGGCGGAGCTGCTGCCCAAGAGCGAGCTTTCAACGCGCCACGTTATAATAGACGGGTTCGATATGATATCCAAGCGGCTTTACGGCGTTATAGCCGCGCTGATGGACACTTCAAGCGATATATGCATTGCGCTCAGGCTTGATTTGTCGCCCGACTGCAGGGACAGATCCGTGTTTTCGGCGGACGCGCGAATACTTAAAAACATACTTGCCCTGTGCGACGAGCGGGGCATAAAGCCGGAGTTTATAACGGCCGATGGCGAAAAGGAGCGGCATAATTCAAGGGCGCTTGCGTTCCTTGAGCGCGAGGGGTTCGCTTTTCCCTATAAAAAGCCCGATTTTTTGGCGAACGGGGACATAGAGCTTTTCGCGGCGAGCGACATTAAGGCGGAAGTAAACGCCGCGGCGGACAAGGCGCAGCGCCTTATAAACGAAGGGCTGAGATACAGAGACATAGCCATAATAGCATCCGACACAAATAAATATTTGGAGCCCATGACCCGCGCGCTTAGGGAGCGGCATATACCGTTTTTTACGGACGCGAAAAGAAAGCTTGCGGGATACGCGGCAAGCGAGGCAACGCTGTTCGCGCTGCGCGCTGTTATAAGCGGCTACTCCAAGGAGAATATGATATCCCTTGCCAAAACCGGCCTTTGCGGGCTGAGTGACGAGCAGACGGAAATATTTGAAAACTATATTCTTATGCGCGGCCTTAGGGGCAGCGCCTTTGAGGAACCCTTTAAGGAGGGCGCGCCGGAGGAGGCGGAGAACGCGCGGGGAATAATAATGGAGCCGCTTAAAAAGCTGAGCGACGCGCTGAAGGATGCGCCGAGTGCGGCGGGCAAGGTGCGCGCGCTTTATGAATACACGATTGATATAGGCCTAAGGGAGCAGCTGGATAAGGAAGCGGAGCGGCTTTACAGCGAGGGCAGGCTTGAACGCGCGGGAGAAACGGCGCAGGTTTATAACCTGCTTTTGAAGGTTATGGATCAGGTTTACGCCATTTTGGGGGATACAAAGATATCGCTTCGCAGGTTCGCTTCGGTATATAAAGAGGGCATAGACTCATACGAGGTTGGCGTTATACCCTCCGCGGCGGATCAGCTGCTGCTTGGAAGCCTTGGCCGCAGCAAGGCGAGGAGCCTGCGCGCGCTTATAATACTGGGCGCGTCAAACGGGAGCTTCCCCGCGGTTTACGGGGACGACGGCATGATAGACGATGAGGAGCGCGGCATATTGTCCGGCATGGGCTTAGGCGAGCTGCCGGACTCCAACCAGCTTAACGACAAGGAATTCGGCGATGCTTACGGCGCCGTAACAAAGCCTACGGACAAGCTTTGGCTTTCATACACTATGGGCCGGGGCAGCGACACGGCCACCCCATGCGAGCTTATGGACCGCATAGCGGACATGTTTGAGGACGTTTCGATTAAAACGGACGTAAACGCGCGCGGCGTTTCCGGAGCGCAGAGCGCATACACGGCGCTTATAAACGAGCTGCGCACGGGCATTGAGAATAATAATATAGCCGACGAGGCAATGGGGCTTTACGCAAGGCTAAGCGCGAACGATGAATACAGGCAAAGGCTTGATTCGCTTGAATCCGCGCTTTTCCCGAAAACGATTGATACCCCGCTTGGGCGGGAGGCGGCGCAAAGGCTTTACGGCAACCCGGTTTCGGGAGCGATAACATCAATAGAAAAATTCAATTCATGCCCGTTTAAGCATTTCGCGTACGCGGGACTAAGGCTTATGCCGAGAAGGGAATTCCGCGAGCGCAGGAGCGACGAGGGAACATTTTGCCACGAGGCCATTTCCCGCCTGACGAGCGCCCTTATGGAATCCGGCCGGCAGGACGGCAGAATAGACGATGAAGAGCTTGATAAGCTGATGGATGCGATACTGGCGCGGCTTGTGGCGGAGCACAACAACGGCGTGCTTATGGATACGGCGCGCGGCCGGGCCGAGGCGGCAAGGCTTATCCGCCGGGTAAAGGCAACGGCTTACGCCGTGATTGAGCAGCTTAGAAGGGGCAAATTCACAATAGCCGGCACGGAAACGGAATTCGGCATAGGCAAAAAATACCCGGAGCTTATATTGGAACTGCCGGGCGGCGGAAAATACATACTCAGCGGCAGAATAGACAGGATAGACAAGCTTAATACCGATACCGGCGAAAAGTATATTCGCGTAATAGATTATAAAACCAAGGCGGGCGCCAACTTTGACTGCGCGGACTTGGAAAACGGACTGAGGCTGCAGCTGCCGCTTTACATAGCGGCCATAGAAGCGGCGGGCGCGGCGGAGCACGCGGCGGGAATGTATTATCTGCCGGTGCACGAGGGCGTAATAGCTCCCAAGGCGAACGAAAGCCAGGAAAGCTTTAACACAAGAATACTTAAGGAATTCAGGCTGAGAGGCGTTTGCCTTGACAACGCGGAGCTTATAAAGCTGGGCGGCGGGGACGAGGTGCAGCCGACCGCGCAGAGCGGCTGGAGGCTGAGCGAGAGCATGCTGAAGGGAACCGTTGAGCGGGCGGTTGAGAGAGCGGCTGACAGCGCGGAAAAAATCGCCGACGGCCACGCGGAGGCTTTCCCCCTTATTAAAAAAGACGGCAGGGACGAATGCGAATACTGCGACTACGCGAGCGTTTGCGGCTTTGACCCGGCACTGCCCTGCTGCAAATACAGAGCGGCGCGAAACATAGACAGAAAAAGATTCCTGGAGGAAATAAGCCATGCCAAACTGGACTCCTGAGCAGCAGCGGGCAATAGACGCCGATGGCAGCCTGCTTGTAAGCGCGGGCGCGGGCAGCGGCAAAACGGCCGTGCTTACGGCGCGCATAGTTCGCCTGATACGCGGCGGGGAAAGCATAAACTCTATCCTTTGCGCAACGTTTACAAACGCCGCGGCGGCGGAGATGAAAAAGCGCATAGAAAAAGCGCTGTCCAAGGCCGCGGGTGAAGCGGAGGGAGCGGAGGCTGAGAAGCTTTATAGGGCGGCAAGGGGCGTAAGCGCCGCCAGCATATCCACGCTCCATTCGTTCTGCACGCAGGTATTGAGAAGGCATTTCAACCTGGTCGGGCTTGACCCGGCGTTCAGGGTGGCGGACGACGGCGAAACGGCAATACTCCGCCAAACGGCTTATGACGAGCTTGTTGAGGAACGCTACGCCGAGGGTACGCCCGAATTTGAGATTCTTATGCAGGGCCTTGGCGGGGACGAGAAGGCGCAGGATGCCGTTTACTCGGTATATGATTTTGCCATGTCCCAGGCCGATCCCAACGCGTGGCTTGACGAGGCGTTAAAGCAATACGACATATCAAACGAAGAAGAGCTGTTATCTTCAAGCGCCGCGGAAGCGCTTAAAAAAAGGAGCGTTATAGCCATTGCCGCGAATTGCGACGCGCTTGAGCAGGCGTGCGGCGCGCTTAGAAACATAGGCGGAAACATTCCGGCGGAATATATAGAAACAAACGAGCTTTTATTGGCGCGCACGCTTCTTGATAACGATTCGGCGGGCGAGTTCGCCCGGGCGATAGCGCCATTTGCATTCGGTAAGGGCAAAATAAAATGGGACGGCATTGAGGGCGCCGAGCGCGACAGAGCGGACGCGGCGAGAAAAAAGCTGAAGGGCGAAATAAAGGCGCAGAAGGAGTTCTGGGCCGATACGGAGGGAATGCTTGCAACAATAAGGCTGCATAGACCCATAATGCGGGAGCTTTGCGGCTTTATAAAGGAGCTTGAAAAACGCTACGCCGAAAAGAAAAGCGATGCCGGCTGCATAGACTACAGCGATATGGAGCACAAGTGCCTTGAGGTGCTTAACATACCCGAGGCGCGGGACGAGTACCGCCGCCGCTTTAAGCACGTTTTTATGGACGAGTATCAGGACTGCAATCCCGTGCAGGAGAGCATACTGCAAAGCGTGGCCGAGGGCGGATGCACGTTTCTGGTTGGCGACGTTAAGCAGTCCATATACCGCTTTCGCCTTGCTGAGCCGGGCATTTTCATGCAGCGCTATGCCGACTACGCCGGCGGGAACGGCGGCGAGCTTATAAGGCTGAACAGCAATTTCAGGAGCTCGGAGGGCGTTATAAATTCGGTAAACAGCCTTTTTGAGAGCATTATGCATAAGGAAACGGCGGACCTTGAATACGACGAGGACGCCAAGCTTAAATTTGCCCGCGGCAACGGCGCCGGGGACGACATACGCGCGGAATTCACGCTGCTTGACATGATGGAGCGCGAGGACGACGACTTAACGGAGGATGAATACGAAATAGAGACCGATGCCGCGTCGGCGGAGGCCGCGTTCGCCGCCGGGCGGATACACGAGCTTATGGATACGGAGCGGATTACGGACGCGTCAAGCGGCGAGGAGAGGCCGCTTAGATACAGCGACTTTGCCGTGCTTTTAAGAAGCTACAAGAGGAGCGCCGAAACATGGATGCGAACCCTTGCGGCAAACGGCGTTCCGGCCTACGCTCAGCTTTCCGGCGGATATTTTGACGCGATGGAAGTGCGCGTATTCATGGACCTTTTAAGAATTATAGATAACCGCAGGCAGGATATACCGCTTTGTGCCGTACTAATGTCCCCTATGGGCGGGTTTAATGAGGCGGATCTTGTTTCACTTAAAACGGACTTTACCGCGCCAAAGGATTATTCGGGCGAATGGGCATGGATAGACCGGGTGAAGGCCGCGTCGATTGCGGGCGGCGAGCTTGGCCAAAAGGCGGAGCGGTTTATAAAAAATCTTGAACGATTTAGGCGCGAGGCAAAGCTTATGAGCGCGGAGTCGCTTATAGGCGCGCTGCTTGACCAAACCGGATACGGCGAATACTGCGCGGCAATGCCGGGCGGCAGGCAAAGGCAGGCCAACCTTGAGGCGCTTTGCGAGCGGGCGAGGGGCTGCGCCCAAGCCGGTGTAACAAGCCTTAGCGGATTTTTGAACTACATGGAAAAGGTATCGAAAGCCGATGTTTACGGCGCGCCGCAAACGGGCGGGGCGAACGTTGTTAGCATAATGAGCGTGCACGCAAGCAAGGGCCTTGAATTCCCTTATGTTATAATCGGCTCTCTTAATTCCAAATTTGTAAGGGAGGGCAAGGAGGACCTTGTTTGCGAAAGAGAGCTTGGCATAGGCGCGCGCCTTATAGTGGGCGACACAAAGCAGAAATCCTTTGTGCATGAAGCCATTAGAGCTTCCGCCGAGGCAAAGGCAAGGGCGGAGGAGATGCGCGTGCTTTATGTTGCCATGACCCGCGCGAGGGAGCGGCTTATAATGCTGTGCGCCGCGAAGGACGGATATAAGCTTGCGAAGGACTCGCTTGCGCCGGCTACACAGTGCGGCATAATAACGCAGGACAGCTTTTCAAAATGGATACTGGGCCACATACTGCGCACTGAAAACGGCGAGCGGATAAGGGAAAAATACGGCCTTGGCGCGAAAGCCTCCGGGAACGCCTATATAAATGCGCGTGTTTTACCCGCGCCGCAGGCAATGCCCGGCGGGGACAGAATGAGCGAGGACGAATACGGGGAATTTGTGAAAAAAGCGCTTGAACGCGCGCCGAAGGAGCAGGACGAAATACTTTTCGGCCGGCCGTACGAACACCCGACGGATATTGAGCTGCCCACAAAGCTTTCCGTAACTATGCTGAGCGGCGGCAGCAGAACGGAGCTTGACGAGGCGCCCGAGTTTATGAACGAGGGTCACGCCGCGGCAACGGGCATAGGCACAGCCGTGCACGATATAATGCGGCGCGTTGAGCTTGATAAGCCCATTAACCGCCAAAGCGTGGCGGAACTTAGGAACAGCCTTGTTAACGCGGGGCTTATGGACGCGGCGGCGGGCCGCGCCGTGCCCGTTTACGCCATAGCAGGATTTTTTGAATGCGAGCTTGGGCAAAGGCTTATAAAATCGCAAAATGTAAGGCGGGAAACGCCCTTCAACCTTCGCATAAGCGCGCGGGAGCTTCTTGGCGCGGATACGGACGAAACGATTCTTTTGCAGGGCGTTATAGACTGCTGCTTTGAGGAAAACGGCGAATGGGTGCTTATTGATTACAAAACGGACAGGGTGGAGGACGGCGTAAGCGCGCGCGACACCGCGGCAAAGCACTTTACGCAGCTGCGCCTTTATAAAACCGCGCTTGAAAGGCTTACCGGCAAAAAGGTTGCGCAAAGCTATATTTATATGTTCAGGGCCAACGAGGCCGTGGAATACACCGGGGATGAACAAAATGGGAAGTAACTTAAGCGTAAGGAGCATTTTAAGAAAAACGGCGGACGAGCTGAAGGAAACCGCGAGCGAGGAGGCCGAAACCGAGGCGCGGGAGCTTGTTATGCGCGCGCTTAAAACGGAAACCCGGGCGGAGCTTGGCCTATATACGGATAAAGAAATGAGCCAAAGCGAGCTTATGGAGCTGAATGAGCTTATCGCGCGGCGCAAAAAGGGCGAGCCGCTTCAATATATTCTGGGGTTTTGGGAATTTATGGGGCTTAGGTTCAAAACGGATTCTAGAGCCCTTATCCCCAGGCAGGATACCGAAACGCTTTGCGAGGAGGCAATAAAGCTTATAAAAAGCAGAGGATATAAAACCTGCCTTGATATGTGCGCGGGGTCAGGCTGCATAGGAATAAGCCTTGGAAAAATAACGGGCGTTGATATAACGCTTGCGGATATAAGCGAGGCGGCGCTTGAGCTTAGCCGCGAAAACGCCGAGGCTAACGGAATTAGCATAAAAACAATAAAAACGGATATGTTCGCGGGCATTGCCGATAAGTACGACATTATAGTTTGCAACCCGCCATATTTAACACGCGACGATATGATGTCCCTTCAAAAGGAGCTTGAGTTCGAGCCGGAAAACGCGCTTTACGGCGGGCCGGACGGCCTTGATTTTTACAGGCGAATCGCTAAGGATTATAAAGCCGCGCTGAATGAGGGCGGCGCGTTATTGCTTGAGGTTGGCATTTATCAGGCAAATGACGTTGCCAAAATGCTTGGCGGGGCAAGAATAATAAAGGATATACTCGGCATAGAGCGAACGGTGATAAAGGAATGAGAAAAATTGCCTTTATATTGCTTGCCGCCGTGCTTGCGGCGCTGACACTTACCGCCTGCGCGGAAGCGGGGGATACGAACTATGTGCTTGTGCCCACACAAACGGAAGAAATACTGCCCACGCAAACGCCGGACATAAGCAAGAGCGCGCCGGAGCTCACGCCGGAGCCCACACCCGAGCCGACACCGGAGGTTTATACGGCCACATTCGGCTTTATAGGGGACATACTTATGATGACGCGGCAGATTTCGGACGCCAAAACGGAAACGGGCTACGATTTCAGCCCAAGCTTTTTGCCGATGAAAAGCGTGTTTGAGTCGGTAGACGTTATGTGCGCCGATTTTGAGGGCACGCTTGCGGGAGAGGACGCGGGCTATACCCGGCCGAGGGAAACCGAGGCGCCGGCTACGGAGCAGAACCCAAACCCCACAAGGCCGCCCATGCAGAGCTTTAACGCGCCGGACGAGCTTGCCTCAAACCTTTTTGACGCGGGAATTGACCTGGTTACAACCGCGAACAATCACGCCATGGACAGGGACGACGAGGGCCTTTTCAGAACCGTACGCACGCTTCGCGCGGCGGGGATAAAAACCGTTGGCACGGCAACGGACGAGGAGGACTACAAAACCCCCTGCGTATTCGATGTGAACGGCATAAAAATAGGCGTGGTTGGCGCAACGCAGGTTATAAACAGCACGGCGCCGAGCGTGAACAGCGAAAACCGCTCATTCGCCGTTACGATGCTTACGGAGGAAATGGTAAAGCCCCAAATAACGGCTTGCGAAGACGCGGGGGCGGAGTTTATAATCATAATGGTTCACTGGGGCTATGAGTTCCAGAATACGCAGGATTCGTCCCAGATAAAATTTGCCGATAAGCTTATTGAGTGGGGCGCGGACGCCATAATAGGCTGCCATTCGCACTGCGTTCAGCCCATGGAATGGCGCGAGGCTGAAAGGGACGGCAAAACGATAAGGGTTCCGGTTGTTTATTCGCTGGGAAACTTTATATCCAACATGTCCAAAGAATATACGGACATGGGCGCGTTCGCGAGAATTACGGTTACAAAGGACGAAAGCGGCGTAAAATGCACGGAGCTTGCCTGCCTGCCGCTTTATTGCTGCCGCGGATTAACCGCGGACGGAACGCACGAGGCGCACAGAACCCTGCCCTGCTTTGATGAAAACGGCTTAACCGCGCCGGGAACGGAAGCTGACGACAGCGACGTTCGCGGCATGAGCCGCGCCTATGAGCACGTTAAATCGGTTTGCGTGGGCGAAAGGGACGATATACACTTGATCGAACGGAGTGAGATTTATGCTGGAGAAGCTTAAAGGTATAAAGCAAAGATACGAGCAGCTTACGGCGCTGCTGAGTGACCCCGCCGTTATAGGCGACCAGAACCGATACAGGGAGCTGAGCAAGGAGCAGGCCTCCATAGCGGACATAGTGAGCGCGTATGACGAATATATATCGGCCGACGAGGAAATCAGCGCCTGCAAAGCCATGCTTGAGGAAACCGACGACGCGGCCATGCGCGAAATGATACACGAGGAGCTGAACGAGCTTAGCGCCCGTGAGCAGGAGCTTACGGAAAAGCTTAAGGTTATGCTGCTGCCAAAGGACCCCAACGACGAAAAGGATGTTATAATAGAGGTTCGCGCGGGCACGGGCGGCGAGGAGGCGGCGCTTTTCGGGGCGGATTTATTAAGAATGTATATGCGCTATGCCGAGCGGCACGGCTACAAAGCCGAGCTTATGAACGAGAACTACACCGAAAAGGGCGGCGTTAAGGAGGTTGTGCTTTCCCTTCAGGGCAAGGGCGCGTACAGCCGCATGAAATACGAAAGCGGCGTGCACAGGGTGCAGAGGGTTCCCGAAACGGAATCGCAGGGCCGCATACACACAAGCGCGGCAACGGTAGCGGTGCTGCCGGAGGCTGAGGACGTGGAGGTTGAAATAAACCCGAACGACCTTCAGATAGACACATACCGCAGCGGCGGCGCGGGCGGGCAGCACGTTAACAAAACCGAAAGCGCCATAAGAATAACCCATATCCCCACCGGCCTTGTCGTGCAGTGCCAGGACGAGCGGAGCCAATACAAAAACAAGGACAAGGCGATGCGCGTGCTTAAAAGCAGGCTGCTTGAGCTTTACAGGGGCAGGGCGGCCGAGGCGGAGGCGGACGAGCGCAAAAGCCAGGTTGGCACGGGGGACAGGAGCGAACGCATACGCACGTATAATTTCCCGCAGAGCAGGGTTACGGATCACCGCATAGGGCTTACGCTTTATAAGCTTGAATCTTTCATTGACGGCGATATGGACGAAATAATAGACGCGCTCATTTTGGCGGAGCGCACAAGGCAGCTTTCCTCCAGCGAGGAATAAGGCCTTTTTTACAACCGGGAGGCAGCAAATGAAAACACAGTACGCGAACGCCGTAACGCAATACGAAAACGGCACGGCACTTGGCGGCAGAATAATAAGGGACGGGGGACTTGTTGTGTTCCCGACGGAAACGGTGTACGGCCTTGGTGCGAACGGCTTAAACAGCGAGGCCGTGCTTAAAATATTCGCGGCCAAGGGAAGGCCGGCGGACAATCCGCTTATACTGCATATAGCCAAGAAAAGCGAGCTTAAGCCGCTATGGAGCCACGTGCCGGATACCGCGCGCGTGCTTGCGGACACATTCTGGCCGGGCCCGCTTACAATGGTATTCAACCGCAGCTCAATCGTGCCCGACGAGGTTACGGCGGGGCTTGAAACCGTTGCCGTGCGCATGCCGCTGAACAAAACGGCGCGCGCGCTTATAAGCGCCGCGGGTGTGCCCATAGCCGCGCCCTCGGCCAACCTTTCCGGCAAGCCCAGCCCCACAACCGCGGAGCACGTTCGCCAGGATATGGACGGCAGGGTGGATTTGATAATAGACGGAGGCCCGTGCAAATACGGCCTTGAGTCAACCGTGTTAAGCCTTATAAACAAGCCCACCATACTGCGCCCGGGCGCGGTTACAAAGGAAATGCTTGAGGCCGTTATAGGCCCCGTTGAGGTTGCGCACGCGGTGCTGGCGCCGCTTGGCGCGGGAGAGACCGCCGCAAGCCCCGGCATGAAATACCGCCACTACGCGCCGGACGCGGAGGTTGTTGTCGCCGAAGGCAGGGAAAGGGAGATATCGGGCAAAATATGCCGCGAATACGACGCGCGCGAGGCCAAGGGCGAGAAGTGCATTATTTTTTCAACAAAGCAGACCCAGCCCTTTTACAGGGGGCGCAACTGTGCTATAATAGGCGACAGAACCGAGCCCGCAACGCTGTGCGCGTCGCTGTTTTACAGCCTTAGGGAATATGGGGACAAGGTGGATGTTATATTCGCGGAGGCTTTGCCGAGCGACGATATGGGCCTTGCCTATATGAACAGGCTTTTAAGAGCCGCGGGGTTCAACATAATCTGAAAACACCGGCTTTGCCGGGTTATAACTTTTTTGTGTAAATACGGAAGGAATTTTTGCATGGATCGAAAAATTGGCATAGGCTGCGACCACGGCGGATTTGCTCTTAAAACGGAGCTGATCCCGTTTATTGACTCCCTTGGCTACGAAACGATAGATGTCGGCTGCTACGATACGAACAGCGTTGACTATCCGGACGTAGCTTTTTCTTTGGCCGAAAAGGTGGGCAGCGGCGAAATTTCCCGGGGAATAATAGTGTGCGGCACCGGCATAGGCGTAAGCATTTGCGCCAACAAGGTGCGCGGCGTGCGCTGCGCGCTCTGCACGGACGAAACCATGGCGCGCCTTACCAGGGAGCATAACGACAGCAACATGCTGGCACTGGGCGGCAGAATAGTGGGCACGGAGCTTGCCAAGGGCATTGTGAAAACCTGGCTTGAAACCGAGTTCTCAAATGGGCAGAGGCATATTAACCGCATTGCCAAAATAAGTGAATACGAAAACAAATAAAATGTATATAAGCTAAAACCGAAAGGAGATTAAAAATGAGCACCGTACACGTTATAGACCATCCCCTTGTGCAGCATAAGCTGACCTTCCTCAGGGACAAGAACACCGGATCAAAGGAATTCCGCGCGCTGGTAGAGGAGCTTGCAATGCTGCTTACCTATGAAGCCACCCGCGACCTGCCCCTTGAAAAGGTTCAGACCGAAACCCCCGTCGCGACGGCCACCACAGAGGTACTTGCCGGCAAGAAGCTGGCCATAGTCCCCGTTCTGCGCGCCGGCCTCGGCATGGTAGACGGCATGCTTAGCCTTATCCCCGCCGCGAAGGTTGGCCACATCGGCCTTTATCGCGACCCCCAGACCCTGAAGCCCGTTGAGTATTATTGCAAGCTTCCCGCTGATGTGCAGGAGCGCGACATTATAATAGTAGACCCCATGCTGGCCA
This sequence comes from bacterium, assembly GCA_963643205.1. Classification (GTDB taxonomy): domain Bacteria; phylum Bacillota; class Clostridia; order Christensenellales; family CAG-138; genus Phil1. The sequence continues at coordinate 76,923 of CAVIJJ010000003.1, read as the reverse complement.
CCGGCGGCAGTGCCGTTGGCGCCATAGACCTGATAAAGCGCGCCGGCTGCAAGAGCATAAAGCTGGTTAACCTGATTGCCGCTCCCGAGGGAATTAAGGCCGTTCAGGAAGCGCATGACGACGTGGATATATACGTTGCGCATGTTGACGAGTGCCTTAACGATCACGGCTACATAGTCCCCGGCCTTGGTGACGCGGGCGACAGGCTGTTCGGCACCAAATAAAAGAAAATCTTACCACTATATATCAACGGGCAGCCTCGCGGCCGCCCGTTGGTGCGTTTTGGGAATATAAACAAAATCAGGCCCCGCGGCGCGGGACCTGAAAGGTGATGAACGTTTATTCCCCAAAGTATTCCTTGATTTGCTCCATGCGGCTTATCTGGGCAACGCCGAAGGGGCAGCGGGATTCGCAGTGGCCGCACTGCACGCAGGCCTCTGCATGGGTGGAAAGCTTATAATAGTGGCTTTTTGCCATTTCGTCGCCGAATTTGGCAAGGTCGTAGTATTTATTAACAAGGCCAACATCTATGCCCATGGGGCAGGGCGCGCAATGGTTGCAGTATACGCAGCGGCCGGCGGAATCGCGCGGTATGGCGGAGCCGAGGGCGGAATAATCGCGCTGCTCACGGCTTGAGGAATAAAACCCAAGCACCTCTTTAACGTTTTCAAGCCCGCATACTCCGGGCAGCACGCAAAGCACGGCGGGCCTGTCGAGAGCATATTGTATGCACTGCTCCCGCGTGAGGGCAACGCTTAGCGGGGAGCTTTTTTCATCAAGCATCTGCCCGGCGGCAAAGGGCTTCATAACGCTTATGCCTATGCCGTTTTGCTGAGCGAAGGCATAAAGCTCGGCGCGCTCGGGAGCGGCACCGTAGCCGTATTCGCATTCGGCGTAATCATAGGCGGGATTTATGCTGAACATAAACATGTCTACCTCGCCTGTTTCTATAAAGCGGCGGGCGATTGATGGGGTGTGGGTTGAGCAGCCCATGTGGCGCACTATGCCCTGCGCCTTAAGCGAGCGGATATAATCAAATATTCCGCCGGGGCGCATAACGTCATTAAAATCGTCCTCCTCATCAATGCAGTGAATATAGCCAAAGTCCGTATAGCCAAGCTCCGAGGCTTTAAGCACCTTTTCAAAGGAGGCTTTTACGGTATCAAGATCCCTGCCGAAGCCGTATTCATCGTTTGTATAAACGGCGCCGAAGTGCATTTGCGTATAGGCCTTATCCCGGCGGCCCTTTATGGCCCGGCCTACTGCGGCAAAGGTGCTTACACGCCCGCAGCAAAGATCAAAAAAGTTTATCCCGTTATCGAGCGCGAACCTGACGGCGGCCTCTATTTCCTCCTCGGACGCGCTTTGATGTATGCTCCCTAGGCCAAGACCTATTGTACTTATCATTTCCGTGCCGTGCGGCAGCTTTCTGTATTCCATGAACAGCCCTCCTGAGAGATAGAATGAACAAAGTTAGTATAACATAAAATCAGACCCCGGAAAATCCCCGGGGCCTAAGATGCCGCGTCAGCAGCGGCTAAGCTTTACGTTTTTGCCCATTTCCTTAAGGCTGTTTGTGAGGCGGTTTATTATTATGGCCTTTGCGTCCGCGCCTATGCCAAGATCGTCATTGGCGGTATTCTCGGCCTTGCCGAAGAAAAAGTTTATGTCCGTGGCCTCCTCAAAAAGGTATGAGCACAATAGAGACACGCCGTCGCTTCCGCTGTTTATGGTTATGCTCAGACGATTGTCGGACACATACCGCTCCGCTAAATCCGCAACCTGCTGAAGGGTTATAATGCCCTCCGTAACAAGGTCCATGCCCTCTATTTTCGCTATGGCGGGCACCTTGTCGGTTCCGCTGTCGGCTACGGGCACTATGGGCTTAGCTAGGTATCGGCTTATCATCTGCGCCGTTGAGCCGCCGCAGCATATATGGTAGCCTTCCTTGGCGAAGAAAAGCTTAAGAACGCGCGCGTCGTCCTTCGGGTCGGCCGGAGGGCCGATCATAACGTTTACGGCCTTTCTCGGGCGGATTTTGAAAACAAGCACCGTCATGTCATCGTCGTTTGAATCCATGCACAGCACGTTGCCCGCCTCAACAAGCCTTGCCGCAAGGTTCTGCGGGGATATATCGGGCGTATACCACCGCTCAAGAAACTCCGCAACCTCGCTTCTGCTCCATCCGTTTGGGGAAAGCTTGCCTATGCCGGCGTTCGTAATGCCGTCCGTCATAAGCACAAGCGTGTCGTTTTCCTCAAGCTCCACGGTGCTTTCAAGTATTTTCTTTTCCCCTATAAAATGAACGTTTGTGGGGTAATCATAGTTCTTGCCGTTTCTTAATAAAATGGCCGTTGGGTTATCGTATTGCACAAGGCGCACGGTGGAATCCGTAAAGCACGCCAAAGTGAACGTTGAGTACGCAAGCTTTCTTTCGCGGCACATGGGCAGCGTGGTAGCCACGGTTTCTATGCATTCGTCAACGGGCAGGCGGTTCAGCATCATTGTTGAAAGCATGTTTGCCGTTAGGGTTGAAAGTATGTTTGCCTTAACGCCGCTGCCGAGCCCATCGCTTAGCACAACAACAAGCTGCTCACCGTTTTTCTTAATCGAGTAAGAATCGCCGCAGAGCGTTTCATCGTGCTTGTTTATGCTGGCGTGGCCGCTTTCTATGAACAAATCGACCATTTACTGCTCCTCGTTCTCCATCATAACGGCTTCCTTAAGCTTTGATATGGCAACCTTTGTTTCCGCCGCCGATTCGCCTAACAGGGACGCTATTTCGTGCACTATTCTAAGCTGCTTTTCAACAATATCGTCCGCCATGCCGGCAACCTGCGTTTTGTGCTGCTTAACAATGTTTTGACGCTGCTTTTCGCGGGTAATGTTCTTCATTATGCATATAACTATGCCGCTTGACGCGTCAAAATACAGCGACTGCTTAAGATAAAGATTATATTCGGCAAGATACGTGAACTTATCCTTTGCCGATTCGCCGCTTGAAATAAGGTCCACAAAATCAAACTCATCAAGCAGAGCGCTTACGCCGCTGCCCATAACGTCCGACGGCTGAACGCTAAACATATCGCACGCGGCCTTGTTTATCTGCACTATGCGAAGGTCCATATCAACCGCCAGTATTGCGTCGGGCGTGATGCTCAGAATTTTATCGGAAAAAGACTCCGCGCGCTTTTTCATATACGGCATGCACATGGATATTTCCGCCCTGCCCATAAGCACGGCTATGGCCTTGTCGCGGCAGGAAGCATAGCCGCACATGCCGCAGTTAAGCTCATCTTCCGGCCCTTCCTTGCCCATTTTTTTGAAAACGGCGGCAATCTGCTTTTCGGTAGGCTCGGAATAATACGTGCGGCAGTCCTTAAAGCTTGTCTGCAGGCTGCCCGCGGCTTCGGTATCAAAGTCCTCACCGCCCGAGGCATCGCGCGAAACGTTAACGTAGCCCGCCGCGGCGGAATGATCCGCGTTTTTGAAAACGGGGCCGCCTATGCAGGAACCCTGGCAAAAGCTCATTTCTATAAAGCAGCCGTCAAGCTTGCCGGCAAGCGCGTCCCGTACGGCCGCCATGCAGGCCTCCGGCCCGTCCACGGCAACGTAGTTTATGCCGCTTTGACGCGCCATTGTTTTAAGCACGCCGCCGGATACCGGGAAAAAGCGCGAAAGCTTGGGCGCGGATTCCTCCGCGGGCATTATCGAAACGCCCGCGTCCTTTAGCCAATCGCTAAGCTCATCAAACGTTATGGCGAACTCAAGCTCGCTTGCGCTGTATGTGCATTCTTCTTTTTTTGATATGCAGGGGCCAACGAATACTATCGCCGCGCCGGGGTCCTGGCTGTGTATAAGCCGGGCGTGCGCCTGCATGGGCGTGAGCACCGGGGCAAGCATGTCTATCGCCTCGGGGCAGTGCTTTTGAATATAAAGATTAAGCGTTGTGCAGCAGGAGGATATTACCGGCCTTGTGATGCCGCCGGCAATAAGCTTTTCATATTCGGTTTTTACAATGTGCGCGCCCTCGGCGGTTTCGCGCGCGTCATAAAAGCCAAGCGCCTTAAGCGCGCTTTTAAGCGACTCAAAGCCGCAGCCGTTGAAATACGCGGCGTAGGAGGGGGCAACGCTTGCTATAACACGCTTGCCGGAGCGGATAAGCTCGCGAACCTCGTTAGAAAAATCGGTGCCGTGCTTGGAGTGCTGCGGGCAGACAACCGTGCAGTTTCCGCAAAGTACGCAATCCCGCTCAACTATCATCGCGCGGTGGTTTTTTACCTCTATTGCCTTAACCGGGCAAACGCCTATGCATTTGCAGCAGTCCTTACAGTTTACGCTTTCGAATTGAAGTATACCCATGCTTTGTTACCTGCCTGATTTATATACGGACGCAGCACGGGTATGCCATGCTGCGTCCTGAATTTTATTTGAGCGATTTATTTTTCGGTTTTGGTTTCGTTAACTATCTTTTCCGCTTCCATGCTGTTCGGGTTAAGAATCTGCATAACCTTTATGGCATCGACTATGGTGCTTTCCATTGCGGTTTTGCCATAAGCGTCAACCTGAGCAAGGTTCTTTGAGCTGTGGCTTAAGCACGCGGGGCCGCCTATGCAGCCGTTTACGCACGCCATGCCCTCGATAAAGTTTTCTTTAAGCAGACCCTTCTGCTTTTTGAACAGGGCCGTTTTGCACTCGGCTATGCCGTTGCAGGATACGGCGTTAAGCTTAAACTGATCCTCGCTAACGCCTTGCTCCTTAAGCGCTTCGGTAACGGCTTCCGCAAGGCCGCCGCTGCGGGCGAATATGCGGCCGTAGAAGGACGCGTTGTCAAGCTCCGCCTTCTGAACGGTCATAACGTCTATACCACGAGCGGAGAACATGGCCTGCATTTCCTCAAACGTAATGGCGTAATCAATATATTTATGCGCGTCCGTATACTTGGCCTCGCCCTTCTTGGCTATGCAGGGCCCTATGAATATAACGTGGCAATTCTCGTCCGTTTCGTGCAGCCATTTGGCCATCTGCGCCATGGGGGAGAGATTGTGCGAAATATTGTCCTTAAGGTCCGGGAAATGGCGGTTTATGTAGTTAACAAACGCCGGGCAGCAGGAGGAGGTAAGGAAGCCCTTCTCAACAAGCTCCTGAGCCTCAAGCCAGGCTACCATGTCCGCGCCCCACGCGGCTTCTATAACGGCGTGGAAGCCCAGGGCCTTTATTCCGCCAACAACCTGCTCGGGTACGGCGTTGGGATACTGGCTTGCCATGCTGGGGGCGACAACGGCGTAAACATGATAATCCTTATTGCCGTTTGAATTGCGGATAAGGGATATAACCTTTGTTATATCGGACTTATCGGTTATCGCTCCGAACGGGCACTGATACACGCACGCTCCGCAGGAGATGCACTTTTCCTTTTCTATAACGGCCTTTTCGGTGACCTGGTCAATGTGTATCGCCTGAGGCTTGCAGGCGTTTACGCAGGGACGGGTGTGCTTAACTATAGCGGAATAGGGGCACGCCGCCATGCACTTGCCGCACTCAACGCACTTTTCCTTGTCTATAACCGCCTTGTGGTCAATAATGCTTATGGCATCCCTGGGGCAGCTGTCCTTGCAGCGGTGCGCCAGGCAGCCGCGGCAGGCGTTTGAAACCTGAATACCGTCTACGGGGCACTCATCGCAGGCGATGGGGAGAACGCCGACTACCGTGCCGTCCTCTTCCCCGCCAAGGGCCATGGTTACGCGCTCGTTAATAATGGCGCGCTCTTTATATATGCAGCAGCGGAATTGCGGCTTGCCCTCCGGTATAATGCGCGGGGCAATGTCCATAATCTTCTGCGGAGTAAGTTCATCGTTATAGGCAAGCTTCGCGACTTCCCTAAGCACGTTGTACTTCATCTTCTGAACGTGAGTATCGAATAACAGTGCCATTTTTTCACCTTCCCTCCGGCCATGGCAGGCCGAAATAATGCACCATAATTATAATGAATACTTATGCGTTTGTCAATTACAGGCAGGAAATATTTGCAATTTCTTATAGAAAAAATGCAGCTTTTGTTGCAAAATCGCCGCCGTGAATGCTATTATATGGCAAATAAGGAGAATGAATTTATGGCAGAGTATGATGAACTTTATTATATCCTTTGCGAGCACGCGAAGAAATATCCGCTCATGCGGCCCACAGACGCCGTTAAGCTTATATATCAGGGCGAATTCGGAAGCGGGCACATGATAAAAAACGAGGCCGCGTCGCTGGAACGGCTTAAAAAGGAATACGGGGAAACGGAGCGGGACTCATCCGCCCCGCTTTATGAATACATAGGCTGCGGCACAACGCGGGTTAACCTTGCGGCGGTGGATACATCCGCGCTGCCGCTTGAAAGGCTAAATTCGCTTTTCGCGGACGCGGCGAACCGATCGCGCGGCACGATAGACGGCTTTAAGACAAAGCTTGAAACGCTTAAACTGGTTTGCGAGGAAGGAAAACTTTCATTTGACTTAAATGAACTTTCGGAATATTTATTCGAATATGAAAAAGCAGGCTTTCCGCCCGTATCGCACAGCGAACAGTATCGGAAAGCCTACAAACCAAGCTACAGAATAATATTGAGGGACGCCGATTAAATAAGCAGCATCCTGTCGTTATCGAGCGACTTGCCGGAAACCTGGCGGAACTTAAGCAGCAAATCGTTTACGCTGAGGGAGGCGCGCTCTTCGCCAGAAACATCCATAACTATTTTGCCCGCGTCCAGCATAATAGTGCGGTTGCCGTGCTCCAGGGCGGACTGCATATTATGGGTTATCATAAGGCAGGTAAGGGAATTTTCGTTTATTATGGAATCCGTAACGGAAAGTATTTTTTCCGCGGCTCCCGGGTCAAGCGCCGCCGTGTGCTCGTCAAGCAGCAGAAGCTTGGGCGGGTTTATGGTTGCCATTATAAGCGTAAGCGCCTGGCGCTGACCGCCGGAAAGACCGCCAACGCTTTGATCAAACCTATCCTCAAGCCCCATGCCGAGCATGGAAAGCTTTTCGCGGAAAAGCTCGCGCTCTTGCTTTGATATGCGGCTGAACCATTTGCCGCTGCCCGCGGCAAGGGCCAGGTTTTCCTCTATCGTCATGCCGGGCGCGCTGCCGCGCATAGGATCCTGAAACAGCCTGCCTATGCTGCGCGCGCGCTTATATTCGCTCATAAGCGTTATATCCTGCCCGTCAAGCTCTATGCTGCCGCTGTCCGTTACAAAGCTGCCGGCTATGGCGTTGAACAGGGTGGATTTGCCGGCGCCGTTCGCGCCTATAACGGTTATAAAGTCGCTCTTCTTAACGCTTAAACTAAGGTTATCAAGCGCCTTTCTTGTTTCGTTTCCCATCGTGAAGGATTTGGATATGCTCTTTACCTCAAGCATTTGCGCTGTCCTCCTTTTTGCCGGCCGTAAGTTTGCGCTTTATAAGCGGGAACTGCTGCTTCAAATAAGGAATGGATATGGCGGCAATGACTATTACGCTTGAAACAAGCTTAAGCATGAACGCGGGCATATTGAAGCGCAGAGCCACGGTGTAAACAAGGCGGAAAACGAACGCGCCGAGCACCATACCCAAAATCCTGAGCGGCATTTTCTTTTTGCCAAGAAACACATTGCCTATAAGAAGCGACGCCAGGGCTATTGTTACCATGCCGCTGCCTATGTCTATATTTACGGATTTCTGGGACTGCGCGAGAAGGCAGCCGGAAAGCGCCGTAAACGCGTTCGCGACGCAAAGGCCGACAATGGTAGTGAACACGGGGTTGATTGAGGATGAGCGAACCATGTCCGGATTGTCGCCGGTTGCGCGTATGGCAAGGCCAAGGCGGGTTTTAAGGAACATATTGAGTATCACGGCTATTACTACAACGGCTATCGCGGCCACAAAAAGCTTGTACTGATCGCCTATGCCTATGGACTTAAGAAAATCCTTGGCTACGGTAAACACGGTTTCGGACTTGTTCATATTAAGTATGCTTGAGCCGCCCATAAGCCCTATATTCACGGAATAAAGGCCCGTGTTTACTATAATGCCGGCAAGCAGGCTGTTTATGCCCATTTTTGTTTGCAGTATAGCCGTTACAAAGCCGGATACCACGCCCGCGAGCATTGCCGCGGGAATTGAAAGGTAAGGGTGACCGGATATTGCCACCACCGCGCCCACTACCGCGCCAAGCGTGAAGCAGCCGTCCGTAGACAGGTCGCACACATTAAGCATGGAATAGCTTAAAAACAGCGCGAGCACCGTCAGCGAGGATATAAGCCCCAGTTCAAGCGCCGTTTGCAGCAGCGCCAATATCTGATCAAGTCCCATTTTTTATACCTTTCTTTGGTTAATGATTATTCCGCGTCCGCAAAGCTTTCCGCGGTAACTATGCTCTGAATCTTTGTGCAGAAGGGCTCAAAGGCGGCGCATATATCGTCGTAGTTATAGCCCAGCTTTTCGCAGGTTTCGGTGTTTATGGTAGCGCAGCCGTTGTCGAATGTTTTAACGGCGGTTTCGGCGGGGTTGGAGCCATTGAGCACTATGTCCGCAACCATGTCCGCGGTTTCGCTGCCGAGCGCGGCGTAGTCAACGCCGTAGCCCAGGAACGCTCCGTTAAGGGCAAAGGAATCGGCGCCGGTGTAGTGCGGTATGCCCGCTTCCTGCAGCATTTCGTATATGCTGAGCTCGGATTTCATAATGGTATTGTCGGTGGGGGTGAACACGGCATCCACGCCGTCCGCTATAAGGGACTGCACGGCAAGGGTAACCTCGTCAACGGTGGTGCCGGTGTAGTCGGAGTATTCAATGCCGTTCGCGTCAAGATATTCCTTGGCGCTGGCTATGGCGGCGGTGGAGGAATCCTGACCAAGGTCATAGAGCAGCGCTACATTCTTGGTATCCGGGTTGGCGGCGGTGATAAGCTGCATTACGGCGGCGGTATCAAGATAGTCGGAGGTGCCGGTTACGTTGCTGCCGGGAGCCTCAAGGCTTTCAACAAGGCCCGCGCCCACGGGGTCTGACACGGCGGCGAAAACAACGGGAATGCCGTTATCCTCGGTTGCGGCCTGCATAGCCATGGCAACGGGGGTGGCTACGCCTATCATCAGGTCCACATCGTCCGCTATAAAGTTGGAAATTATCTGGCTCATCAAATTTGCGTCCGCATTGCAGTTATCGTAGGACACGGTGAACGCAACGCCCTTTTCCTCACCTATTTCGGCAAGGCGGCCTTCAATGTTTTCAACAATCTGGTTAAGGGAAGCATCGTCAACATAGTTGCAGATGCCTATTTTGTATTCGGTCTTGTTCGCGTCGGCCGCAGTGTCGGTGCCGGTTTCGGTAGAGGTGGAGGAGCAGGCGGCGAAGCAGAACGCTGCCATTATAACGCTGAGTACTATAGCAAATATCTTTTTCATTGTTTTATCCTTTCTTAATCATGTGTTTGTGTTGGTTGGTAACGTTTGGTGATTAACTTTTCAGCTTTCAGGCGCCCTGCGCCATCGCCTTTCCTTATCGAGCATTGCCGATACCTCCTTAGTAAAAAAATCTTAAAATTAAAACTCCCGCCCGCAGCAACCGCAAATAACTGCGATCGCTGGGACAGGAGCAATTCTTAAAAATAAATATTCCTGCGGTGCCACCCGGCTTGGCGCCTATACTTAGCGCCCACTTTACGCGTACTCCATACGCCGGCCTTTTCTAACGGAGAGCCTTGCTCCGGCTCGCATACTCGGCACTGCCTTTCCGCTTGCCCTCAGAAGTCCATTCAAACCTGCCTTGTTCTGCCGCGATTGCACCGGCCGCGGCTCTCTGAAAGAACAGAATCGGGATCTACTTACTCTTCCTCAACGGTTTTCTGCATTGTAGCACCGCGCACGGAAATATGTCAATAGCGCGTTACGAATTTTTTTCGAGCTTTTTCGCCTCGGTATATTCATGGATAAGGGGCAGCGCGAGCACGAATTTCTCGTTAAGCTGCGGATTGTCGGGCCTTATGCTTATGGTGCGCACGGTATTGGGAATATCAAAATGGTGCCCCATGTTGAACGGGAATTTATATATTCCGCCGTGCGGGAAAGAAAGACGAATCTGCTCACCCTGCGCCGTGCCTTCGTACGTAATATCCGTATGCGTAAGGGTAACGGTGCCGTGGCCCACGTCCGTATGGAAAGTGGTTTTGGGGTTAAGATGATACTGCAGATAGCATGGGGCGGAAAGGGCAAAATCATCGCGCTCTATTTCGCGCCTGAGCGCGTCGCGCTCAATGTCCGCCCACTCCGGCACTGTTTCGGGAATTACGCAGCTTTCGTCCGCCGGGTGCAGAAAACCGTATTCATCCATTATGCCCCGGTTGCCGCAGCGGGTGCAGCGAATTTCGTTATCCTCGCTTACGGTTGTGCATTCCCCTCCGCATTTGGGGCAAAGATAGAGAAGGTCGCTCAATCCGCGCGCCCTGTTTTTGCCGCCGAAGGGTATCATGCGCTGCTTTTGCCAGGCGTAGTCATCAACCCTTATCTTTTCCTCTATGCGCCTGTAAAGTTCGTCGTTGCTCAGGCTTTTTACCTCTTCAGCCGTGGCAATAAGCTCAATTTCTATTTCAACCTTGCCCTTGCGCTGCACGGGGTTCCACTTTGGCCTTGTAAAATAGCCGCCGTGGGTACGCGCGGCGTAGAGCGGCGCCTTAAGAAGCTTGGCAAGCCTTGCAATGCTTGGGTTGCTGCTTTCCGTGCGGCCCGTGCCGTTTACCTCGCCTTCGGGATATATAAGCAGGCTTTCGCCGGACTCAATCGTGTTTTTCATCCGGGCAATGCTTTCAACATCGGCGCGGAACTGCTCTTTTCTTATGCACCTTAATGTATTAAGCAGCCAGGCGATGCGCTTATTCCTGTAAAAATGCGCGGCCACAAGGCCGTGGAAACGCTTTTTTCTAACGGTCGCGAGCGCGAAAAGAAAATCGAGATTGCCGGTGTGGCTGCCCAAAAGGACGATAGGCCCATCGGGCATAGCGGGAATGTCACGCGGCGCGCGGAAACTGTATTTAATCCAAAGATACGGCCTTAAAAGCTGCATCAGCAGATCGTAAAGCGGCTTTATGTGCGGCTTTACTGTGTATTTTGATTTCATGCGCGGCTCCTTTCAGACTCAGCCGAATATAAGCATAAGCACGGGCACGGCCACAAGGCACAGAAGGGAAGAGAAACTCATGCCGAGCGCGGTGTATTTTTCATCGGCACCCGCGGCGGCGGACACAACAACGCACTGCGTCATGGCGGGCATGGCGGCCTCTATCATGAATACGTTTTGCGCAAGGCCGGTTACGCCGAATACTTTGCACATAAGAAGCGCGGTCAGCGGGGCAACTATAAAGCGCATGCCGCAAACAACCCATATGCCCTTGTCGGGCCTAAGGGTTTTAAGACCGGTTTCATAGATTAAAAAGCCTATGTATATAAGCGCGAGCGGGGAAACCAGGTTTCCCATGTATTTTGTAAAGGATCCGAGAAGATCGGGCAGCTTAACGCCGAGCACCACAAGCAGCACGGACGAGAGCAGCGCTATAAGCGGCGGGGAGGCGAGCTTTTTTAAGATATCCTTTACCGTGGGCCTTTTTTCGCCCGCGCTTATGTATATAAGCGTGGAACCGACGGACCAGAAAAAGAATGTGTTCATCATGTAAAAGCACATTACGTAGGGCAGGCATTCGCTGCCGAAAAGCTCCGTGCAGACAGGGTAGCCCACAAAAAGCGAATTCGACAGGCCGCACATTACCATAAATCCGCCAAAGCGGAGCTTACTTACCTTAACGACCTTCGCCACAAAATAGGATATTGCAAGCAGCACCATGTTCATAACGGTTGGCGTGATTATAAGGGCTCCCGCGCTTTTTATAAGATCCAGGGAAAAATCCGTGAATATATTGTGTATGCACATGCAGGGCACGGCAAAATTTATGAGCAGCTTTGTTACAAAGCTTTTGTGCTCCTTTTTCATAAAGCCGAGCCTGCCCAGTACATAGCCCACGGTTATGAGCATGAGTATAAGCAAAACGGCGGATATGCTGTTAAAGAAAGATTCCATACTTTTACATATAATCGGGGGCGCGCAAGAGTATGCCGCCCCCGTATGACACTTTTAGAGATTACTTGGAAATTCTGCGGCACTCAAGATAGTACCGCTTCTCGTTTGCCTCGCCCATGGAGAAGGTTTTGCGGGGCAGGGCGCCGTCGAATATAACGGTTTTGAAGAAGGCGCTCTTGCTCATGTTGGGCAGTATGAAGCCCATGTTGTTGTCCTTGCGGCCAAGCTCATCCACAACCTGCTCGCCGTGGATATAGTCTATATGCGCGCCCTCGGTTTCCTTGATAAGTATATCAAGGGCGTTCTGCAGCGTGCCTACCTCAAGCTGAGCGGCGGGGGAGGATACCTTAAAGTAGCCGTAGCCTTCCTTTATCATAAAGGGCAGCATGTGGCACTTGGGGCAGGCGTTGGCGGCCATGGCCTCGTCGCGCTCTTCCTTGGAGCCGTAAAGATGGGTTTCGGTTTCGCCGTTCTGCTCGCTGAGCTTGCTGCTCAGCCACGCAACGGTCTTGCGGGTATCAACGCCGAACACAACGCGGTGTATGGGCTCAAACTCTATGCCGGAATCGTGCACGTTTTCAAGCTCAACCAGCGCGTAGCGGGCGGGATGGTTCGCGGCTTCCTCGGGGGAGAGGGTCTTTTTGATCTGCTCCCAGTTTGCCTTGGCGGTAGCGAAGGAATGGTTGCCGTCGCCCATGGCGAACAGAAGGCTGGGCGCGTCGGTGCCGTATTTCTCGCCGAATACCTTGGGATCGGCAAGAGCCTCAAGGGCCTTGAGGGCGCGGTTTATGCGCGCGTCGTCATTTATGAAATAACCCTTTATGTGGCCGCCGTTCTGCATAAGGTCAAAGTCGTAGCGCTTGTCGCTTTCGCCAACGCTTTCGCCTATGGGCTCTATAACGGTGCGCTCGGGGTCGTCTATAAGCACGAGTATATGCGGCAGCTCAACGGGGGCATCCTTCCTTATGCGGAGGCGGGGCGGAATGCGCTCCACTATCGTGCCCTCGGTGGCGCGGATAAGGGTGGTGGAACCCTTTGAGTAATCGTAGCACTCCAGATCAAGCGCTACCATTATGCCGTGGCGCACGTTGGCACCGGCGCGGCGCTCAACATACATTATGCCCTGGCCTATGTTTTCAAGCACGCCGGTATCAAGATATTCCTTCATGGTGGCGTTTATCTTCTGTATTCTTTCGGCCTCGTCGGGCTTTTCAAGATACATTTCGGGAAGCATCAGCCTGAGGGTTGAGGGCGCGTCGCCTACCGTTTTTTCGGTTTCCGCCCAGTAATCGGGCTGAGAGGTGAACTGGTCGCAGGCAACAACGGCCCACTTGCTCATGTCCGTTCCCGCCTTGGGGAGCAGAATCTCGGGGATAAGTACCCCAACGCTGTTTTCGTATTTGCTCATTTTTTCCTCCGAATATTTTATATTTAAGCTTTGGCTTTTATTGATAAATTTTTGTGCCTACGCTGCCCGTAAGAGCTTCCGCGGCCTTTTCAAGGCTGGTTATAATGGAAACGCGCCCGCTTTTGCTTTCAACGAAGCTGACGGCGGCATTAACCTTTGGCAGCATGCTGCCGGGCGCGAAGTGACCTTCGGCAATATATTGCTTGGCCTCGGCGGTTGACATGCCGTCAAGATCCTGCTGGTTGGGCTTATTGAAGTTTATGCTTACCTTTTCGACGGCGGTAAGGATAATAAGCATATCCGCGTCCAGACCTTCGGCCAGCTTTTCGGCGGCAAGGTCCTTGTCTATAACGGCGGCCGTGCCCTCAAGATCGCCTGAGGCGTTGCGCACAACGGGTATTCCGCCGCCGCCGGTGGTTACAACAACAAAGCCCGCCTTGTTAAGCGCCTTTACGGCGTCAAGCTCAACTATTTCCACGGGCTTGGGAGAGGCGACTACCCTGCGCCAGCCGCGGCCGGAATCCTCTTTGAACACATAGCCCTTTTCGGCGGCTATGGCCTGAGCCTCTTCCTCAACATAAAAAGGACCTATGGGCTTGGTGGGGTTGGTAAAACCGGGATCGTCCTTATCCACAACAACCTGCGTTATAAGCGTAACGGCGGTTTTGTTTATACCCCTGCGATTAAGCACCTTTGTAAGGCACTGCTGAATGTGGTAGCCTATCATGCCCTGGCTCATCGCGCCGCATACGTCAAACGGCATTGCCGGGGTGAGGGCGCTAGCGGCCTCGTTCTGAATAACAATTCTTCCTACCTGCGGGCCGTTACCGTGCGCTATTACAACGTTGTATCCGCATTCGATAATATCCGCAATGCGTTCGGCGGTATACTCAACGGATTCAAGCTGAGCCTCTGCGGTGGCCGGCTTTCCTTCGCCCTGAATGGCGTTTCCGCCAATGGCTATAACCAGTGTTTTCACCTTGGGTTGTCTCCTTGATAATAATACGGCGCGTGATGCGCTACTTTTACAGCTATTAGTATAGCCGCTTGCGTTGTCACCTGTCAACCGAGTTTGTTGACAATCCGTCAAACTAATGATAATGTTACCGTAAATATAGAAACGCGAAAGGAGAACCCATCCGCTATGGAAGACAAAAAGTACGAAATGGACGAGCTTGCGCCATACGCTTATTATCAGAACAAGGAATGCCCCTATTTCCCCTGCCATAAAAACGCGAACAAGGAGTTTTTCAATTGCCTTTTCTGCTATTGCCCGCTTTATGCCCTGGGCGATAAATGCGGCGGCAACTTTGTTTATCTTGAAAACGGCATAAAGGACTGCTCAAATTGCCTTGTACCGCATTCCAAGGGAGGCTATCCTTACATTATAAAGAATTTCCCCAAAATAACGGAGCTTGCTAAGCGCAAATAAGGAGGCCTTGCCTATGGAAACGCGCTTTGACGGGGTTAATTTCTTTGGCGCGGATGCGCGTCTGCGCTTTGGCAACGTGCGCATTAGCGGCGATACCATAGAGCGGGTTGAAACGCTTGATCCACTGCCGCATGCCGGAGCAAAATTCGTGCTGCCCGGCTGTATAGACACGCATACCCATGCCATGATCCGAAGCGAGTATTTTGACGAAAACGAGCGCGCGTCCGCCGGCGCGAGATGGGCGCTGGCCAAGGCCGGCACAACATCCTTCCTTTTCGCGACCATGGCAATGGGAGAGGAAAAGCTTAGCTACCGCTGCCGCGCCGCGGCAAAGGCCGTTAAAAAAAGGCAGGCGGGAGAGAGCCGCTGCCTTGGCGTGTATCTTGAAGGACCGTTTATCTCAAACGAAAAGCGGGGAGCGCATAACCCGCTTCTTCTGCACCTGCCGGACGAGGAAATGCTAAATAGGCTTGATGATGCGGCGGAAGGTTGCATACGCGCCGTGTGCATGGCGCCGGAACTTGATGGGGCAATAGAACTCGCCAAAAAGCTTAAGGACAAAAAGGTTGTTTCGTTTGCCCACAGCGCCGCGGATTACGACAAGGCAAAAGAGGCGTTTGACTCGGGCTTTTCAAACCTTACCCACGCCTTTAACTGCATGCAGCCCATGCTGCACCGCGCGCCCGGGCCGATAGCCGCCGCGGCCGATACGGACTTTGTTACGGCGGAGCTTATAGACGACGCGCGGCACGTTCAGCCGCCCATGATACGGGCATTGTTTAAGCTGATGGGGCCTGAGCGAATAATTTTGATAAGCGACTCGATAGAGGCCTGCGGAATGCCGGACGGAATATACGATACATCCGACGGAATGATAATCAATTTGGAGAAAGGCCGCGCCACCGTTAACGGAACGAACACGCTTGCCGGGTCCGTTGTGCCGCTGTTTGAGGGCGTGCGCACGATAGCCGCCGCCGGAATACCGCTTGAGCAGGCAATAGCCGCGGCAACGATAAACCCCGCGCGAAAATACGGCCTTGATAAAACATTGGGCTCAATAACAGAGGGCCTTAAGGCGGATATTATAGCCTGCACGGATAAGCTTGAAATTGAAAGGGTGTATATTGACGGGGAGAAAATAAGCCGTGTTCATCATTCTTTTGAATAAAGCGAATAAAATGGGCTGGTTTTCTCGCGATAGAGCATAAGAAGACCGCGCACGCAAAGCTCAACGGCCATGGCGATCCACGCGCCCTGAAGCCCCATTGAGTTAACAAGTATAAGCGAAAGGCCAATGCGCACTATCCATATGCTGCCAAGGTTGAGAAGACTTGGCACAAGCGTATCGCCCGCGCCGCGGAGCGTACCCGCCGCGACTATGGAAACGCCGAAGAGCGGCTCGGCTATAAGCTCGGTCCTGAGTACCTGCGCCGCAAGCCGGCGCACGGATTCATCCGGCGTAAGCAGGGAAAAGAGCAGGGGGCATATGAACATCATTATAAGCCCGGTAATGCCCATTATAATAGCGCCCATGGCGGTTGAAATTGTGCCGTAGCGCTTGGCAAGCTTTTCTTCACCCGCGCCCACGCTGCGGCCAACAAGCGTTGCCGCGGCGGAGCCTATGCCGTAGCCCGGCATATAGCAAAGGCTTTCGGCGGTTATGGCGAAAGAGTTAGCGGCTATTGATACAGCGCCCAAGGGGGCGATTATGGCGGTGGATACAACCATCGCCCCGCTCATGGCTATTTCCTGCACGGCAACGGGCAGGCCTATCTTAGCCGCCTTTTTTATTATTGAAAAGTCAAATTTAACGCGATCCGATTTATTAAACTTAAGATTTTTATCAAAAAAGCAGCAGCGCCAAAGCATAACAAGGCATATTACAGCGCACGCGAGCGCCGTGCCTATGCTTGCGCCGAGCACGCCGTATTTGGGAATGAATATGGCGTTGAAAAGCACGTCCAGCGCGCACATGGCGGCATTGAGTATACTTGGGGTAACCATGTCCCCGCTGCACTGAAGGAAGGACGAGGCAAGCGAATTAAGCTGAGAAAACGGCAGCATCAGCGAAAACACAAGGAAATACGCCGTAGCGTCCGCGTGAATTGCCTCCTCACCGCCAAGCCAAACGGGCAGTGGATTGCTTATAATAAGCCCTATCGCGCAAAGAATGGCCGAAACTATAAAGGAAGCGATAATGCCGTGCTTTACAATGCCGCGCGCTTCCTCGTTGCGCTTTGCGCCTATATTATGCGCCACCTGCACTGAAAATCCGGCCGACGCCGCGTATGTTACGCCGCTTAAAAGCCACGTGCTTGTGGACACGAGGCCTATGGCCGCCGAGGCGTTGGCGCCGAGCGCCCCCACCATGGCGGAGTCTATATACTGCATAACAATTGTGGTTATCTGCGTTAGAATCGCGGGCAAACTGAGCCGCCAAACGGTTGCTATCTGCGGCTTAAGTTCATTCCAATCAGGTCGTTTCATGCAATCGCTCCGGTAAAATATGCCGATTATGAATATTATCTGTTAAGGCGAAGCTCGCTCTCTTTATCGAATATAAAGAGCTTGTGCGGCTTTATGGAGAAGCGCACGGTGCTTGCCGAGTGGTCCACGCCCGCGTCCGCGTCTATAATGGAGCGGATGCTGCCCGAAAGCGCGGCGGGGTTTGAGGATACAACGCTCACATCCCTGCCCATGACCTCAACATTTATGAGGGAGCAGGTGAGAGGACCGTTTTCGTCGAGTATAAAGCCTTCGGGTCGAATGCCTATATAGACCTCGCCGTCCCTTACGCCTTTTACGTCAAGCACGGCTTCCTCGCCTATATAAACCTTGCCGTCCTTTACCTTTCCGTCAAAAACGTTTATGGGCGGCGTACCTAAGAACTTGGCCACGAAAAGATTGTCCGGATCGTCGTAAACGGACTGCGGCTTGCCGATCTGCTGCACAACGCCCGCCTTCATAACAACAATATAGTCCGAAATGCTCATGGCCTCGTCCTGATCGTGCGTTACGAATACGGTTGTAATCTTTGTTTCGCGCTGTATGCGGCGGATTTCCTCGCGCGTTTGCAGCCTGAGCCTTGCGTCCAGGTTTGAAAGCGGCTCATCAAGCAGCAGCACCCGCGGCATTTTTACAAGCGCGCGCGCTATGGCTACCCTTTGCTGCTGGCCGCCGGAAAGCTGGCCGGGCTTGCGGTCCATAAGATTGTCTATCTGCACAAGCTTTGCCGTTTCGTAGGCGCGCTTGGTCATTTCCTCTTTGCTCAGCTTTTCATCGCCCTTAAGATTCTGAAGCGGGAAAAGTATATTCTGCAAAACCGTAAGGTGCGGATAAAGAGCGTAGTTCTGGAACACAAGGCCAACGCCCCTGTTTTCCGGGGCAATGTCCGTAACGTCGTCCTCGCCGAAAAATATGCGCCCGCTTGTGGGCTTCTGAAGGCCGCATATCATATAAAGCGTGGTGCTTTTGCCGCAGCCGGAAGGGCCGAGCAAACCTATAAGCTTTCCGTCCGGAATGGTAATGCAGCAATCGTTTACCGCGGTTACACCCTCGGATTTTTTGGTTCTGCCGGGGAAAGTTTTGGTTATGTTTCTTAGCTCAACCTTCATTGTGTTCGCCCTCGATCCGTTTATTTTGTGTTTGCATCGATGTGCCTACCGCTTATTTTACAATGCCTGCGTAAATCTTGCAAGCATGCTCTTGCCTTATAGGAAATCGGTAAAGCGCGGCTCCTAAGGCCCGGCCTTATTGAACGCGAAAAGCGCCGCGCGAGGCCGACTTTGGCTCAACACGGCGCTTTGATTTTGCGCTGAAAAGCTTTATCTTATCATGTGGTCAAGCTTGCCCAGATTTTCCAGGGAATTTTCGCCAACGCAGCCGACCATAAGGTATTCCTTGTGCAGCCTGTCGTATATAAAATGCGGCAGCAGGTGGAATTCCTTTATCATGCCGGTGTTGTGCACGTGCGTACGGGGGCCTGTGCAGGGGTGCGTTACGCCGCCTATGGACACGTGCCCCTCATCCAAATAGCCTATGGGCATATCGTCCGCAATCATTTTAAGCACCTTTTGCTCAATCTCCCTAAGATCAAACTTGGGCTCATACTCCGGGAATACCAGTATGAAGCCGTGCCTTACGTCGCTATGCATGCAGCGGTTCATGTCGTCCTTTGGCATGCAGAATTCGCAAAGGTCCTCCGCCGTGTGCGCCATAAGGCGATAGGGCAGGGATTTATAAACAATATCGTATACCTCCTGCGGCAAGGGGCCGAAGAGACCCGGGCGGGTAACAACCACTTCCTCGCCTATGCCTATAAGTATATCAGCGTTCATGCCAAGGAAGGGATAGATAAGGTCAAAGTGCTCTATTATTACCCTTTTGCCGCGATGTACCGCCTGCATAATCGCGTCCGCAAGCACGTTCATCTGGGTAAAGCCCATTTCAAAGCGAATGTCCACATGGTATGTATGCGGGGTGAAAAATCCGGTTTCGGAATCCTGCTCCTTAAGGGGGAGCGGGCGCACGTTTACGCCGTCGTCATCATTTGTAAGCTCAAGGCCGGGGAACATTCCCTTTATAAGCACACTTTTGCCGGAACCTGCCTCGCCTATAACGCCTATAAGCCTGTCAAAGGGGGAAAGATACTGCTGAGAAAGCAGAATGCCCAGCTCGTAAATACGGCTGCGTCCTCTGGGGGCGTAATAGGTGCTGTAAATGTGGTTGGTGCCTTTTTCGATAAAAGACATAAACTTTTCCTCCTCAGATTAGATTTTTTGATTCCAAATATCTTAAAGTGCTTGGGGGCACAAGCTCGCTTAGGTTGTCCTTTTGCCCGGTTTTGAGAAGCGCCCTTACCGCGCTTGCGCTTATGGGCCCCGACGCGCCTTCTTTCCTTGCTATCTCCGTTACCTCAATCCCCATTTGCGGCAGGCATTCAAGCATAACTTTGTTATACTGCGCCGTAACCGGCGAAAAAGGCTCCGTGCCCACAAAGCGGCGGGTAATTGAAAGGGGCGGGGCAAAGTGCTTCGCGAATACCTCTAAATCAAGCCTGCATTGAATTTCCGCCTTGCGGCTTTTATCCGGCAGAAAATAGGTTGGGAACGTGGCGGAGGATATAAGATACGGCCCCGTGGGCCATACGGTTACGTTTGTTAAATCCGCCGTGCCCTCTTTTACAAGGGCAAGCCTGTCATTAGCCGAAAACAGGCTTTTTTCCTCCGAAAGCACAAATATATACAGCCAATCGCACTCCCGCGCCGCCGTTTCAACCAAATGGCGATGCCCGAGCGTAAACGGATTGCAGTTCATTACAACCGCGCCTATGGTTCCCTCTGCCCCCGGCTTTGGAATTTTCGCTACGAAGTCCGTTATGCCGCCACGGCGGTTTTCCATCAAAAGCACGTCTTTGGTCTGCGCTACGGTGTAAAAGAACAGAGACTCGAACATAAGCCTGTTTTTAGGCTTGGTATACAAAAACAAATGGTCAAATCCCTTAAGAAAGGCTTCCTGCCTAAGCTCGCTCAATACGGTGGCGGAAAGATCCTCCCCCTGATGCGCGGGATCCACCGCTATGCACTTAAGTATGTTTTCCTGGCGGGAACCGGTGGCGATTATCTGAGAGTCTTCCTCAATAAGCAGCGTGGACTCAACGCCCGGATCCGCGTCCAGCCCCTGCTTTGAAAGAAAGGCCTCCCACCGCGCGCGCTGGCGCGGACTTAGCGGCGAGGCAAGGATTTTTTCCATAGGTTCCTCCGCTTTGATACACATTGATATAGTAACAGCATTATAACCCATTATTTTTCGCTTGAAAAGATACCGCGGAAAAAGCCAAAATGCGATTGAAAAGCGAAAAATTGTATTATATAATATGGTAAAATTGTTATAGTACTTTGCGGCGGAGAATTCATCAGCTTCTCCGCGAAGGTATACTGTTGATAAGGTTACAGAAAGGGGTCTTTTCCTATATGACAGAAATTGTGAAAAAGGCGTCTGCCGGCACGATGGAGTCCAGTGACGCTTATGTGGAGATTGAGCCTTCCTCCGCGGGAATTCAGCTGGAGCTTGAGTCCGTTGTGGAGCAGCAGTTTGGCGAATCCATTCGCTCTATGGTGCAGGAAGTGCTTAAGGAGTGCGGCGTGGAAAGCGCGAAGGTTCGCATAGTGGACCGCGGCGCGCTGGACTGCGTTATTCGCTCCAGGGTTGAAACCGCCGTGCTGCGGGGAAAGGAGAAATAAGCCATGCGCCGTTCAATGCTCTTTATACCCGGCAATACCCCCAATTTGCTCATAAACGGCAACTGCCTGGGCGCTGATGCCGTAATATTCGACCTTGAGGACGCGGTATCCCCCGCGGAAAAGGATTCCGCAAGAATTCTTGTGCGCAACACCATGAAATATCTTAATTTCCGCGGCTGCGAAATTATAGTGCGCATAAACTCAATAGATACCGAATACTGGAAGCGTGACCTGGACGAGGTTATGACCCAGAAGCCCAACCTTATAATGCTGCCCAAGACCGGCTGCGCGCAGGACGTTATTACCGCCGGCGAATATATAGGCCAGGTTGAAAAGCGCCTGGGCTACGAAAAGAACACCGTGCGCCTTATGCCGCTTATCGAAACCGCGCTCGGCGTTGAGAACGCCTATGCCATAGCCACGGCGAGCGACCGCGTGGCCGCGCTGTTCCTTGGCGCGGAGGACCTTACCGCGGATTTGCGCTGCAAGCGCACCAAGGGCGGCGAGGAGATAAAATATGCCCGCAGCCGCATGGTAAACGCCGCAAGGGCCGCCAACGTTGATGTTTACGATACTCCGTTTACGGATGTTAACGACGATGAGGGCATTCGCACGGACGCCGAATACGCCAAGGCGCTCGGCTTTAACGGCAAAGCCTCCATTTCTCCCCGCCACGTTGAGGTTATAAACGAGGTATTCAGCCCTTCACAGAAGGATATCGATTACGCTTACGAGGTTATGGACGCCATTCGCCAGGCCAAGGAGCAGGGCCGCGGCGCCATCGCTCTGCACGGCAAGATGATAGACGCGCCTATTGTAGCCAGGGCACAGCAGACCATTGCCATGGCGGAGGAAATCGCCATAAGAAGAGGGGGCAAAGCACATGAATAAAGTAGTTTCTTCTTTGAAGGAGGCCATTGAGCTTTCCGGTTTGAAGAGCGGCATGACCGTTTCTTTCCATCATCATCTGCGCAACGGCGACTATGTTCTGAACATGGTCATGGAGCAGATAGCCGAGATGGGCATAAAGGACCTGACCGTAAACGCCAGCTCTCTGTTTGATACTCACGCGCCCCTGCTTGACCATATTAAGAACCACGTGGTGCGCAAAATTCAGACCGACTATATGGCCGGCGGCGTAGGAAAGGCTATTTCCCAGGGAATAATGGAAGAGCCCGTTGAGTTCCGCACCCACGGCGGCCGCCCGAGCGCGATAGAGCTTGGCCAAACTCCCATAGACGTGGCCTTCATTGCCGCGCCCACAAGCGACACCATGGGCAACTGCTCCGGCAAATACGGAAAGAGCGCCTGCGGCAGCCTTGGCTATGCCTATCCCGATGCCATGAACGCCAAGAAGGTTGTTGTTATAACCGATAATCTTGTGCCCTATCCGCTGCTTGATTGGTCAATACCCGAAACGTACGTGGACTATGTTGTTACCGTGGACGCGATAGGCGACCCGAGGGGCATAGTTTCCGGCACAACCAAGATTACAAGGGACCCCGTTGGCCTTGTTATGGCTTCCAACGCCGCTAAGGTTATTAAGTACTCCGGCCTTCTTAAGGACGGATTCTCATTCCAGACCGGTGCCGGCGGCGCGTCACTCGCGGCTGCCAAGTTCCTTAAGGACATTATGCTGCAGGAAAACATAAAGGGCAGCTTTGGCCTTGGCGGTATTACGGGATACATGGTGGATATGCTTGAGGCGGGCTGCTTCGAGTCCCTGCTCGACGTGCAGTGCTTTGACCTTAAGGCTGTTGAGTCCATCCGCACCAATCCCCGCCATCAGGAGATTTCCGCTTCCCATTACGCAAGCCCCAGCGCCCGCAGCGCCGTGGTAGACAGCCTGGATGTTGTAATTCTCGGAGCTACCGAGGTTGATACGGACTTTAACGTAAACGTGCATACGGATTCCAACGGATATATTATGGGCGGTTCCGGCGGCCACAGCGATACCGCCGCGGGAGCGAAGCTTTCCATGATAATCGCGCCTATGTTCCGCGCCCGTCTGCCCATCGTTACGGATCGCGTAAACTGCATCTCCACCCCCGGCAAGGATATAGACGTGCTGGTAACGCAGGGGGGCATAGCCGTAAATCCCAAGGATACGGAGCTTAAGCAGCGCCTTGTTGAGGCGGGCCTGCCCATTGTGGATATCCGCGAGCTTAAGGAAAAGGCCGAGAGCATAACCGGCAAGCCGAACACAATAGCCAAGGGCGACCACGCCGTGGCGAAGGTTATCTCCCGCGACGGAGAACTGCTGGACACCATATACAACGTGCCTCGGCGGTAAGGAGAAGCGATTATGAGGGAAATTTCCGCCAAGCAGATTACCGAAACGGTAAAGCGCCTGTGCATAGAGGCAAACTGCCACCTGCCGCAGGACATGAAAAACTGCATAGAGAAAAGCTGCCAGAACGAACCCTGGGCACCCGCGCAGGAAATACTGCAGCGCATAATCGAAAACTTCAATATTGCCGATGAACGTCCCCAGCCCATATGCCAGGATACCGGCGTTGCCTGCGTATTTATGGAAATCGGCCAGGATGTGCACATATCCGGCGATATCGCCGAGGCTGTAAACCAGGGCGTAAGAGAGGGCTACACCGAGGGCTACCTTCGCAAGAGTGTTGTAAAGGACCCGATTCGCCGCGGAAACACGGGCGACAATACCCCCGCCATGATCTACTACGATCTCGTTCCCGGCGATAAGCTTAAGATAACCGTTGCCCCCAAGGGCTTTGGCAGCGAGAACATGAGCCAGATAAAGATGCTTAAGCCTTCGGACGGACTTGAGGGCGTTAAGGACTTTATAATAAAGGTTGTTGAGGACGCGGGTCCCAACCCCTGCCCGCCCATAGTTGTGGGCGTAGGCATCGGCGGCACGTTTGACAAGGCGGCTCTGCTTGCCAAAAAGGCGCTTATGCGCCCCGTGGATCAGCGCAGCGGCGATCCTTATTACGCCGATCTTGAAAAGGAAATGCTTGATAAGATAAACGCGCTGGGCATTGGGCCTCAGGGCTTTGGCGGCAAGACCACCGCGCTGGCCGTTAATATTGAAACCTATCCCACGCATATAGCGGGCCTGCCCGTGGCCGTGAACATAAACTGCCACGTAACACGCCATAAAACGGAGGTGCTGTAATATGCCAATCAAAGTAACCGCTCCGCTGAGCCGTGAGGACGCGAGAAAGCTTAAGTCCGGCGACAGCTGCCTGATATCCGGCGTAATCTACACCGCCCGCGACGCCGCGCATAAGCGCCTTTGTGAGCTGGTCGCGCAGGGTAAGCCCCTGCCCATGGACGTTAAGGATTCCATTATTTATTATGTTGGGCCCACTCCCGCAAAGGAGGGCCAGGCCATAGGCTCCGCCGGCCCCACCACATCCTATCGTATGGATGCTTACAGCCCCACCATGATAGCCGAGGGTGAAACCGGCATGATAGGCAAGGGCAAGCGCGGACCCGAGGTAATAGCCGCCATGAAAAAATACGGTGCCGTGTATTTCGGCGCTATCGGCGGCTGCGGCGCCCTTTTGAGCAAGTGCATCAAAAAGGCCGAGGTAATAGCCTATGAGGATCTGGGCGCGGAGGCCATCCGCCGCCTTGAGGTAGAGGATTTCCCGGTGGTTGTTGTAATAGACAGCGAGGGTAACAACCTTTACGAAACCGGCCGCAAGGCTTATCTGGAAAGCCAAATATAATTATTAACTAACACTAACGGGGCAGGCGAAGTCTTGCCCCCCATCAATTCCGCCATGGCGGAAAAAGTGCGGAGGTATACTTTTGTCTGAACTGTATCAGGTGGATCCAAAGCTGGGTATTCCTATATATCGTCAGCTTGTGGACGTAATCCGTTCCAATGTGAAAAACGGGAAAATGCCCCCGGGTATGCAGCTGCCCACCGTTCGCGACCTTGCGGATGAGCTTGGCGTTGCCAGGGGAACCATAAAGCGCTCCTATGATGAGCTTGAGCAGCTGGGCATTGTGGAAAAAATCCAGGGCCGCGGCACGTTTGTGCGCTACCAGCCCACCTCTTCGGACAGCCGCAAGGAACGCGCCATGGCCGCGATAGACTCCCTGATTGAGCAGCTGGAGGGCATGGATTTTTCCATGGCGGAAATCAATATTTTCCTTAACCTTCGCCTGCGGGACAGGGCCGCAAAGCAGCAAAACCTGAAAATAGCGGTTGTTGAATGCAATCCGGAGATTCTTTCTCAGCTTATGGTACAGCTGAGGGGGATAAGGCAGGTGGACTGGTATTCCTATCTGCTGGACGATATTGTGGCTTATCCGTATAAGATAAGCGAGGATATGGACCTGGTGGTTACAACGGCCGAGCACGCGGAAGATATAGGAAGCAGAATTTCCCAGAAGAATAAAATAGCCAAGATTGCCCTTCGCCTGAGGCCGGACAGCGTGGCCAAAATAGTAAAGCTCCCCGCCGGGGAGCGGGTGGGAATAGTTTGCAGAAGCCAGCGCTTCGGCCGCCTGCTTCATGAGCTGGGCTCCACCTATACCGAGCAGGTATCTGTTTCCGAACCCGTGCTTACGGATCAGGACATTGACTGGAACGCGTACTTTTTCGACAAAACGGCCATACTTGTGCCGGAAAACTACGAAAAGTATTGCTCAGGAGAAATAATGCATTGGCTTAAGCGGTTTGAGGGCGCGGGGCATCTGATCCAGTGCGCCTATCAGGTGGACGAAGGCTCGCTTATGTATTTAACCGAAAAGATAGACCGCCTGCGCGAAAAACAGAAAATATAAAGAAACAGCTTCTACGCTCCCCGCATCTTGCGGGGAGTTTTTTTGCCCCCAAAGAATTATCAAAGAAAAAATCCCTTTTGTCTTGACTTATGTTATAGTTCATTGTAGTATATAGATATAGAACAATACATTAAGCTGGCGGAGAAGGTGCTGATGACTTGCCTGCCGCCCGAAAAAGCTTGTTTTCGGGGCTTAAATGCGTTGAGACTACGAAATCATGAAGAACATGGAGAACATGAGGAACATGGAAAACAAAGAAGTCACCACATGCGGTGAAACGCAGGAAAAGAAAAAGGTTCTGGTGATCGGCGTAATCGGTGCGGATGTTCATGCCGTGGGCAACAAAATCCTGTACCACGCTTTCACAGAGGCGGGCTTTGATGTGGTCAATCTTGGCGTTATGGTATCTCAGGAAGAGTACATTGCCGCCGCCATCGAGTCCAATGCCGATGCCATCGTTATTTCCTCTCTGTACGGACAGGGAGAGCTTGACTGCCAGGGTATGCGCGAAAAGTGCGACGAAGCCGGCCTTAAGGGTATTCCCCTCGTGGTTGGCGGAAACATCGTTATAGGCAAGCAGCCCTTTGAGGAAGTGGAAAAGCGCTTTAAGGCCATGGGCTTTGACCGCGCGTTCCCCCCGGGAACCACTCCCGAAACCACTATAGCGGCTCTTAAAGAACTGCTGCACATGGAAGGATGAAAATACAGTGAAACCGGTTTTACTCATCGATTTCGGAAGTACTTACACAAAACTTACCGCCGTTGACGTGGAAGGGGAGGAGCTCCTCGGCACAGCCGCGGCGTATACAACAGTACAGACCGATATCAATGACGGTCTGCATAAAGGCCTTGCCGAGCTTGAGGCGGTCTGCGGAAAACTGGACTTTACGGAAACCTATGCCTGCTCTTCGGCCGCGGGCGGCCTGAGAATGATCACAAGCGGCCTTGTGCCGGAGCTGACCAGCGAGGCCGCGAAGCTCGCGAGCCTGGGCGCGGGAGCGAAAGTGATTCAGGTATACTCGTTTCAGCTGACCGAAGATGACCTGGAGGATATTCAGCGGGCCAGGCCGGACATATTCCTGCTGGTTGGCGGCACGGACGGCGGCAACACCGAGTGCATACTGCACAACGCCAAAATGCTTGCCTCCATCAAGCCGTCGTTCCCGATAGTAATAGCGGGCAACCGCACGGCGGCAAGAGAATGCCGGCGCATACTGGACGGGTGCGAGGTTTACATCTGCGAAAACGTTATGCCTAAGTTCGGTGTGCTGCGCATAGAGGCCACGCAGAAGCAGATAAGGGATATATTCCTGCGCAGGATAGTGCAGGCAAAGGGCCTGACTCAGGCCGCGTCCCTGCTTTCCGATATTATGATGCCTACTCCCTCGGCCGTGCTTCAGGCAATGAACCTTTTAAGCCAGGGCTGTGAAGGCGAAATAGGCATAGGCGATTTGGTAGCGGTTGACGTAGGCGGCGCCACCACGGACGTGTACTCCATAGCCGACGGCATGCCGGAGCACATGAACACCGTTTATAAGGGCCTGCCCGAACCCTTCTCAAAGCGCACCGTAGAGGGCGACATAGGCATGCGCTACAGCATCCACGGAATAGTGGACGCCGCGGGACTGGACAGGGTGAGCAGGCTTTCGGGCCTTACTCCCGAGCGCGTCAGCGAGCTTGTGGATTACCTGGGAACCCATACGGACATTGTTCCGGGCGACGATAAGGAGCTTGAAGCGCTGGATTTTGCCCTTGCGTCTTTGGCCATTGAGGTGGCCGTATCCCGCCACGCCGGAACGATAGAGGAAACATACACCATGATGGGGCAAACCTTTGTTCAGGCCGGAAAGGACCTGACCAGGGTAAAGCAGATTATAGTAACCGGCGGCAGCCTGATACACACCAAGCGCACGGCCGAAATCGCTTCCCATGCCCTTTACAGCATACAGCAGCCCGAATCATTGCGCCCCAAAGAGGCGGACATCTGGGTTGACAGAAAATACATACTGGCCGCGATGGGCTTGCTTTCAACCCATTACCCCCAGACAGCACTTAGAATTATGAAAAAGGAGCTTGAATATAATGGACATTCAAAACAAGAGAATTCCTGATGATGAATTTGCCAGACTCCGCAAAGAGGTCCTGACCCAGTGGCCCACCGGTAAGGACGTAGACCTGCAGGAGGCGGTAGACTACCATAAATCCATGCCCGAAAGCCGCATCTTCTCAAAGAAGCTTATCGCGGCCAAGGCAACTCACCATACGCTGGTACAGCCCCGCGCGGGCGTGCCCGTAATAGAGGAGCACATTAAGCTGATGCAGTATCTGCAGGATAAGGGCGAGGCGGATCTTCTGCCCACCACTATAGACAGCTACACCCGCCAGAACCGCTACGAAGAGGCGGAGAACGGCATAGCCGAGTCCATCAGGCTTGGCCGCGCCATGCTCAATGGCTTCCCGGCGGTTAACCACGGCGTTGCCAATTGCCGCCGCGTTGTTGAAAGCGTAAATACTCCGCTGCAGGTTCGCCACGGCACCCCCGACGCGCGCCTTCTTACCGAAATT
Source organism: bacterium (assembly GCA_963643205.1). Lineage (GTDB taxonomy): Bacteria > Bacillota > Clostridia > Christensenellales > CAG-138 > Phil1. The sequence goes on along the minus strand of CAVIJJ010000003.1, from coordinate 48,420 downwards.
GCCTATGCCGGCGGTTTCACCAGCTACGAGGGCGGCGGCATTTCCTACAACCTGCCTTATTGCAAGAATATCCCCATGGAGCGCACCATAAAGGATTGGCAGTATGTTGACCGCCTTACCGGCCTTTATGAGGAAATGGGTGTTTCCATAAACCGTGAGCCCTACGGTCCTTTGACCGGCACTCTGGTTCCCCCCTGCATTTCCAACGCCGTTGCCATTATAGAGGCGCTTCTTGCGGCAGAGCAGGGCGTAAAGAACATAACCGTAGGCTACGGCCAGTGCGGCAATCTGGTTCAGGATATAGCGGCCATTCGCGCCCTTGAGCAGCAGACCGATGAATATCTTGAAAAGTACGGCCATAAGGACGTTGTGGTTACCACCGTTCTGCACCAGTGGATGGGCGGTTTCCCCGCGGACGAGGCGAAGGCTTTCGGCGTTATCGCGTCCGGCAGCATGATAGCCGCTCTGTCCAAGGCCACCAAGGTTATAGTAAAGAGCCCCCACGAGGCCGTGGGTATCCCCACCATGGAAGCCAATGCCGAGGGCCTGCGCTGCACCAAGCAGGTTGTTAACATGATGACCGATCAGGTGTTTATGGATTCCCGCCTTGATAAGGAAATTGAGATTATCCGCGAGGAGACCAGGTGCATTGTTGATAAGTGCTTTGAGCTGGGCCAGGGCGATATAGCCATAGGCGTTTGCCGCGGCGTAGAGTCCGGCGCGCTGGACGTTCCCTTTGCTCCCTGCCGCGCCAATGCCGGCCTTATGCTCCCCTGCCGCGATAACGACGGCGCCGTGCGCATACTGAACATGGGCAATCTGCCCTTCACCAAGGAACTTAAGGAGTTCCACGCCGCCAAGATAAACGAGCGCGCCAAGGCCGAAAAGCGTGACGCCACGTTCCAGATGGTTATTGACGACGTTTACGCCATAGGCAAGGGCCGCCTTGTTGGCCGCCCCAGGTATTAATTTTGAAAACTAAATTGGGAGGTTACAGATTATGAAAATTGTTGACGTTGTTTGCTCCGCGGGTCGTACCGGTTTTTATTTCGATGACCAGAGGGCCATTAAGAAGGGCGCCGGTCATGACGGCGTATTCTATGTAGGCGAGCCTGTTACCGAGGGCTTCACTTCCGTGCGTCAGGCCGGTGAGTCCATCTCCGTTATGATCGTTCTTGAGGATGGCCAGATCGCCTTTGGTGATTGCGCTGCCGTTCAGTACTCCGGTGCCGGCGGACGTGATCCCCTGTTCCTTGCAAAGGACTTTATCCCCATTATCGATAAGTACATCAAGCCCGAGCTTGTGGGCAAGGAAGCCGATGACTTCCGCGGCCTGTGCAAGATGATGGAGGCCATTCAGGTAAACGGCAAGCGCCTGCACACCGCTATCCGCTACGGCGTATCCCAGGCTATACTGGATGCCGTTGCCAAGGCTACCGGCCGCCTTATGTGCGAGGTTGTCGCGGATGAGTACGGCTGCACCGTATCCGAGGAGCCCATCCCCATATTCACCCAGTCCGGCGACGATCGCTATGACAACGCCGACAAGATGATCATAAAGGGCGCCCAGGTTCTGCCCCATGCCCTTATAAACAACGTGGACACCAAGCTTGGCCGTAACGGCGAGAAGCTTGCCGAGTACGTTGGCTGGCTGCGCGATCGCATTCTGAACAACCGCACCGATCCCAACTACATGCCCATTATGCATATTGACGTATACGGCACCATCGGCGCCGCCTTCGGCAACAATAACTACGAGGCTATGGCCGACTACATCGCCAAGCTTGAAGAGATCGCCAAGCCCTTCCACCTTCGCATTGAAGGCCCCATGGACTGCGACTGCGACCGTGAAACCCAGCTGGTCGCCCTTGCCGGCCTTACCAAGGAACTGGACAAGCGCGGCATCAACGTGGAGCTGGTTGCCGACGAGTGGTGCAACACCCTTGAGGATATAAAGCTGTTTGCCGACAATAAGGCCGGTCACATGGTTCAGATTAAAACCCCTGACCTTGGCGGCATCAACAACACCATCGAGGCCGTTCTTTACTGCAAGGAAAAAGGCATCGGCGCCTATCAGGGCGGTACCTGCAACGAAACCGACCGCAGCGCCCAGGTTTGCGTAAACTGCGCCATGGCCACCAAGCCCGTGCAGATTCTGGCAAAGCCCGGTATGGGTGTTGACGAGGGTTACATGATCGTTTACAACGAGATGAACCGTATACTTGCCATGCGCAAGGCCAAAAAGGCCCTGAACAAATAATCAGAGCGATATATTATCCCCCTTGTAATAAAGCCGCCCGGCGGATTAAACTCCGCGGGGCGGTTTTTCGTTTAATAAAAAGCCGACGGGATTTAGACGCGGCCATTTAAGAAAGTTTTTGTATAGGGTACAGTGTCCCATATTGACAACCGAACCGCTCGTAAGTATAATTTGTAATACAAATCATACTTATGAGGTGAAAACATGTCAGCACCGAAAGGGAAATATGCCTGGACTGCCACTGTAGGTGAAAAAGGGCAGATTGTAATACCGAAACAAGCTCGTGATATCTTCGGAATCAAACCCGGGGATACATTGCTTATTCTCGGCGATGATCAGCGCGGAATTGCCATACCGCCGAAGGGGGCATTTTCCGATTTATTTGCGGCAGCCTTTAATGAAAAGGACGGAGACAAAAGCCTATGAGAATTGCTTGGTTCTGTATTCCTGCACACGGACACACAAATCCAACACTTGGCGTGGTAAAGAAACTGACTGGTGCAGGGCATCAGGTGTTCTATTTTTCCTTTGAAATGTTTAGGGAAAAGATTGAACAGGCCGGTGCCGTGTTCATCGGCTGCGATGGATATGACCTTGCAATGGAGGACAAGGGAAACGCGGACAGGGTTGGAAAGGATAAAGCTTTTGCTACGGAGCTTCTTGTATCCTCCACACTCGCGCTGGATGAAATGACATCGAAAAAAATCAATGAAATCAAGCCGGATGTTATCGTATCGGATTCCGTGGCTTATTGGGGGAAGCTGGCGGCAATGAAGCATGGGATTCCCTATGTTTCATCCACAACAACATTCGCGTTCAACCGCTATTCGGCGAAATACATGAAGGAGTCACCCTTGGACATTGCCAAAATGCTGTTTGCGATGCCCAAAATAAACCGGCAGATTCAGCGTTTACGGGACAACGGCTATCCTGTGAAAGGCCTGCTGGACATTGTTCAAAATGACAACGATACCGACACTATCGTGTATACATCAAGGTACTTCCAGCCTTGCGCCGAAACATTTTCCGAGAGATATCATTTTATAGGGCCTTCCATTCGTCCCATACAAGAACCGTTTGTTAAGACGGCGGAGAAAACGGTGTACATTTCCATGGGAACCGTGAACCAAAATAAAGAATTCTACCGAAACTGCGTTCGCGCGCTGGGAGAGACGGATTGGCAGATTATTATCTCAATGGGGACAAACGCAGAGCATTTTGATAATTTGCCGAGCAATATTCAGCTTTATGAGTCCGTCGATCAAATGGCGGTGCTGTCCATCGCCGATGCGTTTGTTACGCACTGCGGCATGAATTCCGTTTCCGAAGGATTATATTATAAGGTTCCGCTTGTCCTGTTTCCGCAAACTCCGGAGCAGGGAGCGGTAGCGAGAAGGGCGGAAGAGCTCGGCGCGGGCATGCGGTTAAAATCAATCTCGCGCGAAGATATTCTGCAATCTCTGAAAAGCGTTCTGTATGAGCAAACTTATAAAGAGAACGCGGCAAAAATATCCGACAGTTTTCGTTTGTGCGGAGGAGTAGATGAAGCGGCCGATTTTTTGGAAGTTGTTGGCCGAGGCTCTTTTTCAGCATAAGAATCAAAGAGGTACCCCGCAAGGAAGCGGAGTACCTCTTTCAGTTTGATTGCTTTTTAATGCTTATTCAAAATAATATCTCGGGTTGTATGCCGTGCCGTTCTGCCTAAGCTCAAAGTGCAGCAGGCTCTTCTCCGCGTTTCCGCTGCTGCCCGCAAGGGCAATTGTGTCTCCCTTTGAAACGGTATCGCCAAGCGAAACCTTGGCCTCGCTCAAATTGGCGTAGCGGGTAAGAAAACCGTTGCCGTGGTCTATTTCAACCACCAGCCCGTAGCCGCCGCGCTCCATAACGCAAACAACCGTGCCGCCTTCAGCAGCGTAAATCTCGTCGCCCTCGTCCGCCTCAAAGTCCAGCCCCAGGTGCATAACGCCGCTAAGCTGGCCGAAATTCCGGCTGATTTTACCGCTTTTTGTTGGGCGAATAAAGCTAAGCTCGCCCGCGTCGGGACCCTTTTCGCCCTCTTTCCTGCCGGGCTCGGCGTATTTATCCGCCTTTTTGGTGCCGATGCGTATAAGCGCGTCCACCCTTTGGCTTATCTCAAATGTTTCGCTTTGGCTTTCGCCCTTCTGCACGCCGTTTACATACTTGGTTGTAACAACGGTGCGGCTTTCACCATCGCTGCCATAGTTCACAACAACGCGCGTTCCCTTTATAAGCGAGGAATCCTTTTCGGTTTCGGTTTCGTGCTCAACTATTTCCGTGTGCCTTTCGCTAAGCGTTGTTTCAACAGTTATTGGGGAATCCTCACCCGAGAGCAAGGAAAGCATTGCCTCGTACGTTACGCTTTCCATGGCGGAGGCCTCTTCGCTGTCCGCCGCGTTTATAAGCTCAACTTCGTTTGTAATGTATGAATCCATAGTGCCGGGCAGGTTTATTTTCAGCTCAAACGCGCTTACGGCCTCCTCAAGCACTTCCTCCGCCGCCTCTCGGCTGGCCAGCACGCCTATGCACTTGCCGTCAACCATTATGGCCGTGGCTATATATTCCGTGCCGTCCGCCGCGGGAGTCGTTTCCGCCAAAGCCTCGGCAGGGGTAGAGAGAACCTCTTCGGTAGGCTCGGGAGAGGGCGTGGCCACGGGCGTGGGCGTGGGCACCGGGGTAGGCTCAACATAGGGATAAAGCTCGGGAGAGCGCGTAAAGCACGCCGCCGCGATGCCTATGGCTATAAGCGCGGCCGTGCCGAGGCTTATCCACTTTACCGGGGACGAGTGCTTGCGCTTGCCCGGAACGTAATCTTCTTCAAAATCATGCATGTTCTTTTCCATAGCTGCATTATACCGCCAAAAAAGACCCAATGCGAGTGAAAATTTGGTGAATACATAGTATAATATAAAAATGATGAGTAATTTTGCCCGAATAAGGACCTACGCAAAGGTCAATTTAACGCTGGACGTGCTTAAAAAGCGCGAGGACGGCTACCACGAGCTTTCAACCGTTATGCATACGATAGATTTGTATGACGAGCTGACGGCGGATTTTTCATGCGATGATATTAAGCTTACGTCCGATTTTCCCCTGCCGGAGAACAGCGTAGCCTACCGCGCGGCATGCGAATACAGCCGGCGTACCGGCTGCGGCGGGGCAAATATATCAATCCGCGCGAATATACCATCCATGGCGGGCCTTGGCGGATCAAGCGCGGACGGCGCGGGTGTACTGCGGCTTATGCAGGCGCGCTACGGCGCAATGACAAAACAGGAGCTTTATTCGCTTGCGGCGGAGCTTGGCTCGGATGTGCCGTTTCTGCTTTGCGGCTCAACCGCTCTTTGCCGGGGACGGGGAGAGATAATAGAACCCTTAGACGATATGCGGCTCAGCTTTCTTATCGTAAAGCCCAGCGAGGGAATATCCACAAAAGAGCTGTTCTCTTCCCTTAAGCCGCCCTACGCCGAACCTGAAAGCGAAAAAGCGGCCGCGGCCATACGAGTGGGCAGCGTGAGTGGGCTTATTGACGCCGTATCAAACGCGCTTTCCCCGGCCGCAGAGGAAAAGCTGCCGATAATTTGTGATATAAAACGACGACTAATGGGCGCGGGAGCGCTGGCGGCGGAAATGAGCGGCAGCGGCAGCGCGTGCTTCGGCATATTCGAATCGGCGGATAAAGCGCGGCTTGCGCAAAAGCAATTTGAGGATATGGCTTTTTGCCGTGCCTGCGAAAGCATAAAATATGCAGAATAAAGCAATATATGCTATAATATATCGTTAAGACCGAAGGGAGAAGATTGAAATGACTCATATAACGGAGCATAAGAAAATACATCTTATCGGCATAGGCGGCTGCTCAATGAGCGGACTTGCCGGCATATTGAAAAACCGAGGCTATTACGTGCAGGGCTCGGACAAGGCCGAATCCCCGTTCACAAACAGGCTTAAGGAGCTTGGGGTGCCGGTGTTTATAGGGCACGACGAAAAGAACCTTGGCGACTGCGACCTTGTCATATTCTCCGCCGCCATAAAGAGCGACAATATAGAAAGGCTTGAGGCCAAGCGCAGGGGTATACCGGAACTTGAGCGCAGCGAGGCGCTGGGCCAGCTTACGGAGGGCTACGAGAGCGTTATAGGCATAGCCGGGTGCCACGGCAAAACAACCATCACCAGCATGCTTGCGCTTATATGTGAGCAGGGCGGGCCGGACGCAACGGTGCATATAGGCGGCTTTGTGGACTTTCTGCAGGGCGGCGTAAGGCTGGGCGCGCACGATATGTTTATAACCGAGGCGTGCGAATACGTTGAAAGCTTCCTCACGTTAAGGCCCACCGTCGCGCTTATAAACAACATAGACAATGACCACCTTGATTATTACGGCGACATGGAGCACATTGTTGCCGCGTTCAAAAAGTTTGCCGCGCTTCTGCCGGAAAACGGGCTGCTTATAGGCAACACGGACGATTTCCGCGTGCGCGCGCTTATGCGGGAGCATACCGGGCGCAAGCTGAGCTACGGCATGAGTGACGCGGACTACACCCCCGCGAACATAACCTATGACGATAATGGCTGCCCGGGCTTTGACATAATATATAAGGGCGAGAATATTATGCATATTCAGCTGCTTATACCCGGAGAGCACAGCGTTATGAACGCCATAGCCGCGGCCGCAGTGGCCAGGGAAGCCGGGGCGGACGACGAATGCATAGCCAACGCCCTTTCATCCTTCCGCAATACTCGCCGCCGCTTTGAATACTACGGCGAGCGCGACGGGGTTAAGTATTATCATGACTACGGCCATCATCCCTCGGAAATAGCCGCAACCATGAAGGCCGCGAAAAACGTTAAGCACAATAAGCTTTTCTGCGTGTTCCAGTGCAATTCATACACCCGCGCGAAAACGCTGTTTCTTAATGACGTTACCTGCTTTAACCTTGCCGACGAAACGCTTGTGCCGGATATTTACCCCGGCCGTGAAAAGGACGACGGTTCCGTTCACGCGCGCGACATGGTAAAGGCAATAAACGAAGGCGGCGGGCGCGCCGTATATCTTGGCACATTTGAAAACATAAGGGACTACCTTGATTCCCATGCGTCCGCGGGGGATCTGGTGGTTACGATAGGCAGCGGGGATGTGTATCTGCAAACGAATAAGCTGCTTTGATTATGCAAAAAGGAGGAATACTGCATGAATAACAGTTACGAACCGATTCCGATTCGCCCGCTTACAATGCGCGGCGTGTTCGGCATAACGTGGGCCATAATGAAGCGCCGCTTCTTCAGCGCCGTTATGTATACCTTTATATGGCTGCTTATAACCGCGGCGGTGCTTGCGCTTTTTGTGGCGCCCGCGATAATAGGCTTTTCAAGCGAAGTGAATTCCGCGGCGGCGGGATTTGCCGCGCTTAGCATATTGCTTGTGCTTGTGTGGGCCCTTGCCCAGTGGCTGGTGGTTACGCCTATAATGTACGGCGGGATATATACCGAAATGTCCATGCGCGTATACGGGCAGAGCTCAACCTTAGGCAAGCTTTTCAGCCGCACGGGCTTTTCGCTTAAGCGTTTCTTCACCCTTAATCTTTGCCAAAGCGTGGGCAGATGGGTCGCGGGCATGGCCGTGTCACTGATAGGCGGCATGCTTTCTTCGATTATAACCGCGGGCAGTATGATGAGCGCCGTTATAAAGGTTACGGGCCGTGGACTTATCGGCGGCAACGTGGCAATAAACAGCCTTGAGGATCTTATAACTCTCGGATCTTCGCTTATAGTGCCCATAATCCTGAGCCTTCTTATAAACGCGATTGTTTCGATCTGCGCGCTCGTTCCGCTTGCCTATACCTATCCCGTGGCAATAAACGAGAACAAAAAGAACTTTTCCGCTCTCGGCCGCGGCATAAGCCTTGGCTTTAAGCGCTACGGCAGAACCCTCCTCGCGCTTCTTATAGCGTCCGTGGTATTCGGCGCGATAGGCGCGGTTGTGGGCGCGCTGTTCGGCGTTGGCCTCGGCTTCAGCATTGCGTATGAAAGCCTTGTGGGCGTGATTGTATTCGCCGTGCTGATACTTGCTTCAACCTATTTCATTACAAGCGTAAACATATGCTACCTGGCGGCGCTGCACACCGTGCTTTATCACGATGCCCGCTCGCGCGAGAATCAGTCCGCCGCGGGGCAGAGCGCGCCCCAGCCTCAGCAGGGCGGAGCGCAAGGCTATGGCTATGGCACCGAGCAGGAGCAGCCCTATCGGCAGGAGAGCGCGAACAACGCATCCGAGCCGGCTCAGAGCGAACCGGAGAATTATGAGGAAGAACCGGAATTCGTTGAAAAGAACGACAATAACGATTTTTAATAAATAAAAAAGGAGAATATTCAAAATGTATATCGATATAGACATAGACGCCATGAAGGCATACATAATTAACAAGTTTACCGTTGAGGGCGACTTTGATTTCCTTGAAGAGGGCGAGCTTGCCAAAATGGTGGACGATCTGCTTGACCTTGACAATGAGTACATGGCAAAGAGCGGCGCCGACCAGGGCGAGGACTATGATGATGACGACGCTTACGAGCTTATATTCGCCGGCATGCAGAAGCGCTGGCCCAAATACAAGGAATTCGCGATGCGCCTGAGCGAGGATTATCTTGATTTTGCCGAGGAATATCTTGAATCCGTAGGCGCGATAGAATGGGAGTAATTGAATGAAAATAGTTGATATAGCCGAGCCGAACAGGTTCTTTAAGGCCGTGAACGAGTGCCGGGGAAGAGTGGAGCTTGTAACCGGCGAGGGCGACAGGCTGAACCTTAAATCCACCCTTTGCCAGTACATCGCCCTGACCCAAATGTTTCAGGACGGCATGATAGAGGGCGTTGAGCTTTGCCTTTCCGATCCCGCCGACTTTGAACGGCTTGATCCGTATATAGTTAAGGAATAACCGCAAAAAAACAATCCCTCCGCCCGAGTTGGTGCGGAGGGATTTTTCGGTTAACTTCAGCCCTGCAGGCCGCGCGCCTGGCGGTCCATGTCCTCAACCACTATGTCGTATATCTCGCCCAGGGAGGCGCAGTATTCAAGCACCTTCCAGGGCTCGTTGGTGTGGTAATGAATTTTTATAAGCGTGTCCGCGCCAACGGCAAGCAGACAGTCGCCCTTAAAATTGGCGGTGAAATAGTCGCTTATCGCGTCCTCATCAAGGCCCGTGCCCTCTATGAGCAGCTGCGTGTCGTACCTGTACTCAAGCATTTCTTCTGTTTTCTCCTTTTGTATAAAGTATTTATAATTGCAAATATAATTGCCTTTTTTTACTTGCGCCGTACGCCCATTGAGTACACGGCGAAAATGTCCCTTGGATCATCCGAATATATAAGCCGCTCAAAGCGCTCGGAATTATTAAGCGGAATGGACGGGCCCTGCGTGGATTCGTCAAACACAATCGCGTCAAGCTTTTCGCCCGCCTCAAAGCCGCGGCTCAGATTGAAAAATTCCCTCGGACGGGACGAAGCGAGGCTGAACGCCTCCGAAACATCCAAAAATCTTTCTTCCTCCGCGCGGTTGGCGTAATAATACCTAAGTTTTGAAACCCTTATCGCGGCGCAGGCAACATGGCGCATGCTAAGCTTGTCGCCGCCCGCAATGTCCGACCCGAGACCAACCTTAATCCCCTCGTTCATCATTTTGCGCACGGGGGCAAGGCCCGAATATACGTTTGTATTGGAGTTGGGGCAATGCGCCGCCCAAACACCGCTTGCCTTTATTGCGGCGCGCTCGGTATCGTCGCTGTGCACGCAGTGCGCCATAACGGTATTTTCCTCAAAAAGTCCGGCCTTTTGGTAGGTTTCATAATAGCGCTCACAGTCCGGGCAAAGGGAGCGCACCATCTCTATTTCCTCGAAGTTCTCGCTCAAATGGGACTGCGCGCGAAGGCTGTATTCCTTTTTCAGCTTGCCTAAGCCCGCCATAAGCTCGTCTGTACAGCTTGGCGTAAAGCGCGGCGTTACAATGGGCTTTATGCTGACAGAGCTTGAAAGTACCCCTTCTATAAAGCGGCGTTCCTCGCTCAACGCGCCCCGGGTTGTTTCCATAAGCTCGTCGGTTGTGTTCCTGTCCATGCTCACCTTGCCGGCGTAGCCGTATATACCCGCTTTTTCAAGCTCTTGGGCGAGTATAATGCTTGAATCCGTATGCACGGATGAAAAAACGCAAACGTGTGTTGTGCCGCGCGCTATAAGCTCCCGCGCGAGAGCGGAATATACCTCCCGCGCGAAGGATGCATCCTTAAAAAGAGCCTCTGTGCGGAACGTGTAATTATAAAGCCACTGCATAAGCGGCAAATCCATGCCAAGCCCAAGCATGGGGTATTGCGGGGCATGAAGATGCAAATCGCAGAAAGCGGTTGTTATTATTCTGCTGCCAAAGTCGGTAATATCCGCGCTTTTATAAAGCTCCGGCAGCTCATCGCGCGCGTAAACGCCCTGTATAGTGCCGCCGCAATCGGTTATGATTACGCCGTTTTCAAGTATATCAAGCTTATCGGATTCGTTGGCGGTGATTACGGTTCCGCTTATTCCGCTGTAATTCATATTTTACCCTCCTCAATAAGCCGCGTGTAGTCCGAGGCGGTGTCTATATCCATAAGCTCGGCTTCGTCGCCTATGTCGTAAAGCATAAGCCTATCCTTATGCGCCGCTATAACGGCCCCGCCGCCGCGTTCACCGGAAAGGGAGCTTAGCTCACCAAAAAATTCCCGCGGGAATATAACCGGGTTCCCCCGGCGCGTGCCGCAGCCCATGGATACTATGTATTTGCCGCCGTTTTCTATAAAAAAGTCTATTTCACCGGCTACGCTTTGCCTTTTAAGCAGCGGCTGATCCGCCACCATGAACATTACTCCGTCCGCGTCGCGTACGGCATCAAGCCCCAGGCGTATGGTACGGGGCGGCCCCTCCTCGGGTTTATCGTTAAAAACCGGAATAAAGCCCAGACTTTTCGCGCGGGTAAGTATTTCCTCCCGCCCCGATACAACAGCCACGGAGCAGAGCTTATCCGTTGGCAGGGCATCAAGCGCGTATTCATACATCGGTCGCGAATTGAATTGCTTTATAAGCTTGCATTCGCCAAAGCGCACCGACGCGCCCGCCGCCATAAGCACCGCCGCTATTTTCATCTTATTTTGCCGTGAGCCTTGCGGCGAATGTATCTGCCGCGGTTTTCGGCAATAAGCTTGCCGTCCTTAACAACCAGCTCACCGTTTAGGAAAACGTGCTTCGCGCAGCCCTTAACCTCCATGCCGTTAAAGGGAGTGTTGTCGCAGTTATGCTCGCCGTCCGTATCGGATATGGTGCGCGATACCGCGCCATCCCAAATAACAACGTCCGCCGCGAAATCCTTGGCTATTCTGCCGCGCCCGGCCATGCCGAATATGCTCGCCGCGTTGCCGCTCATAAGGGCGGAGAAACGCTGCATGGTCATTCTGCCCGCAAGCACGCCGTATGTATACAGCAGCTCGCCGCGCCATCTTACGCCCGCGCCGCCGTTAGGTATGCCCGAAAAGTCTGCCGCCGCAAGTTTCTGCGCCATTGTAAAGGAGCAGTGATCCGTGCCGAGCGTGTCTATCTCGCCGCGCGCGCAGGCGGTTATAAGGGCCTTGTTGTCTTCCTTTTTCCTAAGCGGAGGGCTCATTACAAACTTTGCTCCATCCGGGTCAAGATAGTGTTCGTCATCAAGGAACAGATACTGCGGGCATGTTTCAAGATAAACCTCCTGCCCGCGTTTGCGCGCGCGCAGAGCCTCCTCAAGCCCCTCGTGCGTTGAAAGATGCACCACGTAAGCCGGGGCGTCCGCAAGCTTTGCCAGGCGCATATAGCGCGCCACGGCCTCGGCCTCTATGTCGTTCGGGCGGGAGAGAGGATGCCCCTCGGGTCCCAGTATGCCGCGATCCTTAATCTCCTTAGTTATGCGCAGCAGCGTGTCCCAGTTTTCGCAATGTACGCCTATTATGGCGCCGTACTGCTTGGCCGCCTTAAGCGCGGCGTAAAGGCTGCCGTCGTCCACGCGCAGGGAATCGTATACCATATACATTTTGTATGATGTTACGCCCTCGCGCGTCATGTCCGCCATTTCGGCCTCGGTCTCTTTGTCCCAGCGGGCTATGGCCATGTGGAAGCCGTAGTTGCAGTGCGCTATTTTGGCCTTTTCGTGCCAAACATTGAGCGCCTCGTTAAGCGTTCCGTCGCGTTCCTGCGTTGCAAAGTCAAGCACGCTGGTTGTGCCGCCCAGTATTGCCGCGCGGGTGCCGGTGTTAAAATCGTCGGCCGTTACGCAGGAGCCGGTATTAAGGTCAAAATGGGTATGCGTGTCTATAAAGCCGGGCATAACGTAGCAGCCGGAGGCGTCTATAACCTCAAGCCCGGATGCGTCAAGCCCGTCGCCAATATATGTTATTTTGCCGTTTTTAATGATAAGGTCCGCGTCGTAGCAGCCGTTTTTGTCCGCTATGCGCCCGTTTTTAATTAAATAATCCATTGCTGCTCCTCCAATTTATACAAATTAAAAATGACAAGACATTTACTTCCTGTAATTATAGCCTTTTTTTTGCATTATAACAATACAGAAACCGCGATTTATGGTATACTGATACCGTGGGAAACGCGGCGAAAGGAAAACCTTGGCATGAAGAACATACTTTGCTACGGCGATTCGAATACATGGGGCTATATACCGGGCGGCAGGGGCCGCTACGATGTTGATACCCGCTGGACGGGCGTTGCCCAGCGGCTGCTTGGGAATGAGTACAGGATTATAGAAGAAGGGCTTAACGGGCGAACAACCGTGTTTGACAGCCCGTTTGACGCGGAGCTGAACGGCAAAAAGCACCTTATGTGCTGCCTTATGAGCCACGCCCCGCTTGACTGTGCCGTAATAATGCTTGGCACAAACGACCTTATGCATAACCATACGGCGTGGGAGGCCTGCCGCGGCTGCACCATGCTTACGCGAATGGTACTCAATTCGGCGCTTTATTTTAGCGAATCAAAGCCGAAGGTACTTCTTGTTTCGCCCATTCTTATCGGCGAAAACATCGCGAAAACGGACTCAAGCCCCCTTGCGTATATAGGGCGGGAGGAGTCACTTAAATTTGCCCCGCTTTATAAGCAGGCCGCGGAACGGCTAAATGTAGAGTTTCTTGATGCCGCGTTGTACGCGCCTACATCGGATGTTGATAATGAGCACATGGAGCCGGAAGGGCACAGGGCGCTTGGCGAGGCGATAGCGAACAAGCTTAGGAATATGCTCGCTTAAAACGGGCAACTAAAATATAAACAAACATTTATCATCAGGAGGAAAGAAAAAACATGAACTACGACCTGAAGGCACTGGACGAGGCGCTTGAGAAAAGGATTAAAGAAAAGAAGCTGCCCGGTGTTGGCTGCGCTATATACGGCCCCGACGGCGTTATATTCGAAAAGGGCTACGGCTACGGCAACAATGAGCGCACCAAGGCTATAGATGCCAATACCGTTTTCGGCATAGCCAGCATGAGCAAATCCACTTCCACCCTTGCTCTTTGCATACTGGAGGCGGAAGGCAAATTCAGCTTTGACGATCCCGTAACCAAATATATTCCCTCCTTCAGAATACCCGGCAATCCCCCGGAAACCGTGCTTGTAAAGCACCTTGCCATGCACACCGCAGGCATACCTCCCATGGAGCCCCTGGAATGGTCAATAGCCATGAACAGCGTTGATCGTTTCGCGGATGTTATAGAGGACGAAAAGAACGGCGAGAAGAGCGACAATGACGACTGCTGGGCAAAGCAGATGCGCCGCACCTCCCCCAACCAGATGAATACAATCGAGCAGGTTATAGACTATATCGCCAACTGCAAGTATAAAACGCTCGGCGCTCCCGGCGAGTACATGAGCTATTCAAACGAAGGCTACGCCGTTATATCCTATATAGTCGACGCGGCGGCCGGCATTCCCCTTGAGCAGTTCCTTAACGAGCGCGTATTCGGGCCCATCGGCATGACCAGAACCGTGCTTGACCTGGACGGTTCCGAGGCCAAGAAGATAGCTTCCGACGGAAATATTACCAGCCTTTTTGAAGAGGTTGACGGCGAGAGCATAGCGGACGATTTCTGGAGCGTACTGCCCCCGTTCCGCGCCTGCGCCTGCGTAAAGAGCACCGCGCACGATATGGCCCGTTATTACAGCTGCCTTGGCAACCACGGCGTTATAGACGGCAAGCAGGTAATTCCCGCCAAGGCCGTTGAGCTGATGATCGGCAAGCGTTTCGGCGAGGAAGAGAAGCCCATTTACTGCTACGGCCTTTACAAGCGCACCAAGAATGGCCACGTTATCTGCGAGCATTCCGGCGGACTGCACGGCGTATCCACCCACGGCGGCTGCCTTAAGGACGAGGGCTACGGCTTTGCGGCTCTGTGCAACCAGGGCGACTGCGATACCGACGACCTGTGCTGGATAATGTACAACATGATAATGGGCGAGCCCCTTGAGGAGAGCCACCGCTGGCTGCACCCCGTTGGATACGACTTTGCCGAGCCCGAGGCGCTTGTTGGCACCTATCTTTGCCACGAGGGTATTCCCGCCAAGCTTAAGGTTTATATTGACGAGAACGGCAAGCTGAAGGCCGAAAACGCCTACGGCCCCATGGATATGGTATTCTGCGGCGAAAGCTGGTTCCAGGGCTTCCGCAAGGGCAACCTTGTAAACCGCATGCACTTCTATATTCACGATAATAAGGCCTGGGCCGCCATGGTCGGTACCCGCATTTGGCAGAGGGTAGAGGACGAGGACTGAAACAGACCTTGATAAAGCTATAAACAGCCGCTTACAGGCTGAAGGAGCTTCCTTAAAAGGGGAGCTCCTTTTGTTTTCCGGCGCACTTGTCATTGCACCGCGATTTACATTATAATATGCTTGTAAACCACGGCATGAAAGGAGCACGAATTATGCTTAACGGAAGCAACGCGGAAAAATGGAACGCGCTTAAATTCGGCCTTGTCCTGAGCGGGGGCGGAGCCAAGGGCGCTTATGAGGCGGGAGCCATAAAGGCCATGAGCGAAATGGACGTTGCCGAAAAGGTATACGGCGTAAGCGGCACGAGCGTTGGCGCGCTGAACACGCTTGTTTTCGCCATGGACGATACGGCTCTTTTAGAGGAACTGTGGCAGAATATAGGCCTTATGACCGTTGCCGCGCCAAAGGCAATGGTGGAGAGCGACAGCCGCGCCATAAAGGATATTGTGGGCAAGCTGCATATTACAAACCAGCTTCAGGGAAACGAATCCGGAGCTGTGTTTACCCAAAGCTCACTGCGCGCCCTTATCCATAAAAACTGCGATTTTGAGAAAATACGCGCGCACAGGGCAAAGCTTTTCGCCTGCGCTTACGATATAAACGATCTTTGCGTAAAATATTTTGAGCTTAAAAACCAGGATGACGAGGGCATGGTGAACGCGGTTCTGGCAAGCGCCGCCATACCCCATGTTTACGATCCTGTGGAGATAGACGGGCATAAGTTCGCGGACGGCGGCATAAACGATTCCGCCTACGGCGTTAAAAACAGCGACGTTACGCCCATAGCCCCTTTGCAGGATGAGGGATACGACATTATATTGGTAATACACCTGCGCGAGCAGGAAACGCGGGACCTTGACCACATTGGCAAAACGCGCCTTGTGCACATTTATCCTTCTAAGCCGCTTGAGCAGATAAAGGGCAGCGGCACAATGAATTTTTCGCGCTCGGCAATAAAGGAGCGCTTCAACATGGGCTATGCCGATATGTATATAGCGCTTGGCAAGCTGCTTATGGAATACCTTAAGGGGAGGGAGTAAAAATCGCCCTATCCAAACCGCTTTATAAGGAGTAAAATATAGCGGAGGAAAGGGCGGTGCTTAAAAACGTATGGGTACTTACCTGGATCAAACCGAACTTTATCTTTTTAACGAGGGCAAAAACGCCTACGCGTATAAGGCACTTGGCTGCCACAGGGTAACCATGGAGGATGGCGAAACGGCTTATCGCTTTGCCGTGTGGGCGCCGAACGCGCTGAGCGTAAGCGTGGTAGGCACGTTTAACGATTGGAACATAAACGCGGACGTAATGCGCCCCTGCTCCACAACGGGCGTATGGCAGGCGCATGTGAGGGATGCCTGCGAGGGCGATCTTTATAAATTCGCTATATACACTCAAAACGAAGAACTTATATTCAAGGCCGATCCCTTCGCCTTTTATTCCGAGCTTAGGCCGGATACGGCATCAATAATCTGGAACGAAAACACATATAATTGGCACGACGGCGAATATATGGCCGCTCGACCCCGCCGCGGAAACGAAGCGCACACGCGGCCTATGAGCGTTTACGAGGTGCACCTTGGCTCGTGGCGAAAGGGCATGGATTACGAAACGCTCGCGGATGAGCTTGCGGACTATGTTGAGGAAATGGGGTATACCCACGTTGAGCTTATGCCGCTTGGCGAATATCCGCTTGACGACAGCTGGGGATACCAGACAACGGGCTATTTCAGCGCCACCAGCCGCTACGGCGACCCGAACGGGCTTAAGCTGCTTATAGACTCCCTGCACAGCCGCGGCATAGGCGTTATACTCGACTGGGTGGCCGCGCATTTTACAAAGGATGACCACGGATTAAGGCTTTTTGACGGAACCGCGCTTTATGAGCACGCCGATTCCCGCCGCAGCGAGCAGCCGCAGTGGGGAACGCTGCAGTTTAATTACGAGCGCAGCGAGGTTGTAAGCTTTCTTGTTTCAAACGCCGTTTTTTGGCTTAACGAATATCATATAGACGGCCTTAGGGCGGACGCCGTAAGCTGCATGCTTTATCTTGACTTTGGCAAGGAGGGCATGGGGTATTTGCCGAACCGCTACGGCGGGCGCGAGAACCTGGGCGCGATAGAGTTTTTCAAAACGCTGAGCACAGCCGTGCACAGGGAAGCCCCGGGCGCGCTGCTTATAGCGGAGGAGAGCACGGCGTTTGACGGCGTAACAAGGTCCGTTTCAAACGGCGGCTTGGGCTTTGACTTTAAGTGGAACATGGGCTGGATGAACGACGTGCTTTCGTATATGAAGCAGGACAGCCTTTACAGAAAATATTCCCACGATAAGCTTACCTTTCCCATGTGCTACGCTTTCAGCGAGCATTTTATACTGCCCCTTTCGCACGACGAGGTTGTGCACCTTAAAAACTCGCTTATAGGGCGCATGAAGGGCAGCTATGACGAAATGTTCATGCAGCTTAGGGAGCTTTATATGCTCCAGTACGCCATGCCCGGCAAAAAGCTGCTGTTCATGGGCGGGGAGTTCGGCCAATTCAGCGAATGGAATTTCAAAACCTCGCTTGACTGGATGCTGCTTGACTACGAGCACCACGCGGCGCTGAGGGAATTCGTTAAGGCGCTGAACACGATATATAAGCATAACGCCCCGCTTTATAGGGACGATGATTCCTGGGCGGGCTTTGAGTGGCGCCGGGCGGAG
Organism: bacterium; assembly: GCA_963643205.1. Lineage (GTDB taxonomy): Bacteria > Bacillota > Clostridia > Christensenellales > CAG-138 > Phil1. Next base: position 30,622 of record CAVIJJ010000003.1, on the reverse strand, counting down.
GACGCGCTGCACAGCATAATAGCCTTCAGCCGCATGGATGATGATGGTCATGAGCTGCTTTGCGTATTTAACTTTACCCCCGTGGAGCACGGCGCGTACCCTATCCGCATGCCGTACAACTGCCGCCTTAAGCGGGTTATGAGCAGCATAGAGCGCGAGGAACCCAATGTAAGCGTGAATAAAGAGGACAAGGATTTTGTGGTCCGCGTTGAGCTTAAGGGCTACGAGGCGGCGTATTATAAGGTCGAAAAATTAAACAATTAAACGATATCATAAAAGGAGAATAAATGCCTATGGTAACTAAAAAGATGGTTGCGATGCTGCTCGCCGGCGGACAGGGAACCCGCCTTGGCGTGCTTACGGACCGCACGGCCAAACCCGCCGTGCCGTTTGGCGGCAAGTACAGGATAATTGACTTTCCGCTTTCAAACTGCGTAAATTCGGACATTGATACCGTGGGCGTGCTTACGCAGTATTCTCCGCTTGAGCTAAACGCTTATCTTGGCAACGGTTCCGCGTGGGATCTGGACCGCAACAGCGGCGGCGTATACGTTCTGCCGCCGTATGTAAGCGGCAGCCGCGGCGAATGGTATTCCGGCACCGCGAACGCGATTTATCAGAATCTTGCTTTTTTAAGGCAGTATTCACCCAAATACGTGCTTATATTAAGCGGCGACCATATATACAAAATGAATTACGCCGCCATGCTGCGCTGCCATATTGAGCGGCAGGCGGACGCTACCATAGCCGTTCTTCAGGTGCCTATGGAAGAGGCGCACCGCTTCGGCATTATGCAAACGGATGAAAACGGCATGATAACCGCGTTTTGGGAAAAGCCAAAGAACCCCGTGAGCAACAACGCCTCCATGGGCATATACATATTCAGCTTTGATGTGCTTGAAAAATATCTTACCGAGGATGAGGCGAACCCGAACTCCAGCCACGACTTCGGCAAGGACGTTATACCCAAGCTTTTGAGCGACGGCAGGCGCCTTGCGGCGTATGGCTTTAACGGCTACTGGAAGGACGTTGGAACCGTAAAGAGCCTTTGGGAAGCGAACATGGACCTGCTTGACAACCCGGCGGCGCTTGATCTGAACGACAGCGAGTGGCGCATATACAGCCGCAGCCCCATAATGCCCGCGCATTATATCGGCAGCGACGCGCGCGTTGAAAACAGCATTGTAAGCGAAGGGTGCGACATAGACGGCTCCGTTGAGCGCAGCGTACTCTTCACGGGCGTAAGGGTTGGACGCGGCGCGGTCATAGAAAACAGCGTTGTAATGCCGGGCGTACGCATAGGCGAGGGCGCGATTATAAAGAAGGCCATACTCGGCGAAAACGCGTGCGTTGAAAGCGGCGCGCGGGTGGGCATGGAGCCCGACGGAACCGGCAGCTACGACACAACCCTTACCGGGGACATAACCCTTGTGGCGAGCGGCGCCGACATAAAGAGCGATGCCGTTATACCCGCGGGCATGGTAGTGAATAAGTGAACGGAGGCAAGGCATGAACGAAAAAGCATTCGGACTTATATACACCGGCGAATCCAATAACCGCCTAAGAGATATTACATACAGCCGCTCCATAGCGGCGGTGCCGTTCGGCGGCAGGTATCGCAGCATAGACTTTATACTGAGCAACCTTGTCAATACCGGCGTTACAAACGTTGGCATAATAGCGCAAAGGAACTACCATTCGCTTATGGATCATCTCGGCAGCGGCAAGGAATGGGATCTGCACCGCAAGCGCGACGGCCTTTTTATACTGCCCCCGTTTGTAACCAGGGATAATACCGGCCTTTACCGCGGCACGGTGGACGCCATCCGCTCCGTTATGGGCTACATAAGAAGGAGCTCCCAGCGCTACGTTATACTTACCGGCAGCCACACGATATATAACACAACATACGACGGCATGCTGAAAAGCCATATTGAGTCCGGCGCGGACATAACCCTTATGTACAGCGAGGAGCATGACGAGGGCGAAACGGAGCGCTACGATGACCTTCGCCTTACAATAGGTGAGGGCGGCAGGGTAACGGACCTTGAGGTGGATCCTTACAGGCCCAAGTCCCCTTACCGCAGCTGCGATGTTTACATAATGGAAAAGAGCATGCTTGAATACCTTATAGAGGACGCGTCAAGCCACGCTTACACGGACTTTATTCGGGACGTATTGGTAAGAAACATTAAAACGCTTCGCATTAACGGCTACCGCTACGATGGCTGCGTAGCCAGGCTCGACTCGGTTTCAAGCTATTTTAAGCACAATATGGATCTTTTTAAGCAGGAGGTTCGGGCGGACCTTTTCAATGCCGATCATCCCATATACACAAAGGTTAAGGACGAGGCACCGGCTCGCTACGGAAGCGAGGCGCAGGTTAAAAACAGCCTTGTCGCGGACGGATGCATAATAGAGGGCAGCATAGAAAACTGCATACTCTTCCGCGGCGTGCATATAGGGCGCGGCAGCGTGCTTAAAAACTGCATAGTGATGCAGGCCGGCGAAATACGCGAGGGCTGCGCGCTTGATTACGTTATACTCGATAAGGGCGTGCAGGTGCGCCCGGGCAGGCGCCTTGCGGGCTACGAAGGCTTCCCGGTAACAATAAGGAAAGGAGCCCTTGTATGAGCAAAAAAATACTCTTTGCCGCAAGCGAGTGCGCTCCGTTTGTAAAAACGGGCGGCCTTGCGGACGTTGCCGCGGCGCTTCCGCTGCAGCTTAAGGAAGAGGGAGCGGACATAAGGGTTGTGCTGCCGCTTTACGCCCGCGTTAAGGCGCGCTACGGTATGCATATGCACCACGTTTGCGATTTTAATATTAAGCTTGGCTGGCGCAATCAATATTGCGGCGTTGAAATGCTGAACCAGCGCGGCATAACCTATTACTTTATAGACAATCAGTATTATTTCGGGCGGGATTATATATACGGCGTGTTCAATTGCGATGAGGCGGAGCGCTTCGGCTTCTTCTCAAAGGCAATTATAGAAATGCTGCCCCGCATAGGCTTTATGCCCGACGCGCTGCACCTGAACGACTGGCAAACAGCCATGGCGGCGGCGCTTCTGAAGCTGCATTACGCCAAAATGCCGTTTTATTCCCGCATAAAAACCGTGCTTACAATACATAACCTGCGCTTTCAGGGCGTGTTTGACCGCGGCTTTTGCGATGAGCTTCTCTCCCTGGGCGACGCGGCGTTTGATATGCACAGGCTTGAGTTTTACGGCAACGTGAACTATCTTAAGGGCGGCATTGTTTACGCGGACAAGATAACAACCGTGTCCCCGACCTATTCGCGCGAGATTATGACCAAGTTTTACGGCGAATCGCTTGAGGGCGTGCTTAAGGAGCGCGCGGACGATGTTTGCGGCATTATAAACGGCATAGACACGATAGGCTTTGATCCGTTTACGGACGGGGCATTGCGCGCTAACTACTGCGCCGATAATATTGACGGCAAGGCAAAGTGCAAGCAGGCGCTTCAAAATGAGCTTGATCTTGAACAAAACGCGGATATACCCGTTGCGGCCATAGTTTCCCGCCTTACCGGGCAAAAGGGACTGGACCTTGTGGAGCGCGTGCTTAAGGAAATAATAAATATTCCCATGCAGCTTGTGGTATTGGGTACAGGCGAAAGCAGGTACGAAAATCTTTTCAGATACGCCGAAAAGCTTCATCCCGGCAAAATCGCGGCAAGGCTTGAGTATAACGATTCCCTCGCCAGAAGAATTTACGCGGGCGCGGATATTTTCCTTATGCCGAGCCTGTTTGAGCCCTGCGGACTTTCGCAGCTTATAGCCATGCGCTACGGCACCGTGCCAATAGTTCGCGAAACGGGCGGCCTTAAGGATACCGTAACGGCGTGCGGCGGGGACGATACCGGCTGCGGCTACACGTTTGTTGATTATAACGCGCACGAGCTTCTTTACGCCGCGGAGCGCGCGGCAGCGGACTTTAAGGATAAGCAAAAGTGGGCAGAGCTTATGAAGCGCTGCATGAACAAAAACTTCTCCTGGGAAGAACCCGCGAAGAAATACATGGAGCTTTACTGAGCTAAACATAAATAAGACCCGCCTGAAAAGACGGGTCTTGTTTTATATTCTATTTGTTCAGCCTTCCATGGCCTCGTCAAGCCGCCTCAAAAACTCCTCGTCCGGCGCGAACATAATGCTGTACAGCTTGCCGGAGCGGCGGAATATAAGCGTGTATGACTCTTCGCATTTGGCGGTGCTCAGGCTGCTTGCGCGCAGGAACGATATGCCCTCGCCGTATTTTTCACCGGGCTTCATAAGGGCTACGAATTCGTCCCTTGTAACGCACTCAACAAGCTTTCCCTTGTCCGCGACCATGCGCTCAAACATAAGCGTGCCTTTTTTATAGGGCAGAGGCTCTGTGCTTTCGTCGCCTTCCTCCTTGGCATAGGGATCGTACACCACCGTGTAGCGGAATGTGCTTATGCGCTTTTCATAAACCCAAAGCAGCACGCCCACTATCGCGCCCAGCAGGAATATCTGCACAATCACGTTTAAGGGGGAGGGCAGGCTTGACGCTACGTTTGAAATTTCCCGCGCGAAAAGCACAATTACTATAAATATTATAATCAGCGCGGTATCAAGGCCCTTTGATGATCCGCCCGGCCTTTGCGCGTTTTGCTGATACATTTACTTTGCGCTCTCTTTCTCGCTAAGCCTTTTGTTCATGGTTTTCTCAACCGCGTTGAGTATGTTTTCATATCCGGTGCAGCGGCAAAGATGCCCGCTTAAAAGCTTTCTGAGCTCGTCGCGCGTGTAGCGGCGGCCGCTTTCAAGTATTTCCACGGCCGTCATTATGAAGCCGGGGGTGCAGAAACCGCACTGCACGGCGGCCTCGTCCACAAACGCCTGCTGAATATCCGAAAGCTCGCCGTTGGGGCCAAGCAGGCTTTCAAGCGTGCGTATATTCTTGCCGTCCGCCCAAACGGCAAGGTAAATGCAGGAGTTAAAGCATTCGCCGTCTATTATAACGTTGCACGCTCCGCATTCGCCAACCTCGCAGCCCTTTTTAACGGACGTAAGGCGAAAATCGTTCCTCAGCATATCCGTAAGGGAGGCGCGAACGTCTATCATTTTTTCAACATATTCGCCGTTTATCGTGCATTTAATAAGCTTCGTCTGGCTCATTACAGTTCACCTCCCGAAAGGCGTATCGATTCGCTAAGCGCGCGCTTTGCAAGCTCGTGCGCTATATGCAGCCTGAAATCGCGGCTGGCGCGCCAGCTGTCTCTGGGGTTTATGTCGCCCAACGCGGCATCGGCAAACGCGTCTATCGTTGCCTGGCAAACCTCTTTGCCGCGGGCCGCTTCCTCCGCGCTCGGTGCCCGCATGGGAACGGGACCCGCAACGCCGTAGGCTATGCGCGCGTCAACAATTGTTTTTTTGTCCTCGCTCAGCTTCGCGTTTACAGAACAGCCCAGGGTGGCTATATCCATGGCGTTTCGCATGGCGTATTTTATATAGTGCCCCTTGTAGCCTGAATAGCTCTTCTTTGGAATAAGTATGGCCGTAAGCAGCTCCGCCGGGCGCAGGGCAACCTTGCCCGCGCTTACGTAGTATTCCTTTATGGGCAGCTGCCTTACTCCGTCCGCGGACGTAAGCTCAACTATCGCGTCCCACGCGTGCAGGGTGCTTGAACTGTCCGCGCTCGTTACGCCGTTTGATATGTTGCCGCCTATTGTGCCTATGTTTCTTATCTGCGGGCCGCCTACCATGTCCACAGCCTCGCCCAGAACCTTTATGTGCTCATTTATAAGGTCGTTCTTCGTTATGTGCGAAAAGCTTGTAAGCGGCAGTATTCTCAGCGTGCCGTCCTCGTCAAGGCTTATGCCGCGCAGCGCGTCTATGCCGTATATGCTTACAAGTTCGCATCCGGCAAGCTTACCCTCGCGCAGCTTTATAAGCACGTCGCTTCCGCCGGCTATTATCTTCGCCTGCGGATGCTGCTGCATAAGCTCTATCGCTTCTTTTACGCTGCTTGCCTCATACAGCGCCTTTATATCATACATATTTTATGTGACCTCCTTTATATAAGCCCTTCCTCACGGAACCGCTCAAACAGAATGTGCGGCGTAAGGGGAGCGGAGTCTATTTCCACGCCTGTTGCGTTAAGCACGGCGTTTCTTATGGCGGGGGCGCCGCTTGTCGCGGGCGGCTCGCCAAGCGCCTTTGTGCCGTATGCGCTTGTGGGCTCATAGTTTTCCACAAACTGCGCTTCAAGGTGCGGATGGTCCATCATGGTTGAAATCTTGTAGTCGAGCAGGTTGTTGTTAAGCGCGCGGCCTGTCTTCTTGTCAAAAAGCAGCTGCTCGCTAAGCCCGTAGCCTATGGCCATGCTCATGCCGCCGTGTACCTGCGCCGCCGCGAGCGCGGGGTTTATAAGCCTGCCGCAGTCGTGCACATTTATAATATTCACAAGCTTTACCTTGCAAAGGGGAATATCAACCTCCACCTCCGCGAAGGAGCAGCCGAACGAATACGCGTTTGACTTTATCTGGTAGGTACTTTCGGCCGTAATATGCTGGCTGTGCTCCAGGCTGTAAAGCGCGGTTGTGGCAAGCTCTTTAAGGCTTAAAAGCTGCCTGTGATTATTTACGTTTATAATGTAGCCGTCCTCAAGGTCCAAATTATGAACCGTCATGCGGGTAAGCTCGTGGGCGTAGTTGAGTATGCGCTCCTTAAGCAGGCGCGCCGTCTGCTGCACGGCAAAACCGCCCACGTACGTTTGGCGGCTGGCGTAAGCGCCGGTGCCGAAGGGGGTAACGTCCGTGTCCTGGGCGGATATAATGTGAACCTTTTCAAGCGGCAGGCTTAATTCGTCCGCCGCCATCTGGCTGAATGCCGTGTCCGCGCCCTGACCTATTTCGGTTTCGGCAAGCTGAAGCTGCACGGAGCCATCCTGATTGAGCACCATGCGGCAGGAGGAGCTTTCAAGCGATATTGGCCATACGGCGGTGTTGTACCAGAACACGGCCATGCCTACGCCGCGGCGGATGGGGCCGGTATCGTGGGAATATTCCTCAAGCTTGCGCTCGTAGTCAATATACTCCATGCCCTTGGCTATGCACTGATTAAAGCTGTCGAAATAGTTTTCGTTTTTGGAGAATTCGTCCTTGTAACCAACCTCCATCAGGTTCATTTGCCTAAGCTTAAGCGGGGGTATGTTCAGCCTTTTCGCTATGTCGTCCACGTGGCTTTCCATAGCGAACATCATCTGCGGAATGCCGTAGCCGCGCATTGCGCCCGCCGTGGGCATGTTTGTATAAATTGTGTAGGCGTCTCCCTTGCAGGCGTTGCGGTAGCGGTAAAGCTGCCTGAACGCGCCAGCGCCCTTGGCGCAGATGCTGTGGCCGTGGCTCGCGTAAGCGCCCTGGTTGGAATAGGCCCAAAGCCTGCCGGCGACAAACGTGCCGTCCGGACGAACGTGCGAAATAATGTGGTATCTTATCGCGTGGCGTACACGGTTGCTTACAAATGTTTCCTCTCGGCTTACGTCAAGCTTAACAAGCCTGCCGCCAACAACCGTTGAAAGATAGGCGCAGAGCGGCTCATAAAGAGCGTCCTGCTTGTTGCCGAAGCCGCCGCCTATATAGGGCTTTACTATGCGCACGCTGCCCCAGTCGCGCCCAAGCGCCTGGCCGACAATTCGGCGCACAATGTGCGGTATCTGCGTGGAGCTTACAACGTTTATTTTGTTCGCTTCCTCGTAGGCGAAGCATATGTGGTTTTCTATGTGGCAGTGCTGAACGGTGGGGGTATTGTACCACTTGTCTATAACTATAAGGCCCGGCTCCTTTATGGCCTCCTCATAGTCGCCGTCCTCATAAGATGTGTGGGCGAGTATGTTGTGATCACGTTCCTCGTGAACCTGCGGCGCGCCGTCCTGCATGGCCTCTATCGGGTCCAGCACAAACGGCAGCGTTTCGTATTCAACCTTAATGGCGCGTATCGCCTGGGCGGCGCTCACTTCGTCGCGCGCTATAACCGCCGCTATTTCATCGCCGTAGTAGCGTACATGGCGATTAAGAAGCAGCCTGTCCGCAACATCCTGATGATGCGGATCCGTGCTCCAGGGGTGTCCCGCCGTGGGGAAGGGTATATTGGGTACGTCAAAGCAGGTTACAATTTTTACAACGCCGTTTACTTTCTCGGCCTCCGAAATATCAATGCTTTTTACGTAGCCGTGAGCAATGGTTGAATGAAGTATTTTGGCTATCAGCGCGGAGCGGTCGGCAAGATCGTCCGTGTATTTCGCGCGGCCCGTAACCTTGTCAGGCGCGTCCACGCGCGTTACGCTTTGTCCTATAACGCCCATTGGGCAAGCTCCTTTCCGCCGGAAGCGGCTTTAATTATATTTTATAAATTTGAAATTTACCGCGTCAAAAAGTCCCTCGTCCGTAAGCTTGACCGCCGGTATTACCGGCAGAGCCATAAAGGAGAGAGCTATAAGCGGATCGCTGTCCCGCTTGGTACCCAGGCTGTAAAGCGCCTCAAGCAGCGCCTGCTGAATTTCAAGCACCTCGTTCACGGGCGCGTCCGTCATAAGGCCGGCTATGGGCAGGGGGAGTCTCGCCAGAACCACGCCGCGGCTTACAACGCTGTATCCGCCGCCGCATTCCCTAAGCGACTCTATCGCCATAAGCATATCCTCGTCATTATCGCCGGCAACCACCAAATTGTGGCTGTCGTGCGCAACGGTAGCCGCTACGGCGCCGTGCTTAAGCCCAAGCCCTTCAAGTATGCCAAGGCCGATATTGCCGGTAGCGTGGTGGCGTTCTATTACGGCAAGCTTTATTAAGCCGTTACCGGGCACAAAACAGCCGTCCTCATCGCGCTGCACATCCCTGTATACAAGCTCCGTCACAAGCTGATGAGGCAGCATTTTTATAACCGGCGCGCTTACATGGCACTTAAGCGCGAGATTTTCCTTTGTGATTTCCGGCAGGCGCACGCTGTTGAATACCTGCGGGGGAAGTATGGGGGAGGGTATGGGCTCATCGCCGCTGTAAGGCACGCCAAAGCGGGTTATAACCTGCTTAACCTTAAAGTCCTTAAGATCCTCAAGCAGAACCATGTCCGCCTTGTAGCCCGGGGCTATGGCGCCTATTCCCTTTATGCCGTAGGCACGGGCGGCGTTGTAGGAGGCCATTTTTATAGCCTCTATCGGGTCTATACCCGCGGCAACGGCCATGCGCGCGTTAGCGTTTATGTGGCCCTTGCTCCTTATATCCTCTATGTGCTTGTCGTCCGTGCAGAACATCATGTTTTCGGTGGGCAGCTTTTCTTCGGCTATGCGTCGCATAACGTCGTCCATATTGTTGGCGGCGCTGCCGATTCTAAGCAGTATGTTCATACCTGTGGCAAGCTTTTCCTTAACCTCTTCATAGGTTGAGCATTCGTGGTCGCTGAACGCCCCGGCCACGCGGTAAGCGTTAAGCCCCATGCCGCTGAGCAGAGGAGCGTGGCCGTCTATGGGGCGCTTGTCAAAAAGCCTAAGCTTATCAAGCATCTCCTGACTGCAGTTTATAACGCTGTTCGCGTCCATAACTTCGCCCAAGCCGAGTATGCGGCTTTTGCGCATAAACTGCTCCATATCCTCCGCCACAAGCTTTGCGCCGCTGTGCTCAAACGGGGTTGCCGGCACGCAGGAGGGAAGCATGAAAAGCACCCTCAGCGGCAGATCGTCCGTAAGCTTATACATGGCCCTTATGCCGGCCACTCCCGCAACGTTCGCTATCTCGTGCGGGTCGGCTATAACGGTTGTGGTGCCGTGCGGCATTATAACCTTCATAAAGGAGGAAGGTATAACCATGCTGCTTTCTATGTGCACATGCGCGTCTATAAAGCCCGGCGCGAGATACGCCCCCTCGGCGTCTATCTCGTTTTCTCCGCTAAATGACCCAACGCCTATTATAACGTCCTCATATACGGCAACGTCCGCGTGAACGATTTCGTTCGTAAACACGTTAACAACGTTGGCGTTTTTTATAACCAGCGTGTTTTTGCCCTCGTATGCCGCGCGTATAAGTTCACTTTGCCTCATGCTGCACCTTCTTTTATTTATTTTTATAAATCTTTAAGCTTCGCGAATATAAGCCTGCCGGCGGCGGTCTGAAGCGCGCTTGTTACTATAACCGCCACTTCCTCGCCTATGTAGCGCTTGCCGCCGTCCACAACTATCATTGTGCCGTCGTTTAAGTAGCCTACGCCCTGGCCGTATTCCTTGCCCTCTTTTACTATTGTAAGCATCATTTCCTCGCCCGGAAGCACCATGGGCTTAAGGGCATTGGCAAGCTCGTTTATGTTGAATACGGGTACCCGCTGAACGCCCGCTACCTTATTAAGGTTGTAGTCGTTTGTAACAACCACGCCGCCCATGTCATAAGCCAGGCGTATAAGCTTTGCGTCAACCTCCGCGATGTCCTCGTAATCGGTATCCACAACCTTTATGGGAATGTTCTGCTCCTTCTGCATGCGGTTGAGTATGTCCAGCCCGCGCCTGCCGCGGTTGCGCTTAAGCGTGTCCGCGCTGTCCGCTATGTGCCTAAGCTCCGCCAGCACAAAAGCCGGCACTATAAGCTGCCCTTCAAGCATGCCGGTTTGGCATATATCGGCAATGCGCCCGTCTATTATAACGGACGTGTCCAAAACCTTCGGCCTCGCGCCGGAGACTGAAGCCGCGGACGAAGATTTGCCGGCCTTGCCCGGGCGATGAAACCACGATGGAAAATTTATTTCGCCCCTGCGCTTAAGCACAAGCGCGCAGCCAAGGTAGCCAAACGTGCAGTAAAGGACGGCGTTTATTATAAACGCCAAAAGTCCCGGCAGGCTTGACGTAAGCGTGCTGAGCAGCAGCGCTATAAGAAGGCCCACTATAAGCCCGAAAGCGCCAAGCATTATGTCCGAAAGGGACATGTTGCTCATCCTGGCCTCAATTCCGCCCACTAAGCGCGAAAACAGCTCTATTATGCGGGGAGATAAAATATAAAATATGATTGCTGATAAAATGGCCGCCGCAATATATACTGCCTCGTGCAAAAGAAGGCGATTCATCATCGCCAGCACTCTGTCCACTCCCGCCGTAAGCGCAAGGCCTATGACGGCACCCGCTACCGCTATAACGATACGGGCTATTTTTTTACCCAAATTCCAAGTCCTCCTTTGTTCTATGTTAATTTATTATTATAATATAAATCCCGAATTATGCATATATAAATATTTTATGCATGGCAAAAATGCATAAGCTCAGCCTATCGCGGATGCAACGTCTTTTTCGTCGCATCCGGCGTAAATGAGCTCGTCCTTAATAAGCCGCCTTGTAAGCGCCAGCATTTTTATCTCCCCGGCGCTTAAGCCCTTTTCGTTCTGCCGCGCGTTCAGGCAAAGGAAAACATCCGCAACGGCGTAAACATCGCCTTTTTTCAGCCTGTCGCAATTTTCGCGGTATCTGCGGTTCCAGTTCGATCCCCACGCCGTTTCCGCGCCCGATTCGCCGCGCTTAATATAGCTTAATACTTTTTCGCCTTCCTCGCGCGTAATGGGCCGCCTCAGGCCAACGCTTTCCGCCGCGCTTATGGGCACCATAGCGTTTACACGGCTGGACGCGAACTTAAGCACATAATATTTGGCGGTTGATCCCAGCACAGTGCGCTGCTCTATGCCCGAAATTTCCCCTATGCCGTGCATTGGGTAGCATATTTTTTCGCCTATGCAAAACATGGCTTTCCTTCCTTTCTCCGCTTTGGCGGCTGAATAAAAAACGATGGGCGTGAACAATAAAAACATTTTGCTTTGCTTAATTTATTTTATCATCATAATGGGCCGCGTGTCAAAGAAAAATGCCCGATTTGCCTGCAAAATCGGCAAGAAAACGGCCTTGCGGGGGCGATGTACGCGCGCGTGTATAACGCCTGTACACCATGGGGATACACCTAATCTGCCCCAAAGAACGCGCGAAAATCCCCAAACAATTCATGCGCTATGCACTTGCCTTATGCAGAGACGAACGAATTATGCAACATAGGGGTGTGCACAACTTGAATGTGAATGCTGTGGATAAAATCCAAAAACGGACAATACAGGCCATGAAATTGTGGATAACTCTGTGGATAATGTGGACAAGTACGGTGGAAGGCGCATCTGATATGCAGGATTATGAATGGAATATGACATCAGCCGGCCGAATTTATACATCCTAAAAAATATTCAGCCCCCATAAAAAAGCATAAGCCGAGGTTGCGAAAAAACGAATCCCTATGAAAAGATATTATGGCAAGGCGAAAACCGGGCCGATCGCGAGCAAACTCAGTCCGCAAAACACGGACACATACGCGCAATCATATCTATTGCGTAAACAGAAAAATTATAGTATAATCATTCTCGATGTCGCGCGAGCGCGCGGCACGGAAGGAGAAACAAAAGATGGAAAAGAGCGACGCTGACGCGCCGGGCCCTGTTCCGTTACAAGCTTATATAATTATCGATGCATTGGATCATACCGCAATCCATGGGGCAATTTCCCGTGGGTTATGCTCGGCGTGGTCTTTTTGTATATAAAAATTGATTTTATTTCGGAGGAATTAAAACACAAATGGAAGACGACCCGCTTATAGGATTACTGCTGCTGCAGGCTTTGTTCATTCTGCTGAACGCTGTTTTCGCGTGCGCTGAAATAGCCGTGCTTTCCGTTAACGAAGTTAAGCTTACAAAGCTTGCGTCGGACGGCGACAAAAGGGCAGCAAGGCTAACTAAACTAACCTCTCAGCCCGCGCGTTTTTTGGCAACAATACAAATATCCATAACCCTTGCGGGATTTTTGGGCAGCGCCTTTGCCGCGGAAAACTTTGCGGACAGGCTTGTCAGCATTATACAATCATCAGGCGTAAACATAAACGCCCATGTTCTGAACAGCGTAAGCGTTGTTGTTATAACGCTTATACTCAGCTTCTTCACCCTTGTTTTCGGCGAGCTTGTGCCAAAGCGCCTTGCCATGAAAAAGGCGGAGAAAATCGCCCTTGCGCTGAGCGGGCTTATTTCCTTTATATCCGCCCTGTTCAGGCCCATTGTGTGGCTGCTTACCGCGAGCACCAATCTTGTGCTTAAGGTTATGGGCGTTGATCCCAACGAGGAGGAAAACGAGCTTACCGAGGACGAAATCCGCATGATGATAGACGCGGGCAGCGAAAAGGGCGCCATAGAGGCGGGCGAAAAGGAGCTGCTGCAAAACGTGTTTGAGTTTAATGATATTGAGGCCGGCGATATGCTTACCCACAGAACAATGGTGGATATGCTTTGGAGTGAGGAAAGCGACGAGGAATGGGAGAAAACCATAAAGGAAACCAACCATTCGCACTATCCCGTATGCGGTGAAACGCCGGACGACGTTATAGGCGTACTCCTTGCGAGAAACTATCTTAAGCTTAGCGACCGTTCGCGCGAAAACGTTATGAAAGCCGCCGTAACAGCGCCCCTGTTTGTGCCCGCAAGCGTTAAGGCGGACGATCTTTTCAGGGAAATGCGCCGCACGCGCAATCATTTTGCCGTTGTGCTTGATGAATACGGCGGCATGAGCGGCATAGTCACAATGAACGATATAGTTGAGCAGATAGTCGGCGATATAGACGACGATGATTCGGAGGAAACCATAAAGCCCCTGGGCGGCGGCAAATACTCAACCGGCGGCCGCGCGTCGCTTGAGGACATAGCGGAGCTTTTCGATATAGAGCTTCCCACCGAGGAATTCGATACCCTGGGCGGCCTTATATTCTCTCAGTTTGACATTATTCCCGCCGACGGCAGCCGCTTTACCGTATCCGTTTCGGGCATACACGCGGAGGTTGACAAGGTGTTTGAGCACAGAATAGTGCATTGCGTTATAAGTAAGGAGGAGAAATCCAAGGAAGACGACACCCAAACTGTGTCGTAAATATTAAATTGTTACAGAATATTGATGCTTCCAACAATTATAATGAACGAATGTGAAGCTTGCCCCCAAGCTGTTGCGTTGGAAAAAATCGGAGTTATAATATAGTCGTACCGTGAAGGAAAGGGCGAGAGCCCCGAGAGAAACGGCGTTGCGAGCGGTCCTGAGAGCCGCCGGAAAAAAGACAAAACGACTTGCGAAAGGAAGTAAAAATATTATGTTACCGATGATCTTTGGAGAAAACCTTTTTGATGACCTGTTCAACGACGCTTTCGAGCGCAACATGTGGAATGCCAACAAGGAGCTTTACGGTAAGCATGCTTCCCACATTATGAAGACCGATATTCACGAAACCGAGGACGGCTACGAACTGGCGGTTGATCTGCCCGGCTTTGCCAAGGAAGACATTAACGTGCAGCTTAAGAACGGCTATCTTACCATAAGCGCCGCCAAGGGCCTTGATAAGGAAGAAACCGATAAGAAGACCAAGCGCGTAATTCGCCAGGAGCGTTACAGCGGCAGCTGCCAGAGGACCTTCTACGTTGGCGATGTAAAGAGCGAGGATGTAAAGTGCAAATATGAGTCCGGCGTGCTTACCATTAACGTGCCTAAGTACGAGCAGAAGAAGCTTGCCGAATCCAGCAGCATCTCCATTGAATAACGAATAGCCGAAAAAGGCCGCATCCGCGGCCATAATAAAGCCCGGGCACATCGTGCCCGGGCTTTTTTTATCCGGCGGTATATGGTAGAATAAGCCGAAACAGGTTCCGACGGAGGTGCGGCATGACAATCAACGAATATCAAAGCCTTGCGCTTAAAACATTGAATAAGGATCTGAACAAGGAGTCCGCGCTTATAAACAGCGTGATGGGCCTTTGCGGGGAGTCCGGCGAATCGATAGACATAGTCAAAAAGTGGTACGCTCAGGGGCACCCGCTCAACAAAGAGGCACTAAAGGAAGAGCTTGGCGACATAGCCTGGTACCTTGCGGAGGCCGCGTACGCGCTTGATACGGACCTTGAAACCATATTCGCGGGCAATATTGAAAAGCTGCGCCGCCGCTACCCCGAAGGTTTCAGTACCGAAAGATCTCAAAACAGGGAAGAATAATTCAATAGTCAACATTTTGGAATGAAAAGTTGACAATCCGAACCGCAAATGTTGACTATTCGCAACACAAAAGTTGACAATTGGGGCGGGGAAAGTTGACAATCAGAGCAGCGGGAATTGACTATTAGCATTTTAACTAAAAAATTAATACAAAGGAGACACACCAATGAAAAACGAGAACGCCGTAAAACTGCTGGATTTCATGAAGAAGAGCCCCACAAGGTATCAGGTTGTGGCCAATCTGGAGGAAGCGCTTAACGAAAAGGGCTACACCAAGCTTTATACCGAGCAGGCGTGGAAGCTTTGCCGCGGCGGCAAGTACTATGTTTCGCCCAACGGATCAACCATAATGGCGTTTCGCGTGCCGTCAAACCCCGTGGCGGGCTTTATGATTTCCGCGGCGCACAGCGACTCGCCTACGTTTAAGATAAAGGATAATCCCGAAAAGGTCGGCGCGCACTATGTTCAGCTCAGCACCGAGCGCTACGGCGGCGCGCTTATGGCAACCTGGTTCGATCGGCCGCTTTCGATTGCCGGCCGCGTGCTTGTGCGCGGGGAGAACGGCCGCATCTCATCAAGGCTTGTCAATATAGACAGGGACCTTGTTATAATCCCGAGCGTTTGTATTCATATGAATAAAACCGCCAACAACGGCTTTGAGATAAAGGCAAATATAGATACTCTGCCCCTCTTCTCCGATGAAAACGGCAAGGGAACATTTATGCAGACCGTAGCCGAAAGCATAGGCTTAAAGGCGGAGGATATAATAGGTCACGACCTTTATCTTTATAACCGCACCGCGCCCACGTTCCTTGGCAGAAACGATGAGTATATCGCCTCCCCCAAGCTTGACGATACGGAGTGCGCGTTCGGCTGCATGGAAGGCTTTATGAACGCAGAGGAGAGCGGCAGCATTCCCGTTTGCTGCGTGTTTGATAATGAGGAAACCGGCAGCTCCACCAAGCAGGGCGCGGAATCCAACATTATGCGCGATCTTTTAAGGCGCATCGCCCTGAACCTTGGCAAGAACGAGGAGGAGTATATTGCCATGATAGCCCAAAGCTTTATGGTATCGGCCGACAACGCGCACGCTCAGCACCCCAACCACCCCGAGTATTCGGATTTTGACAATTGCCCCTATATGAACAAGGGTATTGTTATCAAGTTCAACGCCAACCAGAAATATACTACCGACGGCATCTCCGCCGCGCTCTTCAGGCAGGTTTGCGCGGACGCGGAAGCGCCGGTGCAGGTATTTGCCAATCGTTCGGACCTTGCGGGCGGCGGCACGCTCGGCAGCATTGCCAATACAAAGGTTGCCGTAAGCACGGTTGATATAGGTCTGCCGCAGCTTGCCATGCATTCCTGCTATGAAACCGCTGGCGCCGAGGATATAGACAGCCTTGTTAAGGCCATGAAGGTGTTCTATTCCAAAACCCTCACCGTAAAGGATGGGGAGTACGGCATCTGAAAACAAAACAATCGGCATAAAAATACCGCCCGGTTAAGCTCCGGGCGGTTTTCGTTTTTAATTGCGGTTTATTTGATTAATCCTTAAGCAGGTCTTTCGCGAATATAAGGCTTATTATGTTCATAATGCCGTCAAGCACCATGCATACGCCCATAACCGTTGTTGCCGCGGCGGCGCTCGCTATGGGGTTGAAAAGCATAACTATGCCGGCGATCAGCATTACAAACGCGAATACCATAACGGGAATGTATCTGGCGCTGCCAAGGCGCATCATGTTAAACGAAAGCTGCAGCCTCAGTATGCTTGCGGCTATAACGGCAATGCCCATTGCCACGCCGAATATCGCGACCACCGCTTTGGCGCATATTATTATAAGCAGGCCCGTTACCGCGCAGGCGGTGCCGAGCGCAAGCCCCATGCCGGCGAACATATAGTTTACCTCTGCCGCGAAATAGCGCACAATGTGATATATCCCAAACAGCGTAAGCAGCGCTCCCAATATATAGCATATTACCGTGGGCGAGCCTACGGGCCAAATAATCTCAATAAGGCCAAGCACTATAAATACTGCGGATATGGCCAGAAGGGTGTTCCTGAACGATTTGCTCATTTTTTATTACCTCCCTTATTAATAACTCTATTTTACCCAATAGACCCTGCTCATTCAATATGCTTAATGGCGAATTTGCCCAAAATTGACGGTATCTTCACAATTTATGAATATAAAAAAGAACGAACGGCTTATTCAAACCGCTCGCCCCTTTTAACAAATTGTTTTGCTTCTTATAAGCCCGGCTATCAGTTGATGCCGTAACGCTTCTTGAAGCGGTCTACACGTCCGCCGGTATCAACCAGCTTCTGCCTGCCGGTGTAGAACGGATGGCACTTGGAGCAAATTTCGACCGTGAGCTCGCCTTTTACGGAACCGGTCTTGAAGGTCTCGCCGCAAGCGCAGCGGACGATGCTTTCGCCGTAAGAGGGATGGATATCCTTTTTCATCGTGCAACTCCTCACTTTATTTTTGCTGGGCGCAGCGCGATTAACCGCTCTGCTGCTGCATTCTCGTGGGCAATAAAACCCGGAACAGAGATATTATATCGTGAAAACCATTGCAAAGCAAGGGCTTTTTTAGGCTTTTCGCGTTTTATTTTTGCTCCTTGTGCTTACGAATGGATTCCGCTATGCGCTTAAGGCCGGTTTCAAGCATGGCCCTCGGCATCGCAAGGTTAAGCCGTATGTAGCCCTTCGCGTTTCCTACAAACAGTTTGTCTCCGCCCTCAAGCAGTACGCCCGCGTTGTTGGCAAAGAACAGCGGCAGATCGTCGATATCAGGCAGAACTTTTGAAAGATCAACCCAGGCAAAATACGTAGCCTCAGGTATATTGAATATCGCGTCCGGTATTTCAGCCTTCAGGAACTCGTCAACAAGCTTAAGATTGTTGTCAACATAAGCCTTAAGCTGCTCAAGCCACTGTGCGCCGTGCTCGTATGCCGCCTTGTGCGCCGCAATGGAAAGCGGGTTCGCCGCGCCTATGTTCTTGTCCCGCGCGTCAAACCGGGCGCGCTCGTCAGGACAGCGTATTATTATGTTTGAAAACAGCATGCCCGCAAGGTTAAATGTTTTGCTGGCGGACATGGTGGTTATAAGCCTCATATAGCCGGGCATTATCTTGCCCATGGGTATGTGCTTAAGGCCGGTGCGGATAAGGTCGCAGTGTATCTCGTCCGACACAACCCAAAGATTGTATTTTTTGACTATATCGGCTATTTTGTTAAGCTCCTCCTCCGTCCAGATGCGTCCGCTGGGGTTGTGCGGGTTGCAGAGCATAAGCATCTTAACGTCCGGGTCGGAGGCCTTTTTCTCAAAATCATCAAAGTCTATCTCAAATCGCCCGTCAATCTTTTTGAGCGGACTTGTTACAAGCTCAACTCCGTTGTATTCGCACGCGTGCAGGAAAAAGCCGTATGCCGGCGTCATGGTAAGCACCTTGCCGTTAGATGGCTTTACCAGGTCCTCCACAAGCTGATACAGCGCCGGTATTACGCCGGGGGAGAACTTAAGCTCCTCCTTGGGAAATTCCCAGTCGTAGCGGGTGCGGCACCAGTTGCGCAGCGCCTCATAATATCCCTCGTCGGATACTATAGTGTAGCCGAGTATTTTGCGGTCAACGCGCTCCTTTATCGCATCCCTTATTTCCGGGGCAACGGCGAATTCCATGTCCGCAACCCACATCCTTACGAATTCGTCATCAGCGTAAGGGAATTTCTTTTCCGGACCGCATTTGAATATATACGGTCTCCATCCGTCAACATTTTCGGAGTTTGTATGTGTTCTGTCGATAATTTCGTCAAAATCGTATTTCACTTGGTTTGCCTCCCGCGTTTATGATTCAATTGTGTCGGTTGATGAATTGATTATAGATTAAGCGATACTCAACGTCAAGCGCGGGTATTTTGGGCTGAATTAAAGCAAAGCCGCGCTTGACAATGCCGGGTAAAATGCAATATCATTTCATAGAAAAATAAGACGAAGAGGGTTTTAATATGGAAAAGAAAAAGAAGACTATAGGCATGCTTGTAGCTGTTGAGATAGACGCCGTGCTTTCCCACTACGGTGATAGGCTTACGGACGTTAGCGAAAAGGGCTTTGCCGTAAAGCGTTTGGACGGCGAGGGATACACGATGTATATCGTAAAGAGCGGCGCGGGCGAGATTGCCGCGGCCGCCGGCACGCAGTTCCTTATAACCAAATACGGCGCGGAGTTTATAATAAACTTTGGCGTTGTGGGCGGCCTTACGGAGGAAATGAGCCTTGCTAAGACCTGCGTTGTGGAAAGCGTTGTGCATTACGATTACGATACCTCAACCATAGACAATACCGAGCCCGCGCGCTACCTTGAATATCCCAGCGTATATATTCCCGCTCCCAAGGAGCTTGTGGACGCGGCCGTGGAGGTTGAGCCCACGCTTAAGCGCGTAATCTGCGCCTCCGGCGACAAGTTTGTGGACGATCCCGAAAAGAAGCGCGCCCTGCATACCGCCTATAACGCGGATATATGCGAAATGGAAGCCGCGGCGATATTGCTAACCTGCAACAGGAACGGCGTTCCCTGCCTTATGATAAAGGCCGTAAGCGATGCCATAGAAGGCGGCAGCGAGGAATTCGCGGCGCAGGTAGGCCGCTCCGGCGGTATATGCCTTGAAGTGGCGCACAGGGTAATAGAAAAGCTGCACGGCTGATCAAAAAACCAAAGAATACTACGGCTCCCCGGAAACGGGGAGCTTTTTTGATACAGAAAAAGCGGGGCGGCTAAGCCGCCCCGCCGGGGAGTTACTTATTCAATATGCATTACTGCATGTCGTTAAGCTTCTTGTAGTACGCGTACTTGTCCTTGGCCTCGGTCTCAGCGCGGTCGAAGAGCTTCTCGGCAACTTCGGGGAACTGAGCAAGCAGGGAAGCATAGCGAACCTCGCCCATGATGAAGTCACGATACGGCAGGGTAGCGGGCTTGCTGTCCAGGGTGAAGGGGTTCTTGCCTTCCGCGGTAAGGTTGGGGTTGTAGCGATAGAGCTGCCAGTAACCGGCTTCAACGGCCTTCTTGGCCTCAGCCTGGCTCTTGCCCATGCCGCCCTTAACCTTCAGGCCGTGGTTGATGCAGGGCGCGTAAGCGATTATGAGGGAGGGTCCCTTATAAGCTTCGGCTTCCTGCAGGGCCTTTACAAGCTGCTGCTGATTGGCGCCCATGCAAACCTTGGCAACGTAGACATAGCCGTAGCTCATGGCCATCATGCCCAGGTCCTTCTTGCTGGTGCGCTTGCCGGCCGCCGCGAACTTAGCAACGGAACCGGTAGGAGTGGACTTAGAGGACTGTCCGCCGGTGTTGGAGTAAACTTCGGTATCGACAACCAGAACGTTTACATCCTCGTCCATGGCCAGCACGTGGTCAAGTCCGCCGTAACCTATATCGTATGCCCAGCCGTCACCACCGAAGATCCAGATGGACTTCTTGACGAGCAGGTCCTTGTTGGCAAGTACTTCGCGGCCGAGAGTGCAGGCCTCGCAGGGGCACTTCTTGCCGTTCTTAAGCCATTCGGCCTCCCACTGGGTGCCGGTCAGATCGGGATCTACGCTGGCCTCGAGCTCGGCAACCAGCTTGGCAGCTGCCTTCTTGGAGCCTTCAGCGTCGTCCATGTTCTCAAGCCATTCCTTACCGGCGGCCTTCAGATCGGCGTCGCAGTAGTCAACAGCGATCAGCTTCTCTACCAGGTCAACCACGTGCGCGCGGCGCTGCTTGGTACCAAGGTTGATACCGAAGCCGAACTCGGCGTTGTCCTCGAACAGGGAGTTAGCCCAGGCAGGACCCTGACCCTTTTCGTTGGTGGTGTAAGGTACGGTAGGCGCGCTGCCGCCGTAGATGGAGGTACAACCGGTGGCGTTGGCGATTATCATCCTGTCGCCGAACAGCTGGGTTATAAGCTTGATGTAAGGAGTCTCGCCGCAGCCCGCGCAGGCGCCGGAGAACTCAAACAGGGGCTTGAGGAACTGGCTGTTCTTAACGGTGTACTTATTCATATCAAGCTCGCGCTCAGGCAGCTTGGTGGCAAATTCCCAGTTGGCGCCTTCGGTCTCCTGTATGGTGTGCAGGGGAACCATGGTGAGGGCCTTGTTCTTGGCGGGGCAAACGTCTACGCAGTTGCCGCAGCCGGTGCAGTCCAGAGGAGAAATCTGCATGCGGAACTTGTAACCCGCGAGCTCCTTGCCGGTAGCGGGCTTGGTTACGAAGGATTCGGGAGCGTTGTCCTCGTCCTTTACCAGGGCGGGCCTTATGCAGGCGTGCGGGCAAACGAGTGAGCACTGGTTGCACTGTATGCAGTTCTCGGGAATCCAGGTAGGAACGTCAACGGCTATGCCGCGCTTCTCATACTTGGTGGTGCCGGTAGGTACGGAACCATCGGGGCTCATCATGGATACGGGCAGCTTGTCGCCGTTCTGAGCAAGTATGGGGGAGATGAACTGCGTGAAGTACGGATCATCGGTCACGGGCTTTACAACGGCACCCTCGGTGGTGGTTGCCCAGGACTCGGGATACTTGATTTCAACAACGGCGTTCACGCCGGCGTCGATAGCGGCATAGTTGCGGGCCACAACGTCCTCACCCTTCTTGGCGTAGGACTTCTTGGCGGCGGCCTTCATGTAATCTATAGCCTGGTCGGCGGGGATAACGTTGGCCAGCTTGAAGAAGGCGGACTGCATTATGGTGTTGATGCGGTTGCCCATGCCAACTTCCTTGGCAAGCTTAACGGCATCGATGTTGTAGAACTTAAGATGATTCTTCGCGATGGCGTTCTTCATCTTGGCGGGGAGCTCGTTCTCCATCTCCTCAAGCGTCCATTCGGAGTTGAGCAGGAAGGTGCCGCCCTCCTTGATACCCTCGGTTACATCGTAACGGGTAACGTAGGAAGGATTGTGGCAGGCTACGAAGTCAGCCGCATCGATGAGGTAGGGGCTCTGTATGGGCTTCTTGCCGAAGCGCAGATGGCTTACGGTGAAACCGCCGGACTTCTTGGAGTCATACGCGAAGTAGCCCTGAGCGTACATGTCGGTGTGGTCGCCTATGATCTTTATGGAGTTCTTGTTGGCGCCAACGGTACCGTCGGAACCAAGGCCGTAGAACTTGCAGGCGATGGTGCCCTCGGGAGCGGCGTTAACCTGCTCGGTTACGGGCAGAGAAAGGTTGGTTACGTCGTCAACTATACCAACGGTGAAGCGGGGCTTGGGATCGTCCTTCTTCAGCTCGTCGTAAACGGCCTTAACCATGGAAGGAGTGAATTCCTTGGAACCGAGACCGTAACGGCCGCCGATGATCTTAACATCGTTCCTGCCGGCTTCGGCAAAGGCGTTTACTACATCCTGGTACAGAGGCTCGCCCTGAGAACCGGCTTCCTTGGTGCGGTCCAGAACGGCGATCTTCTTGCAGGTGGCAGGCAGGGCGGCAAGGAGCTTGTCCGCGCAGAAAGGCCTGTACAGACGAACCTTGATGAGGCCCAGCTTTTCGCCGCGGGCGTTCAGGTAGTCGATAGCTTCTTCCACTACGTCGCAGCTGCTGCCAAGGGAGATGATTACGCGGTCGGCATCGGGCGCGCCAACGTAGTCAAACAGATGATAATGACGGCCGGTCAGCTTGCCAACCTCTTCCATGTAGTGCTCAACGATGGCGGGAACAGCCAGGTACTTGCTGTTGCAGGCTTCGCGATTCTGGAAGTAGATATCGGGGTTCTGAGCGGAACCGGAAAGGTGAGGATGCTCAGGATTAAGAGCGCGCTTACGGAAAGCGGCAACGGCATCGTAGTCGAGCAGCTTGCCCATATCCTCGTAGTCTATGGCCTCGATCTTCTGTATTTCATGGCTGGTACGGAAACCGTCGAAGAAATGCACGAAGGGGACGGAAGCCTTGATGGCGGAAAGGTGGGTAACCAGCGCAAGGTCCATAACTTCCTGTACGGAAGCGGAGGAGAGCATGGCAAAACCGGTCTGGCGGCAGCCCATAACGTCGCTGTGGTCACCGAAAATGCTCAGAGCATGGTAGGCAAGAGCGCGGGCGGATACGTGGAATACGCCGGGCAGCAGCTCGCCGGAAATCTTGTACATATTGGGAATCATCAGCAGAAGGCCCTGAGAAGCCGTGAAGGTGGTAGTAAGGGCACCTGCTTTAAGGGAGCCGTGAACGGCACCGGCTGCACCGGCTTCAGACTGCATTTCGGCAATCTTTACCTTCTGGCCAAAAAGATTGGTCCTGCCGTTTGCCGCCCACTCATCGGCAACCTCGGCCATGGGGGACGAGGGCGTGATGGGGTAGATGGCTGCAACATCGCTGAACGCATAAGCAACATGCGCCGCGGCGGTATTGCCGTCAATGGTCATTGTCTTTGCCATTTTGAGTAAATCCTCCTGATATATTTGTTGTATTCCCGCCGTTAATGCTTGCTTATCGGCGGGTACAGGCATTCTGTCCTATATTATAGTATTTTGCAGGTTTAATGTCAATCAAAGAAGGAAAATGCAGGAACTGCGTTTTTTATGCTGAATTCTGTTTATGCATTGCCGAAAATTAAGGAATACTGCAAATTATTATATGATTGTTTATACAATTTCATAATTCTGCCATTGTAAAGCGGGGGTGATTGCTCTATAATGTAAATAAAGTGTAAACTTACGGGAAAATAATATCTCCCTGATGAAAGCGGGGAACAAAAATCTGACTAAAAATAAAGAAATAAAAGGAGAGAATACCATGCCCGCAAATAACAAAATCCGCTCCGCATATGTATCGCTTCCTTCCGCCGAGCGCAAGGTTGCAGATTTTATTCTGGATAACCCCGAGCGCGCAATGCGCATGGTTATCAACGAAATAGCCGCTGAGGCGCACGTAAGCGTGCCCAGCGTAACCCGCCTTGCCAGAAGGCTTGGCTACAAGGGCTTCCTTGATTTCCGCGTGGCGCTTGCGGGCGGCGTGGCCGCTAACGGCGCAACGCAAAAAATTTCACCCATAGAGGATGAAGACAGCGACGCCGCGGTTATCGACAAGCTTTGCGGCTACAGCATAATGTCTCTTGAGGATACTTACCACGCGCTTGATAAAGAGGCGTTCTGTGCCGCCGCGCGCGATGTGGCTTCCAAGAAGCGTGTATTTGTTTGCGGCGAGTCCGATCTTTTAACAACCGATCTTGTTCAAAGCTTCAATATGATAGACGTAGAGGCCATATCCCTTAACGACGAGCTTAAGATGGGCGTTTATAAAACAAGGTTCACCGCGGATGATGCAATAATAGCCTTCTGCCGCAGCGGTCGCAATAAGGACATATTCGAAGCGGTTCTGGCCGCCAGGGATGCCGGCGCGACAACCATTTATTTCAGCAGCTACGGCGGAAATCAGGCCGTTCAGGCGTGCGACTATTTCTTTACAGCTTCCCAGATGGGTGCCACAAGGGTGCCGTTCAAGCTTGAGAATTCCTCTTCCATGACCACCCTGAGCAACCTTATGATAATACTTGTCGCAAGAATTCGCGGCAACAGCATAGCTTACAGGAAAAAGAGACAGTAAAAGGCAATGGCAAGCTATTTAAGCGACCTGCATACGCACACAAATTTTTCGCATGGCAAAGGCTCACCTGAGGACATAGTAATAGCGGGCATACAGCGTGGGCTTAAAAGAATAGCCATAACCGAGCATGCCCCGGCGCATGTTTTCTACGGCGTTCGCGGCGAAAAGCTGGAGCGCTTAAGAAAGGAAACCGAGCGACTGGCGAGCGTGTATTCGCGCGATATAGAGGTTCTTTTCGGCCTTGAGTGCAACCTTACGGCGTTTGGCGAATGCGATGCGCCAAAGGACCGCAGCATGTTTGATGTGCTGCTGCTTGCGTATCATAAGGGCGTTGTGCCCAAAGACGGGTTTTTAATGAGGCGCTCGCTTGAGGCCATGGGGCTTCATAAAGCCGAGCCGGAGCTTACGGCAAAGGCTTTGCTTGCCGCGGCGGAAAAATATAAGATAGATATATTTGCCCATCCCGGCGAATACGTAAAGTGCGATATAGCAACTCTTGCGCGCGGGGCCAAGGAACTTGGCACGATGATAGAGATTAATTCGCACCACGTAACACTTACGGCCGACGATATACGCCTTGTTGATAAAATCGGTGCCGTTATGCGGCCGGACAGCGACGCTCATTCTCCCGAAAGGGTAGGCGAGCTTGCGCCCGCGATTGCCGCCGCGGAAGCCGCGGGAGTGGAGCTTCCGGGCGACGGGCTGTAAAGAAACCGTAAATACAAAACAAACGCAATTATTCACCCCGCGCGTATTATTATGCAGTATGCGCGGGATTTTGTTTAACGTGAGCGGCGAAACGGCGCTTAAATGACGAAAAATTAGCCAAAGGAGGATAAATATGGAAAAGCTGGTGTTTACGGCAAAAAGCGGGCTTAGCATAAACTATGTTTTGCATAAGCAGGGCGGGAGCGAATCAAAATGCCCCGCGATAGTATATCTTCACGGTACGGATGGCTGCGGAAGCGATGTTAATACGCTTTTTGAAATAGAGTCGCTGCCAAGCTTTGTAAGCGCGGGCAAGGTAAAAATGCCGGAGGGCAGCATGCTTATAGCGCCGCAGTGCCCGGAGGGAATGAACTGGAACAGCATAGCGGACGAGGTGGCGGAGCTTATCGATAAACTTTGTGCGGAGAAGGGCGCGGACGAAAAGCGCATAGCGCTAACCGGCGCAAGCCTTGGCGGAATGGGCACGTTTTCAATAGCCATAAAATATCCCCGCCGTTTCAGCTGCCTTGTGCCCGTGTGCGGCAGCGTGGAGCCGCTTGACTGCGCCGTGCTGACTGAAATGCCTGTGTGGATATTCCATGGCGAGCTTGATACGGGCATGGGCTTCAGCGTAATTCAGGCAAACGAAATGATAAACCGCTGCGGCGGCAAAAGCAAACTGACCCTGCTTGAAGGGCAGGGCCACGAAATCCGCTGGATTTACCACAGCGATAGGTTTGATATTATAAATTGGATGCTTAATCAGTAAATATACCTTTTCACTTCCGCCGGTGCGTCAGGATACGCGTCGGCGGTTTTTTCCATCCAAAGCATATCGTACCAGCGGCCGAACTTATAGGCGCAGCTTGTGAAGCGGCCGACAGGCGAAAACCCGAGGTGCTCATGAAAATCGGCGCTGTTGCGCGTAAGATACTCGTCATCGGTTTTCGGGTAGGCAACGCAGGCGTATATATTCAGTATCCCCATTTCACGAAGCTTGCTTTCAAGCGCCCCATACAGCCTTCGCCCAAGCCCTGCGCGCCGCGCGTCGCGGCTTATGTATATGCTTACCTCCGCGCTCCACGCGTAAGCCGCGCGCGGGTGAAAAGGACCGGCGTAGGCATAGCCCAGCACCGTGCCGCCGCTTTCGGCCACTAAGTATGGGTAGCGCCGCATAGTGTTGGCCATACGCTCGCGTATCTCATCCGCGTCGGGGGAAGTGTATTCGAACGTTATCGCGGTATTCTCAACATAATATGAATATATTTCGGCTATCGCCTCCGCGTCGGCAGGCGTAGCGTTGCGGATTGAAACTGCGTTCATGGCGTTCCTTCTTTCGCTGATTTTTGCGCATATTATACCGCCCTGCCGCGCCCGGGGCAAGAAAATCGAATAACGGAAAAAATCGTTTATAACCCCGCGGTTTTTGGCTGATATACTTTACAAACCGCGAAAAATAGGATATACTCAAGCCAAAGTGTTGATTGGAACACACGGCCGGGGTTAAGCCTCCAAAGCGAGCTGCAGTCGGTGAAAGGCAGCGGGTGCGGATCCGGTACGCATCATCCATGAGCGCGCGTATGAAAGCGAAAAGCCAATAGTACGCGCCGTGAGCGCACGTTACAGCGCAAAGAGATTGGGCAATTATGCCAAATCGGGTGGTACCGCGCAAGCACTGCGTCCCGTTATACGGGGCGCGGTTTTTATTTTATGCACAATAAGGCGAAAGGAGCTATTGAATGTATACCAAGGTCCCTACTTCCCTGAACTTTGTTGAAAGGGAAAAGGATATCCTCCGCTTCTGGAAGGAAAATCGCATTTTTGAAAAAAGCTGCGAGCTGAGAAAGGGCAGACCTGCCTTTACTTTTTACGATGGCCCACCGACGGCTAACGGCAAGCCGCATATAGGCCATATTCTTACCCGCGCGATGAAGGACATTATTCCCCGCTACCGCACTATGAAGGGCTATGACGTTCTGCGCAAAGCCGGCTGGGATACCCACGGCCTGCCCGTTGAGCTTGAGGTTGAAAAAATGCTTGGGCTGGACGGCAAAAAGCAGATAGAGGCATACGGCGTGGAGCCGTTTATCGCCAAGTGCAAGGAATCCGTTTGGAAATACAAAACCGAGTGGGAGCAGATGAGCGACCGCGTGGGCTTCTGGGCGGATATGGAGCACCCGTATGTTACTTATGAGGATAATTATATAGAGTCCGAATGGTGGGCGCTTAAGAAAATATATGAAAAGGGCCTGCTCTATAAGGGCCATAAGGTTGTGCCTTATTGCCCCCGCTGCGGCACCGCGCTCGCAAGCCACGAGGTTGCGCAGGGATATAAGGACGTTAAAGAGGTTTCCGCTACCGTAAGGTTTAAGTGCACCGATGAGGACGCGAGCTACCTTGCCTGGACAACCACGCCCTGGACCCTTCCTTCAAACGTTTGCCTTTGCGTAAACGCGGATATAGTCTACTGCCGTGCCGAAAAGGACGGAGAGGCCTTCATACTTGCCAAGGATCTTGTAGAAAAGGTTCTGGGCGAGGGCGCCACGGTTGTTCGCGAGTTCAAGGGAAGCGAGCTTGTGGGCCGCACCTATGTGCCGCTTTTTGAATGCACCGCCAAGGCCGCCGAGAAAACCGGCAAGAAGGGCTTCCGCGTTGTGGCGGACGATTATGTTTCCGCCGATGACGGTACCGGCATAGTTCATAACGCCGCCGCCTTTGGTGAGGACGACTATCGCGTATGCCGCGAAAACGATATTCCCTTTGTTCAGCTGGTTGATACCCGCGGAAACATGACCGAGGATACTCCCTGGGCCGGCGTGTTCGTTAAGAAGGCCGATCCCATGATTCTTAAGGACCTTAGGGAGAGCGGCGCGCTGTTCGCGGAAATTCCCTTTGAGCACAGCTATCCGTTCTGCTGGCGCTGCGATACTCCGCTTATCTATTACGCCCGCGAGAGCTGGTTCATAAAAATGACCGCCGTGCGCGATAAGCTTATCGAGTACAATCAGCGCATAAACTGGCTGCCCGAAACCATAAAGGACGGCCGTATGGGCAACTTCCTTGAAAATGTTATAGACTGGGGCCTCAGCCGCGAGCGCTACTGGGGAACTCCGCTGCCCGTTTGGGTTTGCGAGGATTGCGGCCATGTTCATGTTGTCGGCAGCCGCAAGGAGCTTTGTGAGCTTGCCCCGGGCACTCCGGAGGATATAGAGCTGCATAAGCCGTATCTTGACCCGATAACGTTTAAGTGCGAAAAGTGCGGCGGCACCATGCGCCGTGAAAAGGCGGTTATAGACTGCTGGTTCGATTCCGGCTCCATGCCCTTCGCCCAGTGGCACTATCCGTTTGAAAACAAGGAGCAGTTTGAGCGCCGTTACCCCGCCAATTTCATAAGCGAGGCTTTGGATCAAACCCGCGGCTGGTTCTATACCCTGCTTGCCATATCAACCTGCCTCTTTGATGAGCCCAGCTACCAGAACTGCCTTGTTCTCGGCCTTGTTGCCGATAAGGACGGCATAAAGATGAGCAAGCATAAGGGCAACGTTGTCGATCCCTGGAGCATACTTGATAATCAGGGCGCGGATGCCGTGCGCTGGTATTTCTACACGGGCTCTATGCCCTGGCTGCCCAGCCGCTTCAGCGCGGAGGCCGTAAGCGAGGCTCAGCGCAAGTTTATGGGTACCCTTTGGAATACATACGCGTTCTATGTGCTCTATGCCGAAATAGACGGCTTTGATCCCACCAAGCATACTCTTAAGCGCGAGAACCTTACCCCCATGGATAAGTGGGTACTCAGCAGGCTTAATACGCTTATCAAAACCGTTGACACGAACCTTGAGGGCATCCATATCACCGAGGCCGGCCGTGAGCTTGCCCGCTTTACGGACGATCTTTCAAACTGGTACGTTCGCCGCTGCCGTGAGCGTTACTGGGGAAGCGGCATGACGGACGATAAGGAAGCCGCTTATATGACGCTTTATACCGTGCTTTCAACCATGAGCGCCCTCTGCGCGCCGTTTATCCCCTTCATGAGCGAAAGCATATACCAGAACATAGTGCGCAGCGTTGATAAGACCGCGCCCGAAAGTATACACCTTTGCGATTTCCCCGTTGCGGACGAAAGCCTTATAGACGCGGAGCTTGAGCGCAGCATGGACGAGGTGCTTGAGATAGTCGTGCTTGGCCGCGCGGCACGCGCCACGGCAAACGTGAAGAACCGCCAGCCCCTTGCCCGCATGTTCGTGCAGGGCGGCACGCTCGATTCGCTTTATACCTCAATAATCGCCGATGAGCTTAACGTAAAGAGCGTGGAGTTTGTAAGCGACGCTTCATCCTTCATATCCTATCGCGTAAAGCCCCAGCTCAAAACGCTTGGACCCCGCTACGGCAAGCTTCTGCCCAAGATAAACGCCTATCTTGCCCAGGACGGCATAGGCGACAAGGTTGTCGCGGCGCATAAGGCCGGCAACAGCTACGATTTCGAGCTTGAGGGAACCAATGTATCCCTTGCCGAGGCGGATGTGCTCACCGAGCCCATGCAGAAGTCGGGCTTTGTAAGCCAGAGCGAAAAGGAAACCGCCGTTGTGCTCGATACCAACCTTACCGAGGAGCTTATAGACGAGGGCTTTGTGCGTGAGCTTGTTTCAAAAATACAGGTTATGCGTAAGGAAGCCGGCTTTGAGGTTACCGACCGCATCGCCCTCACCTATTCCTGCAGCGGCCGCGCGCAGGATGTGCTTGCCCGCTTTGGCGACGATATAGCGCACGATGTGCTTGCCGTGTCCGTAACGGCAGGCGAACCCGCCGGCTACGTAAAGGAATGGGACGTAAACGGCGAAAAGGTCACGCTCGGCGTGGAAAAGAAGTAAGCTAATCAAAATGCCGTGCCGCGGGGCTTGCGTATTGACAATTGCCCTTCGGCACGGTATAATCAAACGTGCGTCCGGCAGCGGATGCGTTATTCTCTCCGTAGCTCAGCAGGATAGAGCGTTCGCCTCCTAAGCGAAAGGCCGCGCGTTCGAATCGCGCCGGGGAGGCCAAAAACAAAGTCGAAAACCCTGAATTTAAGGTTTTCGGCTTTTTTATTATTTCTCGGCTTTTCATCACGAATAGATGCTCATTAACAAGCTTCACCCCCAAAAGTACATTCGCCTTTTAGGCGAGATGTCTGCTAATGAAAATTCTGCATCTCGCTAACGCTCTGCGCCATTTTCAATCCTACTCAATATGGTCATGTGAAAGCTGATGTGCCGTGTTCCATGAGTTCGGCCAGCAT
>CAVIJJ010000002.1:0-116416 GCA_963643205.1 bacterium | reverse complement strand
CGTTGCCGTCAACATAGGCTGCTGTTGCGGGAGCAGTACTTACAGCTCCTGTCCAAGTTGTGTTGTCAATGGTTTCCGGGAAAGTATCGGTTGTCACACCTGCGGGATAGGTCAGATATTGTGCATCCTTATCAAGATATTGTGCATCCTTATCATACTGATTATCGTAGCTGTCGTACTCAACAGTATCCTGAGTAGCGGCAACGGTGATAGCGATACCGTCGATAGACAGTCCCTGATACTCGTTGCCTGCGTCTTCCTTCATGTGGCCCTTAATGGTAAGAGCTTCGGATTTTTCGTTTGCGAGGAGGTGACCTTCTGTTTCAAGATCAAGACCGTCGATGGTCCACTCGATTGCCTCATTGAGCTTAGCGTCGCCGTTAATGCCGGTGATCTGAATCTTGTACTTCAGAGCGAGATTGCCGTTGTTCTTAATATAAACGGCGGGAAGCTCATAAGTACAGCCGGGCTCCCAAAGGATTTCTTCATTTTCGTGGCCTTCCGCCTTCTTGAAGTTCAGGGTTTTTCCTTCAAGGTCATTGTCGTCAGCATCTACGAGCTGAACATCGAGCGTACCGGACTGAATTTTGTTCACCGCAGTTGTCGCAGTATCGGTGAACCACGCGAAGGTCGTGCCAACCAGCATTGCGGTGCACATAAGAATTGCAAATGCACTTGTGAGCAATGCGCGTTTGGTCTTTTTGCTCTTAGAGATCTTTGTCATTGTTTTTACCCTCCATTTATATTTCTTAATGACAATATACAATCACGAATCCCGTGATTAAAAAACTATTATTCTTTGCCCTCGGTATCGCTTTTACCGCTCTGCTTTTCAAGCTGTGCCTTCATTTCAAGCAGTTCCTGCATCATGCGCTGCGTTTCCGCGCGCTCCGCCTCTATCTTCGCCCGCTCTTTCTTAAGCTCCGCCCTCTGCTGAGACCTGTACTTTTTGAAAAGACGAACGCAGTTCACGCCTTCCATGATTATCAGAATAAGGAACGGCGTAAATATGCATATAATGTATCCCGGCGTTGTTTTCAAAAACCTGAAAAACGAACCGAGCTTGGGTATGCTGAACTGATACTTGCCTATAATATAAGCAAATGTCACAACGGTTTCGTCGTCAATATCGGTAGTTGTGCCATATGTTATAAACCCGGGCTGACCGTTTTCGTCCGTTGTGGCGCGGCGGATTTTATGGGTTACCGTCTCCCCGAAATTTGAAACATTCTGCGAGGTGTAGGCGATTATGTCGCCCGGCTGCAGGGTAGTGCAGTCCACCTCTTTTACAAATACCAGATCTCCCGAAGAAAAATCCGTTTTGCTCATTGAATCGGAAAGCACTATAAACGCTTTGTATCCGAACAGATTCCTGTCCGTGCGTTCAAATACCGAAACCGAAACAATGGTGAATACCATCATAAATACGGCAATGGCCACTACCAGCCATACAAATATGGTGCGAACTGTTTTTAATGCCTTCATGCTATCTTCTCTCAGTTAAATAATTTGCCCGGATTATTCTTTGTCTGCGTAGCCTCGGCGCAAAGCGTAAACGCAAGGTCCCTATTCTGCGCCTCGTTGCCGCATTCCTCCGGAAAATGGAAGAATATCTTCAAATTTCTGCGCTCATCCACCTTAAGCGTATCATCCGCCGCAAGAACGTTTTTTCTTGTAAGGTCGCTCGCGGTGCCGGTATAAAGCACCTTGTCGCCATCCTTTACGCTGATAATAAGCACGTCCGCAAGATCGCCCGAAACATCTTCAAAATATA
Organism: bacterium; assembly: GCA_963643205.1. GTDB lineage: Bacteria > Bacillota > Clostridia > Christensenellales > CAG-138 > Phil1. The sequence continues at coordinate 114,642 of CAVIJJ010000002.1, read as the reverse complement.
TTTTGTAATAAACTTCCCAGGTGCTCTCGTTCTTCACGAAAAAGTCTTTTTCAACGGTCATACCCGGCTCGAAATTGAACTCATTTTCGCGTATTACCGGCTGGCCGTTATTAAGGTTAATTTTAACCCTGCCCGTGTGAAACAGATTGTTTTCAACGGAAACCGAGGCATACACAAGCGCGTATGTTGTAACGCAAAGGCACAGCGCAAGAATTATGATCGCAACAATGCCCAAAGTAAGCTTTTTTGCATCATTCATATTCTTTTCTCCCCTTACGCCTGTTGCGTACATGAATTATCAAAAGCACAACCAAACCCGCGCCAATGGCAAGGCAAGCCCAAGGCAAAGCGGAAGCGTCTCCCGTTGCCGGCATGGGATTAAGGTTTGATTTTTCCTCCCCTTCAACCCACCATTTGAAGTCCGCTATAAGATCCTTTTCCTGATATTCATTGCCTACCGATGTATCAAGATAAGCGGTTATTTCATAATCAAGCTCATCCACGGCATTGCCGGACGAACGGAGCTTATGCGTTACGCTCGCGGGCATATTCTTCATAAGCCCATCATACATGGTTTCGCCCGTGTTAAGCAGAACTACCTTTATTTTCAGCACCTCTGCCAGCTTTTCGTATCCGGGGCGAACGGTAGCCCTAAAGTGCACAGTTACACTATCGTGATACGATACACGAACGCAGTAATACTTTGTTTCATTGTCTCCGGGGAACATATTTGTTACATTGAACGGAGTATTGTCCTCGCTCTGCCTGTTATAAAGCTCTATGGATACCGAGGAGGAAGATGACGCGCCGGAGAGCGGAGCGCCTGCCGTCTTAGAAGTGGCGGGAATTGAAAAGTTTATATTTGAAACACCAAGCTTTGTCGTTTTGCTTGCTTTGCCAAGAGCAATCACGCCGCCTGCGCCGCTGCTTTCATCTTCCGTAACACTGCCGATAAAGTTATCCGTGATTTCTGCCATATCCGCACCCCGATCGAGCCGCGCGCGCAGATAAATTCCAAAAATCATAAGCAGGCTGACCGCAAGCAGCGCAGCCAATACAGCAATAATTGTTCTTATCCCCTTTTGTTTCTTCATCTGTTTCATTCTCCGCAAAAATAATAAAACAGCTACAATTTATCCTGTGTATATTCAATAGTTACAACGTCATTACTTAATATTATAGTGATTACCAACATTCTGTCAACCGTTTGTGGCTTAAAAGTGAAAATTGTGCAAATTGCATAAATTTTATTTTTTGGGGGAAAGCTTAACAAGCAATTCAGGGGATATAAAAAAGCCCCGAGAAAGTCGGGGCGATGTGGTTTATTGATACGATATCCAATCAAGCTCGGCGCGATCAAGGGGATATTCAGCGACCTGATAGCAATTATCGCCGTTTTCCTGATACAGCACCGTATACTCCGCGCCCTCGGGGACGGCGTATTTCCCGGCCGCGTCATCAAACACGTTCGGCAGGTGCTGACCGGTGGACGTATGCGCCAGGGCCATGCAAACGCCGCCATAAATATTGTTCACCTGATCCTTATAGTCTTCAAGCTTTGAAAGCTTCACAACCGGGAAATCGTTTGACGGGCTGTAGTTACTAAAAATATACCAGCTGAAATCCACGATATAATATTCACCCTCATAGAGGATATAATTATAAACGTGGCCGCCGCCCTCTCCGATATAATAGGCATGAAGTATAAAGCCTATTTCGTCATAGTCACCCTCAAGCAGATAGTTTGCCAGATTCGCGGACGAGCCGCAGTTGCCGAGACGGCGCTCCATCACCTCGAACGCGTTCAGATTATAGTGCCATTCGTTGCCATTGATGGTTTTCGTACGGTCGCCGCCGCAATCACCTATTTGAGCCGCAAGCATATACATAAGCATATCGCCCGCGGTTTTGACGCGCTCCTTCACCTCTTCCGGCGCGCAATCAAGAAGAGCGTACGCCTCCTCCGCCGTCAGCGTTGTGCCGCCAAGCATACTCGAAAGCTGATAGCTGCCGATATTTTCGGGCTTTATGTGGCCGTAAGTTCTCTCTTCCCAGCCGCTGAGATATTCATCGTTTCTGTAAAGCTCTTCCGCGCTGCCGTCCGCGACATATACGCCGTTGACAAGGTCCAGAATTATCTGCTCATCCTGCGGGAAATAGAAAAGCTGCGTAAGCGTTGCGCCGATATAGTCCGCATCCGCTTCGCTGCCGAAGAAGGGAATTATATCCTGAAGCGATTCCACAAATATCAGCGGTATTCTTTCGTCCCATCCATTTGAGGTTTGGGCGTAGTTTGTTTCGTAATCAACAGAATAGATATAATAACCGCCTTCGGTGGGGATAACAACGCCGCTGCGTACTACATAATCCTCGCAGGGTTCATAATCCGTTACCACCTCAAGCTGCCCGATGCCCTGAATATCGTCACTCAATATATGAGCGGCAAGAGTGTTGGCCACGGGGGTTCCAAGCATTCCCTGCTGCCACCAACTAAAGTCAAATTCCGCGCCGTAAGTGCGCTGCCCCGCGTCATTTGAAAATATGTGCGAGGTATAGGTTCCGTCCTGCGTATCAATCCAGGCGGCAAAGTCGGCAGGAGTTGAGATTTTTTCGCGCAGTGTTTCCAGGTCAGCGTTTTTAAGAGCGGCTACCTCATCATCCGACAGGCGGCATTCGGTAAACAGCTCCGGAAGTTCGGAAAGAATTTGATAATTTACCTCGGTTATCTCGGTTTTTACGGCAGTATCGGCCACAGGCGTTTCCCGGGCCGTTATATCCGGCTCACTATCGGCGTTAGCCTGCTCGCGCGGCTGCCCGCAATGGCTGCAGAAATTATCCGTTGCCTCATTGCCGCAGGCGGAGCATGTCCAGCTTTCGACAGCCTCGTTTTTGCCGCAGGCCGTCACAACAGAACAGAGCAACGCAATTATCAAGGCAATGCAAACCGTTTTCTTTCCCATGTCATATTCTCCCTGATTGTTTATCACTTATGTGCGCTGAATTCCGCGCTGAAGCACAAAGCAATTTCCGGCGCGGATTTTCAGTATAGCACAGTATATTTTGTATGTCATCCGATAAAGTTATAAAAAGAAATCCGAACCCATGACCAATCGGTCTAAGGTTCGGATTGTTTTGCGTTGGTGGAGCCGAGGAGAGTCGAACTCCTGTCCGAAAACCCATCAGCAAGATTTTCTACGAGCGTAGCCGCTGATTTATATTTCCCTCTGCGGAGCCCCCGGCGGCAGGGTCAACGCTTGCGGTAGCTTCATATATCCCGCCTGCGGCAAAGCTTACGCAGGTTGGTTCCCCACATTAATGACGCCCGTATCCTTAGGCGTGGGAACCTAAGGGCGGACGGTCACTGCTTAAGCAGCGACAGGAACAAAATTAGCTTCGTCAGTTAATTTTTAATTTCCCGCTTTTTACGAAGCGCGGGGCTTCGGCTCGCTTATCCGGCCCCCGTGATCCCCGTCGAAACCATTTACGGCCCCAAGATAAGTGCTTCCCTCTTTCAAGGGATTACATTATACTATATTTTTTCGCGTCAATCAACGCTTTTCATGCGGCGATCCATATCGCGCTTAGCATCACGCTCCGCCATGGTATGGCGCTTATCGTAAAGCTTTTTGCCCTTGGCAACCGCAAGCTCAACCTTTACAAGGCCATCGCGTATATAAAGGCGGGTGGGTATAAGGCTGTATCCGTCGGTTTGTGAAAGGGACTGCAGTTTATGTATTTCCCGCTTATGCAGCAGCAGCTTGCGCGTGCGGAAGGGGTCTTTATTAAATATGTTGCCCTGTTCGTAGGGGCTTATATGCATGCCTATCAGCAGCATTTCGCCGTTTTTTACCTGAGCGTAGCTATCCTTAAGGTTTACCTTGCCCGCGCGTACGCTTTTAACCTCCGTACCCACGAGAGCGATGCCGCACTCATACGTGTCCTCTATAAAATAATCGTGCCTGGCGCGGCGGTTTTCAGCCACCTGCCTTGTGCCTTTCTTTATGGGCATTTCCGGCACCCCCTTTACAATTAGGTTTTAAAAAGGGAACGCGCTTACACGGCGCGTCCCCATCGCTTCTTGATCTGAGATTACTTTACGAACATCATCGCAATGGTGACCACGGCGATGAAAATGCCCAAAGCAACCGTAATCTTCTGCAGCTTCGCTTCCTTGCTGGCCGCCCTGTTGCGAGCGGTGTTGAAAGAGGCGGTGTCGCTGCCGAACGCGCTGCCGAGGCCGCTGCTCTTGCTCTTTTGCATCAATACCGAAACCACAAGCGCGGCGGAGGCGAGTATAAGCACTATGCTAAGAATTATGTGTAGAGTTCCCATATTTTTAACCTCCTAAGCGTCTTTGTGTTACTTATTTCCTCAGATTCAGCTCGGCGAGAACGGCACGATAGCGCTCTATATCGGTTTCCTTGAGGTAGTTAAGCAGACCGCGGCGCTGACCGACCATCTTAAGAAGGCCGCGACGGGAGTGATGGTCCTTCTTGTGCTCTTTAAGATGCTCGTTGAGGTGGTTGATGCGATCGGTAAGCAGAGCTATCTGCACCTCGGGTGAGCCGGTGTCGCCCTCATGAAGCTGGAACTTTGCGATGATTTCCTGTTTGGTTGCCATTTTGTTTTTCCTCCTAATAATTATATCGCCCAGCGCCGAGTAAAACGTCGGAGTCGTCGTTAAACACAGCAGCCGGTTCTGACTGAAGAAGTATACCATACTTTTTGCCGCGTGTAAACGGCATATCAGCTGTTTTTTAGAATATCGGCGGCTTTTTCGCCGTCTGCCTTCATTTGAAGCGCCAGGGCGTGCACGTCCGGAAAGCGTATTTCGCCGCGTATCCGCTCAACGAATTCCACCTTCAGCTCTTTTCCGTATATATCCGCGTTAAAGCCCAATATGTGCGTTTCTATTGTTGTGTGCTCCCCGTTTACGGTGGGGTTGCGGCCTATATTCGTAACCGCGGGATAACCGGTGCCGTTAAGAACCGCCCTTGTGGCGTAAACTCCCGCCAAAGGAACCGCCCTGTCCTCCCAGCCGGAAATATTCGCCGTCGGGTAATCAAGCGTGCGCCCTATGCCGCGGTTTTTCTCCACGGGGCCCGTAATTGAATAAGGATTTGAGAGCATCTTTCCCGCGTCCAGAACGTTCCCGTTTTCAAGGCAGGCACGTATGCGCGTGCTTGAAACAGCCTCATCTTTATACATTACCGGAGGAACTATTTCAACCCTGAAGCCATACTTCTCCCCGAGTTCTTTAAGCGTATCCACGCTGCCCTCGCCACGCCTGCCGAACGTGTAATTAAATCCGGCTACGGCACAGCCCATATCAAAGCGCTCGATAAGCATTTTTATAAAAAGCTCCGGTTCGGTTGAGGCGTATTCCCTGCTGAATTCGTCCGCGCAGAGCGCGCAGCCCATAGAGGAAAGCGTTGCCATGCGCTCCGACTGCGTCATCAAAAGCGGCGGCTGCTTGCCGAAAAGAGCCATTGGATGCGCGGTAAACGTATATATCATAGGCTCCATTTGAAGCGCCTGCGCGTTTTTTACCGCGGTGCCTATTATGGCGCGATGGCCTATATGCACGCCGTCAAAGGTACCCAAAGCTATCGCTCTTTTCATGCGCCGGCCTCCGTAAGGTTAATTTTGATATGCACGCTTCCGCCCTCTCCCGTTTGGCCAATGCCAAGGAATTCGTCCTCAACATAAAGCATGACAAGGCGTTCGTCATTGCGCCCATCCAATTCACGCGGAAAAATCTCCGCTCCGTTTCGGATAAGTTTATCCTGCTTTTCGCTTAAGTCTTTAAGTTTAAGAGGGTCTACAAGCCCTTCAAGCGCCCGCTCTATGCTTATTACAGCCTCGTCAAGCCGGCCTTCTTCCTTCATTTGCCTAAGCTCCGCGATTGAGTACGCCTCGTCCACGGAAAAATCTCCGCTCCGCGTGCGCAGAAGAAAGCTCATATACGCGCATGTGCCAAGGCTTTTTCCTATATCCGCGCAGAGCGTTCTTACATAGGTCCCCCTTGAGCACTCAACGCGTACAAGAAAGCGATTATCCCCGGTTTGAGAAATAAGGTCTATGCTTTTTATAAACGCGCTGCGCTTTATTTCAACGGCTTCGGCGCCCTCTCTCGCCAGCTGATAAAGACGCTTGCCGTCTATGCTTACGGCGCTGTACATAGGCGCTGTTTGCTCTATTTGGCCCAGAAATCCTTTAAGTGCCGCGTTAAGCTCGCCGGCCGTGATTATTTTTGAATCGGTTTCGACAATTCGTCCGTAAGCATCCTGCGTGTCCGTTGCAATGCCGAACGTTACCTCGGCTATATATTCCTTTTGCTTATCAACCAATATGTCAAAAAGGCGCGTGGCCCTGCCGATGCACACGGGCAAAACGCCCGCCGCGCCCGGATCAAGCGTTCCGGTATGCCCAACGCGCTTAATTTTGAATATATGCCTTACGTCCGCCACAGCATCGCTGGATGTCATTCCGGGTGGCTTTAATATGTTTACGATACCTTCTGTCATTTCAGCTGTATATTACAATGCCTGTATCAAGGCCCCTATAAGCTCTTCCTTCAGCGCGTCCATATCCCCGCTTACGGTGCAGCCCGCCGCAAGCCTGTGCCCTCCGCCGCCGTAACGCTCGGCAACGGCGCAAACGTTAGCGTATTCCTTTGCCCTCAGGCTTACTTTATATACGCCGGGCTCCTTTTCGCGCATCATCATGGCTATTTCAACGTTTTCAACATCGCGCAGGTTATCTATCAATCCTTCACAGTCCTCATCATGGGCGCTGAATTTGGCAAAATCCGCCTTTGTAAGCATGCACACGGCCAGTTTGCCGCCGTGTATATACTCCGCCTTAACAAGGCCCCATCCGAGCATTCTGCGCTTTGATATGGGTGCGGAACGGTATACGGCTCTGTTCACAAGGGCGTTATCCGCGCCAAGCTTAAGCAGTTCCCCCGCCGCGAAAAGCGTATCGGGCGTTGTGTTCGAATAGGCGAAATTTCCCGTATCCGTTACAAGGCCGCAAAAAAGGCAGGTTGCGATATCCGCGCTGAAATCAACATTCAGCCTTTCTATCAGCCTTTTCATTATTTCCGCCGCGGCCGCCGCCTGAGGCACAACGGCATTATACATCGCAAATTTGGGGTTTGTACCGTGATGATCTATGCACGCCGTGCATTCGGCGTTTGAAAATATATCGCCCGCCGAGCCAAGCCGGCCAACGTCAGCGCAGTCAACGGCTATCGCCGCCTTTGTAAAGCGCGCCTGCTCCGGCATTATTACGCTGTCCGCCCCGCTTAAAAAGCGGTATATATGGGGCACTGTGCCATCGCATACGGCCTGCACGGACTTGCCGAGCTTTATAAGCGCAAGCCTTAACGCGCAGGCTGAGCCTATTGTATCCCCATCGGGAGAGACATGCATTATAAGCGTAAAATCGTCGTTTTCGGCTATAAGGCGCGCGATTTGATCAAGCGCGAGGTTTTCTTCAGTACCGGCGCTCATTTTATTCCTCTGACTTTTTATCGCCGCTGTGCAGGCTTTCTATAATTTGGGCTATATGCGCGCTGTACTCTATTGAGGTATCAAGCGTAAATTTAAGCTGAGGCAATGCCCTAAGGTCCATTCTCTGCCCAAGTTCATGCCTTATAAAGCCCGCGGCGCGGTTTAACGCCTCAACCGTTGCCGTGCGCACGGAATCATCCTTATCGTATACGCTTACCTTTATCTTCGCGAGCTTCTGATCGTTTGTTACCTCGGCGGAGGATATTGTGGTCATGGGCGATATACGCGGATCCTTCATTTCACGCACTATTTCGCTTACGGTCTTTTTAACCTCTTCATTTATCCTGTCGTATCTTATATTTGGCATTTTGTTTTAAGAAGCGGCCCTTAGCTTTATTGGCTGCAAGGCCGCTTTCCTTTCCGTTTATTCGTTTTTCGCTTTATCAGCGCTTAACCTCTTCCATAACAAAGGCCTCGATGGTATCGCCTTCATGGATATCGTTAAAGTTTTCTATGCCTATGCCGCACTCGTAACCGGAGGCAACCTCCTTAACATCGTCCTTAAAGCGCTTAAGGGAGGATATCTTGCCCTCGTGCACAACTATACCGTCGCGCACAACACGCACCTGAGCATTGCGGCTCACCTTGCCGTCCTGCACATATGCGCCGGCGATGGTGCCTACGCCGCTTACCTTGAACGTGTTTCTGACGCTTATACGGCCAAGCTCAACTTCTTTGAACACAGGTTTGAACAGGCCCTTCATAGCGTTCTGAATATCCTCTATCGCGTTATAGATTATGCGGTAAAGCCTTATATCCACGTTTTCCTTTTCGGCCAAAGTCCTCGCGCTTGTATTGGGGCGCACATTGAAGCCGATGACTATTGCGTTTGACGCGGAGGCGAATATTACATCCGAGTCCGTTATGGCACCGACGGCACCATGTATGCACCTTACGCGTACCTCATCGTTTGAAAGCTTTTCAAGCGCCTGCTTTACGGCCTCCACGCTGCCCTGAACGTCCGCCTTTATTATTATGTTCAGGTCTTTCATCTGGCCTTCGGCTATCTGGTTGAACAGATCATCCAAAGATACCTTCTGAACGCTCTTCAGCTGCTCCGCCTTAAGCTTATCGCGCCTTTCCTCTGCAACCTGGCGGGAAAGCTTATCTATTTCGGCGGCGTTGAGCATATCGCCCGCGCTGGGTACCTCGTTAAAGCCAAGCACCTCAACAGGGGTGCTGGGGCCGGCCTTGGAAACGCGCCTGCCCTTATCGTCCATCATCGCGCGGACACGACCGTACGCCATGCCGGCGACTATGGGATCGCCAACCTTAAGCGTACCGTTCTGCACAAGCACGGTGGCTATCGGACCGCGGCCCTTATCAAGCTCCGCCTCGATTATAACGCCCTTTGCCATGCGGTTCGGGTTAGCCTTAAGCTCAAGCACGTCCGCCTGCAGCAGAACCATTTCAAGCAGGTTATCAAGACCATCTTTTGTTTTCGCGGAAACGGGAACGCATATTGTATCGCCGCCCCATTCCTCGCTTACAAGGCCATATTCGGTAAGCTGCTGCTTTACCCTGTCCGGATTCGCGGCGGGCTTGTCCATTTTGTTTATGGCAACTATTATGGGCACGCCGGCAGCCTTAGAATGGTTTATGGCCTCAACGGTCTGGGGCATAATGCCGTCATCCGCAGCGACTACCAATATTACTATATCCGTTACCTGGGCACCGCGCGCACGCATTGCCGTGAACGCCTCGTGACCCGGAGTATCTATAAATGTTATCTGCCTGCCGTTGCAGGTTACAGTATACGCGCCTATGTGCTGGGTTATGCCGCCGGCTTCGCCTTCGGTAATGCTGCTGTGTCGTATGGCATCGAGCAGGCTGGTTTTACCGTGGTCAACATGGCCCATTATGGTAACAACGGGAGGACGGGTTTCAAGATTCTCGTCCTTGTCCTCGTCCACGCCCTCAAGCAGCACATCCTCATAGCTCTTAGCTATGTTCTGCTCAAGCTCTATATCGTAATCGGAGGCTATCAGGGAGCAGGTATCAAAATCTATTTCCTGATTTATGGTTGCCATTATGCCCAGTATAAACAGCTTTTTGATTATCTCCGCCACGGGCTTGCCTATCTTTTCGCTAAGCTCCTTAACGGTTATGGTTTCGCTGGTTATAACAGCCTTTTCTATTTTTACCGGCTCCGGCTTCGGCGCGGGCGCTGCCTGCTTTTTCTTCTTCCTGCCGCCAAAGCCGCCGTCATCATCCCATGCGTTCATCGAGGGCGCTGCCTCCTTTAACAATGTCTTCTTGTTCTTTCTGCGATCATCTTCCCTGTTTGCCTTAACAGGCGCCTTCTTGTTGGCCTCGTAGCCGCGCTCACGCCCGGCCGGCTGAGGCTGTATCATATCGGAGGCAGGCTGCATGGCGGCGCGCTCACGCCGCTGCCCCTGCTGAGGCCTTGCGGCGTCCTTATCCTGGCGCTGCTGCCTGCCGGCAAACCTGTCGTCACCCTTCTGCTGGGGCTTAGACGCGTTATCCTGCCTGTCCGAACGCGGCCTGTCGGTTCTTTGCGGCCTGTCCGTACGCTGCTGGTTTCTGTCGTTTCCGCGGCTGTTGGTGCCCTGCGATATGGCGCGCGGCTGATAGCCGCTCTGCTGCTTCGCGCTTTCGTTTGACTTCTGCTGGGTTTTGACCTGATTTTTCTGCTGCACGGGTGTTGTTTCCTCGCTTGGCTTTTCTTCTTTTTTAGTCTCTTCCGCTTCTATCTTAGGTGCTTCCGTCTTTTTAGGCTCTTCCTTAGCCTGCTCAGCTTCCTTCTTTTCAGCCGGCTTCTGCGCTTCCTTTACAGGCGCGCTTCCCTCGGCCTTTGCGCTTTCTTCAGCCTTGGCGTTCTCAGCCGCCTTGGCGCTCTCCTCGGCCTTGGGCTTTTCCATCTGCGCGCTCAGCTCCGGCTCATCGCTATGATAAGCGCCGGAATCCACGCTGTTTGCCAGTTCCTTAAGCCGCTCTATCCTAAGCGCTTCCTGGCGCTCCTTCTCGGCTATTTTTTCCTTTTCCTTCAGCTTGTCTTCATACCGGCGCATCTCGCTGAGCGTTGCATCTATTTCTGCGTTCATGCCCTTTACCCGCTCAAAAAGCTGCTTAGCCCGGGCTTCAAGCTCCCTGGCAGAATCCATTACCTTTGCTTTTGCCATTCATGCCACCCCTTTTAGTTTGGTTGCTCCGTCGCCTCGTAGGCTTCCCGGATTATGCCGGCAAAATGCCGGTCTGTCACCGCGGCTGTTTTGTGGGCCTCTTTGCCTATCAGCCGCCCGAGATCGTCTATGTACAGGCAGGCTATATCACTCCTGCCGCACAATGCCTCGTATTTTTCCCTTGTGTTTTCGCTTGCGTCGCTTGACAAAAGCATGAGCTGCACCTTTTTCTGCTTCATGAGCTTTTCGCAGGTAAAGTCCCCGCTTTTAATCTTGCCCGCGCGTGCCGCAAAGCCTATATACGCCGTTAACTTACTCCTGATCACAGGCGCCTATCTCCTTTTGCAGCCTTTCAAACACATCTTCATCTATTTTCTTATCCAACGCCCTTTCAAGAGCGTGTATTTTTATTGCCTTTTCAAGGCAAGCCTTACTTTTGCATATATACGCGCCGCGCCCGGCGGCACGGCCGGTGGTATCGGCGCATATTTCGTTTTCAGGCGTGCGCACTATGCGTATAAGCTCACGCTTGGGCTTCATTTCCCTGCACGCAACGCACATGCGCATCGGCGTTTTTTTAGCGGCCATTATGCCTCCGGTCCCTCGGCGTCTTCAGCGCCGTAATCTATGCGTTCAAGCTCTTCTTCCGCCTGGCTCTGGCTCTTTATGTCTATCTTCCAGCCGGTAAGCTTGGCGGCAAGGCGCGCGTTCTGGCCCTCTTTGCCGATAGCGAGAGAAAGCTGCTGATCGGGCACGACAACCTTGGCGGCCTTTTCGGTTTCGTTGATATAAACCATTATTACCTTGGCGGGGCTGAGAGCCTTGGCGATATACACGGCGGGATCACTGTCCCACTCGATTATATCTATCTTTTCATTGTGAAGCTCGTTCACCATGCGCTCTACCCTTATGCCCTTCTGGCCTACGCAGGCGCCGACGGGATCAACCATGGGATCGGTTGAATGCACGGCAACCTTGGTGCGGAAGCCCGCTTCACGCGCGATGGACTTAATCTGCACAACGCCGCTCATTATTTCCGGCACCTCAAGCTCGAAAAGGCGCTTTACAAGGCCGGGATGGGTTCTTGAAACAAGTACCTGCGGCCCCTTATTGGTGCGCCTTACCTCAAGAACATATACCTTTATGCGGTCGTTATTATTGTATTCCTCGCCGGGTATGGTTTCGTTATAGGAAAGCAGGCCGTCAGTTTTGCCAAGCTCAACATATACGCCCGCCTTTTCGGCGCGCTGCACGATGGCGGTAAGAATCTCGTTTTCTTTTTCGGAGAACTCGTCATAGATAACGCCGCGCTCGGCCTCCCTTATGCGCTGCACAACAACCTGCTTGGCGGTCTGCGCCGCTATGCGGCCGAACTTGCTGGGATCGGCTTCCTCTTCAAGAACATCGCCCACGTCAAACAGGGGGTTAATCTTATGCGCCTTTTCAAGAGAAATTTCGCTGTAAGGATTTTCAACGAGCTCAACAACGGTTTTGGAGGCGAAAATCTGCACCTCTCCCGTTTCCTTATCAACCACGGCGCGCACGTTGGCAGTTGTATTGTAGTTACGCTTATACGCGGCAACCAGCGCGGACTCAAACGCGTCTATCAATATGTCCTTGCTTATGCCGCGCTCTTTTTCGATAGTATTCAGCGCCTCGATAAAATCGGCATTCATCTTTTTTATTTATCCTCCTCAGTTATTCAAAATCTATCCACGGCCTTACAAGCGCCGCGTCTTTTCTTTTTATTGTTACTTCGCCAAGCTTTTCAACCTCTACGGTAAAGCTTTCGTCATCATAGCTTTTAAGAACGCCCATAAGTTCTTTTTTCTTGTTCACGGGAGCGTAAAGCTTTATCTGCAGCTTATTGCCCAGATTTCGCTCATAATCCCTGTTCTTTTTAAGCGGACGGTCTATTCCTATGCTTGATACGCTAAGATAATAAGCTTCTTCTATCGGATCTTTTTCGTCGAGAATCGGTTCTACCGCGCGGCTTACCTTTTCGCAATCGTCAAGCGTTACGCCGTTTTCGGATTCAATATAAAGGGTAAGCACCATATTTCCGTATTCTTTAATATACTCAACCTCATCAAGCTCGTATCCGAGCTCGGCTATTTTCCCGCGAACGAGAGAATCAACAATTTCAGTAGTTTTCAACCGCGCCTCCATACTCCCGCAAAAGCGAGCCAATCATTGTTTTATCAAAACAAAAGAGCGGGAAAACCCACTCTTCAAAAAGCCAACAAACGCGGCAAAAGCCGCCCAACAGGTGCATTATAGCACACGGGGCGGCATAAGCGCAATACTTTTGCTTATTTTCCTTAGAAAAAGCTGACCTGATTGGTTTCGGCAAGGCCGTCAAAACAGCCAAGCTCCCTAAGCCTGTCCACAACGCCGCTGTTCGCCTTTGTGCGGGCGCGGAAGTCCTCTATTGAGTTGAAGGGAACGCTCCTGTCCACGGCACCTATACTCTCCGCCGCCGAGGTTCCCACGCCGGCAACAGCCGAAAGCGGAGGCCTTAAGCCGCCTTCCTCTATGGTGAACTTGGTAGCGTCCGATTTATACAAATCAACATCCAGCAGCTTTATGCCACGGCGATTCATTTCGTACACAACCTCGAGTATTACAAGCAGATCCTGCTCCTTTTGCTCCGCGTTGTTGCCCTTGTCGCGTATCATCTTTATATTCTGCAGCACCTTTTCCTCGCCGCCGCGCGCCATGGAAACATCAAACGCGTCCGCGCGAACGGTGAAGTAAACGGCGTAGAACGCCTCGGGCATATATACCTTATACCAGGCTATTCTGAAGGCCATCATAACGTATGCCGCCGCGTGAGCGCGCGGGAACATATAGCCTATTTTTTTGCAGGAGGAGAAGAACCATTCGGGGGTGTTCACTTCCCGCATGTTCTCTTCCATTTCCTCCGTAAGGCCGCGGCCCTTTCGCACGCTTTCCATTATCTTAAAAGCCTTTGACGGCTCCATATTTATGCTTATAAGATAATTCATTATATCGTCACGCGTACACACAACCTGAGAAAGCGTGGCTATGCCGCCAAGAACCAGATCCTGCGCGTTGTCAAGCCACACGCCCGTGCCGTGCGAAAGGCCGGAAATTCTTACAAGCTCCTCCATTGTGGTGGGTCTTGTGTCCATAAGCATCTGGCGGACAAAGCTTGTGCCGAACTCCGGAATCGCTATGCTGCCCACGTCGCACTTAAGCTCATCAAGCGTTATGTGCAGCGGTTCTGTTGAGGAGAAAAGCTTCATCGTTTCCTTATCGTCAAGCGGCAGGCTCTTCGGGTCTATGCCCGTTATATCCTGAAGCATTCTTAGAACCGTGGGGTCATCATGGCCCAGTATATCAAGCTTAACAAGCCTATCGTCCATGGCGTGGAAATCAAAGTGCGTGGTTATAGTGTTCTTTTCCTTTTTGTCCGCCGGGTACTGTATCGGCGTAAAGTCAAACACCTCATAGCCTTCCGGCACTATGACTATGCCGCCCGGATGCTGACCGGTTGTGCGCTTAACGCCTTCGCACCCGGCAACAAGCCTTTCGGTTTCGGCTTTTGTGAAAAAGGTATTGTACTGCTCACAATAGCCCTTAACGTAGCCGTATACGGTTTTGTCCTTAAGGCCGGATATGGTTCCCGCGCGGAAAGCGTGACCCTTGCCGTACATAACCTCTGTATAAGCGTGGGCATGGGGCTGATAGTCACCGGAGAAGTTAAGGTCTATATCAGGCGTTTTGTCTCCCTTAAAGCCAAGGAACACCTCAAACGGTATTGTATAGCCAAGCTTTTTCAGCTTAGTGCCGCAAACGGGGCAATCCTTGTCCGGCATATCAACGCCGCACGCGTATTTATCAAGATCCACGTCAAATTCGCTGTGCTTGCAATTTGGGCAAACATAGTGCGGCTGAAGCGGGTTAACCTCGGTTATTCCCGCCATGGTGGCGACAAATGACGAACCTACACTGCCTCGGCTGCCGACAAGGTATCCATCCGAAAGCGACTTTGAAACAAGCCTTTGCGCGCTGAGATACAGCGATGCGTAATCGTTGCCTATTATGGATTTAAGCTCCTTATCAAGCCTTGCCTGAACAACCGGCGGCAGAACATCGCCGTAAATCTCCCGCGCGCGCTTTTCGCACATGCCCCTGAGCTCCTCATTGGCGCCGGGGAATTTGGGCGCGTATGTGCTCTTTTCGCTTAAAAAAGGCTTCATGCTTTCGCACATATCGGCGATTGAGTTCGGCACGTCTATTACAACCTGCTCGGCTTTTTCCGCGCCAAGGTAGCTGAATTCCTCAAGCATATCGTCGGTTGTGCGGAAATAAAGCGGCGCCTGCTGCTCGGCATCCTTAAACTCGCGGGAGCTCATGACTATTGCCCTGAAAATGGCATCCTCGGGCTCCATAAAGTGCGCGTCTCCGGTGGCCGCGACGGGTATATTCAGTTCTTCGCCCAGGCGCACTATTTTTCTGTTCAGCTCTCTTAGGCCTTCCTCATCCTCCACTATGCCCTCTCGCATAAGGAACGCGTTGTTGCCTATGGGCTGTATTTCAAGATAATCGTATTCCCTGGCTATTTCGCATATTTCGTCATGCGGTTTATTTTCAAGCACGGCGCGGAACAGCTCGCCCGCCTCGCATGCGGAGCCGACAATAAGCCCCTCACGATAGAAATCGAGCAGGCTTCTCGGTATTCTCGGCACACCCTTAAGATAATCCAGATGCGCGTAGGACACGAGCTTATAAAGGTTCTTAAGGCCCACAAGGTTCTTCGCTATGATTATGATATGGTATGTGCTGCGCTTACCCTTTACCTTTTCCTGCGGTACGCAATTGAAAAGCGGTATGCGCTTTTTGCCCATCGCCTCATAGCGCTCTATTATTTTGGAGAATTGCTCCTTTAAGGCGCGAGCCCCGTCTATCGGGCGCAGAGAAGCGCGCTCGGTTCCCATGGCCGCCATGCAGCCCTCAACGGTAGTGGTATCGTCAAGCGGGGCTCTGCAATGATAACGCGTAAGCTCCATGGCCACAGCCACATGCTCATTAAGGTCTACGCCGCGCTTTTTAGCCTCTTTATAAAATTCAAAGTATTCTTCCCTGTTCCAAACTATTACTTTGGCGTTTCCCACAAACTCCGTAAACGCGGAGAGGGCATCCTTAAACGTGGGCGCTTTTTCGCTTTCCTTTTCGCTTATGCCTATCTGCTGCCTGTATTCCTCGCTCATTGGAACACTTACGGCAACGGGAGTATAAAACTCGCTTGATTCGCCATTTTCATTAAAGCGCACGGCGCTTAGCGCGCAGAACGCTCCGTTATGCTGCGTAAGCTCCACGGCGGCATAATCGCCGCGCGGCTCCGTCCAAACGCAGTCCGGCAGCAGGTAGCCTTCCACGCCCATTATAACCTTTATATCCACGCCTTTTTTCTGCAGCTTTGAGGCCGCGTTTACAGCAGCGGGGAATGCCTGAACAACGCCGTGGTCCGTTATCGCTACGGCCTTATGCCCCCACCTGGCCGCTGTTTTTACGGCATCCGCCGCGTCTATAAAGCCGTCCATAGCGCTCATCTTCGTATGCAAATGCAGCTCCACGCGCTTTTTCTCGGCCTTGTCCTTGCGGCGCACGGGGTCAGTTTTATATATTGAGTCAGGGAAAATACAATAAGTGCCGCTGTATTCATCGCGCTGATATCTGCCGTGAACAACAATCCAGTCGCCCGAATCCTTTACAGCGGTAAGCATATCGATTACGTCCTTTTTATCCGCGCCCGGGAAAAGCTTTATGGGCAGGGTGTTGCTGCGATCCGTAATATAGCACTGCATTATAAAACCGCCGTTCTTTCTTTCGCGCACATCCATACTGATTATGCCGCCCTGAACGGTTACGGTTTCGGATTCCTCGGTAACGTCGCTCATCTTGGTAATATTTGAAAAGAACGAGCGCCCGAGTATTATGTTTTCGGCGGGCACGTCAACCTTAGGCCCGTTGAAGTTTCTTGGCTTTCTGAATTTTTTCTCCGGTTTATCGTCGCTCTTGGGAGCGCTCTCCCACGGCGGCGTGTCTCCCGGCGCGCTTACCGCTGCCGGTGCTTCCTTACGCTCCGGCATTACAAGCTCTATGCTTTCATCCCCCAGGAGCACAACTTCTATGTTTTCATCGTACAGATCGCTTACAAACTCCTCCAGCTTGTTCGCGCCGTTGTAGCTTTTTGCGCAAAGATAAAGGCGCTTTGGTATACGCACAACGGCCGTGGCGTCATCCGCGTTCCATTCCCACTGTGAAAAGCCGAGCACCGGCTTCATAAGCGGGGAAAAATGCTCCCAGCTGCTTTTGAGCATATCATTAAAGCCCTCCTGCTCGCTGGCGGGACGGCCGTTTTCAAACTCGGCCTTAAGCAAAACCTTGCATCCGGGCGCATTATCTTTCAGTTTATTCTCGATTTCCTGTGCTTCATCGGCGTTTATAAGCCTAGTTAAGCTAAGGCTTGCCTCAAGCTCCAGCTTATGCACATGAAGCTTGGCCGTCGTTAGCCGCGCGCCGTATTCGGCAAGGCCAAAATCTTTTCCGCTCCCCATTTAATCCCCCTCAAGCATTTGCTTTGCCTGCTTTATAAGCTCCTCCTCGGCTCTGTTTATATCATACGCACCAACCTGCATTCCCTTTTTGAAAAGCACGGCGTTGGTTTTGCCCAAGGCAAGGCCTATGTCCGCTTCCTTTGCCTCTCCCGGGCCGTTTACCGCGCAGCCCATTACGGCTATTTTAAGCGGGCGCTTTTCGCGCCTGAATTCCGCCTTTACGTGCTCATATATTTCCGAATGCTTTTTTATGTTTCCGCACCTGCCGCACGTTGGGCAGCACACAAGGTGCAGTCCCTGCTCCCTAAGCTCAACGGACTTAAGAAGCTCTATGCCCGTTTCAACCTCCCGCTCGGGATCGCCGGTAAGCGATACCCTTATCGTATCGCCTATGCCTTCCATAAGCAGGGTTCCTATGCCTGCCGCGGAACGCACAATGCCCTCCATTCCGCCGCCAACCTCCGTTACGCCCACATGCAGCGGGTAGCAGCACTGCTCGCTTAATGCCCTATACGCCTTTACGGTTTCCACAACGGACGACGACTTTACTGAAATGACTATATCGTAAAAGCCGAAGCGCTCAAGCATACGGGCGTTATTCAGCGCGCTTTCGGCCATTGCCGCCGCGCAGGGCCCGCCATGCTTTATAAGCAGTTCCTTTTCCATGCAGCCGGAGTTTATGCCGATGCGTATGGGAACATTGCGTTCCTTAGCCGCTTGGCAAAGCTCCTTAACCTTATAATCCGCGCCTATGTTTCCCGGGTTTATTCTAAGCTTATCAATTCCGCTTTCAAGGGCCGCCAAAGCAAGCCTATGGTCAAAATGGATATCCGCCACGAGGGGCACCTCACTATGGCGTTTAAGCTCGGCTATTGCGCGCGCGTCCTCCATATCCTTTACGGCAAGGCGCACTATTTCGCAGCCCTCGTCAGCAAGGCGCTGTATCTGGGCGCTTGTTTCTTCTATATTGGCGGTACGCGTATTTGTCATGGACTGGACGCTTACTCTCGCGCCGCCGCCTATTTGAATATTGCCCACCTTAACGGGGCGTGTTTTTTCACGAGGAACCATATCAGCCTCCGATTATAAACGTTTTAACATCCGATACAGTAAGGAATATTACCAAAGCGAACAGCAATATAAGCCCTATAAAGTGCACTATGCCTTCCTTTTCGGGCGGCACGGGTTTGCCGCGCACGGCCTCGATTATCAAAAATACCAGCCTGCCGCCGTCAAGCGCGGGCAGGGGCAAAAGATTCATCAGTCCCAGATTCGCGCTGATAAGCACGCCAAGCCTTAGCACCGTTTCAAACCCGGTGCGAACCGCCTGGCCTATCATGCTTACTATTCCGACGGGGCCGGCAACGTCTCCGCTTTTTACCTGCCCCTGAAACAGCAGCTTAAAGAACGAGCCAAGCTCCTTTATCATCTGCCAAACGTAGTTAAAGCTTCCGCCTATCGCCCCGAACAGGCCATATCTTAGCCGCGCGGGTTCCATAAGTATGCCTATTATGTTGCAGCCGTCTGTTTCGCTGTAAAAATCCTTTATTTCAAGCTGTATATGCTCGCCGTCGCGCACAATCTCAAGCATCATGCTTCGACTGTCCGCCGCGCGTATAAGCGATGTTGCTTCGCTGTAATATTCTATTTTTTGCCCGTCTACGGCAACTATTATGTCCCCTGCCTGCATTCCGGCAACCTCGGCCGGGGAATTTTCAAAAGAAAAGCTGTTAACAGAGGGCATATACTCGCCGTATGTCATAAGCATAACGGTAGCGAGTATCAGGGTTGTGAGTATATTCATTACGGGGCCGGCGGCAATGACTATAACCCTTTGCCATATAGGGTGGCAGCTGAACGCCTTGCCGTCCCCGGTATCGGCCTGATCTTCACCGTAAAACTGGCACATACCGCCTATTGGCAGCGCACGCAGGGCATAAGTTATGCCCTTTTTCTCTTTTTTGATTATAGTCGGGCCCATGCCCACGCTGAACTCAACAATGCCGAAGCCGAATATACGCCCGGCACAGTAATGCCCCAACTCATGCAGCACAACGAATATGCTGAGCACGATCAGCGCCGCCAGAACAGATATGACAGTACTCATTAAATAATCTTACCCTTTCATTGCCGCCATCCTTGCCATAGCGTCGTATTCAAGAAGCTCCTCAAAGGAGCCGGCAACCGCGTTTTCTATGCTGCACATGGCCCGCTCAACACGCCCCGCTATATCCGTAAAGCGTATTTCACCACGGCAGAACATTTCCACCGCCGCCTCGTTCGCGCCGTTATATACCGCGGGCATTATACCGCCCGCCTCAAGCGCGCGGTACGCAAGGGGTATTGCCCTGAATTTTTCGGTATCCGGTTCCTCAAACGTAAGCGATGCGATATTGGCGAGGTCGATTGAGCCAAACGAGCTTTCGCGCCTGTTCGGATAGGTGAGCGCGTAATGTATTGCAAGGCGCATATCCGGAGCGCTTAGCTGAGCTATAATCGCGCTGTCGCAATATTCAACCATTGAGTGCACAACTGACTGCGGGTGCACCAGCACCTTTATTTTGTCCGCGCCAAGGTTAAAAAGGTAAGCGGCTTCCATTACCTCAAGCCCCTTATTAAAAAGGGAGGCCGAGTCAATGGTTATTTTACGCCCCATGCTCCACGTTGGGTGATGGGAGGCCATTTCGGGAGTAACGCAATCAAGCTGCTCTTTTGTAAACTGCCTGAAGGGGCCGCCCGATGCCGTAAGTATAAGCCGCCTTACCTCGCGCTTTTCACCTGCGCAAAGGCACTGAAAAATAGCGCTCTGCTCGCTGTCCACAGGGATTATCTCCCCGCCGCCCTTCTTGATTGCCCGCTCAACAAGGCTGTGGGCGCAAACTATGCTTTCCTTGTTTGCAAGAGCCACGCGCTTGCCTTTTTCAAGCGCCGCTATAAGCGGAAGCGTTCCGCTGAAGCCGTTTACCGCGTTCACAACCGTATCCGCCCGGTCAAAGCTTGCGGCAACGGCGGCGGCATCCTGCCCGGCGTAAAGCTCGGTACCCTTGGGCAGTGAGCTTTTTATTGAAAGCGCCGCGGCCTCATCGCGCACGCACAAAAGCGCGGGAGAAAACTCCTTTACCTGATTTAGCGCAAGCTCCGCGTTTTTGCCGGCGCACAAGGCGCACACCTCAAATTCATCCCTGTTCGAGCGCACAACATCCAACGTTTGAGTGCCGATGGAACCAGTGCAGCCAAGAACCGCAATTTTTTTCATAGATATATTATACTCCCGCAACCATGAACACAGCGTAAACTATAGGGGCACAAAATAGAACACTATCCAGTCTGTCCATAACGCCGCCATGTTCGCTGAATATGCGGCTGTAATCCTTTATGCCGGCGTAACGCTTTATGCTTGACGCGAAAAGATCGCCAATCTGACCGGCGCCGCCGCACACCACACCAAGTATTATAAGCATAGCAAGGCTTGCTCCGGCATTCCATATATTCTGCAAAAGGAACACGAGCGCGCCGCCGACTCCGCCGCCTATAAAGCCGAATATGCTGCCCGCTACGGTTTTATTGGGACTAAGGCGCGGGCAAAGCTTTTTCTTGCCGAAAAGCCTGCCACCGAAATATGCAAGCGTATCGCCCATAAGCGGCATGGCAAAAGCGCAAAGCAGGGCGATTCGGCCCTTATCAATATTTTGACCGTATTCACAAAGCATGGCAACAGCGGCAAAAAGGCTCATGGGATACACAAGCACAAACGCGGACGCCATGGTGTCCTCTGCCGTTCTTACCTCGGTAAAAATTCTGTCCGCAAGCACAAGCAGCACGCATACCGCGCCGACCGTCCAAAGCCCCGCGCCGCCGAAAACCTTATACGCCGCAAAATAAAGCGCGGCGAATATGTACGCCGGCCCCATAAACGGCCTAAGTTCCTTTTTCGCAAGGGCGTTCCCCATTTCGTATACGGCCATTACGGCGCCTACGGTGAACAGGGCGCACAGCACCCAACCACCGAAATACAGCCCCGCGGCAAGCACGGCTATGAGCACCGCCGCCACACCGATTCTTTTCAAAAGCTTCATTTTCCGTCCAATCCGCCGTATCGTCTGTTTCTGTGCGCGAATTCGTTAAGCGCGGCGATATAGCATTCATCACTGAATTCAGGCCAAAGCGTATCCGTAAAAACCAGCTCCGCATACGCGCTCTGCAGCAGCATAAAATTGGAAAGCCGCTTTTCACCGCCCGTTCTTATAACAAGGTCAATGTTGCTGAGCCCTTTTGAGTACAGCCGACCCATGAGGCATTCATCGTCTATGTCGTTTATATCAAGCCTGCCCTCTTTTACGTCCCGCGCTATGCTTTTAACGGCGTTCACCGTTTCCGCGCGGCTGCCGTAATTCAGGGCTATGTTAAGCTTAAGTCCCGTATTATTCTTGGTTTTTTCCATTGCCGCAAGGCACTCTGAATAAACCTTTTCGGGCAGGGCGGCAATATCGCCCATAGCCCTTATGGCAACGTTGTTTTTATGAAGATCTTCTACCTCTTTTGTGAAATACTCCATAAAGAGCGCGAACAGCGTATCCACCTCCAGCTTTGGTCTTTTCCAATTTTCGGTGGAAAAGGCATAGAGGGAAAGAGCCTCTATGCCCAAATCGCTGCTGAGCTTAATAATCCCCCTCAGCCGCTCCGTTCCCGCCCTGTGGCCCATGGAACGCGGCAGGCCGCGCCTTGTGGCGTATCGGCCGTTGCCGTCCATTATAATGCCAACGTGTTTGGGCAGGGGCGAAAGCGTGTTGCGCAGGGCATCCAATTCAGCCTCTGTCAATTTTTAATCCTCCGGCGCGTCTACGCTCGTTTTGAAAACGGCATATGTTAATTCCGCGCTGTTTTCGCCCGTTTGTCTGGCGCGCACTACGCGCCGCTCGTTTCCGTTCACGCCCTTTCGGCTGGATACCTCAATGGTTTTTACCGCCATACCCTCCGATTCAAGCGCGGCTACAGCCAATGAAAGTTCAAGGCCCTCTACGTTCCTCAAACCTGCATTATCTCCTGCTGCTTTTCGTTAATGATCTTGTCTATATCCTTAATATGGCTATCGGTCAGCTTCTGGGCCTGCTCCTCAAGTTTCTTGCGATCGTCCTCGGTAATCTCGCTGTCCTTCTGAGCCTTTTTAATCTGCTCTATAGCGTCGCGGCGAATGGAGCGGATAGCCACCTTTGCTTCCTCACCCTTTTTCTGGATGGTCTTGGCCAGTTCCTTACGCCTTTCCTCGGTAAGTACCGGGAATATAAGGCGGATGCACTTGCCGTCGTTTGAGGGGTTAATGCCAATATCGGACTTCTGTATGGCTTTTTCCAAAGGATTGAGCACAGAAGGATCATAAGGGGTTATAACAAGCATCCTGGCCTCGGGAGAGGAAATGTTGCCAACCTGGTTAACGGGGGTGGGCGTGCCATAATAGTCAACCATTATGCGGTCAAGCACCTGTGCGTTCGCGCGGCCAGCCCTGAGTGAGCTGAGCTCTCTTTGCAGCACGGCAATGGTTTTGCCCATTTTTTCTTTTGCGGTTTCTATTGCGTCCATATTTATACCTCCGTACTTTAATTCGAATTTTGTAATATATATTTTAGGCTAAATCTTCCGCTTAGTCAATGATAGTACCAACATCCTCGCCCTTAATTGCCTTAAGGATGGCCCCCTCCTGCTTAAGAGCGCAGACAACAACGGGAATTTTCTGCTCCTTGCAAAGGGTTATGGCGGTAAGATCGGTTGCCTGAAGGTTTTGCTCTATAACCTGCTGATAGGAAAGATGGCTGTATTTTACGGCGGATTTATCCTTATTCGGGTCGGCACTGTATACGCCGTCCACATTCTTGGCAAGCACGAGCGCGTCGGCATAAATTTCCGCGGCCTTAAGCGCGGCTGCCGTATCGGTTGAGAAAAACGGCCTTCCGGTGCCGCAGGCGAAAAGACAAACCTTGCCCTGCTTCATTGCGTTTACGGCCTTTTCGGCGGAAAAATCATCGCAGACGGAGGGCATATGCAGCGTTGAAAGTACCTCTGTTTCAACGCCAACCTCCTTCAGTGCCGCTTCCATGGCCATGCAGTTTATGGTTGTTGCGAGCATGCCCATCTGATCCGCGCGGTTCCTGTCCATACTGCCGCCGCTTCTGCCGCGCCATATATTGCCCGCGCCTATTGTAACGCCGACCTCTACGCCGGCCTGGACAAGCGTTTTTATCTCGTTGGCGATTGCCGAAACGGCATCGAAATCTATTGTTTTGCCGCCGCCCATTGCCTCGCCGGACAGCTTAAGTGACACACGCTTATATTTAAGCATTTCTTTCTCCTTTGGTGATTATATACAAAAAGGGAACGTCAAATAACGTCCCCTTTTATCAGCTTAATTATTTCTTCATCTGGCCCATAACTTCTTCGGCGAAGTTATCCTGCCTCTTGGCAAGGCCTTCGCCCATCTCGTAACGGACGAAGCGGCGGACGCTGATCTTTTCACCAATCTTGGCGACAGCGGCGCTTACCATCTCACCAACGGTCTTATCGGGATCCTTTACGAAGGGCTGCTCAAGCAGGCAAACTTCCTTGTAGTACTTCTCGATACGGCCTTCGACCATCTTGTCGATAATGGCGGCGGGCTTGGGCTTGGGCTCGTTCATGGCCTGCTCACGCAGTATCTTCTTCTCGTGCTCGATCTCGGCCTGGTCAACCTGGTCCTTGGAAACATAGGTGGGGTTGGAAGCCGCGATGTGCATGGCTATATCATGTACCAGCTGCTTGAAATCATCGGTCTTGGCAACGAAGTCGGTTTCGCAGTTGACCTCGAGCAGAACGCCGATCCTGCCGCCCATGTGGATATAAGAATCAACGATACCCTCGGCAGCAATGCGGGAAGCCTTCTTGGCGGTAGCCGCAAGGCTCTTCTCGCGCAGGTACTCCATGGCCTTATCCATATCGCCATCGGTTTCAACAAGCGCGCGCTTGCAGTCCATCATGCCGGCGCCGCTCATCTCACGCAGGGACATTACGTCTTTCGCAGTAAACATAACTTATTTTCCTCCTAAAATATGCGCTCGGCTGATTGATTAAAAATCTTCCTCTTCGGTAGCCGCTTCTTCAATGGCCTCGTCGGTCATCTGCTCGCCCTGCCTGCCTTCAAGCACTGCATCGGCGATCTTGGAAGCGATCAGCTTGACGGCGCGGATAGCATCGTCGTTGCCGGGGATGGGGTAATCAGCCTCATCGGGATCGCAGTTGGTATCAACTATGGCAACCACGGGGATGCCAAGAGCCTTGGCCTCGAGAATGGCAATGTGCTCCTTGCGGGGGTCAACCACGAACAGAGCGGAGGGCAGCTTCTTCATTTCCTTGATACCGCCAAGGTTCTTCTCAAGCTTCTCCTGCTCGGCCTTGAGCTGGATAACTTCCTTCTTGGGCAGCAGATCAAAGTCGCCATCGGCTTCCATCTTCTCGATCTTGCGCAGCTTGTTGATACGGCTCTGAATGGTCTTGAAGTTAGTCAGCATGCCGCCCAGCCAACGCTGGTTGACATAGAACATTTCGCAGCGCTTGGCTTCCTGCTCAATGGACTCCTGGGCCTGCTTCTTGGTGCCTACGAACAGCACGGTGCCGCCTTCCATAGCCAGATCGCGGATGAAGTAATAAGCTTCGTCGATCTTCTTAACGGTTTTCTGCAGGTCGATAATGTAGATGCCGTTGCGCTCGGTGAAGATGTATTCCTTCATCTTCGGGTTCCAACGACGGGTCTGGTGGCCAAAGTGCACACCGGCTTCAAGCAACTGCTTCATGGAAATAACAGACATAAAAAAACCTCCTCGTTTTTTATCCTCCCCACGCATCATCCCCACCGGGCAACCCGACGCATCGGGCACGAGCCTGCAGGTCCGCATGGGTGCGTAATGATTCACTTTTACGCGGGCGCGCCATTCCATTAAACGCACCTTGTGGATTATATCACACCAAACTTTGCTTTGCAACAAAAAATATAGAAAGAGCGGGCTGTATTTGCCCGCTCGACCTACAGTTTTTAATCAAAAGTGAGTTCTTACATACTCGTTGTATTTTTTGGTATTCATGCAATCCTTGTAAGTGTTTTTGAAACGCTTAACAGTAAGGTTGTTCATTTCAAGAATGTTACGGTATTTCCAAATGCCGGCAAGAAGCGGCACGCCGCCGCAAATATAGCCCATTGGCGCCGTGCGATAGCAGGAATAGCACAACGCGCCGAACACGACAAGCGCTATCACGATTCCCACAATCTGTTTTTTGGGCTGCATGTTTTTAACATCGCTCTCTTTTACAACGCCAAGCTGTATCATCTCCTGCGCGAAACGCTTCTGCACGCCGAAAAGGCTGATTGTATTAAGCGTCATCGGCGCGGTTACAAAAAACGCGAACAAAGCAAGCAACGCCTGGAATATAAAAACAGCAACTCCGGAACTATTTCCCATTATAAATCTCCTTAGAACGAAATCGGATTTGATATATGAATTATAACATGTATGTTTTCTTTTGTCACGGAATAAAAAAACGGCGTAAAAAAGAACCGCACCCGGTTCGGGGTGCGGTCCAAGGATGGATTTAGTTCAATTCATCAAATTGAATTACGCGTTCTTCTTAGACTCTGCAAGGCGCTTGCAGGCAGCGTCCATTTCGGCGAACATGCCGGCATGCTTCTTGTTTACGATGGTCTTGATTACGAGCAGGGTGCCTATCATGAGTATGACGGCGATAGCCAGGTTAACCCAAACACTCTGGATAAGACCGGCCAGTATGAAGCTTACGAACGCAACGCCGGTAACGGTCAGCGCGTAGGGCAGCTGAGTGAACACGTGGTTCAGATGGAAGCAGTGCGCGCCCGCGGAAGCCATGATGGTGGTATCGGAAATGGGGGAGCAATGGTCGCCCATAACGCCGCCGGAGCAAGCAGCCGCAAGACCGATGGTGCAGAGGGTGGGCTCTACGGCGTAGTCAAATACGGAGACTACGATAGGAGCCATTATGCCGATGGTGCCCCAGGAAGTACCGGTAGCGAAGCCGATGGCGGCACCGATAATGAATATGACGCAGGGCAGGAAGTTCTTGAGCTCGCCGGCGTTGGCCATGGCAGCCTTAACGAATTCGGCGGAATACATGGCGTAACGGGTGAAGGAGCACAGAGTCCAGGCAAAGGTCAGTATCAGTATAGGAGCGATCATCTGGATGAAGCCCTGAGGAATGCTCTCCATGGACTTTTCAAAGGTGAAGGCACCGCGAATCCAGAAATAGATGAAGGTGAATATCAGCGCGATCAGGCCGCCAAGGGCAAGAGCAACGCCCGCGTCAGCATTGGAGAACGCGACGGCGAACTGCTGATAGCTTTCGCTTTCGGCATCAAAGTAACCGCCGGAGTAAACCAGACCGATTATGCAGACGATTATAAGTACGGCAACGGGGAGCAGCAGGTCAAGGATTGAGGACTTGCCGTTCGCGGGCTTTTCGTAATCGTCAGCGCCTTCGAAGGGACGCTCGGGAGTGGTGAACAGATCGTCCTTAACCTGAGCGTTGTACTCATGCTTGAGCATGGGGCCGAAGTCCAGGTTGATAAGGCTGATAACAACCATCATCAGTATGGTCAGCAGGCAGTAATAGTTCCAGGGGATCTGCTTGATGAACAGCTCGATACCGTTTATATCGGCGGTGGTTACATAACCGGAGATAGCGGCGGCCCAGGAAGAAACGGGAGCGATCATGCAAACCGGAGCGGCGGTGGCGTCGATTATATACGCCAGCTTCGCGCGGCTGATTTTGTGGCTCTCAGTAACGGGGCGCATAACGGCACCGACGGTAAGGCAGTTGAAATAGTCGTCGATGAATATCAGAACGCCGAGAAGAGTGGTGAGCAGCTGAGCCTGGCAGCGGCTCTTAACCGCTTTCTTCGCCCAGCGGCCGAACGCCTCACTGCCGCCGCCCTTGTTCATCAGGTCAACCATTATGCCGAGAACTACCAGGAACACGATGATGCCCATGTTGTAGCTATCCGCCAGAACGGAGACGATACCGTAGTTCGCGCCTACCAGCTCAACCAGTGTGTTCCAGGGATTGAACTGAGTATAGAGCAGCGCACCGACAAGGCAGCCAAGGAAGAGGGAAGAATAAACTTCCTTGCTTATGAGTGCGAGCACGATAGCCACGATAGGCGGCAGCAGGGACCAGAAAGTTCCTGCAAAGGGAGTAGCTGCCTCTTCACCGTCGAAGACGGGCAGCGCTGCGTCCTTATAGCTGATACCGAGTACTATAAGCAGTACCACGAATACGGCACAGGCTACAAAATAGGCGATCTTTGTACCTTTTTTGTCCATGAGATGGGATCCTCCTTGTAGATTTGAGTGTAGTACAATTTTAGATGATTTTGACCCCATCGTCAAGCAATTGTGAGAAAAATATGAACATTTGAACACGGCCGTTAAGAAACCGTTATGAAATTATTCTTGCAATATTGTGCCTGTCATCCTGCAAAATTGTTTGTTCGCCGATTGACAATGTTATGTAAACCCGATTATTTTGGCCATTTTCCTGCTTTTACGGCATAAAAACGCCCCGGACGATTTTGCAGCGTGCATTTTGTATAATGCAATGTTCCGCTTCGGTCCGGGGCTTCGTTATAACGCTTTCAGCGTGTTTCTTTATAACTTCTTAACGACAATTTGTATTCTTTTACATTATTTCTCGATCAGCGTGCGCGCGTCTGCATCAAGCACAAACCTGGCGCCGAGAGGCAGGCTCATCGTAGGTGAGCAATGGCCGCACATAAAGTTTGTAATGCAGGGCTTACCGCAGGGTTTTATAAGCTCATCAAACACATTTTCGATTGTAAGTGAGCCTTCGGGCTTCTTGGCTTCGCAATGAGTGTACTGGCCCATAATGATGCCGGCACAAAGATCGAACTTGCCCGCGTTCCTAAGCTGAGTAAACATACGGTCTATGCTGTACGGCTGCTCATCAACATCCTCAAGGAACAGCAGCTTGCCGCGCGTGTCTATTTCCCAGGGCGTGCCAAGGCTGGCCGCAACAAGGGATAGGTTACCGCCGCAAAGCTCGCCCTCCGCCTTGCCGCCGGTAAGCGTATTCACTACAACATCGGAAGGATTTTCATAAATTATATCCTCGCCGAACAGCATGGCCTTAGCGTATTTATATGTATACTCGCTGCCGTCTATCAGATTATCGCTCGTGGGCATGGCAATATGATAGGTGCCAAAGCCGCACTGCTGACGGATGGCGATATGATAAGCGGTAATGTCGCTGTATCCGCCGAAGAATTTGGGATTTTCGCGAATTGTGGTATAGTCAAGCAGGGGCAGTACCCTATGCGCGCCGTAACCGCCGCGAAGGCACCATATACCGTTTATATCCTTATCGGCAAAAGCATCGTTTATATCCTTGGCGCGCTCGGCATCCGTGCCGGCAAGATAGCCGTGGTTCGCGCGGGCGGTGGGATACAGCACGGGTATAAGATTCAGTTTTTCCGCCGTTTTAACGGCCTTTTCAAGCTTTGCCTCAACATCGCCGGTAACCGGGCTTGACGGAGCTATAAGCGCAACACGCGCGCCCTCAAAAAGCTTTGGCCCTCTCATTCCTCTTCGTCCTCCCCTTCCATTTCATCAACTATGTCCAAGAATTCATCAAATACCTCGTTAAGAAGTATTTCATTATCTATGGTTGTGTAATAATCCTCGCCGTCCTTGGTATCCACCTTAAGCAGTACCACCTCGGCCTCCTCATCGTCCTGCTGATCCGCAGGCTCCAGGGCCACATACTTCTGCCCTTCGTAAACAAACGTGAGCACATGCACAAAGCTTGCCTCTTCGCCGTTTTCATCAAGCAAAACTATTTCATCGTAGCCGTCATTCTTGCCGGTATTTTCCATTTATGGCTTATCTCCTTATAAATATTCTTTTTAGAGTTTGGGATTGGAATCAAGATATCCCTGCAGAATTATGGTAGCGGCCAGCTTATCCACAACCTTGCGGCGTTTGCGCCAGTCAAGCTCCGCCTCCATAAGCACGCGCTCCGCGGAAACGGTTGTAAGCCGCTCGTCAAAAAATGCATGCTCGCCGTCCCAAAGCTTAAGCACGGCATCGGCAAATTCCTTTACCTTTTCGCTCTGAAAGCCGTAGCTGCCGTCCATATTGCGCGGCATGCCGAACAAAAGCCGCACGGGAACATATTTTTTAGCAAAATCGACTATATAGCCGGCATCCTTGTCAATATCTCCCGTTCTTGTATAGGTTTCAAGCCCCTGAGCGGTTATGCCCAGCGGATCGCTTACGGCTATGCCTATTCTTTTATCGCCCACGTCCAGCGCCAGCACACGCATCATTGCTTATCGTTTTCCTCACTCTCGATTGCCGCCGCCGCGTCCTGCGCCCGGATATAAAAGCGCACAAGCTCCTCAACAAGCTCATCCCGCTGAAGGCTGCATATACGGTAGCGCGCGTTATTATAGCTGGTTATATACGTAGGGTCGCCGGAAATAAGATATCCCACAATCTGATTTATGGGATCGTATCCCTTTTCCCGCATCGCTTCATAGACGCTTATCAGCACCTCGCTCGCGGTATTTCTCTCTCGGGGTATTCTGAAAAGCATCGTTTCGGTGGTTTTCTCGTTCATATAATCCTCCCCTTCGTGTTTTTTGATATACCAACCCACAGTATTATTTATGATTATACCATATCGGTAGGAAATAGCAACAAATGTTAAGCAATATAAAAGAGCCGCGCTTTAATATCGCGCGGCCCCGTATGAACATGTTTATTTTATCTCTCCGCAGATATTTGTCTGCATAAGATCGCACACGTCCGCCATAGCAAAATCCGGCCCCAGCTTACCGAGTGTCCACATAAGCTTTGTAACCGAGGCTTCGGTTGTCATATCCCTTGCGGATATTACGCCCGCGGTTCTTAAAGGCGCCGAAACCTGATATATATCCGGATTGCTCGCCTCGTAAAGACACTGGCTGGTGAGTATCACGGGTATGTTTTCATCGATAAGCTTATGCAGGCTTTCCGCATGGTCTCGCCTTATGTTATGCACGCCGCCCAGGCCGAATGCCTCCACCACAACGCCCTTCGCCCCGCAGTAAGCAAGGCTTTCGATTATGGAGGGCATTGTGCCGGGAATAAGCTTTATCAGCGCAACACGCGGTTCTATATCCGTAAAGAAATCCGGCTTTTCGGCCTTGTTCCGTTTGGGCATATCGGCCCTTACAAACTTGCCGTTTTCAAAATAACCTACAAGCGGACGGTTTATGGATTCAAACGCGTTCAGCGACATTGTGCGCGTTTTCACCGCGCGGCAACCCAGTATAACGCTTCCGCCGAACGATATATATACCCCGCCTTCAAGCTCCCTTGCCGCCTCTATCGCATCGCTGAGGTTACAAGGCGCGTCGCTTCCATCAACGCCTATGGGATACTGCGCCCCGGTAAGCACAACGGGTATGCTTATGCCCTTAAGCATAAACGAAAGCATGGACGATGTATACGCCATCGTGTCCGTGCCATGGGTTATTACTATTCCGTCCGCGCGGGACATATTGCCCGCTACAGCGTCGGCAATCGCGCGCCATTCCTCGGGCTGCACATTTGAGCTGTCCATGCGGAACAGCTCCATGGTTTCTACATTCACTGCCTTATCGCGAACATAGGAAAGCAGCTCCGCCGCGCTAAGCTGCGGAGACAACCCCGTGGCTGTTTGCCTGCACGCTATTGTGCCGCCCGTGGCAATTAGCAATATCTTTTTCATCGGCTTATTTGGTGCCGTATTTATGCCTGTCAAGAATAGGCTTGGCTACCTTTTCAAACCTTTCAAGCGCGGCAACAAGGTCTTTATTCGTAATGGCTATGTTCCATCTGGTGAATCCGCTGCCGACCGTGCCGAACGCGGCACCGGAGGACACGAAAAGATCCGCGTCAAGGCAAAGCTTTTTAAGTTCATCATCGCTCATGCCGAGCACGCGCATATCTATCCAGGCAATGTATGTGCCCTCTGCCCTTATGCACTTTATGCCGGGCAGGCGGGTATCAAGAAAGTCACAAAGCGTATCGAAGTTCTTTTCTATAACGGTACGCATTTCCTTTACCCAATCATCGCAATCATTATGCGCGGCTATTGAGACGGCGCGGGCAAAATAGGTAAGTACGCAATCGCCCATGCCGCGAAGCTGCTCATTTACAAAGGCCTCACGGCGCTCCTTATTTGGAATGAATATATCGGAGCAGCCCAGGCCGGCAACATTAAAGGTTTTGCTCATGGCTGTGCATACCATGCAGTTTTCCCTGAATTCCGGGAATGTAAAGAGAGAATGATGCTTATGGCCGTTAAGCGTTACATCGCAATGTATTTCATCCGAAATAAGGAACACATCGTTTTTAAGGCAAATCTCGGCCACCCTTTGAATTTCTTCCCTTGTCCAAACGCGGCCAACGGGATTATGGGGGCTGCAGAATATCATAAGGTGCACATCGTCGCGCGCGGCAAGCCTTTCAAGCCTTTCAAAATCCATTTCGTAATGGCCGTTTTTCAGTATAAGTCTGTCTTCGTACGCCTTGCGGCCGTTAAGCTTAATATAATTGAAGAACGGAGTGTAAACCGGGCTTTGAACTATAATGCCCTCGCCCTCTTTACTGAATGCCCTTATGCCTATGCTGAGCGCCGGTACAATGCCGTTTGTCACGGTATGCCATTCGCGCTGCACCTCGTAACCATGATTGCGTATATAATAATTCTTAACCGCCTCAAAATATTCGTCATCGGGATGAGTATAGCCATAAATTCCATGCTCGGCGGCCTTTTTCGCAGCCTCTTTTATAGCGGGGGCAACCTGAAACTCCATATCCGCGATTGAAAGCGGCGGCAAACCCGCCTCACGGATACGCTCGGGCGCGGCGTCCCATTTGACTGAACCGGTATGACGTCTGTCTGTTGCTGTAGTAAAGTCGTACATATTCATTCCTCCGTGCCGTATTGATAATGGTTTGTTTAGATTGTAGCACATTTTAGTCTGAATTTGAGCATAGGCAAAAAATATATTGTGTTGAACGGCGCGGCATTTACATATATAATTGTATATAAGAATCTCCCCATTCTCTTTTATAAGGAGCGACAAATGAAGCTGAATTACAAACGCACGTTCTTAGTGGGTCTGGCATTTTTCTCTATCTGCGCGTTCTGGCAGATGTACGACAGCATAATTCCACTTATTCTGCGCGATACTTACGGGCTGGACAATGCGTCCCGCGGCGCGGTTATGGGTATAGACAATTTGCTGGCGCTGTTTTTGCTGCCTATATTCGGCGCGCTGAGCGACAAAAAGGGCCGCCGCATGCCGTTTATAGTGATAGGCACAATACTCGCCATAGTATTCACGATACTGCTTTCATCAATAATCCGCCACTATAGCGCGGGCTCTCCCACCGGGTCTGTTACGCTGTTTTTCTTTGCCCTTATGGCCCTGCTTTTATCCATGGGGCTTTATCGCTCCCCTGCCGTCGCCCTTATGGCGGACGTTACACCCAAGCCACTTCGCAGCCAGGGCAACGCGGTAATAAACCTTATGGGCGCGTTCGGCGGGCTTTATACGCTTGTGATGATAAAGGTTGCCGTTAAAACGGACGAAGCGGGCAATTCGGATTACACATGGCTTTTCGTATCCGTTGCCTTGCTTATGGCTGCTGCCATAGCAATGCTTGTGCTGACAATACGCGAAAGAAAGCTTGTAGCCGAAATGAAGGCCATAAACTACGGCGTAAGCGAGGACGATGATCAGGGCAAAACCGAAACCGTTAACGGAAAAGAAAAGCTGCCCAAGCCCGTATTAAAAAGCCTTCTTCTCATACTCGTCACAATAGGCCTTTGGTTTTTAGGCTACAACGCCGTTACAACCTTCTTTACAAGCTACGCCACCGCCACCTGGCACGGCGGACTGAGCCACGCCTCAACCTGCCTTATGGTGGCAACCGTAGCCGCAGTTGCCTCGTATATACCCATCGGCATGATAAGCGCAAAGATAGGCCGCAGGAACATGATACGTATTGGCCTTCTGACTGCCGCAGTGGGCTTTGCGCTTGCAACATTCTTCGCCCGCGAATTCAGTTTTTACCTTTATATAGTATTCGCTATGGTTGGCTTCGCCCAGGCCGCGGTTACAGTTAACACATTCCCGATGGTTTGGGAAATAAGCCGCAGCGGCAACGTTGGCAAATACACGGGCTTTTATTACACCGTGTCCATGGCGGCGCAGACAATAACGCCCACCCTCGCGGGACTTTTCCTGGATAAGCTCGGAAACGATGCTCTGTTCCCCTACGGCTGCGTGTTCGTGTTGCTGGCGCTTGTTCCCATAAGCCTTGCCAAGCACGGCGACAACCGCCCCGAAATGCCCAAGAATAAGCTTGAGGCGTTTGACGTGGATGATTGATGTGGCGTTTGAGATGGTTTGAGAATGATAGTTTAATATAAAAGAGGGCTGAGGCGATATGCTTCAGCCTTTTTTGTTGTGCGCAATCGGAAAGGCGCCGCGAAAACAGCCCATTTTTCGCTTGCGGCCGCTTAATTTTTAAGCATTTCTATTGCCATCGCCGGGCATATATGATATGCTCTGTTTCGGATAAAATCCAATTATAATTTTCTTCGTATCAATCAACTTTTATAATGGAGGGCCTATGTTAGGAGCTAAAATGGAAACCCTGCTTGCAGTGGTTGAATATAAAAACTTCACCAAGGCGGCGGAGGTACTGGGGCTTACTCAGCCGGCCGTAAGCCACCACATAAATCAGCTTGAAGAGGAGCTTGGCGCGGTTCTTTTCGTGCGCAGCAAGGGCGGCCTTAAGCTTACGCCGCATGGTGAGATTGCCGTGAAGTACGCGCGCAGGTTCAAGGCGCTGGATAAAAAGCTGCACAGGGAGCTTTTGAACGTTGAAAAAAGCATTACCAACCTGAGAATAGGCATAACGCACACCTCCGAAAGTAACCTTACCACGCAGGTGCTTGCCAAGTGCGCCAATCAGCACAGCGGATTGAGCATTACAATAACAACCGACACAATAAAAAATCTTTATGAAATGCTGGAGAACTACGAGATCGACCTGGCGATAGTCGAAGGCTCGCCGACAAGCCCGTCCTTCTCCTCGCTTATGCTGGACACGGACTATCTTGTTTGTGCCATGGCGGTTACGCATCCGCTTGCCAATCACGCAATGGTAACGCTCAGCGAGCTTAAGGGCGAACAGATGATATTAAGGCTGCCCTCCTCCGCCACGCGCATGCTTTTTGAATCCACGCTTGAAAGCATAAACGATTCAATAGAGAATTTTAACGTTACCATAGAGGTGGACAACATTGCCACCATAAAGGACCTGATAAGGAAGGAACTTGGCGTATCGATTCTGCCCAAGAGCGCCTGCATGGACGAGCTTAGCAAGGGCAAGCTTGCGGCGCTGCCCATAGAAAACCTGAGCATGGTACGCGAAACGCGCATAGTTTACAACCGCGACTTTTCGCATTTTGACATTCTTCAGGAAATCACGAAAACCTATCAGGAAACCGCCAAGGCACAGCGATAAACAAAAACGATTATAAAAAACTCCTCACCGAATTCACGATGAGGAGTTTTGTTTGATTACGTTAGCTCAAAAGCCGCTTAAGGTCTTCCTCCGGCGTTGTAATGGGGGCGATGCCGAAGTTTTCAACAAGGTAGTTGAGCACGTTTGGCGAAATGAATGCCGGAAGCGTGGGACCCAAGCGAATATTTTTAATTCCAAGGTAAAGAAGGGTAAGCAGTATGCACACAGCCTTCTGCTCATACCACGAAAGCACCATGGAAAGCGGCAGATCGTTTACGCCGCAGCCGAACGCGTTCGCGAGAGCCACGGCAATCTGAATGGCGCTGTAAGCATCGTTGCACTGTCCAACGTCCATCAGCCTGGGCAGGCCGCCGATTGTGCCGAGGTCAAGATCGTTAAAGCGATATTTGCCGCAGGCAAGGGTAAGCACAACGGTATCCGCGGGAGTCTTTTTAACAAACTCCGTGTAATAATTGCGGCCGGGTCGCGCGCCGTCGCAGCCGGCAACAAGGAAGAAGTGCTTAATCGCGCCGGTTTTCACGGCATCGATCACCTTATCAGCCACGCCGAGCACAGTGCCGCGCGCAAAACCGGTCATTACCGTGCTGCCGCCGTTTATGCCGGTAAACGCTTTATCCTCGCCGTATCCGCCAAGCTCCAGTGCCTTTTCTATTACAGGCGTAAAGTCCTTATCGTCGCCTATATGGGTTATTTCGGGATAGGACACAAGCGCCGTTGTAAACACGCGGTCGGCATAGCTTGCCTTGGGCGGCATAAGGCAATTTGTGGTAAAGAGCACGGGCGCGGGAATATCCGCGAACTCCTTCTGCTGGTTCTGCCAGGCCGTGCCGAAGTTGCCCTTAAGATGGGAATACTTCTTAAGCTCCGGATAGCCGTGAGCGGGAAGCATTTCGCCATGGGTATATATATTTATGCCCTTGCCCTCTGTCTGCTCAAGCAGCAACTTAAGATCACGAAGATCGTGGCCTGATATGACTATGAACGGGCCTTTTTCAACGCTTAGCGGAACCGTAACCGGCGCGGGCGTGCCGTAGGTTTCGGTATTCGCCCTGTCAAGAAGCTCCATGCATTTAAGATTCTTTTCGCCCACTTCCATAACAACCGGCAGTAGGTCGTCCATGCCCCAATCCTCGCCCAGAATGAAGAGCGCTTTTTTGAAGAAGCGGTTCAGCTCATCATCGGTATAGCCAAGCACCATGGCGTGATGCGCATAGGCCGCCATGCCGCGAACGCCGAAAAGAATAAGGGATTTAAGGCTTCGTATATCCTCGGGCGCGTTCCAGAGATTGCTCATATCGTAATCTGCTGTTCTTCCGCACGGAGATGAGCAGACGGAGCAATCCGGAGCAAGCCGCGTTTTTTCGCCATGTACCTTTTCAATAAGCTCGCGGACTGTCTTTTCGTTAAAATTCACGTTTGTAACGGCGGTAAACAGGCCCTCTATCATCAGCCGCCACGTATCCGCGTTAGCGTCGGGTGAATTATCGGCCGCGCGGGCCAGCCCTACCAGAGCGCCGGTCAGTTCGTCCTGCAGCTTGGCTACATCAGCCGTTTTGCCGCAAACGCCCGCTTTTCCGGTGCAGCCGGTGCAGGCTGCTGTTTGCTCGCACTGAAAGCAAAACATTTTGTTTTCCATGTTGACCTCCCGGTTTATATATCAGTCAAGTATTCTTCCGTCGGTTGAGATTGTTACGACCTGCCAGGGAATGAACTTTCCGCTGTTCTTAAGCGCGGTTTTGGCGGCGTTTTCAAGCCCGCCGCAGCAGGGAACTTCCATGCGCACAACGGTTACGCTCTTTATATTATTCCGGCTTATTATCTCGGTAAGCTTCTCGGAATAATCCACGTTGTCAAGCTTGGGGCAGCCAACAAGGGTGATATGGCCCTTTATAAACTTTTCGTGAAAAGAAGCGTACGCATACGCCGTGCAGTCCGCCGCTATAAGGAGCTTCGCTCCGTCAAAATAAGGCGCGCTCACCGGCACAAGCTTTATCTGCACGGGCCACTGGGAAAGCCTGCTCACCTGCTCGGTGCTCGCCGCCTCGCTATAAGCCGCTTCCTTATGCTCAATAATCTTTGACCTCATGCCGGGGCAGCCGCCGGGCAGCTTCATGCCCTCTTTGCGCATCTTTTCCTGCTTGCTGGCCATAACCGCCTTTTCATCATAAGCCGCGGCTTCGCGCTCAATAAACTTTATAGCTTCGGTGGGGCATGCGGGCAGGCAGTCCCCAAGGCCATCGCAATAATCATCGCGCATAAGCTTGGCCTTGCCGTCCACCATTCCTATCGCGCCCTCGTGGCACGCGGCGGCACAGGCACCGCAGCCGTTGCACTTTTCCTGATCTATTTCTATTATTCGTCTTTTCATGATTAAAACGCCTCCTTGATTTTATGGCTTTATTTTAGTACAATTTCCGCATCGAGTCTGTTGAATATTCAACAAAAGAGGATTTTATGAAAGAATTTTTGAAGTTGATATGCTCATCACGCCTGTTTTCCGGCGTTGATGAGGAAGAATTGACAGCCATGCTAAGCTGCCTTGCGGCAAAGGAGGAAAGCTACCCCAAGGGGGCATACCTTATGAACGCCGGCGAAACCGCGGACGCGATAGGCTTTGTGCTCGCTGGCAGCGTGCTGGTTATACAGGAGGATATTTGGGGCAACCGCAACATATTATCCAAGGCCGAGCCCGGACAAACATTCGCGGCGGCCTTCGCCTGCGCGCCGGGGGCCGCGCTTAACGTGAGCGTTGTTGCGCAAACCCCGGTTACGGTTATGTTTTTGAATGTGCAGCGCATACTTACGGTATGCTCCTCCGCCTGCTCACACCACAGCAGAATAATCAGGAACCTGCTTGGTGAGCTTGCCGAAAAAAGCCTTATGTTTAACGAAAAGCTGACCCATATGGGTCAGCGTACAACAAGGGCAAAGCTTATGTCTTATTTTTCGGCGCAGGCGCAAAAATACGGTTCCTACGAATTTACGATTCCGTTCTCCCGCCAACAGCTTGCGGATTATCTTGCGGTTGACCGCAGCGGCCTTTCAACGGAGCTTGGAAAGATGCGCGATGAGGGGCTGCTGCGGTTTGACGGAAATCACTTTATACTGAATATTTAATTCTTACAGACTCATTGAGTATATATCAAGCACATCCTGCTTTTTAAGCGGCACAAAGCCCTCTATAACGCCGCTTGCGCCGCAGGCCTTTTCCGCCATTTCCTCAAAATGCGCGCTGTCTATACCTATGCTTGTAAGGGTGCTCTTCAGACCAAGCGTTTTGAAAAGAAAATCGCTAAGCTTTTCTATGCCCGCCTCGGCCGCCTCGGCATCATCCATGGCGTTATCAACCGAAAATACGGCGCGCGCGAACCTTGCAAGGCGCGGCGTGGTCTTATCATTCATGCAATGGCGCATCCAGCGCGGGGTAAGTATGGCAAGGCCAAGGCCGTGAGTAATATCGTAATACGCGGAAAGCTGATGCTCCATGGGATGACAGCTCCAGGCAAGGGTTCTTCCGCCGTCAAGGAAGCCGTTTATCGCCCATGAGCTTGCCCACATTATGTTTGCCCTGGCCTCGTAATCATCGGGCTTGGCTATGGCTACGGGAGCGTATTTTATAATTGTTTTGAAAAGCACCTCCATAAACCCATCGAGCATATATAAATCCTTTTCGGTATTAAAATACACTTCTGAGATATGGCTTATTATGTCCGCCGCGCCGCACGCCGTTTGGTACGCGCTTACGGAATAGGTTACGCTCGGGTCAAGGAAGGATGCCTTAGGCACAAGCTTATAATCCCCGCGGCCTATTTTATCGTTTGTTTCGGGGTTGCTTATAACGCCGCAGTTGTCCATTTCCGATCCCGTGGCGGCTATCGTAAGCACGGTTACGATGGGAAGAGCCTTTTCTATCGGCGCGCGGTTTTTAATGAATTCCCAGGGGTCAAAGTCAACCAGCGCGCCCGCCGCCATGAACTTGGCCGCGTCTATGGTGCTGCCGCCGCCAACGGCAAGAACCACATCTATATTTTCCTTTTTGCAAAGCTCCGCGCCACGTCTTACCGAGTTTATTTTGGGATTCGGCTCAACGCCGGAAAGCTCGGCAAAATAAAGCCCCGCGCCCTTAATCTGCGCGGTTACCTTATCGTAAAGGCCGCTCTTTTTAATCGAGCCGCCGCCATACACCAAAAGCACCCTGCTGCCATGCTTTTTAAGCTCCTCGCCAAGGCAAGAAAGCTTATCCTGCCCAAAGTAAACGCGAGTCGGAATGTCGTAAACAAAGCCGTTCATAATTTGCTCTCCTTTTTAATTATATTCTTGCGTAAAGCTTAGCCTGTTCATAAAGGAATTTTGATAAGGACATAATGTCCGTTTCGCCGTCAAGCCGCCAGCGCCAGTTTCCCGCGCTTGTTCCGGGGGTGTTTATTCTGCCGCCGTCGGCAATATTCAGATAATCCTGAAGCCCGGCCACAAAAAGCCTGGCTACCGAGGCCATTCCGGCGCGCAGCATGGCGGCGGTAAGAGCCGAATTATCTTTAACGCCAAGATATTTTTTAGCGTATTCAAGCACCCTTTCGTCCGCTTCCTTTACCCAAAGAGGGGTTGGGCTATTGTCATGCGTGCCGGTATAGCACACGCAGTTTTCTATATACGCGTGGGGCTGATAATCACTTGGCGCAAGACTGTCGAACGCGAACTGCAGCACCCGCATGCCCGGAAAGCCGGAGCCTTTCAGAAGCGCGCGAACCTCGTCCGTAATGCAGCCCAAATCCTCCGCTATAAACTCCGCCTTAACGTTTTCCTTTACGGCGTTTACAAAGTCCATGCCGGGCCCTTTTACCCAGCGGCCGTTTCTGGCAGTACTTTCGCCAAACGGAACGGCGTAATAGCTTTCTATTCCGCGAAAATGATCTATTCTTATTATATCAAAAAGTTTTGCCGCGGCATTCAGCCTGGCTATCCACCAATCAAAGCCGGTTTCTTCCATGCGCCGCCAATCGTAGAGCGGGTTGCCCCAAAGCTGCCCGTCCTCGCTGAAATAATCCGGCGGAACCCCGGCGACCTCCTTTGGCGAAAGGTTTTCATCAAGCGCAAACATATCCCGCCGCGACCAGACCTCAACCGAATCCATTGCCACATATATAGGCACATCGCCAATTATGCTTATGCCAAGGTTATTTATATAGCTTTTAAGGGCGTTCCATTGCTTAAAGAAAAGATACTGCACATATATATAAAGCTCAATATTCTCTTTAAGCTCGCGGGAGTATTTTTCAACGGCCGCCGCTTCGTGCCGCCTTACGCCCTCGTCCGGCCACTCTGTCCACGCCTTCATACCAAAGCGCTTCTTCAGGGCCATAAAAAGAGCGTATTCATAAACCCAGGCTTTGTTTTTATCAATAAATTCTTCTATTTCGGCTTTATCCCGCTCATAGCCGCGCGCTTTTGCAAGGGCAAGCACGTTCATGCGGTTAAGATATATTTTTTCGTAATCAACGCGCGTTTTGTCCGCGCCCCAGTCTATGCGCTCAACCTCTTCTTTTTCAAGCAAGCCATCCTCAATAAGCGTATCAAGGTCAATAAAATAAGGATTTCCGGCGCAGGAAGAAAAGCTTTGGTAAGGCGAATCGCCGTAGCTTGTTGGCCCAAGGGGCAGCATCTGCCACGCGCCAAAGCCGGAAGCCTTCAAAAAATCCGCGAACTTATACGCCTCCCGCCCGAACGTGCCTATTCCGTAGGGCGAGGGAAGAGAAAACACGGGCATCAACACACCGCAGCAGCGTTTCATAATCATTGTCACCGTTTCAAATATGATAATCTGAATATAAATATAGCACCCTTAGGGTGCTTATTCAATAAATAAAGCGTTACTCCGTTTCCCGCTCAACGCGCTTCTGTATGCCCTCCATGCGGTTGTCAAGGCTGGCGCCGAGGGTTGCGCACTCAAGCAGCTCCTTTGTTATTTCCGCCCTTATATCGTCCGGCACATCCTTTTTATAATTTATTTTATGCTCCAAACTGGCCCACCAGTCCATTGATATTGTGCGGAACTGAACCTCCACCTTCATCATGCGCTTTTTGTCATGCAGAAAAATAGGCGTTTCAACAACAAGATGCAGGCTTCTGTATCCGTTTGGCTTGGGATTTTTTATATAATCCTTGCGTTCTATAACCCGTATATCGTCCTGCTTTGAAAAGGATTCGGAAAGCATATAAATATCGCTCGGGTATGAGCATATTACGCGCACGCCCGCAATATCGTTTAAGTTTTTCTCTATGCTGTCTATCGAGAGGCTTATGCCCTTGCGCGTTGCTTTTTCAACTATGCTGTCCAGCGATTTAAGCCTTGTTTTAACGCTTTCTATTGGGTTGCGGTCGTATTCAAGCGAAAGCTCCTCGTCAAGCACGCTGAATTTGGTGGCAACCTCCATCATGGCGCAGCGGTAAAAGGCCATAAGTTCCTTATACGGTCTTGCATAATTTTGCACCCATGTTCTTATGTCGCTCTTGCTCAATCTGGACAGCAGCAACTGCTCCAACCCCTGCATTTCACCAAGACTCTTCACTTTTTTCGGCCGCCTGCCTTTCAAAATATTCATTGGAATTAGCTTATCCGAATTATTATATGCATGGTTTGAATTTCATGTCCAGTATTTTGTTGTGAATTAAAAATAAACTTTTTGAGAAAAATTTATTGACGGAATTTTAACACGGTAGTATTATACAAATATACAATATTATTGGATAAAAATAAATTAATTTGTTTTTATCCAAAATTTTTTCAGGAGGTTTTCTTATGGAAAGCAACAATGGAAAGCACCTAAAGAAAGAACTGGGTGTATTTTCCGGCATCAGCCTTGTGGCCGGCATGACCATAGGCTCTGGTATCTACTACCTTGGCAGCTACGTGCTTGAGCGCGTAAACATGTCCATGGGTATGGCGCTCGTGTGCTGGATAGTCGGCGGCATAGTGAGCATACTCGGCGGCCTGTGCTTTGCGGAGCTTGGCGCGGAGATGCCTGTTACCGGCGGCATGACTACCTATCTTGCCAAAGCGTATCATCCCCTGGCGGGCTTTGTAAACGGTTTCTCCGGCTTCCTGCTTACGGCTTCCGGATCAATAGCTTCCCTTGCCTTGGCCGCCGTCACACCCTTCTCTGAGGAGTTCTCTTTCTCTGAACCCGTCACCAAAGCGATTGCAATCGGACTTATAGTATTATTCACCATCATCAACCTGCGCGGCATAAAGACCGCCGCGGCAATACAGAACATAAGCATGGTTCTGCGCCTTGTTCCCCTTGTGCTCGTTATAGTGCTCGGCATTTTCGCGGGTCAGGTAAGCCCCGATCTTTCCCTTGGCAACGCGTTCACCGAGGAGACTCAGCCCACCGTATTCAACATTATAAAGGTTGTCGGCTACGCCACGTTCGCGTCCCTTTGGGCTTATGAAGGCTGGACAAACCTGAACACCGTTGCCGGCGAGATGAAGCGCCCCAAGCGTGACCTGCCCCTGGCCATCATCATTTCCATGGGCGGCATAATGCTTGTATACACCCTGTTCAACCTGGCTATCTACCGTATAATCCCGCAGGCTGACGTAAACGCCATGATCGCCGACGGCAACCTTTACCTTGGTAAAGAGGCCGCTTACCGCGTAATGGGCGGCTTCGGCAAGTGGATAGTTCTTATCGGCATGGCCGTCGGTATCGTTGGTACCGTTAACGGCGACTGCCTGGTATTCCCCCGTACTTACTACGCAATGGCCCGCGGCGGCTTCTTCTTCAAGAAGTGCGGCGAGGTTAACGAATACGGCGTTCCCGCCTTCGCAATTCTCGCCTCCTCCGCTATGTCCATAATACTTGTTCTGTTCAACAGCCTGCAGCAGCTTACCGACTGGCTGGTCTCCGTAAGCGCTCTGCTGAACCTGATGGCCGTAATCGCCGTGCTTGTATTCCGCAAGAAGTACCCCGATATGGAGCGTCCTTACAAGGTATGGGGCGGTATCCCCGTTATCATTATCACCTGCCTGCTCTTCGTTGTGCTGCTGGTGAACAACTTTGTTGAGGATCCCATCACCTCCCTTAAGGGCCTTATCATAATCGCTCTGTGCATACCGTTCTACTACATCTTCCGCAAGCTCAACGGCGGCATGGAATACGATACCGATAAGATTGACAACTGATATAATACGGAGAGTGTTATTATGAACAGCGAAGCTATTCTTTCAAAGCTTAAGGCCGTTCCCGGCAACGTGGGTTTTTACTATAAAGACCTTACCACCGGGGAAACGCTCGGCTACAATGAAAACGAGCAGTTTGAAGCGGCAAGCGTAATAAAACTGCCGGTGTACATGGTTATTATGAAGCTGGCGCACGAGGGCAAGCTGAGCCTTGGCGAAAAGCTTACCTGCCACCACGCGGACAAAATGCCGCCGTGCGGAGCGCTGTACTTCTTTACCGATGAGCCGGTTGTGGACATTCAGACCCTTTGCGGGCTGATGATTACGCTTTCGGACAACACCGCGACCAATATGCTTATAAGCCGCCTGGGTATAGACAACCTTAACGCGGAATTCAAAAAGATTGGCCTTGAGAAAACGCATATAGAGCGGCTGCTGTTCGACAGCGAAGCGAGCGCGCAGGGCAAATGCAACTACATTGTGCCCGCCGAAATGGGCATGCTGCTGGAGCAGGTATACCGCCGCACGTTCGTTTCACAGGAAGTAAGTGAGGCAATCGAAAAGCTGCTTCTCGAGCAGCAGATCAA
This sequence comes from bacterium, assembly GCA_963643205.1. Classification (GTDB taxonomy): domain Bacteria; phylum Bacillota; class Clostridia; order Christensenellales; family CAG-138; genus Phil1. The sequence goes on along the minus strand of CAVIJJ010000002.1, from coordinate 70,912 downwards.
CCATAAGATCCCCGGTTACCTGAGGGATGAGGTTGCGGTTGCGCACAAGACCGGCGAGGACGACAACCTTACAAACGACGTTGGCATAGTATACGCCGAGAAGCCCTTTGTTGTGGCGTTCGCCAGCTATAATACCGACGTTCCCACCGCGGAAATCGCCATACGCGAAATTTCTCGCGATCTTGCCGGCATAAAGCCGTATAAGGCATAACAAGACAAAGCTTAACAAAAAGACCCGCAGTCGTCTGACCGCGGGTCTTATTCATTTTAACGCATTATTTATTTTTGCTCCGCTTCCGGCTCATCATTAAGCACGATCTGTATAAACCTTTCCGCCGCGGGTGAAAGCGGCACTCCCTCAAGGGATATAAGGCCTATGTTTCTGCTGGGCATGGGCGTTTTAAGCTTTACCTCGAAAAGCTCGCCGCTGTCTATCGCCTCGGCCGCGAACTCATACGTTACGCAGGCAACGCCCAAGCCGATTTTGGCGAACTCAACAAGCAGGCTGTGCGCGCCAAGCTCAATTTCGGGCCTTAGCGTTACGCCGCAGACCGCAGCGAAATCATCAAGATATTTACGGGAATTGGAGGCCTTTTCAAGCAGCACGAGCGGCTCTCTTGAAAGTTCCTCAAGCGTAACCTGTCTGTTTTTCAGATGCTCAAAGCGGGAGGACGCGACAAACACATCATGCACCTTAAGCACTTCCTTTACGGAAAGCGCGCTGTCTATAACCGGCAGATTCACAAGCGCTATATCAACCTTGCCCACCTTAAGAAGCTCAACGGTATCGGGCGTGGTGCGGTTGGTAACCTGCAGCTGAATATCCGGATATTCCGAATGGAACTTTTCAAGATAGGGCAGCAGGAAATACTGGCACAGGGTATCGCTCGCGCCAATCATAAGGCCGCCGGACTGCAAAGTACGCATGCGGTTAAGCTTATCCTCCGCCGCCGCGATTAGGCTTACGGCCTTATCGGCATAGCTATACAGCATACGACCCTCGCTTGTAAGCGAAATGCCGCGGCTGGTGCGGGTGAACAAAGTACAGCCCAGGGTATACTCAAGCCTGTGCATGGACTGGCTTATAGCGGGCTGGCTTACATAAAGTTCCCTTGCCGCGTGCGAAAGGCTGCCGCAGCGCGCCACGGTGCAGAAAATGCTGTATAGATCAAGATCGGTAGGCATGGATGCTCCTCCGTTTTTTCGAAAGTATTGCATTTGATTATACCCACCTGTCCACGATAATGCAATAAGTTTTTCTAATGTTAATGCAATATTGGCGATATAATGTTATAATTAGCTGAAATCGCATAAAAAGTACGGAGGAAATTCAAATGGATCAGCCCTTACGTTCATCGACCGACCTTTGCAACATAAATATACTTTTCCGTGAGCCCGAGCATCAGCCGCCCCGCGCCGTGCTGTGTGTTATGCACGGCATGGCGGAGTATGTGGACAGATATAATGATTTTGCAGGATTTCTTGCCGAAAACGGCATCGCGCTCGCCGCGGCGGACATGGTTTCGCACGGCAAGAGCATAAGTGAAAACGGTATCAGGGGCTATTTCGGGGCTGAAAACGGCTGGGACAGGCTGATTGAAGACGCGTTTAACGTGCACAACGTTATAAAACAGGCTTATCCCTCAATACCGTACATACTTCTCGGGCACAGCATGGGCTCCTTCCTTGCCCGCTCATACGCCGCAAGGCACGGCGAGGACATAGACGCTTTCATATTCTGCGGCACGGCGGGACGCAACCCGGCCATGCCCATAGCCAAGCTTGTGGCCAAGGCGGAAATAAAGCGAACCGGCGGCAAAACGCCGAACAAGCTGCTTGATTCGCTTGCCTTCGGCGCGTACAACAAGCCGTTTGAGGGCAGAACCGCCTTTGACTGGCTGAGCAAAAACACGGAAAACGTTGACAAATACGTGGCCGATCCGCTCTGCGGCTTTACGTTCACGGCCTGCGCGTTCCGCGATCTTTTCACGGGGCTTGATGAGGTTTCGCAAAGCGACTGGGCGGCAAAGGTGCCCAATAAGCCCATTATGGTTATAGCGGGCGACAAGGACCCCGTAGGCAGCATGGGCAAAGGGCCAAAGGAGGTTGCCGCGAAGCTACTTGAAAGCGGGCACGACGTTATACTTAAGCTTTATCCCGAAATGAGGCACGAAATACTGAACGAAACCGGCAAGGAAGAGGTTTGGAAGGACATAGTTGACTTTATAAACCTGCGGATAGCCGAGGAAAAATAAATGGCGCACTACGACTGGGCAACGCTTTATGAAAAGCTTGAGAACTGCGCGGACTGCGGCCTTTGCAAGGGGCGCAAAAACGTTGTTATAGGCGCCGGCAATCCGACGGCCGACATAATGCTTATAGGTGAGGGGCCCGGGCGGGACGAGGATATACAGGGCTACCCATTTGTTGGGGCCGCGGGGCAGCTGCTCGACAAGATGCTTGCGGCGATAGGCCTTGACCGCACAAAGGTATACATAGCCAACATAGTAAAATGCCGCCCGCCGCAGAACCGCACCCCGCTTGACGACGAGGCTATGGCGTGCCTGCCCTACCTTAGGGCGCAGGTGGCGCTGGTGCAGCCGAAGATAATAGTTTGCCTTGGCAAAACCGCCGCCGTATACGCAATGGACAGAGATATTCACATAACGCGGGACAGAGGAATATGGCGGATAAAAAAGGGTATATGGATGCTGCCCACGTTCCACCCCGCGGCACTGCTGCGCGACGAGAGCAAAAAGCGCGACGCGTGGCACGATATGCAGGCGCTGAGGGACAAAATAAATGAGCTTAAAATAAGCGTATAAATCCCCGCATTGCCTAGAAAATATCAATACTTGACAAAGCGATAAAAGAGGAGTATCTTTCGATGCGGTAAAAGCGCGTTTGGCAATTAAGCATTGTCTGCGCTTTATATATTTTGTACACAAAAGAAAGGAAGGCATAACCATGCAGATGTTGGTTTTCATTACTAAGCATACCGAGTGCATCGACCCCATTCTGTCCGATTTGCTCGCGCGCGACATCAGCGGCGCAACGGTTATAGACTGCGAGGGCATGCTGAAGGCCATAAACGAATCAAGTATTGATCCGCCGCCCATTTTCGGCTCGTTGAGGAGCTTTATAAACCCCGGGCAGGAAACGTCAAAGCTGCTTATGATAATACCTAAGAGCGAAGAACGTTTGGCGCTTGTGAAGCAGATAATTCACGATCACGCCGGCAAGCTGGACAAGCCTAACACGGGCATTATGTTTGAAATACCCGTCATGAACGTTGAGGGGGTTTCAAAGAAAATCTGATGAGCATTACAATATTATATATCGCGGCCGCGATGGCGGCCGGGCTCCTGTTCAATAGGATAGCGAAGCTGGTTTCGCTGCCTAATGTTACGGGCTATCTTGTTGCGGGCCTTTTGATAGGGCCGAGCGTGCTGAACATAATCCCCACCGAGGGAACCGAGGCGCTGAACGTGCTTGTAACGCTGGCGCTGGGCTTTATAGCCTATTCAATCGGCGGCGAGTTCAACATAAACAATATTAAGGCCATTGGCGGCAAAAGCATAATCATAACCATGTTTCAGGCGCTTACCGCCGTTGGTCTTGTGGACATAACGCTGTGCGTGCTCGGTTTTGACGTGCCGCTCGCGCTTACGCTTGGCGCGATAGCCGCCGCTACCGCCCCCGCGGCAACGCTTATGGTTGTTCGCCAGTATAAGGCAAACGGCCCCGTTACCCGCACACTTCTGCCGGTTGTCGCAATGGACGACGCGGTTGGCCTTGTTGTATTCGCCATATCCCTTGCCCTTGCGCAGGGAATCTCCGGCGGCGGCGAACTGAGCTTTTACACCATGGTTATACAGCCGCTTAAGGAGATTGTGCTCTCCCTTGTTGTGGGCGGCGCGATAGGCCTGGTAGCAAGCATAGTGCTCCGCTTCTTCCATTCAAAGGATAACTTCCTTTGCGTATCCATAGCGGCCGTACTGCTCGGCACCGCCCTTGCGGACATTTGGGATCTTTCCTCGTTGCTTCTTTGCATGTCAATCGGCGCGATCGTCTGCAACCTGAGGAAAGACGCGAACAACATTATGGAAGGCTGTGACCGCTGGACCCCGCCCCTTTTCATGCTTTTCTTCGTAATATCCGGTGCGGAGCTTGACCTGGCCGCGATACCCACGGTTGGTCTGCTTGGAATTGCGTATCTTGTGGCGCGCTCCGTTGGCAAGTACCTTGGCACGTATGTAGGCTCAGCCGTTGTGCACGCGGATGAGAAGATAAAGAAATATCTTGGCTTCGCTCTTCTGCCGCAGGCGGGTGTTGCCATAGGTATGGCGCAGGTTTGCGCGGCTAAGCTGCCAATGTACAGCGAGCGCATAACCACCGTGGTCCTCTGCGCAACGCTTATTTACGAGCTTGTGGGCCCCGTTATAACCAAAATTGCGCTTATGAAGGCCGGCGAAATCTCGCCCGAGCTTGCCCACAGCGGGCGCAAGAAGGCCCAAAAAGCGTGAGTTTGACAAAATAATTTACTATTTTGGCCTGTCTTTGCTTCAAAAAGCTTGTGAACAGGCCATTGTTATGTTATTATATTATGCAGGTATTTTTTATCTACCGGCCTTGTGTCGGACGATGTAAGAACATACACTACGAAGAACATCTTATTTGGAGGTAACTTTATTATGCTGATGGCTGGCGATTTCAGGAAGGGCGTTACTGTGGAGATCGATGGACAGGTTTGGTCCATTGCCGATTTCCAGCACGTCAAGCCCGGTAAAGGCGCAGCTTTCGTCCGTACGAGGCTCAAGAATGTTATGACCGGCGCGGTGCTGGAGCGCACCTTCAGCCCCACGGACAAGTATCCCCGCGCTCACATTGAGACCAAGGAGATGCAGTATCTTTACAACGACGGCGAGCTTTACTACTTCATGGACACCGAAACTTTTGAGCAGCTCCCCATGAACCACGACCAGGTTGAGGACGCTATCAACTTTATAGTTGAGAACATGAACGTTACCGTTCGCTTCTACAAGGGCAACGCTTTCTCTGTTGAGGCTCCCAACTTTGTTGAGCTTACCGTTACCCATACCGAACCCGGCTTCAAGGGCGACACCGCCACCGGCACCACCAAGCCCGCAGTGCTTGAGACCGGCTACAAGATCAACGTTCCCCTGTTCGTAAACGAAGGCGAGCGCATAAGGGTTGATACCCGTACCGGCGAATACATGGAGCGCGTTTAAGCTTCAGGTATTATAAAAGAAACATAAGGAGGTCACTATGGGTTACAATAAGGAAAAGGTCGCATATCTGCGCGGCGTAGTAGACGGCATGGATCTTAGCGACGACAAGTATGGCAAGCTTTTCAAGCTGATAGTTGAAACTCTGGACGAGATGGCGGACACCGTTGACGAAAACGAGGAAGCCATTATAGACATGGACGAGTGCATAGACGACATTTGCGACGAGCTGAGCGACATAGACGAGTGCCTTGACGCCCTGTGCGACTGCTGCGAATGCGACGAGTGCGACGACGATGAGGACTGCTGCGACTACGATTGCGAGAATTGCGACGACAAGTGCGATTTTTGCGACGATGGCTTTGTTGAGGTAGAGTGCCCCCACTGCGGCGAGACCATCTATTTTGATGAGGATATGCTCACCGAGGATGGCGCCCTGATCTGCCCCAACTGCAACGAAACCGTTATTCCCGCGGCGGAAGATCTGCAGGACAAAGAGTAATAAACCCTAAAAGAACAAGCTTGAACGGCACAGCTTAACAGCTGTGCCGTTTTTTGCGCTGTAAAATCATCCGACCGGCAAAGGAAAAGCCGGAAATTCGGAACAATACGGCCATTTTTCGGTATAAAAGGAGCGAACCTATCAGGCTCGCTCCTTTATTATGCGTTTAGACTATTTTTCCTATCAGCCACGCTTGCGCTTCGCTATCACGACAAACGCCGCGGCGGCAAGTACGCAAACTGCCGCGCCCGCTATATAAACGGCACTTGAGTCACCTGTCTGCGGGGGCAGGGGATTCTCAGGAGCTACTATTACGGGGCGAGTGGTAGGCGCTACTGTCGGAGTAGGCCGCTGCGTGGGTGCCACAGTGGGTGCTACGGTTGGCACTACGGTCGGTGCTACGGTGGGTGCCACAGTGGGTGCCACAGTGGGTGCCACGGTGGGCGCTACGGTCGGTGCTACTGTCGGAGTAGGCTCTACAGTGGGTGCTACGGTGGGTGCCACAGTGGGTGCCACAGTCGGCGCTACGGTCGGTGCTACGGTCGGAGTAGGCTCTACAGTGGGTGCCACGGTCGGTGCTACGGTGGGCGCTACAGTCGGCGCAGGAGTAGGCTGCTGCGTAGGCGCTACGGTGGGCGCTACTGTAGGCGTAGGCTCTACGGTTTTAAGCTTGTCTCCGCACATGCCGCACTTTGTGGGATCCTCGGTACCGGCAACGTGGTTGCGGGTTTCGGTGGGGCAAGCCACATAATAAAGCCTTATCACATCGCCATCCTTCACCGTGTACTGGCCAAGCGTCGCATAATTCGTGCTGTCAAGCATCGGCGCGGAATCGTTTACGGTAAACATCCAACCGGACCATGAGCCGTAGTTCTCATCGCCGCCAGCAAGCGTTACGCTATCGGGAGAGGTTATGGAAGTAAGGTAGTTCGAGGTTCCGGTGTAGGCATAGCCATTGTCGGTAAGAGCCTTTACTATCACATCCCATGCGGTTTTATTGGCGTTGCTCTTGCAGGTGTAGCTATATTTTTCAATATCCGCGAAATTGCCTTCTATAGCTTTGCCATCCACCTTCAGTGTAACGTTTATATCCTTAATACTCGGATCGTCGGTTCCCGCGGTACCTATTACCTTTACCGTTACGCTGACGGGCTGCTTATAGAACTGCGCGAACTGAGCATAATCGGCGCTGTCCTTGAACTTTTCATAGTACTTGGCGTACTCATTATAGGAAAGCACGCTGTCTATGGTTACTTCGGTATTGTAGGTGGGCTGAGTTACAAGCAGGTTCTCGTTCTTAACCACGTTTGTATTGGTGGTGCGGAAGCAGCGATATGACTGACTTTCATACCAGCCGTCAATGTTATCCACCTTGATGCCGGTTCCGGTTACGTTATCCGCGTTGCGAATGAACTTATAGCCTGTTCCGTCGGGGACAACCTCTATAAAGCTCCACATATCGCCGGTAACATTGTCCTTGGCTGTGTTTGCCTTCTTTATGCCTTCCCAATAAACGCTCTCGGTGCAGACTTTCTTCATGAATGCCGCGGCGGCATCTATATCGCTCTGCACAAGCGGAGTCACGGTAAGCTTTATATCGGCAGTGGCAAGAACCTCGGTTGCTACGCCCTCGCCGGTAGGACGATTAAGAATCTTTACGGTAAGTGTTACCTCTTCGGCATTCTTGCCGGGCAGCGGGCGATAGGTCTGCACGCGGGCGGCGTTATAAATATCAGTTGAGCTTATAACGTTCTCGTTGCTGCTGGTGATTGTTATGGGAGTATACTTGCCGTCAAAGTTCTTGTTGTAAAGTTCCTGGCAGAGACGGTTCAGGTCCTTTGTGGTAAAGAACTGGATATCGCTCGTTACGGCAGATTTATCGATATTACTCTTGTCGGTAGGATCGGTAAGAGCGTCCGCCTTGCCCAGCATAGTATTAAGCAGCGCTTGGTAATCGATTTCCTTTTCTTCTACGGTTCCCTTGAGGGTTGTGTTATAAACCCGCGTTATGTACAAATCATCTCTGCCGCTGTATGTCAGCTTAAGAGTAAGCGCGGCGGCGGTATCGCTCGCGGGCATGGTAACCGTTGCCTTATAGGGAGAGAAGAAAGCGGTTTCGTCAGCCGTTATGCCTATATTGGTAACGCTGCTCTGCCAGGTGCCTTCAGCCCAAAGCTCGAGATTGGTGGAATAATTGTAATCAACCGTGCTCGAATCCACGCCGGCCTTTAAGGGGTAATGCGGCAAGGAAGTAAGGTCTTCTGCCTTTTCTATGGTTTCGGGTATGGTTATTCTGTCCGCAACGGCGTTCAGCGCGGCAATAGCCTTTCCCTCATCAAGGCCCATGCCGAAGTTGCAGGATGTGGTTTCCTTGGTGTAGGTATTTTCGCCTACCTTATAGGTAAGTACGAACTTGGGGCGCACATAGCCCGTGCTGCTGCTGGTGGTGCCGCTTTCGTTCCACTTATACTTAATAGTGCCGTCATTGGCAACGCCAACATAGTTATAGCTTGAGTAGTTAGCGGAATCGTCTGCCTTTACGGTAACGGTAACGTCGGTAATATTTGCAGCGCTCAGCTTAGCCTGAATCATTGTAAGGGCATTTGTGTCCTTGCCATAGGTGGGCAAATATGTGCCGCTTATAGCGGTCTCCGCCGCGGCAAGCTTGGTATCGGCTGCCTTTTCCTCTTCGCTCTTAGCCTCGGTCCATACGGCATAAAGATTGAACGCTTCGCCGTCCTCGCTGCCATCGTCCCAATAATCGCCTTCTTCAAACGCACGGTTTATGGTAGCGCCATCCGTATAGGTAACGGTTGTACCGTAGCTACTAGTTGACCAGCCGGCGAACGCATAGCCCGGGCGAGTGTACGCACACTTATTAAGCACGGTATCAACGCCGAAGAACGCCGCCTGATCCGCCATTGTTCCGGTAACCGAGGATTTATCGGAATACTTTAAGTTGTACTTGATTATGTATTGATAGTCGCGCCACTTGGCGATAAGAGTTACCTCGTCACCTTTGGTGCTGAAATCGGTATCCTTTGTAACGGCCTCGCCGAATGAACCGTCTTCATTCTTTATATACCAACCGTCAAGTGCCTTTCCGTCGGGCATATATGATTTGGAAAGATAGGAAGGCAGGCTTGAATAAACCTTGTCCACGGTAACGGTTTTATCGGCAATAGTGGATTTATATCCGTTGCCGTCAAAGTGAACGGTTATGCCCTTGGTCCACTGCGCGTACATGGTAACGCCGTTTTCAGCATCCTGCGCGGTGAATTTATAGGAATAAGTAATCACGCTGCCGCCCTCGGCCGCAGTGTACCAGCCATTGAATATATAGCCAGTACGGGAGGGATCCGAAATGGGAGAATACGTTGAGCCGCCGTTATCCTGCCTTATGTAATTATAATTGCTGCCAACCAGACCCACGCGGCCGGTTATCTCAGCGCCCTCGTAGTTGGGATTGACGGTAACATTAACGGCACGACCATGCCAGACAGCATAGAGCGTAACGGTTTTGGAATCGGTATCGGTAAGGTTCTTTACGGTTGCCTTGTCGGTATAGGATACGGAAGAACCGCCGCTGTACGTGCTCCAACCGGCAAAGTCATAACCCGCGCGGGTGAATGTATTTTCCGGCAGTTCCGCCTCCTGATCATAGGTAGCGCTAATGCTGACCATAGTGCCTGTGCCCTCATTTGCGCTGAAGGCTATGGTATATTTTATTGCGGTCCACTTGGCGGTATAGGTTGTGCTGCCGCTTATAACGGTTTCGGCCGTAAGCTGAGCTTCGCCATCAAACCAGCCCGCGAACAGATATCCTTTTTTAGTAGGATTGGCAGGCATATTCGCGCTGCCGAACGCCGCGTTCTGCGCAACCAATATCTGCTTTTCAGCGGTCTTTCCGTCCGCGTAGTCAAGCGTTACGGTATACGCGTCGCTCCATACGGCATAAAGGTCCATCGCGGTTTCGGTTTCTACCGCGGCGCAGTCGGCATAGGCAACGCTGCCGTTAGCCTCGGTTGCCCAGCCCGCGAATACCTTGCCCTCACAGGTAAACGTATTTGCCTTAAGGGCTCCCTTCCCGCCGTATATATTCTGAGTAGCGGTTTCATCGGTTCCGTTATTGGCATGCAGGGTTATTACAGTCGGTTCGCCTGCGCTGAAGTTGCGCACATATACGCAGTCATCATTTTTGTCGCCGCTTGAATCCTTTTTATAAACAATCGTTATAACATCGCCGCTCTTAGCGTCAATCGCAAGGGTTGTCCAGTCAATTTCGCCGCTTACGCCGTTTACAAGCGTATTATCGCCGTTTTTAATGGTCAGCTTATCATATCTTGTCTCTGATGAGACTTTATAATCAAAGCTCAGCTGAGTATCGGCGGTCATGGTAAGCTGCAGCGTGCTTGAGCTGCTGCTTTTCCCCTTGTTGCCGCTCATCAAAACATCTTCGCCGCTAAGCGTGGTCACCTTCCACTTTTTGGTGCTTGTTGATGATCCGGGCTCGGTTTCCGCAATAAGCGGAAGTCCGCTGAAAAAGTCATCAAATGTTTTGGTTGCCGCAAGCACGGATGCCGGCAAAATGCTTAAAAGCATCAGCAGCGCAAGCAGCAGGGAAATCGTTTTTTTGTTCATTATCGTAGTTTTCCTCCTTTTACGATATTCGCTCCGCAAGGCCGGCAGAATAAAAAAGTCCAACAAGATTCACACGGGCATTTCACGCCGCATGCGAATTCTGTTGGACTTCGGTTCTTCCGTAGGTCCGGCCTCACAGCCGCTTATATTATTTTTATTTTGGGTACTATTTTATCAGAACGCTCTTCTGAACCTCTGCGTGAACAGGCTGGCCGCCCTTCACCGTAATTACCAGATGGCCGTAATCCATCTCCCGCATCAGCTTTAATACCTGGTAATCCTGCGAACTTATATCGCCAAATATGCTCTGTTCGCAGTACTCGCTCCCCATCCGGCTGTTTTCCATATTCTTCGTGTCTCCTTCCTTATGCTTTGCGAATTAAAAAAGACCCGCACATGCCGTGCGGGTCCAATTTGTTTTTAACTATTTACTCAAAAAACAAAACAGCTTCCCGGTGACGGCAGGAACCTTAGCAATCCTTAAACGTATCTGACTTATCCTGTCCCGGCAGGCTTCACAGTGACCGACTCGCGGGGAATCTCACCCCATTCCGTCCTTGGGTATCAGCCCAAGCGGATTATTTGGTATATATGATCTTTTCTGCGGAAAAGCTCCGCTTTCAATCGCTTATTTTACATCAAGCAGACCAATAACACAACCCCCACTTACATATATCCTGTATATATTATATCTTTGCCGCGCGCTCTTGACGCAAAAGCGGCAAGGTTGTATGCTTACATTATAATATTTATTTTTATAAAGGAGAGCTTATGGAAACCAAGGATCTTACATACAAGCGCGCTTATGTTTGGGACAAGCTGAGCGCCGATGAGCGCAAGGCCTGCATGGATATGGGCGAGGACTATAAGGCGTTTCTTAACGAAAGCAAGACCGAGCGCCGCTGCGCCGCGGAAATAATCCGCCGCGCCAAGGAAGCCGGATTTGTATGCGTATGCGAAAAGAAGGAGCTTAAGGCCGGCGACAAGGTTTATTACAACAACCGCGGCAAGGCCGTTATGCTTGCCGTTATAGGTAAAGAGTCCCTTGAAAACGGCATGAACATAGTGGGCAGCCACATGGATTCCCCGCGCCTTGACATAAAGCAGAATCCCGTTTACGAGGCCGGCGGAACAACGCTGCTTAAAACGCATTACTACGGCGGAATAAAGAAATATCACTGGGTGGCTCTGCCCCTTGCCCTTTACGGAGTGATAGTGAAGGCGAACGGCGAAAAGGTTGAGATTGCCGTTGGTGACAAGTGCGGAGACCCCGTATTCTATATTTCGGACCTGCTGCCGCACCTTGCCAAGGACCAGGTAACCAAGACGCTTAGCGAAGGCATTGAGGGCGAAAACCTGAACATACTTATAGGCAGCCTGCCGCTTGACGATACCGAGGCTTCGGACAGGTTCAAGAAGGCCCTGCTTGGCGTGCTCAACGAGCGCTACGGCATTACGGAGGAGGACTTTGTTTCCGCCGAGCTTGAGGCCGTTCCCGCCGGTTCCGCGCGCGATGTTGGTTTTGACCGCGGCCTTATAGTGGCGCACGGCCATGATGACCGCGTTTGCTCATACGCTTCCCTTGCGGCCCTGCTTAAGGTTGAGAACCCCGAGCGCACCACCGTTGGCCTTTATGTTGATAAGGAAGAAATCGGCAGCGTTGGCGCATCCGGCATGTGCTCAAGCTTTTTCAACAATATGGTCGGCGAGATGATAGCCCTTATGAACGGCGGAAACTGCTCCGATCTTTCAATAAGGCGCGCCCTTGCTCACAGCACCATGCTGAGCGCGGACGTTGCGGCGGCGTTTGACCCCAACTATCCCAGCGTTGGTGACGACGCTAACTTTGCCAATCTCGGCCAGGGCATAGCCATTGTTAAATACACCGGCTCCCGCGGCAAGAGCGGCGCTAACGACGCCTCCGCCGAGCTTGTGGGCAAGGTTCGCAAGCTTTTCAACGAGCACGGCGTGGTTTACCAGACCAGCGAGCTTGGCAAGGTTGACCAGGGCGGCGGCGGAACCATAGCCTACATAATGGCCAACTACGATATGGATGTGCTGGACGCGGGCGTTGCGATGCAGAGCATGCACGCTCCCTGGGAAATAGTATCCAAGGCGGACGTGTACATGACCAGCCGCGCATACGGCGAATTCTTTAAGAATTACAGATAATTTACCGATTTTATGATGGGGCTGCCGCAGATCACGGCGGCCCCGTTTTTTATGTGTGGCCGATTCAGATTTTGTATAAACTGTAAATAAAGCTTGAAACAGCGCGGCCTTGCTTGATAGGAGCCGCGCGTTTGGCTATAATTAGTCATAACATACTTTAATAGGAGTATATGCTATGCGAATAGGACAATTCAGCGAAAGCTTTCTTCCGATAGTTGACGGCGTTGGCCGCGTGGTTTACAGCTATGCCAACGGCCTTGCGAAAACCGGTGACGAGTGCTATGTTATAGCGCCGCAGAACGATACCGGATACCGTGGAGGCTACCCCTTTGAGCTTATTGATTACACGGCAAATCCCGTTATAGGCACCCCGCAGTACAAGGTGGGCCTTGCCGTACTCGATAAGCACTACATGGACCGCATGGATATGATTCAGCTTGATGTTTGCCACGCGCACACCCCGTTTTTCGCGGGTCAGGAAGCGCTTAGAATCTGCTCCAAGTACAATCTGCCGCTTGTGGGCACATTCCATTCAAAATATTATGACGATTTTTACAAGGCAACCCATGCGGAGCTGCTGGCGAACATAGGCGTTAAATTCGTTGTTGATTTTTACGATCGCTGTGACGAGGTTTGGACGGTAAGCAAGTCCTCCGCCGATGTGCTGCGCGATTACGGCTACACGGGAAAAATCATAATAATGGAAAACGGCACTGAAATGCGCCCGGTAAAGGCTGAGGACAGGCAGGCCGCGATAGAGCATTTTCACATTGACGAAAGCAACCCGGTATTTCTGTTTGTAGGCCAGATAAACTGGAAAAAAGGAATACTACGCCTGCTTGAGGCGGCGGCGTATCTTAAGGCGCGTGGAGAACGCTTCAGCGTGGTGCTTGCGGGTCAAGGCCCGGACGAGGACGCCATTAAAGCGAAGGCGAAAGAAATGAACGTATTTGACACGCTTGTTTTCACAGGGCATATCATGAATACCCATTTGCTTGACGGGCTTTATCAGGCGGCCACGCTTTTCACGTTCCCATCGCAGTATGATACATTTTCGCTTGTTATACGCGAGGCGGCCGCAATGTATACCCCCGGTGTGGCAATAGAGGGTTCAGCGCCGGCGGAGCCGATAGTGAATGGACAAAACGGACTTGTATGCCCGGACGACGGCGAAAAGCTGGGCGAGCTGCTGCTTAAATATATGCACGATACCGATGCCCTCACACGCATGGGGCAGGCCGCGCACGACACCATTCCCCACGACTGGGACAAGGTTATAGCCAGCGCTCACGACCGCTACGCCGCGCTTGCCGCCCGCAGCGGAGAAGCTGAAATGATCGAACGCCACGCGCGGATAAAAGAAAAGCTTCAGGAACGAAGAGAAAAACTTGCCTCTTACTTCGGCCTGAAGCAATAACATCCAAAAATGATTTAGGCGCAGGAACTTTTCCCGCGCCTTATTTTTATATTTTACCCGTCAGCTTATAATACGCGAGTGCGATTGATTCGCGCATATAATTATTCATGGCCGTATACCAAACGTCCTTCGCGCCGAAGCCATCCGCCTCTATGCCCTGCTTTTTCGCCACAAGCTCTGCCCTAAGAACATGGAAGTTGGTTGTGACAAAGGCTATTTTCGCGCCGTTTGGAAAAAGGGAATTTATTATATCGTTTGAAAACTTAAAGTTCTCCTCCGTGCTTTCGGATTTATCCTCCTCTATTACGCGCTCGGCCGCGATGCCCTTTTGCACCATGTATTTGCGCATGGCCTCGGCCTCGCTTACGCTTTCGCCCTGCCCCTTGCCGCCGGACACTATGGCTATTGTGTTCGGGTTTTCGTTAAGATATTCTATGGCTCTGTCCAGCCTGTAGCTCAATGTAAGCGAAACCCTGTTTCCGTGCACCGCGCAGCCCAGGACTATAAGCACATCCGCCCCGTCCTCCGGCTCCTCATGCGCTGAGGTGTATATCATGCCGCCGATAATTATCATAAAAAGGAAAGCCGCCGCGTAAGCCCCGAAAAAAGCATATCTTAGCCAATGTATATTTTCCGTCAGCACTTTCAAGCGCTCAAAGAATATGCCCGCTATAAGAAGAGGCGCTCCGAGTATCATTGGCAGCATTATGCCCAAATTAAGGTTTGACCATATTGAGAAAACGGCCGTATCGGCTATGCCGAGTATGCCTACTACGATCATGGCAATTCTGAGTGCCTTCATTTCGTATCCTCCGCCTTTGGCAATTCCGCCTCATTTGAGGTTGTATTTGCCATGGTAGTGCCTATCAATATAAGCGCCGTGGCTATGCCCTGAAGCAGGCTGAAAGGATCGCCCAGTATAAGCACACCGGAAATTACGCTTGTAAGCGTTGTAATGCCGGAAAATGAGCTTGAGCGGTTAGCGCCTATTTGCGAAATGCCGTATGTATGCATCATAAACGCGGCCACCTGGCAGCCGAGCGCCAGATACAATACGGCTATAAGGAACTGAGAATCGTTAAATGGCAGCGTTATGTATTCAGTAAGCGTGCCGCTTTTTATATGCTCAATTAGGGCGCACAGCGTAAACACAACCGCGCCGACAACGGCCATTATGTAGGTTTTCTCAAAGCTTGAGAATTCCTCCGCCTTACGCGCGGCTATCGCGTAGCCAACGTCTCCTATAACGGCAACGAAAAGCATGGCATATCCAAGCGGATTAAGGGAGGCGGTAAAGCCCTTTACGAGGGCTATGCATATTACGCCCGCTATGCTCAGCACAATGCCTATTACCTGCAGCCTGGTAGGTTTTTCCTTTAGCACAACGGCGCTGAATATAAGCACGAATATGGGAATTACGGCGATTATTGTGCCGCTTTCGCTTGCGGTTGTAAGCTTCATGCCCACGCTTTCGCCTATAAAATAAACAATGGGCTGAAACACGGCCATGGCAAGCACGGCGCCGAACCGCTTGCCCTTAAAATTAAGCTTCATCACGCCGCAAAGGGCCAATACACTCATAACAGCAAGCGCCGTAACAAAGCGCCAGCTTAAAAGCGTAAACGCGGAAACACGGTCCACCGCTCCCTTGGTGAAAAGGAAGCTGAAACCGAAAAGCAGGCTGGCGGCAAGCGTTGAAAGCATGCCGAGCATTTCATTTTTTGATGCAATCTTCTTCATGATTACAGTATAGCATAAAAAAGGGCGTGTTTACCGCATTTGTGTAAATGTTGTTAAATTTGTCAATATAGGGCCGGTTGATTGCCAAAAGGCCTTGTTTCATGCTACAATAATATGGATTACGCAAGAAAGGCGACAACCATGGGTTTTATGGATAAACTGCTGGGCAACACCAGCGAGGCCAAGCTGAAAAAGCTTGCGCCATTGGTAAAAAGAATAAACGACCTTGAGAGTGATATGCACGCGCTGAGCGATGCGGAGCTGCGCGCGAAAACGGACGAATTCAAATCCCGCCTGGCAAACGGCGAAAAGGAAGACGATATACTGCCCGAGGCTTTTGCCGTTGTAAGGGAAGCGGCCACGCGCACGATAGGCCAGCGCCATTTCGATGTTCAGCTGTACGGCGGCATAGTGCTGCACCGCGGCAACATTGCCGAAATGAAAACGGGCGAAGGCAAAACCATTACGGAAACCCTGCCGGCATACCTTAACGCGTTAAGCGGGCACGGCGTGCATATAGTTACCGTAAACGATTACCTTGCCAAGCGCGACGCCGCATGGATGGGCAAAATTTACCGTTTCCTTGGGCTGAGCGTTGGCTGCGTTGTGCACGAGCTTTCAAACGACGAGCGCCGCAAGGCCTATAATTGTGATATTACATACGGCACGAATAACGAGTTCGGCTTTGACTACCTTAGGGACAACATGGTGGTTTACCGCGAGCAGATGGTGCAGCGCGAGCTTAACTACGCCATAGTTGACGAGGTTGACTCAATACTTATCGACGAGGCGCGTACACCGCTTATCATATCCGGCACCGGCGAAAAGTCCACCGATATGTACGCCAAGGCGGATCGCTTTGTAACCAGGCTTGTTCGCGGCGAAAACGTTGAAAAGCTTTCCAAGGCGGATACCATACTGGGCGAAACTCAGCAGGAAAGCGGCGACTATATGTGCGACATAAAGGCGCGCACCGTTGCCCTTACCCAGCAGGGTCAGCGCAAGGCGGAAGCGTTCTTCGGCATAGACGATATATCCGATGCCGCAAATACCGAAATAAACCACCATATTATACAGGCCCTTAAAGCGCACGCCCTCTTCACAAGGGATAAGGACTATGTTGTGCAGAACGGCCAGGTGCTTATAGTTGACGAGTTTACCGGCCGCCTTATGATAGGCAGGCGATACAGCGACGGCCTGCATCAGGCGCTCGAGGCAAAGGAGCACGTTAAGGTAGAGCGGGAAAACAAAACGCTTGCGACCATTACGTTCCAGAACTACTTCAGAATGTATCATAAGCTTGCCGGTATGACCGGTACGGCCAAAACCGAAGAGGCGGAATTCCAGTCCATATATTCATTGGACGTTATGGAAATACCCACGAACAAGCCGCTTATGCGCGTTGACAATAACGACGTTATATACGGCACCGAGCGCGGCAAGTTCAACGCGGTTGTTGACGAAATAGTTAAGGTTCACGCCACGGGTCAGCCCATACTTGTGGGCACCATATCGGTTGAGAAGAGCGAAATGCTAAGCGACATGCTTACCCGCCGCGGCATAAAGCACCAGGTGCTGAACGCCAAGCTGCACGCCAAAGAAGCGGAGATAGTCGCCCAGGCGGGCAGTCTCGGCTGCGTTACGATAGCCACCAACATGGCCGGCCGAGGCACGGACATACTGCTTGGCGGCAACCCGGAATTTTTGGCCAAGCGTGAGCTTAGGCAAAACGGCATGGACGAACTGCTTATCGAGGCCGCGACCGGGCACGAGGAAACGGACGACGACAGCATAATCGAAGCCCGCGCCGAGTATAACGAGGCTTACAACAGGATTAAGAAGGATACCGACAAGCAGCACGATGCCGTTGTGGCCGTTGGCGGTCTTCACATTATAGGTACGGAAAGGCATGAGTCCCGCCGCATAGACAATCAGCTTCGCGGACGCGCCGGCCGCCAGGGAGACCCCGGCTCCACGCGCTTCTATGTTTCGCTTGAGGATGAGCTTATGCAGCGCTTCGGCGGCGAGCGTATAAAGCTTATGATGCAGCGCATATCCCCCGAGGATGATATGCCCCTGGATATGAAGCTGCTTTCAAAGCAGATTGAAAGCGCGCAGAAACGCGTTGAGACGCATAACTTTGAAATAAGGAAGAACGTTCTTCAGTACGACGACGTTATGAACAAGATGCGCGAGATAATCTATTCTCAGCGCCGCCGCGTGCTTATGGGCGAGGATATTCACGATTCCATAATGGAAATGGTGAACGAAAGCATTACCGCAAAGCTTGACCAGTGCGCAAGCGCGAGCGTTTCAAGCGGCGATTGGGACATGATGGCGCTTTACAGCGAGCTCAGTCAGCTGCTTGGGGCGGACTTTACCGGCCAGCTGCACGGCATAACATCGCGCAAAGAGCTTGAGGAGAAAACAACCGGGCTTGTGGACGCGCTTTACGCCAAGAAGGAAGCCGAAATATCCGGCGCCGGCATAGACATGCGCGAGGTTGAGCGCGTGGTACTGCTTAAGGCCGTTGATTCGCACTGGATGGACCATATAGACGCTATGGATCAGCTTAGGCAGGGCATAGGCCTGCAGGCATTGGGCCAGAAGGACCCGGTTGTTGCCTACCGCAACATGGGCTTTGATATGTTTGACGAAATGGTGCTTGGCATACGCGAGCAAACCGTAAGGAACCTGTTCCACGTTACGGTTCGCCTTGCCCCGCAGCAGCGCGAGCAGCTTGCCAAACCCGTTGAGGTTTCCGGCGACAGCAAGCCCCAGCCCAAGCGCACGGACAAAAAGCCCGGCCGCAACGATCCCTGCCCCTGCGGCAGCGGACTGAAATACAAAAATTGCTGCGGAAGAAACTGATTTTTCGCGGTAAATATAAAAACACAAAAAGAAGGATGTGATTAGCAGTGATCCAACTGGATGAAACCCGGCAGCAGCTTGCCGCGGCGGTTGAAACGCTGAAAGAGGCAGGTGGCTCTCTTTGACCTTGCTTCATTAAGCAAGGAAAAAGCCGAGCTGGAGGCCGAAATGGGCAAAGAAGGCTTCTGGAACGACGTTGAAAACGCTAACAAGGTAAACCGCCGCATGAAGGGCATAAGCGCTAAGCTTGATAAGTATAATCGTCTTATGAGCCGCTGCGAGGACCTTGAGGTGCTGATGGACATGGCGGACGAGGAAAACGACGAAAGCCTTGTGCCGGAGGTGCAAAGCGAGTTTGCATCGCTTGAAAAAGACATAGAGGCTCTTAAGCTTGAAGCCCTGCTTAAGGGACCGTACGACAGCTACAATGCCGTATTGAGCCTGCACGCGGGTGCCGGCGGAACCGAGGCGCAGGACTGGGTAAGCCTGCTTTACCGCATGTATACCCGCTACTGCGAAAAGAAGGGCTACAGCGTTAAGGTAATAGACTATCTTGACGGCGAAGAAGCCGGCATAAAGAGCGTTACTTTCGAAGTGGACGGCGACAATGCCTACGGCTATCTTAAGGCCGAAAAGGGCGTTCACCGCCTGGTAAGAATTTCCCCGTTTGATTCCTCTGGCAGAAGGCACACAAGCTTTGCTTCCCTTGACGTTACGCCTATATTTGACGACGATACGAACGACGTTGAAATAGATATGGACGACCTGCGCATAGATACATACCGTTCCGGCGGCGCTGGCGGACAGAACGTTAACAAGGTCAGCTCCGCTATCCGCATAACCCATATTCCCACGGGAATAGTCGTTCAGTGCCAGAACGAGCGCAGCCAGCTGCAGAATAAGGAAATGGCAATGCGCATACTGAAGGGCAAGCTGATGGAACTGGCCGAGCAGGAGCGCATGGCACAGATGAGCGAAATAAAGGGCGAAATGAAGCGCATAGAATGGGGCAGCCAGATCCGTTCCTACGTATTCCAGCCCTACACGCTTGTTAAGGACCACCGCACCGGCGAGGAAAACGGCAACATTCAGGCCGTTATGGACGGAGATATAGAGAACTTTATAAATTCCTACCTCGCAAAATCCTGATAAACAGCACTAAAAAAGGAGCCTCTCGCAGGCTCCTTTTGATTACTCTTTTTCACTCGTCAAACAGATGCGGCAGCGCCTTGCTTTTGCTTATAAGCACATAGAGCGCCGAGCCCACAATTATGCCCACAAGGCCCTGCGCAAGGTTGCCCGGTATGCTTGCCGCGGCGCCCCAGCCGCTGCCCAGAAGCAGCGCGGCGTATACAAAATAAAGCAGTGTCATAACAATTTCCGCGGCCACGCCGCTTATCGCAAGCGCCAGTATAAGCCGGCCCGTGCCTTGCCGCTTTTTGCGCCTTAAAAGCTTAAACAGCGCATACGCTATAAGCGCGACAACAGCCTTTATTATAAGCGTTCCCGGGGCGTATTGCGGATACGCGGCCAATATATCCGCCAGCATGCTGCCTATGCCGGCCGCGGCAACTCCGTAAACCGGGCCAAGTATCCAGCCGCACATAAGCACAACCGCATCCCCCAGATTGACATACCCCTGCATAGGCGAAGGGATACGTATTATCATGGTGGCAACGCAGGCAAGCGCGGCCATCATCGCCGAAACGATTATTTTATAAAGCTTTTCATTCTTCATTTCAGATGCAGCCCTTTTCCTCAGTTAATTGCGAGCGTTTTTCGCGCTCCGCGTAATATAATATCACACATTCAAGGCAAGTAAAATACATTTTGTTTATCCCGATATAACCGCCGCCATAAAGCAGCACAAAAAAGGGAACCGCCGAAGCGATTCCCGTAAATAAATATGAGCAAGCAATAAGCCGGGTTCTGTCGGCCGGTAAAACCGGCGTGCGGCCATCTATCTTGGCACGGCGTTGCCGCCGCACTCGCGCGATTATCAGGAGCATGACGGGCAGCCATTTCTGCGCAAAAGCGCACGCGCTCCCATTCCAATCTTGCACCGGGTGGGGTTTACAGGACGAAACGGTTACCCGCCCCGCCGGTGAGCTCTTACCTCGCCTTTCCATCCTTACCGCTTAAAGCGGCGGTATATCTCTGTTGCACTATCCCTGGGGTCGCCCCCGCCGGACGTTATCCGGCACCCTGCCCTGCGGAGCCCGGACTTTCCTCATGCGGATGATCCATTGGATTCCGCACGCGACCGCATGGCTTACTCAAAACTTTATTATCTTTTCTACGCGTAAAGTATTCTGCCGCAGTTTTCGCATTCCACAATGCCCTCGCCCGAGGCCACCCGCTTAACGGTGCTTGTGGGAAGGGACATATTGCAGCCGGAGCACTGGTTGTTTTCAACCTTTGCCATGGGCATTGCGTAGCGCCCCTTTATGCGCTTATACCTGCTGAGAAGTTCCGCGTCAACCGCCTTCGCCGCCTCATCAGCGGCGGCCTTTGCCTTGTCAAGCTCCGGCTTCGCGTCCGCGGCTTCCTGTTCGCATTCAGCCTTTGCCGCGTCGTATTCCTTCTTTGCCTTTGCCGCTTTGGCATAAGTATCTTTATATTCGGCAGCGGACTTTTCTATTTGGGTTATGGCATCGAAAAGCTCTTTCCGCGCGTTCTCGGCCTTTTTCATTATGCCCTCAACGTTTCTGCGGGATTCGGTCATTTCCTCTGCCGTGCATTCATCGTCTTCCAGCATTATTTTGAACTCGCCAACCTCAAGCTCATACTTATGCTCCAGCTCATCAACCTGTGCCTGAAGCTTATCAATGGTCTGCTGACGGCCTTCCAACATCTTCTGTATTCCGGCTATTGCGTTCTGCTGCTCCTTAAGGAACGCGAACAGCTTATTCAGCTTTTGCCTTGCGGGCGTTGATTTAAGCCTGTTCTCGATTTTTCCGGCTTCCAGCTCCGCCTGCTGGTACTGCCAAAGAGCATCCAGTTTGTTCATGCTTCGTACCTCCAAAATCTATAATTCACGCAAAAGGTCTTATAAACATCCTCCGTGCAAATCAAATTTTTCTGAGTGGGCCGTATTCACACTCACTCACTTTATATTGTACATCATCCCCGGCGCAATGTAAACGATTTATAAGCGCGCCCAATACGGTTTTCTCCGTTTCGTAATGCCCGGCATCTATAAGGCAAAGCCCCATTTCCCGCGCATAAAGAGCCTCATGATGCCTGCATTCGCCTGTTACGAAAACATCCGCCCCGGCATCGCGCGCCACGTCCGCGTATTCACCCGCAGCGCCGCCTATAAGAGCAACCTTTGATATAATTTTCTCCCCGTCCCCGGTTACGCGAACGGCGGTATTAAGCCTTTCCCCAACCATTTTGGCGAAATCACCGAACTTCACCGGATTTTCAAGCGTGCCTATTCTGCCTAAACCGTCTTCTCCCATAGGTACGGCGTTTTTCACGCCAAGGGTTTCCGCAAGCGCGTCGTTTACGCCGCCGTTTGCCGCGTCAAGATTTGTATGGGCTGCAAAAAGGCCTATCCCGTGCCGTATAAGCATATAAGCGCCGGCAGTCGCCGGATCGTCCGGTGATATGCGCTTCGTTCCCCTAAAGAACACGGGATGATGCGTAAGCATAAGGTCGGCGCCCCACTCTATCGCCTCGCGGGCAGTTATGGTAGAGCAATCGAGCGCCACAAGCACACGCTTTATTTCCTGCTTTTCAGGCCCTATGAGCAGGCCCACATTGTCATAATCCATCTTAAGCTCGTTTGGAGCTATCGCCTGCATCTTTTCCACAAATTCGGATACGCGCATGTTTCTTCTTCCTTTCGTACTCTATCTGAGCCTTACGCTTACCTCTCCGGTTGATATATGCTCGGTTTCGCCGCCGTCAAAGCTGACCACAAGGCGGCAATCATCGTCTATCGCAACCGCTGTACCCTCTCGGGTGCCGCTCGGAGCGATTACGGCAACGCGCCTGCCCGTAACCAGGCTGCGCCGCCTGTATTCGGCAAGGAAACGCCTTTCATTAAGTCCTTCGTATCCTTTGAAAAGCTCTTCCAAAAAGGCCGCCGCCATGGCGGATCTGTATTCCCTCGTTTCGCCTTGCGGGAAAAGCGCGCCGGCAACGCCGCGTATATCCTCCGGGAATCCTCCCTTGGGTTCCGTTATGTTCACGCCCGCGCCTATTACAACATATTCGGTTACAGCGTTTTCATCAAAAGCGCTTTCGCACAGTATGCCGCAAACCTTTTTGTCGTTTACAAAAATATCGTTAACCCACTTTATTTGGGCTTGCTTGTTCGCCACGCGTTCAACGGCTTTTGCCATGGCAACTGCCGCCATAGCCGTGATATGCACGGCGTTTTCCGCGGCAACGCGAGGCCTTAAGAGCGCGCTCATATAAAGCCCGTTAGCATCGGAATAAAAGCTTCTGCCAAGCCTGCCGCGGCCCGCCGTCTGGCGCTCGGCTATTATAACCGTGCCTTCTTCGGCCCCTTCGCGGGCAAGCTTTTTAAGATAGGTATTGGTTGAGTCAAGCTCAGCGAATATCCTTATATCAAGCCTTTCAGCTATATCATCCGGGCAGCGGCAAAGTATGCTTTCGCTATTAAAGCCTATCATATATGCTTTGCTTTGTATTTTTCGCGCTCATATTCGGGCACAAGGCTGCCGCCGGTGGCCCAGGCGATATGAACGGCGTTTTTCATGCGGCTTTCAAGCCCATGAGCATGGATGTACTCACGGCCTTCCTTAAACTTGTAAAGGGCGACAGGGCCGGCAAAAGCGGCGCAGGCCGAAGGCTCCGCGAAAAGGTTTTCGCTTTGGATAAGGGAACGCATATAGTCAAAAAGCTTGCCGTCCTCAACGGTTGCTTCGCCGCTTAAAATGCCGCGCATAACCTTGCCCACAAAGCCGCTCGCGCGACCCACGGCAAGACCATCCGCCTCGGTTTTGCCGGTGAGGCCTATATCCTGCACACAAATTTTATTATCCAGCCCGCTAGCCATGCCGAGCAGCATGCAGGGTGCCTGAGTAGGCTCGACGAAGAACACATGCGCGTTGTCGCCGAATATGTTCTTAAGCCCGAATGTTACGCCGCCGGGTCCTCCGCCAACACCGCAGGGCAAATACACAAACAACGGATGCTCCGCATCAACGGCTATGCCCTGCGCGTCAAGCTGGGCTTTCAGCCTGCCCGCCGCGACACTATAACCCATAAAAAGATCCTTTGAGTTTTCATCATCCACAAAGTAGCTCATCGGGTCCGCCTCGCTCGCCTTGCGCCCCTGTTCAACGGCGGCCGAGTAATCGCTGGGGTATTCTATAACGGTAACGCCCTTCTGGCGCAGAAGAGCCTTTTTCCACTCACGCGCGTCCGCGCTCATGTGCACGGTTGTGCGGAAACCGAGCGCCGCGCTCATAACGCCTATCGACAGGCCAAGATTGCCCGTTGACGCCACCTGCAGAGAATACTGAGAGAAAAACTTTTTGAAGCTTTCATCGGCAAGTTTTGAGTAATCGTCGCTTTCCTTAAGAAGACCCGCCTGCATGGCAAGCGTTTCCGCGTGCTTAAGCACCTCGTATATGCCGCCGCGCGCCTTTATGGAGCCGGATATGGGCAGATCGCAATCCCTTTTAAGATAAAGCCTTCCTTCAACGGGTGCGCCGTATTCGTTTTTAAGTCTATTAAGCATTTCGGGTATTTCCGTAAGCGGGGATTCTATAAGGCCCTTCGCGCCCTCCGTTTCCGGGAACGCGCGCATTATGTAAGGCGCGAAACGCTTAAGCCTCGCCTCAGCGTCCTGGGTATCCTTTTCGCTTATGTCAAGCTTGCTGAGCGCGGTCTTTGTTTCGCAAAGTCCGGGATTGAGCCACAGCACGGGTTCCGCGCAGCTAAGCTTATTCATTACAGGATCTTTTATGTTTTCCATGATAATCCTCCAAAACTTCTATCCAGTATAATTATAATGCATTTTTTCAAATAATAAAAGTATCTGAGCGCACCGTAAAACAGCATAAAAAATCCCGCGTAGGGGTTATCCTGTGCGGGATTAATATTGTTTTCTTCTTTGTATTATCAGTCCGCGCTTGTCGCGGCGTTGTTATATCCTTCGGCAAACGTGATAAACGACTTATCGGAGAACGTTTCCTTAAACGCCGCCTTTTTATCATCATTCAAATCTCTGATTTCAACGACAAGTGTATTCTTTTCTTCATCAACATACATACTGCCGATTGATGAATACAATTCCTTTATCGCAAGCTCCGCATCGGATAGGGTTGACTCATCCGCTTCGTCGGAATACTTTTCCCTCATTGATTCATACTTCTCAACCATTTTCTCCTGCTCCAGTTCAAGCTCATCATACGTATATTCAACGGTTTTAATAATTATATCGTCGTTGCCCGTATATTCCTGAACCAGATTGCTGTCCGTATCGTAATCATCCGTTACGCAAACAACCAAATTACCGTCGCCGTTAATGTACGCCCCGCCATAGCAATCACTCAGTTCATTTCCCGCGTTTTCCAAATTATCCAAAAGCCGCACGTACTGTTCACTTGCCGCCTCTGTATCGTTCGTAAGCGGTTCCGAAGCGGTTTCTTTTGCCGTGCAGCCAGTTACGGCCATAGAGCAAAGCGCAGTTACCGCCAGCAGAATCAATGCAAATCTTTTCATGGCAAAATTTCCTCCCGGTATTTTATATAATATACACGTTTGTCGCGCGTAAAAAGTTGCGATATTCACAATAAAAATCAAAGCTGCCGCAAGCGGTCGGGCGTATCTTACCCGCCCTCTTAATCGGATTATATTATGCCGCCGATTTATTGTAAAGGCCATTTGCCATATGCTCTAAGCTTTATTGAAATTTCACGGTTTCGCCTCTGTTTTATGTAGCTTTTATCGCCCGAGGTATTGTATTATAATATATGCATAATATCCGAACGGAGCAGAGCGCAATGATAAATAAACAAAATCTTTACAACAACCTTGCCCGTCTTATGGCGGCGCCGAGCATATCCGGCACACCGGACGAAACGAAGGGCGCGGAAGTGATTCTCAATATGCTTAGGGAGCTTGATTATTTCAAGGCGCACCCGGAAAACGTTTTCACCGTGCCCGTTGAGGGGGACTCGCTTAACAGGAGCATAGTCGCGGCGTTTATGCAATCGCCCCGCCAAACCGAAGATACCGTTATACTTACCGGGCATTACGACGTGGTTGACGTTGACGAATACGCTCAGCTTAAGGACATAGCGTTTGACCTTAACGCGATAACAGGGCGCATGAACGAGCTCCCCATGAGCGATGATTGCAGGCGCGATCTTGAAAGCGGGGAATGGCTTTTCGGCCGCGGGTGCGCGGATATGAAATTCGGTCACGCGCTTATAATAGAGCTTTTAAGGCATTATGGTGAAAATCCGGCTGAGCTTAACGGAAACCTGCTTTATGTTGCCGTATGCGGGGAGGAAACAAACTCCGAGGGTATGCTTGCCGCCGCGCCGTTTTTCAATAAATTCGCCGAGGAACGCTCGCTTAAATACCGGGCGCTGCTGCTTGCCGAATGCTATCTTAATGACGACATGGAGCACGACCCCACGCACTATATTCACTACGGCGCCACGGGAAAGGTTATGCCGCTTTTCTTCATGGCCGGCAAGGGCAGCCACGCCGACGAGCCATTTGTAGGGCTTGACGCAAACGCGCTGAACGCCGCGCTTTATTCGCGCCTTGCGCTTAATACGGACTACTGCGAATCCGCCCGCGGCGAGTGTACCCCGCCCGCCGTATGCCTTAAAATGAAGGACCTTAAGGCGAATTACTCCGTATCCGTTCCGATGTACGCCGTTTCTTATTACAGCCTGCTTACGCTTGATCTTGACCCGGACGACATAATAAGCCGCCTCAAGGCTATCGCGACGGACGCGTTTGAGGACGTGCTTAAAAAGCGCAGAGAGAACCTTGAAAAATACAAAAAGATAATGCCGCACCCATTCACAACGCGGGATTTTACCCCGAAGGTTATGACGTATTCAGAGCTTTACGCGGCGGTTAAGGCTGAACACGGCGACATTGATAAGGAACTTAAGCGGCTTGTTGATTCGCTTTCGGCTAAAGGGACAGAGCTTCAGGACATAGGCATAGAGATAGTGCGCCGCGTATACGAGCTTTACAGCGCAAAGCAGCCCATGATAATAATAGCGTTCATTCCGCCGTATTATCCGGACGTATATATGGATACAGGCGATCCGGACGCGAAAAAGCTGCTTGATTCCGTGAATGACGTTATAGCCTACGCCGAAAAGGAATGCGGAGCGAAGCTTGCCCTTAAGGACTACTATATGGGTCTTTCGGACATGAGCTATACCGGCCTTGGCGAGGGCGGAAACTACGAGGCGCTATTCAACAACCTTGCGGGAGCGAGTCTTTGCTACAGTTTTCCGATAGGTGAGCTTAAAAAGCTGCGCGTCCCCGGCATAGTTCTGGGCGGCTGCGGCAAGGACTTTCACCAAAGCACGGAAAGGCTGAACGTGCCGTACAGCTTTGATGTTGTGCCGAAGCTGTATCTTCGCATAATAGACGATATTTTTGCAAAATAAGCTTTATTAATTCCGAAAAGGAGGATTAAATCATGATAACTAACGTTACAAAGGACATTTTATACGTTGGCGTAAACGACCACGATGTGGACCTGTTTGAGGGGCAATACGTTGTGCCGAACGGCATGGCGTACAATTCCTATGTTATACTGGACGAGAAAACAGCCGTTATGGACACGGTTGACGCGCGCTTCGGCGAGGAATGGCTGAGCAATGTTAAAGAAGCTCTCGGCGGCAGAACCCCCGATTACCTTGTCGTTCAGCACATGGAGCCGGACCACTCGGCGAACATCGCTAACTTCATATCCGTTTATCCTGAGGCTAAAATAGTTGGCAACGCCAAAACATTCGGCATGATAGAGGACTTTTTCGGAAGCGTTGTAAGCGAGGATAAAAAGGTCACTGTGGCAAACGGCGAAAGCATAAGCCTTGGCGAGCACACGCTTACGTTTGTGTTCGCGCCCATGGTACACTGGCCCGAGGTTATGGTAACATACGATGCCAAGGACAAGGTGCTTTTCTCC
The DNA here is from genome assembly GCA_963643205.1 of bacterium. Lineage (GTDB taxonomy): Bacteria > Bacillota > Clostridia > Christensenellales > CAG-138 > Phil1. Next base: position 43,169 of record CAVIJJ010000002.1, on the reverse strand, counting down.
GCGGACGGTTTCGGCAAGTTCGGCGCGCTTGATGCGGACGAGGAATGGGACTGCGAGGCAAGGCGATACTACATAGGCATAGTGGGCAAATACGGCGCGCAGGTGCAGGCGCTGCTGAAGAAGGCCGCCGCGCTTGATATTTCCATAATATGCCCTCTGCACGGCCCCGTGCTTAAGGAGAACCTTGCGCACTACATAAACCTTTATGACATTTGGTCAAGCTACCGCGTTGAAAGCGAAGGCGTTATGATCGCCTACACTTCCGTTTACGGCCACACCAAAGCGGCGGTTGAGCTGCTTAGCGACAAGCTTAAGGAGCTTGGCTGCAAAAAGGTTGTTGTTTGCGACCTGGCCCGCGAGGATATGGCGGAAGCCGTTGAAGACGCGTTCCGCTACGGTAAGCTTGTTCTGGCCACCACAACGTATAACGGCGATATTTTCCCGTTTATGCGCACGTTTATCGAGCACCTTACCGAGCGCAGCTACCAGAACCGCACCATAGGCTTTATAGAAAACGGCGCGTGGGCTCCCATGGCGGCAAAGGTTATGCGCGCAATGTTTGAAAAGAGCAAGAACATAACCTATCTTGATACCACCGTTACGATTAAATCCGCCCTGAAGGACGCTTCCGCGGCCCAAATAGAGCAGATGGCAAAAGAACTGATATAAGAAAAGCGCACGGCAAAGCCGCGGCAATAATGCCGCGGCTTTTATATTAGCCTTAAATTTTTGCGCACTCTATAAGGTAATTGAACAGCGCCGCGTGAACCTCGTGCTTATCCCTAAGCATTTCCGGGTGCCACTGCACGCCGATTATAAGCCCGTCCTCGCTCTCTATGGCCTCTATTAAGCCATCCGCCGAAAAGCCCGAGGCTATCAGCCCCCGTCCCAGGTCTTTCACAGCCTGATGATGATACGAGTTTACCTCTATTTTTTCGCTATTGCATATCACATTGCAAAGCACGGAATCCTTGGCGATTTTTACGCTGTGGGTAAGCTCCGTGCCGGAATCGGGCTGATAATGCCTTATTGCGTTTGGGCACTGCGAGGGTATATCCTGATAAAGCGTTCCGCCAAAGGCCGTGTTTATAACCTGCTCCCCGCGGCACACGCCAAGCATAGGCAGCTTTTTTGATGCCGCGTTTCTGATCATTTCCATTTCAAACAAATCATCGCTGCGGCGGCTTCTGCCCATGCCGGGTATGGGTTCCTCCCCAAACAGCAGGGCGTTTATATCAGGCCCTCCGGGAATATACAGGCCGTCTATTCTGTCCGTATACGTGCATATATCCTCAAGCGATTCCGTTACGGGTATTAAAACAGGTAATCCGCCCGCGGCCCTGATGCTGTCCACATCTCTTTGGCCTATAACATAATGGTAATCCCCAAGCTTTATCCTTATAAGTATGCCTATGCGAGGCTTCAAATGAGAATCCATAATTCATCTCCTTGCGCTTTGCTTTATTTATGTTTTCAAATGATATATCATACAAACTTTTTTTGCAATAAAAAAAGGAACGGCCGGGTGCCGTTCCACAAATTTACCTGCTTACTTTTTGCCTTCCTTGTCCGCCTTTTTATTCATGGTGAATGTCTTTTCCTCGTGATGCGCAATGCGCACTATGTTCTGCCAATGCATAACCCAGACGAACGTCACGGCCACTATAGCCACAACATATTGGCTTATAGTGTATCCGCCGAATATAAGCATCATTATGGGCATAAACGAAACGCCCGAAAGTGAGGCGATAGACGCCGTTTTTTTGATTAGGAAGGCAAGCGCGTATATGGCTACGCATACTAAAAACACGCGCCAATCCATATAAAGGCCTATGCCCGCAGTGACCGCAACGGCTTTGCCGCCCTTAAAGCGGAAGAATACCGGGAAGCAATGCCCCGTAAGGCACGCTATCGCCGCCACGGCTGTGCCGGTCTGCCCCGCTATAACGCTGCCGAGCCACATGGACAGCATAACCTTTGCCATATCAAGCAAAAGCGTTCCCGCGCCGGCAACGGGGCCGAACACGCGCGTAACATTAGCGGCGCCGGCGTTTTTGCTGCCGTGCTCCCTTACATCGCGCTTCAATATATATTTGGTGATAATAACAGCCGCGTTAACGGAGCCTATAACATAGCCCGCCAACGCTACCGCCGCATACGCCACTATATTATTCATTTTTGTTATTTAACCGTCTATTGCTTTCCTGATATTTCTTACAACCGCGTCAAGTGATCGATATCCGCTCAGCGCGCGGTTCGCTCCGCTTACGCTAAGACAATCACCGTCGCTAAGCTTCGCTATAAACTGCAGCGGATTAACGCCGAAGTAATAATCCTGCTTTTCGTCCGGCCCTTCCTCAAGGAAGAACAGATAGGTTCCGCCCTCCTCGGGCGTGGGCAGCTTGCTTTCGCTAAAGGTGAGTGGTTTAAGGGTTGCCGCGTCCACAATGTCGTCCGCCATTGAGGGGCAGTAAACAACCTCTATCTCGTCGCCGTAATTAAGCTCGCCCTTAACAGAGCCGTATACCTCAACCTTTATAAGTGAGGCGGGCAGCTCGTTTTCTATTATGGCCCCGTTCTCGTTTGAGCGAAATGACATTTCGCTCAATTCGGGCATTTCCTTTATTTTGCCTATGAAGATATAATCGCTGCCCTTTGAAAGGGTTGACAGTGTGCGGTAATACAGGCTTTCACCCTGCACGGATATAACCCTGTTCGCTTCACTAATGGCCGATTCAACATCGGCTATGTCCATAACGGATGCTTCCGTATACACAACATCGTTTTTGATTCTGAACGCTGTATCGCCAACTATCGCGTAGCTGTCCATATCCTCGCTCTGGTACACGTCCTCACCTTCGGCAAGATAAAGCAGGTATGTTTCGCCCTCCTTCATGCCGCCGTTAGGGCAATGAAGCACATCGTTCCCGGTGGTGACTGTTCCCGCAACGGTGCTCTCAACCGTTACATCGCAGCAGGTTCTTCCCGCCGCGTCCATATGGGTGCGGAAGCAATCCGCTATAACCACAAGGGAGGAGTTCCTGTAAAGCCGCTGCATTTCGGTTATGTCCGCCTCGTTTGCCTCGGGTACGGCTTCCGGCTCAGCGGAGCACGCGCAAAGCACCGCCGTAATAACGAGCATGTACAGCGCAAGCATGCGCCTTGCCGCGGTGAAAAGTTTCTTTTTCGCGTTCATGCGGTGCCTCCTTCCCCAAGTGTTTTTGTCATCGGACTTTCTTTTCTATAATATAAACCCGCTTTGCCGTCAAAAGGTTGCACAGAAAGTAAAATTTATATAAATTTATATAAATTTTTGCCTTCTTAAAGCTCTCGTCTGCCCTCAACGGCCTTCAGCAGCGTCATTTCATCAACATATTCAAGGCTTCCGCCTATCGGTACTCCGCGGGCAATCCTTGTTACGCGTACGCCCTTGGGCTTGAGCACGCGGGCAATGTAGCTTGCCGTAGCCTCGCCCTTAACGTCCGGATTGGTGGCGAGTATAACCTCCTTCACCCCGCCGGCATCAACGCGCTCTATAAGCTCCTTTATGCGAATATCTCCCGGGCCTATGCCGTCGGTAGGCGATATGGCGCCGTGCAGCACATGGTAGCGGCCGCGATACTCCCTAAGCTTTTCCATGGCAAAGACCTCTCTTGGGTCCTCCACCACGCAAATAACCTCTCCGCTGCGCTTTTCATCGGCGCATATAGCGCAGGGCTCAGTATCCGTATAGTTGCCGCAGATAGGGCAATAGCGCACCTTTTCCTTCGCGTTTATAATGCTGTCCGCAAGCTCCTTTGCCGAGGCGTCGCTCATATCAAGAATATAATAGGCGAGCCTTTGCGCGCTCTTCGCGCCCACTCCCGGCAGCTTGGCAAGCTGCGCACACAGCGTGTTAATGGGTTCTATCATTCTTAGCCCCTTCGTTCGGGCATCAGAAGCCCAGCTTCATGCCCCCGGTAACCTTGTTCATTTCGGTATTCATGGTTTCCTCGGCGTTTCGCATAGCCTCGTTCACCGCGCTTATTATAAGATCCTGCAGCATTTCCACATCGTCCGGATCCACGCAGGAGGGATCTATGGTAACGCTCTTAAGTTCCTTCGTGCCGAGCACCGTAGCGCTTACAACGCCGCCGCCCACGCTTGCCGTGAACTCACGCTCGCCTATTTCCTGCTGTATACGGGTCATGTCCTGCTGCATTTTCTGCGCCTGGCGCATAAGCTGCTGCATATTTCCGCCGCCCATTGCTCCGGGAAAACCGTTTCTTGCCATAATTATCCTCCGTTTATATCGTGTTATTTTATTATTTGCCGAATAATGATTATATCATATATCCGATTTTCACTCAACTATCTCGATTATGGAGCCGAATGCCTTTTTCGCCGTCTCCGCCAGGGATTCGCCGCTCATTTCCTTGGTTGCGTAGCGTATTGTTAAGCCTGTCGCTCTCGCGTCAAGTGCATCCTGCGCCATCTTAAGATTATTCGGCATAATAAACAGGTTAACAATGCTCTGCCTCGGCAGATAAATATAAAGTATATTCCCTTCTATTCTGCATTCGCTCTTTCTGCCAAGCGGCGGAAGCGTTGGGTTCTTCTTATCCAATTCACTGCAGATATAATTCCAAAGCGTCTTCGCGTCCATACCGCCCTGCGCCGGCGCGGCGGCGGGCATTGGTGTTTGCTGCGTATTTTGCTTCTCCGTATTCGCGGCCTGAGCCGGAACGCTCTGCGTTTGCGCAGGCACCGCGGCAATCGTCTGCTGCGCGGTCTGAACGGGGACGTATCCGCCCTTCGCCATTTCGCTGAGTTTTGTTTCCATTGCCTCAAGCCTTTCCATAAGGCCGCTTGTGTCCTCAGCGGCAGTCTTTTCGGGCGAGGCTATGCGTATAAACGCGCTTTCAAGCTTTACTCTCGGCAATGAAATATATCTTATTCCGGAAACTGCGTCCATAAGCACATCAAGCGCTGCTCTCAGCCTGGTTTCGCCGCAGCGTGACGCCTGCTCGATATACCTTGCCATTGTATCCGGCGTGCAGCTTAATATATCCTCGCTCTTGCCGCAAAGCTTAGCTATAAGCAGCGACCTGAAATGCTTTGCCATATCGTTGGCGAAAACGCTCATGTCCCTGCCCTGCTCTATCACGCTGTCCAGACTTCTTATCGCAAGCGCGGCATCGCCGTTTATAAGCGCGTCCGCCGTGCTGAAAAGGAAGGATGAGTCCATTCCGCCAAGCACGCCGTATATATCGCGCGCGGTCACATTGTTTCCGCAGAAGGCTATGCACTGGTCGGCAATGCTGAGCGCATCTCTCATGCCGCCGTCCGCCGCGCGGGCTATAACAAGCAGGCCTTCGTCGTCTATATTCGCGCCCGCCTTATTAACGGCGCTCCTCACGCAATTTATTATGTCCTCCACGCCTATTCTGTGAAAATCAAAGCGCTGGCATCTTGAAATAATCGTCGCGGGTATGCTCTGAGGCTCGGTTGTAGCCAATATGAAAAGAACGTGCTCCGGCGGCTCTTCAAGCGTTTTAAGAAGGGCATTGAACGCCGCGCGGGAAAGCATGTGCGCCTCGTCTATTATATAAACCTTCTTTTTAAGCTTAAGCGGGGTAAAACGGGCCTTGTCTATTATGGCGCGCATATCGTCAACGCTTGTGTTGCTGGCGGCGTCAAGCTCTATTATGTCCGCGCTGTCCGCCGCGGCAAGGCAGTATTCGCATTCCCCGCAGGGTTCGCCGCTTACGGGATGGGCGCAGTTTACGGCGCGGGCGAGTATTTTAGCCGTTGTGGTTTTGCCGGTACCTCTGCTGCCCGAAAACACATACGCATGGCTTACCCTTCCGCTTTCAACCTGATTTTTAAGCGTTGTTGTTATATGTTCCTGCCCAAGCACGTCGCAAAACTGCTGGGGACGATATTTTCTGTATAATGCCTGATAAGCCATAATGTGCCTCCGTGATTTTATGCCTTTATAATTGTACCATTTTGAAGCCGGCATTGCCACAGGCAAAACAAGCTGATATAATGTAGTTTGTTGATTTTATGGTTATCAAAGGAGAACTTTTGGCTATGGAAAACGGAAAGAAAATAGTATTGAGCGGTATTCAGCCTTCCGGCATACCCACGATAGGCAATTATGTGGGGGCGCTGCGCAACTGGCCGCTGCTTCAGGGAGAGGGCAGGCTCTGCTATTACTGCGTAGCCAATCTTCACGCGATTACCGTTAAGCAGGATCCCGACGTGCTCCGGGAAAACACGCTTTCCCTCGCGGCCCTTCTTCTGGCCTGCGGCGTTGATCCCGAAAAGAGCGTTGTATTCGTTCAGTCCGATGTTAAGGAGCATTGCGAACTTAGCTGGGTGCTCAACTGCGCAACCTATATGGGCGAGCTTAACCGCATGACCCAGTTTAAGGACAAGAGCGCCAAGCACGCGGACAATATAAACGCCGGCCTTTTCACATACCCCGTGCTTATGGCGGCGGACATACTGCTTTATCAAAGCGACATAGTGCCCGTTGGCGAGGATCAGAGGCAGCATATTGAAATTTGCCGCGACATAGCCATTCGCTTCAACCGCAACCATGGCGACATATTCACAATTCCCGAAGGATACACGCCCAAGATCGGCTCCCGCGTAATGAGCCTGCAGAACCCCGCGCAGAAGATGAGCAAGTCCGACGCGAACCCCAACGGCTTTGTGTCCATAATAGACACGCCGGACGTTATACGCAAAAAGCTGCGCAAGGCGGTCACGGACTGCGACGGCATAGTCAAATACGATGTTGAGAACAAGGCCGGTGTTTCAAACCTGCTTGCGATATACACAAGTTTTACCGGCAAGTCCATACAGGAAGCGGAGGAGCATTTCGCGGGACAGAACTACGGCGCGCTTAAGAACGAAACCGCCGACGCCATAATAGAGGGCCTTGCCCCCATACAGGCCGAGTACGCGCGCCTTATGGACAACAAGGATTATCTGCACAGCGTAATCAAGGCCGGTGCCGTTCGCGCCGGTGAGGCCGCTTCCAAGACCGTTAAGAAGGTATACGAAGCAATGGGCTTTAACGCGTAAGGCAAATTTAATTGAATTTAAGAGCAGACGAGGTGAGTTATAATCTCCTTCGTCTGCTCTTTTGCTAAATATAGTAATATCCCAGCTTTGGAATTATAAAGCTTACTTTACCGCAAGCCCGGCTTTATTTATGCCAAGGGGCCGGGGAAGATTTCGATTTCTTCCCCTAGGTCCCCTGGCGACCCCCTACCCCATTTGAAACGATCGCTCCGCGAGGGGTACGGGACTGAGATAATTTGGTTGTACAGTACTTGAAATCCGACTTTTTGGAGATATTCCAAGCTTGATAAAGTAAGTTGCCCTAAAAAAAGCGGCACCCTGCCGAAGCCCCGGTGCCGCACGCTGTTATTTACTCTTTTGCCCCTATTCCAAGCTCATCCGCGTAAGCCTGCATACCCTTTATCACTATGGCCATAACGTCCTCTATAGGCATGCCCAGCATGGCGCAGCCGCTGTCTATAACCTCTCGGCTGCACTTGGCGGCAAATTTCTTGTCCTTATATTTCTTTTTAAGGCTCTTCACTTCCAAATCGGTTATGCCCGTTGGGCGCATAAGCGATGCCGCCTGCACAATGCCCGTAAGCTCATCAACCGTGAAAAGGCTCTTTTCCATGTTGGTTTCGGGCTTAACGTCGCTGCAAAGCCCATAGCCGTGCGAGAGAATCGCGCGGATATCGCTTTCGTCTATATCCTCGCCCGCGAGCAGTTCCCTTGTATGCGCAAGGTGCTCGGTTGGGAACTTTTCGTAATCCACATCGTGAAGATAGCCAACCGCTTCCCAGTGCGCCTTATCCTCGCCGAAATGTTCCGCCATCGCGCCCATAGCCGCGCTTACGGCACGAGCGTGGGTAAAAAGATGCTGCTCCGTAACATTTGCCTTAATAAGCCTTTCGGCCTGCTCCATGGTTACCTGTGCCATATTGGAATTCATCTCCCGTTTTATATTTTTGCCGGCGTTTCATGCCGGTCAGTTACGATATGCCGAATAATCTTTTGCCGTTTTCAAGGCATTTTTGCATAAGCTCCTCCGCGTCCTCGCCGCGGGCATCGGCTATGCACCGCGCTATTACCGGAACCAGCGAAGGGTCGTTCCGCTTGCCGCGATAGGGTACCGGCGCCATATACGGACAATCCGTTTCAAGAAGAAGCCTATCCTGCGGCACGTATTTGGCAACCTCTATCGGTTTTACGGCGTTTTTGAACGTTACCGCCCCGCCGAGCGCGATATAAAGCCCCATGTCCAGGCATTCACGCGCGGTTTCAACGCTGCCGCTGAAGCAATGCATAACGCCCTTAAGTCCCTCCCTGTTCGCGTTTAGTATGCTCATAGCGTCGCCAAAGGCTTCCCTTATGTGCAGCGACACGGGCAGATCAAGCTCCTTCGCCATTTTCAGCTGATAATCAAACAGTCTTTTCTGATCCTCCTTTTCGGAAAGATCATAGTGATAATCAAGGCCTATCTCGCCCAGGCACACGGCCTTTTTGTCCTTTAGTGCAAGCCTGAGATTCTTCTCCCAGTCCGCGCCGGGGTCCGAAGCGTAATGCGGATGTATGCCGTAGGCGCCGTATATAAAGGGATATTTCGCCGTTATGCCGAGCGTTTTTTCAAAATCCCCCATCGCGCAGGCGATATCCAGTATAAGCTCGGCTCCCGCGGAATGAAGATATGGTATAATCTCTTCCCTGTCCCCGTCAAAGCTTTCGTCGTTCAAATGCGCGTGAGTATCAAAAAATCTCATAGCATCAGTTCCATCATTATTTCGTCATAATACACGCCGTTTACAAGCAGCTGTTCCTTTTTAAGGCCGCACTGCTCAAAACCAAAGCGCTTGTAAAGCCTTATCGCCCGCTCGTTATCCGCGCGCACGTCAAGGCAAATTTTATGGTAGCCGGCCTGCTCGGCATAGTCCTTGGCGATAACCGTAAGTATCGCGCCTATGCCAAGCTTCCAGCAGCTTTTCACTACGGCTATGCCAAACATGGCGTTGCCGCTCGCCCTGCCGCGCCCCATAGGGGAAACGGTGCAAACGCCCACAATCTCGCCCTCTATAAGGGCAAGCATTACGCAATACCGTCTGTCCGCGAGGGCGGCACTGAGATACTTCGCCTTGTCCTCAACCGAGCCCGCAAAGCCGTGGCAATCAATCATAAGGTAATCGGTTTCGCCGCCTACCACGCGCGAAAACGCCATGTAATCCGCCGCGTCACTTGGCTCCGCCGGGCGTACGGTAAGCCATTTTCCGTTTTTCAGCGGAACAAGCTCCATTAACCTACCTCGCTGCCGCCGGGCATAATATCCTCGGTTGAAAGAAGCCTAAGCTCCTCCCCTCCGTCCGCCGTGGGCGTAAAGGCGCTAAGCAGCATGCCCTCGCTCATAATGCCAACCATCTTGCGGGGTTTAAGGTTTACGCAGGCTATAACGCGCCTGCCTATAAGCTCCTCGGGCTGCTGATACCACTTGCGGATGCCGGAAAGTATTGTGCGCTCCTCGTTGTTGCCCATGTCCAGCGTGAACTTAAGCAGCTTTTCGCTTTTGGGTACAAATTCGCAGTTTTTAACAACCGCAACGCGCAGCTTTACCTTTTCAAAATCATCAAATGAAATGTAGCCGTCGTCGGTCTTTTCCTCGGCCTTAACTTCCTTCTTTTCCTGCTTCTGCTCGGGCTTGGCTTCCTTTTTCTCCTGCTTCTGCTCCTCGCTATGCTCCAGCTTCTCAAGCGCCTCAAGCTCTTTCTTCATGTCAATTCTCGGGAAAAGAGCCTCGCCCTTGTGCACGGTAACGTTCTTCATCCTGCCCCACTCGGCGGCCGCTTCCCAGGTTGTGTCTTCCTTTGCGGCGCCTATCTGCATGAAGCCCTTCTCCACGCTTTGCGGTATAAAGGGAGTAAGCAGGGTAAGGCATACGCGCAGGGTTTCGATAAGGTTATACATAACCGCGGCAAGCCTTGCGCCGTTCGCTTCCATATCCTTCGCAAGCACCCAGGGAGCTGTTTCGTCAATGTATTTATTGGCCCTTGATATTACGCGGAACACCTCGATAATGGCGTCCTGCGTGCCGAATTTGTCCATAAGCTGCTCGTATTTGCCCCTAAGCTCCTTAACCATGCCTATAAGCTCATCATCCGCGGCATCGGCCTTGCGCTCTTCGGGAATAGTGCCGCCAAAGTATTTTTCAACCATTGCGACGGAGCGGCTGAGCAGGTTGCCAAGGTCGTTGGCAAGCTCTGAATTTATGCGGGAAATAAGCAGCTCGTTTGAGAAGTTGCCGTCCGAACCGAGCGGGAACTCGCGCATAAGGTAGAAGCGCAGGGCATCCACGCCGAAACGCTCGGAAAGTATATAAGGATCAACCACGTTGCCCTTGGATTTGCTCATCTTGCCGCCGCCAAGCAGAAGCCAGCCGTGGCCGAAAATCTTTTTGGGCAGGGGCATACCCATGCTCATGAGCATTGCGGGCCATATAATGGAATGGAAACGGACTATTTCCTTGCCGACCATGTGCACATCCGCGGGCCAGAACTTTTCAAAGTCCGATTCGGGATACTTGTCGTTCATAAAGCCGAGCGCGGTGCAGTAATTAAACAGCGCGTCAACCCAAACGTATACAACATGGCCGGGGTCAAAATCCACGGGAACGCCCCAGGTGAAGCTTGTGCGGCTTACGCACAGGTCCTCAAGGCCGGGATCTATAAAATTCTTTACCATCTCGTTTACGCGGCTGGCAGGCTCAAGGAAATTGCCCTCAAGCAGCAGCTTCCTTACAGGCTCGGCATACTTTGAAAGGCGGAAGAAATACGCTTCCTCCTCCGCGTCCTTCACTTCCCTGCCGCAGTCCGGGCACTTGCCGTCAACAAGCTGGCTTTCCGTCCAGAAGCTCTCGCAGGGGGTGCAGTATTTGCCAACGTACTTTCCCTTGTAAATATCGCCGTTTTCATACATCTTTTTGAATATCTTCTGTATCGCGGCAACATGATAATCGTCGGTTGTGCGGATAAAGCGATCGTTTGAAATGTTCATAAGGTTCCAAAGATCCTTTACGCCGCCCTTGCCCAAAACTATATTGTCAACAAACTGCTGCGGGGTAACGCCCGCCGCCTTTGCCTTTTCCTCTATTTTCTGGCCATGCTCATCGGTTCCGGTAAGGAACATCACATCATAGCCCTGCATGCGCTTATACCTGGCTATAACGTCCGTAGCCACAGTACAGTAAGCGTGGCCTATGTGCAGCTTAGCGCTGGGGTAATAGATAGGGGTTGTAATATAAAACTTTTTATTTGCTTCCACGGTATTTCTCCTCCTTGGGTACAGGCCCACGGCAAGCCATTCTATAATATATGAAAAGTCTAAGCTTTTGCCCTGCTTTTGTCAATAAAAAAAGAGGCTTGCCAAGAAGCCTCTTCATTCGGTTTTGTGCTTATTTTTGCGCCGATACGGTAAGCGTGTCCCCATCAAGCGAAAGCGCAACGGTAATGCCGTTATCGCTTACCATATTCATGGCGTTCATGTCCGCGTTCACTCCGTAAATAGCGGCTGTCTCTTTAAGGTAATATTCGGCGTCTTCCTCGGCGCAGCCGTATATTTTCAGCTCAAGTCCCGTTTCGTCATCAAGCGTGAACTCGTAATATGTGCCGAAGTCAATCGCCGGCAATACCATATCCTGATAGAAGCACTGTATGTATTCTTCCGCTTCCGCCGCAGCGGACGTGGTCGCGCTTGTTACGGCGCTGCTTTCGTATCCGTCCGAATCGGAATATGAATAGCCTACGGCCGGCGCGGTATCACCGGAGGCGTAATCCACGTTCGTGTCATAGCCATCATATACGCTTTCAACGCATTCAGCGGATTCGCTCTGCATTACGGCCTTGTCCGCTGCCGCCGCCGTATCGTACGAAACAAGCGCGTTCTCTCTTATCCACATTCCACCAACGGCAAGCATTATAACCGCCACGGCCGCCATGGTGCCGTATTTCACGAATCCGGCGCGTTTTTTGCGTGCGGATGCCTTTTTCTTTATGGTTTCGAGCATGGCATCGTAATCAACGCCCCTGTCGGCCTCGTCCGCAATGCCGAAAAGCAGCTCGTCCAGCGCGTCGCGCTTAATCGCATCATTATTGTTTTCCATGCCCGTCACCTCCTTTTCAACAGTTCAGCGAGCCTTGATTTGGCTCTGGATATTCTGGATTTTACCGTTCCCTCGCTAACGCCATGCAGGGAAGCTATTTCGCTGTATTGAAGCCCCGAAAAATAATGGAGCGTTACCGTTTCGCGGTAAATATCCGGCAGATCGTCAACAGCCTGCCTTATCTCCCGCCGCCCCTCCGCGTTAAGCGCGGCCGCCTCCGGCAGCTCGTATTCGTTTTCAACGGCGGTTTCGGGCAGTTCATCGCTTGGCTGCTCGTGCTTAAGTTTTCTTTTGGAATCCATGCACAGGTTCACGCACACCCTGTAAAGCCAGGCTTTAATCTGCGCCTCTTCCATTTCATTAAGCTTATCCAGGTACTTAAGGGCACGTATAAACGTTTCCTGCGTAATGTCGCAGGCGTCACTTTCGCTTTTGGTAACGCCGTAAGCAGCCCAATATACCATGCGGGAAAAGGCCTTATAGATGGCTTCGAATTCCATTCGCGCCATTATCATCCCTCCTGTTCATATAACGCGGCAAGCGGTTAAAAAGTTGCGCGCGGATAAATTTTTATTTTCTGCGAACATGCCTTAATTTCGGCATGTCGACTGTATCAGCATATCATTTGGAATCGGTTTTGTGAACCCTCAAAAGCCCGTTTAAGCAAAGCAAACTTATTTAACGGCTTAATAATTAAAAATTGATGCCCCATGGGCGAAAACATGGTACAATAACTTTAACACCTCAGTTAAATATAACAAAGGAGATATACGCACACTATGGCAGCACAGAAAAAGATACCCAAGCGCAGCGAAGTAGAAAAGAAATACACCTGGGCGACCGAGGATATTTTCGCCTCCGACGAGCTTTGGGAAAAGGCGCTTGAGGAAGCAAAGCAGGCTATATCACTATCGGACAACTTTAAGGGTAAGCTCGGCGAAAGCGCGGACACCCTCTATGCCTACCTTAAAGCGCAGGATGAATTCGACCGCAAAACCAATCTTCTCGCCACCTACGCAATGCGCAAATCCGACGAGGATACGTCAAACAGCTTTTATAACGCCATGAAGGGCAAGCTTATGAGCTACGCCGTAGCTCTTGAAAGCGCGTTTTCATTCGTAACGCCCGAAATCATAGCCATTGACGACGCCAAGCTTGAAAGCTTTATGAAGGAAAAGCCCGAGCTTAACGAATATAAAAGGCTGCTTGAGAGAATGCGCCGCCGCAAAGCGCATACATTAAGCGACGCTGAGGAGCGCATTTTGGCTCTTGCCGGGCAGATATGCGAAGCGCCGGGTGAAATAGGCTCCGCTTTCCGCAACGCGGACCTGCGCTTCCCCGATATTCAGGATTCCGAGGGCAACACGCTTCAGGTAACCCAAGGCTCATACGTGCCGCTTCTTGAAAGCCCGGACGTTAACGTTAGAAAGGCCGCGTTTGAATCGCTTTATCACACATACGCAAGCTTTAAGAACACCACCGCCGCTTTCCTTGACGGGCAGATGAAGGCGCTTATATTCAACGCCCGCGCAAGGCACTATAACTCAACCCTTGAGGCCGCGCTTGACAATACCGAGGTTCCCGTGCAGGTTTATCACAACCTTATAGAGGCCGTGCACAACAACATAGAATACATGCACAAATACGTTAACCTGCGCAAGAAGCTGATGAAGGTTGACGAGCTTCACATGTATGATCTCTATACGCCCATAGTGAACGACGCCAACAAGAAATTCCCCTACGAGGAGGCCAAGGAGATTGTTATAAAGGCCCTTGCGCCGCTTGGCGAGGACTATATAAGCATACTTAAAGAGGGCTTCAACAACCGCTGGATAGACGTTTATGAAAACGAGGGCAAGCGCGGCGGCGCTTATTCCTCCGGCGGAGATCCGCATCCTTATGTGCTGCTTAATCATCAGGACACGCTGGACAGCATGTTCACCATAGCGCACGAGATGGGCCACTCCCTGCACACCTATTATTCCATAAAGAATCAGCCGCCCTGCAACGCGAACTACGTTATATTCGTGGCCGAGGTTGCTTCCACCTGCAACGAGGTGCTGCTTATGAAGTACCTTCTTAACAACACCACCGACAAGCGTGAGCGCGCGTACCTTATAAATCACTTCCTTGAAAGCTTCCGCGGCACGCTTTACCGCCAGACAATGTTTGCGGAGTTTGAGCTTTATATGAGCCAGCTTGCGGAATCCGGCGCCGCGCTTACCGCGGACGCGCTTTGCGAGAAGTATTACGAGCTGAACAAGTTCTACTTTGGCGACGGCATAACCGTTGATAAGGAAATTGCCGAGGAATGGGCGCGCATACCGCACTTCTTTTATAATTTCTATGTGTTCCAGTACGCGACCGGCTTCTCCGCGGCCTGCGCCATAGCGAATCGCATACTTACGGAAGGCGAAACCGCCGTAAGCGATTACAAGAAGTTCCTTTCCGCCGGATGCAGCATGGATCCGATAAGCATACTTAAGCTTGCGGGTGTTGATATGACAACCGCCGCGCCCGTAAACGACGCGCTGAAGCTTTTCAACGAACTTTTGGACGAAATGGAGGAGCTGATGGCGTAAGCCTCAGGCAATGAAATGAAGGTAATAGACCTGACCCACACCATATCCGAAACTATGCCCGTTTACCCCGGAACCGAGCCGCCGAGGCTTGATCCCGCTAACAGCTACGAAAAGGACGGCTTTAAGGAAACCCTTATAAGCATGTATTCCCACACGGGAACGCACGTTGATCCCCCGGCGCACCTTTTCGCGGACCGCACCACGCTTGACGCTTTCCCCGTAAGCCAGTTTGTAGGCAAGGCGGTTGTTATAGACTGCCGCCACCTTAACGAGGGCGAGGCCATAACCATGAAGGAGCTTGCTTCTCAGCGAGAGGATGCCGAAAAAGCGGACTATCTCCTTTTTAACCTTGGCTGGGACAAGCGCTGGGGAACGCCCGCTTACTACGGCGACTACCCCTGCATAGATGACGATGTGGTTGATTTTATACTTGCCACAAACAAAAAGGGCATAGGATTCGACGTAATAGGCGTTGATCCCATACCCGACGCGGATCTGCCGCGCCACAAAAAGCTTTTTAAGGAGCACGAGATTGTAAACATAGAAAATCTCACCAATCTTGACAAGTGCGGCAAGGCTCCCTTCTGGTTCTTCGCCCTGCCCCTTAAATGGGAAAAGGCGGACGGCGCGCCGATAAGGGCTGTAGCGTTCTTTGAAGAGTAATTAAGGGTATACTAAAAGGCAGCCTCGGCTGCCTTTTTTTGATTTGATTCCTATTCCTCTATTTCCACGCTTCCGCCGTTCTCAAGCGTTTTGCCGTCAAGGAGCAGCAGCTTTTCCGCAAGCAGCCTTGAAAAGGCGCTTATAACCGCGGCGAATGTTATCATGTCGTTCGTATCCTTAGCGTCCAGCTCGCTCTTTTCATCGTGCCCCAGTATGCTTCCAGCGGCCAAACGCACCTGCTCAACAAAATATTGCGCGGCAAGGTTATGGCGCTTGGCGAACGAAACATATATTTCCTTTACCTCGTCCTCCTCTATGCCCATGGGGATAATCCTTTGCAGCATCGCAAGGCTTAGGTTTTGCTTAAGCGAGCAGATTATTATAAGGTACGCTATATGAATTCGGTAATACTTCTTTTTGTTCGGGCCGGGCATAACCTTTGTGCGAACATAATTATTTATGGCGGCGGCGGTAATTATCTGCTCCTCCTTAAGCTCCGGCGGCAGATAATCCAGATATTCCTTAAGCAGGACTATTACCTGCTCCATATACAGGCCAAAGTCCGGGATATCCTCCCACTGCGGCAGCCTGAAGCGATTAAGATATTTTTCCCATCGCCTGAGCTTACCTGCGATAAGTTCCTTATCGTACGCCATTTCCCCAACCTCCGCGCTAAAATTCAGTGTAATAGAATATATCATATATTCCGCGAAATTGCAATCTATCTGTTGTTCCGGCGCACTTGACATATCGTAGTACTCGTGCTAATCTAATATGGTACACAAGATTAAACGGAGGTGCATATTTTGTTCAAGCTCATGACCGATACCTCGGCAAACCTGGAGCCGGACGTAATTTCATCTTACGATATAGGCGTTATACCCTTTAATTATTACCTTAACGGCGAGGAGCACACCTGCATGGATATAGCCGCCTTTGACGGCGCGGCTTACTATGGCGCAATACGCGCGGGCGCCAATGCCACCACCTCTCAGGTCACCCCTCACAGATATATTGAATACATGGAGCCCTTTTTGAAGCAGGGGCTTGATATACTTTTTGTAGGCATGTCCTCCGGCATAAGCGGATCGTTTTCCTCCGCCGAAACCGCGGCGCGCGAGCTTAAGGAAGAATATCCCGAAAGAAAGATTATAACAATAGATACTCTTGGCGCCTCATTGGGCGAGGGTCTTTTTGTTATACGCGCGGGCGAGATGAGAAAGAGCGGCGCTGATATAGAAGAGATAGCGGCCACAATAAAAGAAGAGCGGCAAAAAATGTGCCAGGTGTTCACGGTTGACGATATTATGCACCTAAGGCGCACCGGCAGGCTTTCAAACATAGCCGCCATGATAGGAAGCGTATTGAACATAAAGCCCCTTCTTAAGGGCAATAACGAGGGCAAGATAGTATGCTTTCAAAAGGTGCGCGGGCGCAAGGCCTCTATAAAAGCCATAGCCGCGAAATACGATGAGCTTGTTGAAAACGCGGGTGAGCAGACAATAGGCATAGCGCAGGCGGATTGCCCGGGCGATGCCGCCGCGCTTATAGAGCTTTTGAACGCGAATAATCCGCCAAAGCGCGTACTCACCGTTTGTTACGAGCCGGTAACCGGCGCGCACGTGGGTCCCGGGGCGCTTGCTCTTTTCTTTATGGGCAGCAGCCGCGAAGGGATTTAAGCTGTTTTTTTACCGCCTCGGCCTTATCCTTGGGTGTGTGGGCGCTCAGCTCATGCACGATGAAATCCGGGTTAAGCTCGCTTATAACCCTATTCATCGCGCCCGTTTCAAGCGGAGCGTGAGTATCAAGCGCCATTATGCGCGCGTAGCATTGGGCCGACATTTCATCAAACGTGCCCTTGGGCACAATCGGTTTTTTATATTCCTCAATGGGCATGGTAAGGCTGCACTTATGCAGATGTATGCCCCTTATACTGCTTTTTACCCTGCTATGGGCCGCGATGACATCCGCTATGGCATCCGCGGCCCCCTCCTCGTTTTGGGCCGTTAATCGTCCGCTTAGCCTGAGCGCGCCCATAAGGTGGCCGGTATCGAGCATTATGCCCTTGTTTTCGTATTCGATAAGGCCAAGCATAAGCTCTGTTTCGTCGCTGTTCATAAGCGTCATTCCCGGCACGAAAAGGTTTTCTATAAGAAGCTTGAATTTATATTGTTTGCCGCGCGTTACCCGGTTAAGAAGAATTGCCGTATTCCTTATAATTTCCTCGTTTGAGTGAATCGTGTAGCCGCCGAGGACCTCCTCGTTTGAAACATCCGCGCAATGGAAAACGGCATACTCCGCCCCCAAATCCTGCGCGCGGTCCATATCGGCGCCTATCTGCTTTTCAAACTCATCCGCGTTCGCGCAAAGATAATATTCGCGCCAGCTTTGCTCGCTGCCGAAATGTTCCTTCAGATAATCCGTATTGCCGTTATAAAAATCTATCCAATTCGGATAAAAAATAAGATGATAGCCCTTAGCGCAGCCGCGCACGATTTCCGTGCCGTACGGCGGGCAGGATATAACCTCCGCCCCATCGCAATGGCATTCATTATGAATATAGTCATAAAACCCATCCTTGCCGCCAATCGGGGCAAGCATAGGCAAATTGGATACTATGTTTACAAGATTCAGCGTCAAAGCGACACATTCTCCTTTATTATAACGTTGTCCAAATATTCTTCGCCGGTTTTTGCGTCCTTGGCGGTATCCGCCTGCACGCAGGCGCAGTTTGGCAAATACCAATCGTAAAAGCTCTTTTTAGGCCTGCCCAGTACGCTCATAAGGGCCATTATAACCCCGCCGTGCACAACGAAAACAAGCCTTTCTTCCCCTTCATTCTCGGCCCGGCGCACGCACTGCCAGAAAGCCTTTGTAACCCTTTCGCTGAATTCCGCTATGCTTTCCCCGTTTGGGCAGCGGCCAAGGCAATTTCCGTCAACCCAGGCGCGGTAGTCGGCATCGTTTACCATATCGTCCGCGCTCCGGTTTTCAAAGTCGCCAAAGTCCATTTCGGTTATGCCGCTCTCTATGCGCTGCTCCGCGTTTGGGAAAAGTATTCTTGCGGTATGCTGAGTTCTTGAAAGCGGGGTTACTATAACGCTTTTAAGCCCGCTGTCCCCGCCGGCGGCCCGCGCCATTGCTATGCCGTCCCTACTTAACGGGGAATCCGTAACGCCTATGTATCTTTTAAGGGCGTTTCCTTCCGTTTGCGCGTGCCTTATTAAATATATTCTCATATTTTCCCCTTTATCACCGTTGGTATTCCGCAAACCATGCGCACCACGGCAGTGGCATCCTTCGCGAGCAGCACGCAAAGCCGCCCGGCGGCTTCCCGCCCGAGGCGCACGCTGTGCTCAACGGGTATTACGCCGCTGCCAACCTCGTTGCATATAACAACATCCTTGTTTTTTACGGCGTTGTATATTTCTTCCGTTCTGGTATTATCCTCAAAGAGTATATCCTGAATTCCGTAAACAACCCTTTTTTCGGAAAACGGATCGGTAGTGAAGTCATTTTCGCCGTAGCCCAGGCCTTTGGCGAATTCTCTTTTTCCGCTTGCTTCCGCGCCTATTATCAATATCATAATAAATTTACCGCCTTTGAACAAAAAACAAACGCCGCGAGCATTATAAGCTCACACATCTGTATGCTGAATCCCGCTATATCGCCGCTCATGCCGCCGAATTGCTTTATCGCCATGCGCCTTAACGCGAAAAACGCTACAATCGCCGCAAGTGCCATAACCGCGCCGACAATGGGCGAAATGCATATAAGCGCGGCCGCGCATAATATAAACACAATCAAAAGAATCCACACCGCGGCCTTAGACCCGGCCGACGTGAACGAGCTTAAAAGCCCCTCGTGCGCGCTTACGGTAAGCGTGCTTATAAGCGCGCCCACAGCGCGGCTTGCGATATGCACAATGCCCATATAAAGCGCCGTTTTATACGCCGCCTCAAGCTCGTTTGAAAGCGCGAAATAGCTAATAAGATACATACCGAAGCTTATTACGGCAAAAGCTCCCGCGTGGGAATCCTTAAGTATTTCCTTTTTGCGTTCAGGGGTTTGGTGGCTGCTTAAAGCGTCCGCCGTGTCACAAAAGCCATCCATGTGTATTCCGCCCGAAACGGCGAGAGGTATAAGCGTAAAGCCCGCCGCGAAAAGAATTTGACCTATTTTAAGCTTTAAGCATATCCACACCCATATAAAAAGCGCCGCCCCTATAACCGCGCCCACAAGCGGAAGCGCCGCGAGCATATAGCGCATATTTTCTTTTTTCCACTCCACGCGCGGCATGGGAATTCTTGAAAACATTAAAAACGCCATTGCTATTGATCTAAGCGCGTTCATAAAAGCTCTCCCTTCAGCACTATAGGTATCCCCGCCACAAGCTCATACACATTATCCGCCATCTCCGCAAGGGCTATGTTTATCCGCCCGAGCGCGCGAACATAGCGCATTGTTCCCTCGCCGTAGCCGCCTGTATCGCTGCCCACGTCGTTTGTTATTATAATAAGATTATCACATTGCCCGGCTATGTGCTTAACCCCGCTTATAACCTTCTCGTATGGGTCGCTCATCGTGCCGTCGTCGGAAAACATTTCGTTCGCGGTAAGGTTGCATATACATTCAAGCAATGCCGTGCCGCCTTTTTCGGCAAAATCAAGCGAAGCGTAATCGCGGTATCTTTCTATTGTTTCAAAGCCCTTGCCCGCACGCATGCGCCTGTGCTTTTCAACCTTCTGCGCGCCGCCCTCGCCAAACGGCTGCATGGCGGCAAGATAGTAGCGCGGGGTACTCAGCCGCACCGCCAGGCTTTCGGCATAAGAGCTTTTACCGCAGGCGGAACCGCCCGTCATAAGCGTTATCACTTTTTCTCTCCCCCTTGAGGAGTGTATGCGGCGACGTTTATATCCGAAAACGTGTTGTTCGTATTGTATACGTTAAGCGCCATGTCCATAAGCGGTATAAGGCAAACGCCGCCCGTGCCCTCGCCAAGGTGCATATCCGCGTAAATTACGGGTTCAAGCGAAAGCTCCCTCATCATGCGCTTAGCCGCGGGTTCGGATGATGAATGGCTGGCAAGCATCGCAATTGTGCTTTGCGGGCAAATCCTTTGGGCTATAAGCGCCGCAACGCTGCTTATGAACCCATCTATAATCACGGGCACGCCGTATATGGCCCCACCTATGAAGGCGCCCGCCATGGCCGCCATATCAAAGCCGCCAAGCTTAGAAAGAGTATCGAGCGCGTCCTCTTTATCGGGATTATTCAGCTTGATGCCGCGCTCTATCGCGTTTTTCTTTCGTATGAGTCCCGCGTCGCTAAGTCCCGCGCCGCGGCCGACAGCGTCCTCTATATCCATACCCGTAAGCGCGACCGCCACGGCGGAGGACGTGGTTGTGTTTCCTATTCCCATTTCGCCTGTGACGATAAGCGAATATCCTTTGTCCTTCAGCTCTTTAACCGTATCTATGCCGGCTTTTATGGCCTGCACGGCTTCCTCATGCGTCATCGCGGGGCATTTTGTAAAGTTCTTTGTGCCGTTGGCCACGTGCCTGTCGCGTACGCCGTCAACCCTAGTCAGCATGCCAACATCTATCGGGAACACATCCGCGCCTATAACCTTAGCCATTGTGCAAACGGAGCTTCTGCCCTTAGCCGCGCTTTCGGCCACCTTAGCCGTAACGTCGCTTCCAGTTTGGGTAACGCCTTCCTCAACCACTCCGTTATCGGAGCAAAACATTGTTACGCACCGCTTTGATATGTCCACGTCCGCGCTGCCCGTAAGCGCCGCAACCTTTATAATAATCTCTTCAAGCTTGCCCAGGCTGTTCAGGGGTTTGGCTATGCTGTCCCAGCGCCGTTTGGCCTCCGCCGCCGCGGCGGGGTCCGGCTTTCTTATCGCTTTATTTAATTCGCTTATGTATTGCTTATAATCTATTGCCATTGTGAAAGCATCTCCTTCATATACGCGTAAACATCCATGCCGTATACCTGTTCAAGCATTTCCCTGCTAAGGGCCTTGTCTACGCTGTCTATAGCCGCTGTTTGGCCGCGGTTCAAAAGAAGCGCGCGGGTGCCGTATTTTCTGGCGAGCGATAGATCGTGCACAACGCTTATAACCGCCCTGTCGCCCTGCTTAAGCCATTCCTTTATAAGTGAAAACACCTGCCGCTGGTATATAAGGTCAAGGTGGTTTGTGGGCTCATCAAGCAGCAGATATTTGGGGTTCTGCGCGAACACCTGCGCAAGGAACGTTCTTTGCAGCTCTCCGCCGGAAAGTGTAAGCACGGATTGAGTTCTCTGCGCCGCCATGCCCGTTTTTTCAAGCGCGTCCTCAACCATTTTTTCGTCATCCTCGCAGCGCTTGGCGAGCACGCCCGGAGAGTAGGCGTACCGCCCAAGGCGAACAACCTCCTCCACGCTGAACGAATACCCAACATAATGATTCTGCGTAAGCACGCCCACGCTTTTCGCAAGCTCCGTAGGTTTGTTTTTTCTTATGTCCTGCCCGTTCAGCAGTATTTCCCCGGTGTATGGAACTCCGCCGGTTACGGCGTTTATTATGGTTGATTTGCCGGCGCCGTTGGGGCCCGCTATCATAAGCCATTCGCCATCCCGCACCGCGAACGAAACATCTTTAACTATATCAAGCGCGCCGTAGCGCACGCAAAGATTCTTTATCTCAAGCACGGCCGCCGTTCCCCCTTGAGCGATAGAATATTATTATGAATGCCACCGCGCCTATGAGGCTTGTAACAACGCCTATCGGCAGCTCTATGGGGCTTAGCAGCGTGCGGGCGACAAGATCGCACAGCATAAGGAATATGGCTCCCGAAAACGCGCTTGCGCTCAGCAGCCGCTTGTGGTTCGGCCCCGCTATAAAGCGCGCGGCATGCGGCGTAACAAGGCCCACAAAGCCTATTGTGCCGCCTATGGATACGCAAACGCCTATAAGCACGGAAACGCAGATGAGCACGCTGAGCTTTGTTTTTTTAACGTCCACACCTATGCTCCTGGCGTTATCCTCTCCGACTGCGAACGCGTTAAGCTCGCGGGCTTTTATGAGAAGCATGCCGCCGAATATAACGAAGGCAACAGCTATCGCGGCGGCGTTGGCGTATGTAGAGCCGTTAAGGCTGCCCATGGTCCAGAACGTAATCTGCTTAAGCTTATTTGAGGCAAACGTTATTATAACGCTCATGGCGCTGGACACGAACATTGAATATATAACGCCTATAAGTATTATCGTGTTTGTGGAAAGGGAAAAATCAAGCCTGTAAGCAAGGCCCAGAATTATAATAAGGGATAAGAACGCGAATATAACGGCCATAACCATAGTGCCCGCGAACGGCAGCGACGGGAACGTTATTCCGCACGCTATGGCTATTACCGCGCCAAGGCTGGCACCGGAGGACACGCCGAGGGTTGATCCGTCCGCAAGCGGGTTTTTCAGAAGGCCCTGCATGGCCGCGCCGCAAAGCGAAAGGGACGCGCCCGTTAGCGCAACGCACAGCACGCGCGGCAGGCGCACGGTAAGAATAATCGATGATGGCAGTTCGCTTGGCATATCAAGGCCAAGAAGAGCGCGGCGAAAGATTTCTATTGTGCTTTTAAGCGGCACGTTAACGCTGCCGAGGCAAACGCAAACAATAAGCGTAAGCACGGTTGCCGCCGCAAATATTATGTATTCATATAATCTAAAGCCTTCTCGTGTTCTGTTCATAAGCGTATTATACCATATATTATTCCCGATAAAAAGCGCTCCCGCGGCAGATTGTACCGCGGGAGCATTGCTGGTTTAACGATATTTTATCAGTTGGCGCTCACAAAATCGTAAAGCGCCTTGGCACCGTCAAGCAGCCTGGGTGCGGGGCGGCTCAGCTCGTTATCGGCAAGGTTGAGAATAGCGCTGTTCTTAACGGCGGTTATGTCGCTCCAGCCCTCGCGGCCAAGTATCTCCTCAACGGGGGTTGCGCCCTCGCCGTAATACATGGTTATGGTAACAATGTAATCGGGGTTGCGCTCTATAACCTGCTCCTGGGAAATTTCGGCCCAGCCTTCAACATCGCTGAAGCAGTTGGTAAGGCCCATCATGGTGGCTATCTCGTCCATGAAGGTGCCGCTGCCGGCGGTCCAAAGACCCCACTCAAGCGGAGAAACCTCGAAATAAACGGTCTTTTCGCCCTCAACCTTATTGGCGGCGATCTCCTCAAAGCCTTCCTTCAGCTGAGCAACAAGGGCCTCAGCCTCGCTGTCGCGGCCTACAACGGAACCGATAAGGGATATGGAGGTGTAAACGCCCTCTATATCCTGGGCGTAGCACTCAACTACCTTTATGCCGGCCTCTTCTATTTTGGCTATTATCTCCTGATCCTGGTCCATGGCGCTGGTTATAAGCACATCGGGCTCAAGGGCAACTATTTCCTCAACGTTGGTTTCGTAGCCGGACTTTACGGAAGTAACGTCGGCAACCTCGGCGGGATAGTCGCAGTATTCGCCGCGGCCCACAACAAGCTCACCCGCGCCGAGAGCGTATATTATTTCGCACTCGCCCGCGCTGAGTACAACTATTTTGCTCGCGGGAGCGTCAAGCGCAACCTCGCGGCCCATCATGTCCGTTACGGTTATGCCGGTTTCCTCGGGAGCGGCAGTCTCTTCGGGAGCAGCGGTTTCCTCGGGAACGGTGGTCTCAACGGGAGCATCGGTAGGTTCGGTCGTTTCGGTTTCGGTTGTGCTCTGGCAGGCCACGAGAGCCACGCACATCACAGCCGCAAGCAGAACGGCAAGCAGTTTTTTCATGTTCTTCATGTTTTATAAAACTCCTTTCAAAGTTCTTTTTCTTATAAAAATAAAAAGGCCGCATCTTCCGGAATAAAAGATGCAACCATAACACAAGCAAGCCTATGCAATACAGTTTCACTCAACCCCAGAAGTTACCATGCCATAACAGGTTTCCCGACTTAGCTTCGCCCTACTCAAGCGCCTTCCCGCCGCTTTCTACGCGGCAGTGACTGAAAATGCTTTTTCGTCCGCATCACGGTTACTGGGATAGTTCGGAATTCTCATCCGATTCCCCGGCGGCTTGTTTTGCCGCCGCGCCGCGCCTTCACGCGACGTATTATCGCACGCTGTTTATTTTTACGCCGATATTATATTGTGCTTTTGGTAATAAGTCAAGGCAAAACAAAAGCGCCGCACAAAACATGCAGCGCAATGCTTTTTTGAAAAAGCGCGCACCCACCGCTCGACATAAAGCACCATAGGCGGCACACAATAAGCTAAGCTCCGGCCATGCATTCCCGCGGCACATCGAATTTTCCGCTTAATGCTGCTTCCGTCAGGACCTGACATGGTTCACGGCCTTCGATTGCACAGGACACGGCCATCAACGCTTCGCTCTTATTCCAGCCCTACGTCGCTTTGCCTCACGGCAGGAATCACACCCTGCTATAGCGGATTGCAGGTTCAGGGCACCGCTAACTCCCCGCTTGGCGCGCATAGATATTGTATCTGTTTCCGCGCCGCATTGCAAGCTAATTTTTATTCCCCGCTTGCATCAATGCGCCGATATGATATAATAATTATCGGCATGTACCCATAGCTCAGCTGGATAGAGCGTCAGACTCCGACTCTGAAGGCCGAAGGTTCGAACCCTTTTGGGTACGCCAAAGGGGAGCGGCAGACCATGCCGGCTCCCTTATTTTTTCGAAAGGTTTCGTTTTTATGAAGCACACAACCCTTTGTTATATAGAAAAAGACGGCAAATACCTTATGCTTCACCGCGTAAAGAAAAAGCACGATGTTAATCACGACAAATGGATCGGCATTGGTGGGCATATAGAGCCCGGCGAAACGGCGGACGAATGCATGCTGCGCGAAGCAAAGGAGGAAACGGGGCTTACGCTTACAAGCATGCGCCCGTGCGGAGAGATACTTTTTGACAGCGCGCCCTGGCCCGAGGAAATGATGCACCTTTATTACGCAAACGGTTTCACCGGTGAGCTTACGGACTGCGACGAGGGTGAACTTGTTTGGCTTGAAAAGGAAAAGCTTAGGGAACTTCCCGCGTGGGAAGGGGATTTTATATTCCTTGACCTTATGGAAAGGAACGTACCATACTTTTATCTGGAGCTTCATTATAATGGCGAAACTCTTGACCGCGCGGCGCTGAACTCCGTTCCACTGCCGCTGCCCGGCTGGAAGGACGCTTTGGATAAGCTTTACCGAAAGGCACTACAATGAACAGCAAAATAATATTCGTGCAAAGCCCTGAACAAAAGGCGAAAATAGCGAGAGGCATACTTGAAGCGCTGCCCGAATGGTTCGGAATACCTGAATCAAGAGAAGAATACATAGCCGAATCAATGAATAGACCGTTTTTCTGCGCGTACATGGGTGATGTGCCCGCGGGCTTTTTAAGCCTTAATCAAACGGGAAACGCGACAACGGAGCTTTACGTTATGGGCGTTTTGAAGCAATACCACCGCCTTGGCATAGGAAGGGCGCTTTTTGACGCCGCGTATAAATATGCGCATGACAAAGGATATTCGTTTATTCAGGTTAAAACCGTTCAGATGGGGCGATACGATTGTTACGATAAAACAAATCTTTTCTATCAGTCGCTCGGTTTTAAGGAATTTGAGGTTTTCCCTACCCTTTGGGATGAGCATAACCCCTGCCAGATATACGTAATGAGCGTAAAATAAAAGGCGCGCCGGTATCGGCACGCCCATTGTTTTATTCCTTTGTTCTTGTTTTAAGATACGCCTCAATCTTTTTCTTTATGCGCTGCAGGGCGTTATCAACCGTTTTCCGTCCCCTGCCGAGCGCGGCGGCTATCTCCTGATAGCTTTTCCCTTCAATAAAAAGCTCAAGCACGCTCTTTTCAAGCGGGGTAAGCATGGTATCGAGCATTTTGTTCATGTCCGTCATGCTCTCCCGGCTTATTATAAGCTCCTCCGGATTGTCCGTACGCGCGGCGGGCATGGTATCCATAAGCGTGCGCTCGTTTTCCTCATCCGTGGTTTTATAAAAGGATATATATGTGTTCAGTGGGGCATGCTTTTTGCGCGTGGCCTGCTTTATGGCCGTTATTATCTGGCGCACTATGCAAAGCTCCGCGAACGAACGAAAGCTCATGTCGTGCCCCGGCTCATAATCGCGCACGGCCTTATAAAGCCCTATCATGCCTTCCTGAATCAGGTCTTCCCTATCCGCCCCTATCAGAAAGTACGGCCTCGCCTTTATGCGTACCAGGTCCTTGTGCCGCTCGCACAGCGCTTCCTCCGCCCACGCTTCACCGCTTCGCGAAAGGGCTATCAGCTCCTCGTCGCTCGGTTTTTCCACGCGCCCGGTGCCCGCGCACTCGTCGTTAATCTCCACTGCTTTTATCCTTTTCAGTTTTTCTTTATGCCGTCCTGCCTGCGCTTTTCAAACATAAGCACGGCCGCGGCAACTGCGGCGTTAAGCGAATCAATCTGGCCAAACATGGGGATGGACACAAGGAAGTCGCACTTTTCCTTTACAAGCCTGCCTATGCCGTCTCCCTCGCTGCCTATAACAAGGGCAAGAGCGCCCTCCATACGGGCGGATGTCATGGCCGTGCCGCTCATATCGGCACCCGCTATCCAGAGTCCCTCGTCCTTAAGCCTGGCTATAGCGTTGGCAACATTGGCAACGCGGGCAATGTGGGCGTATTCAACGGCGCCGGCGCTTGCCTTGCATGCCGCGGCGGTAACGCTTACGGCCCTGCGGCGGGGGATTATAATGCCGTGCGCTCCGGCGCATACGGCGCTCCTTATTATTGAACCGAGATTATGCGGATCCTCTATTCCGTCAAGTATTATTACAAAGGGCTTCTCTCCCTTTTCCTTGGCGTAGTTAAGAATATCCGCTATTTCGCAATACTCAACGCCCGGAACCATTGCGACTATTCCCTGATGGTTTCCGGTCTTCTGGCCGTGGCCAAAGGGCAAGCAAAGCTCATCAAGCTTTTCGCGGGCAACGCTGTCCACCCTTATGTTATTGTCCCTTGCAAGGTTAATGATTTCCCTGAGGGAGCCGTCCATTTCCTTTGTAACAAGTATTTTGTCTATACTCCTGCCGCTCTTCACGGCCTCGCGCACGGCGTTGCGGCCCATTATGATATAGGGCAGCTCGTCCTGCTCCTCGTTGGCGTTAGACTGCTTGGCGTTCTCCGCCTGCTTCTCGTTTTCCTTATATGAGGAAGCCTCGCGCTTGGACTTATAATTATCGTCCTTCTTGGCGCGGTCAAAGCGGCCCTCAGCGTTGTCCCTCTTCTTATAATATGTTTTCTGCTCCGAATCGCCGGTTTTGTTATCGCGACGGCCGTAGGTTTTGCCGGAATAGCTGCCGGAGCGGCCGGATGAATAGCCGGAGTTCGAGCGGCTGTCGCTCCTGCTCTTTCTGTATGTTGTAACGGGCTGGCCGTCCTTAAATACTACTTCGCCCTCGTCGTTCCTGTCGTTTCGGCGGTAGTTGCGGCTGTTGTTCTTGTACTGAGCCATTTTATATTCTCCTTAAACTTTTATATGCAATTTTCGCGGGCAAAGCGGGATAGTTCCGCATCGTCGGCACCGCTGGCCGCAAGGGACTTAAGCTCCTCAAGCCTTGCGCGCACCTCGTTTGTTTTGCCGCAGCACTTTTTGCCCTCCGGGCAGGGACCGGCGGCGCAGGACGGTCCGCAGTTTTCAAAAAGGCACGGCGCCTCGCGCATGCACATGCCAAGCATTGCCCAGGCAAGGGTTCTTATTTCCCATTGCGCCCTGTTGCAGCAGCGCAGGGAGAAGAAATGCATAAGCTCGCGTGCGTTCATGGTGAATACCATTCTTGTTTCGGCGGCGTTGGGCAGCATAAAGCGCGCGTCCTCCGCGGGGATGCCCAATGAAAGCCAATGCTGATAGAATTGCTCGCACTGCTGAATTTGGGCTATGTACTCAAGCTCCGCCTCCTCACCCAATGCCTTTATGCTGGGCGGAACAATATAGTCCAGCGCGTCCTTTTTAACGTATCTTTGGGACTGCACGGAAAAGCTTGCTATGCGGTGCCTTGTAATCTGGGCAAGCAGGGCGCGGCTTACACCCTGCGCGGCAAACGTGAACGAAGCGTGCTCTATAGGGGAAAGATGCCCCATCGATATAAGCTTTTTAACAAAGCTTTCGCTTTTCCCCTGCACCGCGTCCTTAAGAGAAAGAATGTCGCTATCGCTGTAGCAAAGCCGGCCTGCCAGGGCTATGGCCGTTTCAGGCTCGGGTGTATGGCAAAGAAGCAGGGCTTCCATTTGTCTTTGTGGCATGGTTATAGCCTCCCTTTTCAGTGTTCAAGTATTATTTGCATAAGCTCTTTAAGCCTTGCGTCCTGCCCGGTAAGGTACAGGTAGCCTATAAGCGCCTCAAGCCCGGTAGCCGTGCGGTAATCGGAAATGGTGGCGTTTTTCGCGACAGTACCCAGGTGCGAATTGCGCCCGCGCTTATATACGCTCATTTCCTCCTCGCTGAGCATGGGCTCAATCTTTCTGAAGCCCTCCGCCTGCCCCTTGGCGCATACGCGCGCGGCGCTCATAAGATGCAGCTCGTGCACCTTGGCATCCGCTCGGGTTACAAGCATTGTACGAACGTACAGGTCAAAAACCGTGTCTCCTATATAGGCAAGGTTAAGCGCCGGCAGCTGGGCCGCCTTCTGTTCGCGCTCGCCGCTCGGCAGGGCGCTGTTTATTTCGGCAACAAGAGTGCCTTGTCTTTCAAATGCATTTTCCATCGATTATATTATAGATGCATATCGCCCATTTATCAAGGAAAAAGGGCTCCCGCGGCGCTCGCAAAAGCCCTTGAGTTTCCCTTTCGCGCCTTATTCGGGGGTAACGTCCTCATAAAACACGCTTATCATTGTATCAAACAGGGATTGATCATCAATAGTAAGCTCAACATGATCCTCGTCACTTACAATCGACTCACCCTCAAGCTTGTATATATCGCCCGAGAAGGACATACCCGCGGCCTCAGTGGCCAGGTAGCTCAGCTCACCCACATCAAGATCGCTTATTATATATTTGTTAAGCGACGTATAAAGGTTCACAACGCACGTGGGGTTTTCGTAAATCTTCTGCCGCGCGGTTTTAATCATCGCAAGCATATATTGCTTTTGCCTGGCCATGCGGCCCGTATTGCCGTCCTCTGTATGGAGCCTGTATCTTATATAGGCCGCGGCCTGCTTGCCGGTAAGCGTAACCTCCTCGCCCTCCTTCATGTTTCTGCAGCCGGAGTGCTTGGTAAATGGGTAATCGCCCAGTATAGTTACGGTTATTCCGCCAAGCGCGTCGTTAAGCTCCTCCACGCCGCCCATGTAAAACGCGGCGTAGCCATCTATCTGAAGCCCGTAAAACAGGTTTGAAACGGCATCCCTGCAAAGCTGACAGCTTGCGTCCAACCCGTCGCCGTAAGAATACGAAAGGGCAATCTGCCCGCGGCCTATGCCGGTAATGTTTCCGTCGCTGTCGGTTACGGTCAAGTCGCACATGGTATCGCGGTTAACGGCTATAAGGGACATTTCGCTGTTCTTTGTGTCAAGCGAGGCCAGTATTATAACGTCCGCCTGGTTATTGTTGCCGTACTCAAGCGGCTTTGATGGCTTTTTGTCCGAATCAACGCCTATGAGGAGCAGATTTATAAGCCCGTCTTTATATTTATAATATCTTCCGCCGCTCGTTATATCGTACTCTATTTTTGTATTCGGTGTGGGCGTGGGTTCCGCCGCCACGGTCTCCGTTTCTTCCGGCTTAGGCACCTCCACAAGCGCGGGAGCCTTTGTTTCCTTGTTGCTTAACGAGGCGCGCCCGCTGAACCATATTATAAGCGCCGCGCTCACAAGCGCCGCCGTAAGGGAGGCGAGTATTATGAATATAAGCAATATCGGGCTTATTTTGCCCTTTTTCTTGGTTTTTTCCATTGGTTATTCCGCCTTGTCGTAAACCAGAGAGTACTGCGCGGTAAGCTTTGCCTGCACAAGATAGCGCTGCATGCGGTTTTCCTTATAGCAGGTTGAAAGCGTTAGCACCTTATCCCCGAACAGCGGGAACATATCCCTATCGTAATTCGTGTTTACGCCATCCTTAAGCGAGCCGAAATACTCGGTAAACTCTTCCTCGTCCGTAAAATCGTGATTAAGGAGCAGATGCTCACTGCTGTGCGGATATGCGGCGAACACGGTATATTCATATACCATGCCCTCAATATAAATATAAACTGTTTTGTGCTTTTCAAAGAATGTCGGGTCCGCGAAATCGTTAAGCGCGGCAAACATGGTGCCGTTTTTGCGGTTGTGCCCGTAAAGCACGGTAACGGGATCCGTAAAGTCCCGCTTATTATAGCGCTGCGAAAAAATGCTGCCGCCGGAATAGTAGCTGCCGTCCACGGAATGATCCGAATAAAACTCGTTTTCATCCTCGCTCTGCACAACGGCGTAGTTTATAACGGTGCCCGGCATATCTATCCAGGCGTATATATCCCCGTTTATCGCGCTAAGCGCGGCAAAGTCAATATTCTTGAATGTTTTTTGCGGCGCTTCCTTTGTTTCGTCCCCGGCCGCGGTTTCGCCGCCGTCGGTTTCATCGCCCGTTTCATCCTCCGCCTCGGTCAGCACGGCTTCAACGGTTTGGGACGCAACGTTGCTCACAAGCCTTTCATTAAGGTCGTTTCCGCGAACATACTGCACAATATAAAGCACACAGCAAACAC
Source organism: bacterium (assembly GCA_963643205.1). GTDB lineage: Bacteria > Bacillota > Clostridia > Christensenellales > CAG-138 > Phil1. The sequence goes on along the minus strand of CAVIJJ010000002.1, from coordinate 11,964 downwards.
ATACCGCCGCCATTACAACGCACAGCAGGCTGAGTATTATCTTTACGGATTTTTTCATTCGGCCCTCTCCCTTTCGTTTTCAGAATATGGGGCAAAAAAACGCTCCATAAACGGCCACGCATTTATGGAGCTAAAGTTCGTTTAGGATGCTGAATAAGGCTTAGGCCTTAACCTTTTTGCCAATGTACAGCGCCGCGCCGCCGCAAAGCACAGCCAGCAGTACCACGCTCTCGATACCGAAATCGTAACCGGTCTGCGGAGAAGTCTCGTTGGAATCAACGTCTGTATTGCCATTTTCGGGGCTGACCACGTCGCTGTCAGCAAGCGCAGCGGTGGTAAAGCAGCATATAAGGGCCATTGCCAATACCAGTGCAAAGAATTTTTTCATTTTAGTCCCCTCCGACTGAATCTTATATCCTTACGGATAGCCATAGTATACCGCATATAATTTCAAAAAACAAGCTTTTTCAGCTGAATTCTCAATAATCCATGGTCAGTTTTTCGGCTGTGTCGCCGTCTATTTCCTCAACCATGCCGCAATGCACCCTGTATACCCTGCCGCACAGGCCCAATACGCTCGGCCTATGCGTTGTAACAACGCAGGTTTTGTTCGGGTGGGCAAGCATTATGGATTTAAGCACCTGCCGCTCGGTTGCCACGTCAAGCGCGGATGTGGCCTCGTCAAGCAGCATTACCGGGGCGTTTCTGAGCACGGCTCTCGCTATTGCCACGCGCTGCGCCTGCCCTTCGGACAGGCCGTGGCCGTGCTCCCCTACGGAGGCGTTTATTCCGCCGTCCATTTTGCAAACGAATTCCCACGCGCACGCCGTTTTAAGCGCCGCCTCAAGCTCCGCGTCCGTTGCGTCGCTTTTAACCATTCTTAAATTATCGGCAATCGTGCCGGAAATAAGCGTGTTCCCCTGCGGCACATAGGAGAAGAATCCCCTTAGGGAAGCGTTCATCTGCTGCCTTGAACCGTGCGCGTCCGAAAGCGTTGCGCTGCCGTTTTTAGGGGTTATAAGCGAAAGTATCATGCGCACCATTGTGGTTTTGCCGCCGCCGGACGGGCCTATAAGCGCGACTATCTCGCCGGGCTCGGCCGAAAAGCAAACGTTTTTAAGCACGATTTCGTTTTCTTTATAAGCAAAGCTTACGTTTTCAAGCTTAACGCTTAAGCCTTGATCCGCGTTCAGCGCGTCCTCACCCGCGCCTATCCGCTCGGGCGGTATTGCCATAAGTTCGCGTATTCTTGACGCTGAAACCGACGCATTAAGGAACACGGGCACGGTTTTTACAAGCGAATTAAAGGCGGAAGAAAGCTTCGCCCCTTGCGAAAGGAAAAGGGTCATGGTGCCGTAGAGTATTTTCCCGTTCCAAAGAAGATACAGGCAGTAGCAAAACGCGGCCATCTGCACGGCGGAGCCTATAAGCGAAAGCGCGGCCTGCGTTTTTATGCTGAAAAGATTATAATCAAGCGAAACCTTTTTGTAATTCGCCTGCTTTTCCCTAAGCCGCTCGCTTTGCCTATCGGTTATGCCAAAGCTTTTTATGGAATCAAGGTTATTAAACGTTTCCGTTTCAAAGCTCATAAGGTCGCTGTTCAGCTCCCGCGCCTTTTGGCCGAAGGAACGCATTTTGGCAAGCAGCCTTCGGGCGCTGAATATAAGGAACGGCGCGCTTGAAAGAGCGAGAACAGCCATTATCGCGTCGTAATAAAGAATTGAGAGAAGCGTTATTATGAACGTGTATACCGCTATTATAAGGTCCGGCAGCCAGCTTATGGCGTTGCCGGCAACGGTGTACGCGTCCGTATTCAGGCGGTTGAGCAAATCCCCGCCCGGGTAGGAGTTCAGCGCGCTCCAGTCCGCGCGGATAACATTATCGAATATTTCGGCCTGTATATCGTTATTTACCTTTATTGAAACCTTTGCGGATATTCTTGAAACGGCGCTGTTTAGGGCAACGCTCAGCACGGCGGACAAAAGCATTACCGTTATCACAAACCAAAGCTTCGCCTCATCCTGCCCCGTAATTATATCAATTGTGTATTTGCTGGCTATGGCCGAAACAAGCGCGAAAGAGGCGCTCAGTATTCCCAAAAGCGTGTATATCACAACGGCCGCGCGGTAACGGCGGGTGTATGCCGCTATCCATTTCCAGTCGATTACAATGTCCTTAAAAGTGCCGTCCTTCACGCGGCCAAGCAATTCGCCCAGCGCCTCGGATCCAAGCACCTTCCGCTTGGGCATATTCTTTTCCATTGCCTCGCCGCCTTTCCGCTGAGTTTATCGCAGTCCTTTAGGCACCAAAAAGCCGAGTTTCATAAGCACCGGTCTTATTTTTATAAGTCTAAGCCATGGCCCCGCAAAAAAGTCCCACCAAAAATCGCCTTTTTTAATCCACTTGCCCTTGCGGCACGCGTCCGTTACAAGCCCGAAAACGGCCCTTTCCTCAATCGGGCCTTCTATTTCCGTTTGCGCGTCCCCAACGGCGAAATACCTGCCGTATTTATCCCGGCGTATGATTCTGTGCATAACGTATTGTCCGTTTTTTCGCACAAAAAAGGCCATATCGCCCCGCTTAAGCGGCTCCTTCGGCTTAATAAAGCGTATGCTGTCCCTCCCGTGAACAAGAAAGGGAACCATGCTGCTGCCCGTTATGGTAAGGCACACGGTTTCTCCGCTCTCCGCAAGCTCGCGGAGCACGCTCATGTAGCTTTGTGTGTCTACCGTGCGCTTAACGGGTTCCATGGCAATTACTCGCTTTCGCCGAATGATTCTTCGTTTGCGTCGCTATCGTCGCTGTCGTCTTTATCGTCGCTGTCCTCCCGGCTGCGGTAGCCGTAGCCGTATTTGGAATAGCCGTAACCGTAACCGTAGCCATAGCCGTATCCGTAGCCGTGGCTTCCGCCTATGGTTGTTTCTACGCCGTTGAGCACGCAGCCTATAACCTCCGTGCCGGATTCGGAAAGGAACTGAAGGCTGTCCAGTATATTGGCTACCTCTACCCCGCCCGCGCCTATTACATAAAGCGCTGAGTCCACGGCGCTTGCTATGTTCGCGCTGTCCGCAAGCAGACCGCACGGCGGAGTGTCCACAATTATAAAGTCCGCCTGGCTTCTGAGAGTATCTATAAGGTTTTTCAGCCATTTTACGCTTATGGGGCGGGTGCTCTTGCGGGCATTGTCCCCGGCAAGCAGTTTAAGCGACGTGCCCTCCAGCTGGCAGAGGCATTCGCCAACGCTTTTTACTTTGCGCTCCCTAAGCTCAACAAGCCCGTTTGTGGGCTCGGTTATGCCAAGCGCCTTCTTTACGCTGGGGCGCCTTAAGTCCATATCTATAAGTATTACGCGCGCGCCGTTTTTGCTGAGCGACAGCGCCAGGTTTGTTGAAACGGTTGTTTTGCCCTCGCCCGGCATGGTGCTTGTAACAAGTATTGCGTGGCATCCCTTACCTTCAAGCCGCCTTAAAAGCTTTATTCTTAGGCTGCGTATGCTTTCGTGGAAGGAGCCCGATACGCGCTTATTCATTATTGAAAGGGTATTAACCTTGTTCTGCTTGCGCTTTTTGAACGTGACCTTAGGAAGCGTTGCAAGGCAGGTTTGGTTCAGCTTTACGCGAATGTCGTCCGGCTCGCGCACGGTGTTCCTCACCGCGGCGCACAGCATAAGTATGCCAAAGCCCACAACCGCGCCAACTATCGCGCCCTTTACGGCCGAGTTTACCCCGTTAAAGCTGTTATACGGTACACTGGGCTCAACCGGATCCGTCAAAAGGTTCATTGCCGTGCTGCCTATAACGTAGTCCGCAACCTCCGGATAAAGCTTTATCACCGCCTCAAGTATGTTTTTCGCGTCCTTTGGGCTGCTGCTGGTTACGCGCATGGTGAAAAGGTTTGTGTTGTCCATCGTTTCGGCGGTTATGGTGCCGTTTATGCCGGTTACGCCAAGCTCTTTTTTAAGCCGGGAATACATAAGATCCGAGCTTATAAGATAAGGGAACGTTTTTCCCAGCTGCTCCGCCGTTGCCTTATTGTAATAGCTGTAGCCGCTGCTTGATTCGCTGCCCGTTGTTGAGGTTGTAACAACCTCTACCGTAAACGTAACCTCGCATTCATACATGGGCGTATAGCTTAAATATGCCCTTACGAAAACAAGCGCCCCCGCTATAAACGCGAACACAAGCGGTACCCAGAAAAGCTTCTTCAGTACCGGAAGAAACTCCATCAAAAGCCGCGATATATCTATCGCCCCATCGTCCCGGCGATCAACCTTCTTTTCTTCCATCGGTCCCCTCCGTATGCCTGTGCTTGCCCTTAGATTCGCCGTAGCCATAGGCCTTGTTGTAGCCGTAGTGATGGCCGTAGCCGTAACCGTAGCCATATCCGTAGCCGTAGCCATAGCTGCTGTGACCCACTATGGGCGTTGAGCGCACGTCGTTAAACACCACTCCCAGCAGGTGCGCCTTGCTTTGATTGAGCATATCCACGGCGTCGTTAATTCTGCCGGCGCTTACGCAGTCCTGCCTTACGACAAGGAGCGAGTAGTCCGCTATATCCGCCAGTATTTCCGAATCCGAAAACATTGCCATAGGCGGTGAGTCTATTATTGTATAATCCGTTGCGGCGCTTATATCCGCCAGTATTTTTCTCATCTGCTTTGAGGACAAAAGCTCCGCCGCGTCGCTCTGAGTTTTTGATGAGAGTATTACGTTTACGCCGTATTTTTCAAGGTATTCCGATTCAAGCCGGCGCGCTCCGCGCAGTATGTCCGCAAGCTCGGTTTTAACCTCGCAGCCGAAAAGCTTAAACTGAGAGGGCTTATGCATATCCGCGTCCACAAGCAGCACCGTGCCGCCCTTTTGGGCAAGGGAAATTGCAAGGTTCGCGGCAACGGTGGACTTGCCCTCGTTTTCGGCAACGCTTGTGACGAGTAAAACGTTTTTATTGTCCCGCTTTGCCGCGTGCGACACGCGGGAGGCAAGCTTTGCCACCTCCTCGCTGAAGCTGAAGCTTGAGGTGGTGTTGGTTATAAGAAGGCCCTTTGTGGTCTTTTTAAGCTTTGTCCTAAGGGTTTTGTTCTTTGTTTCGTGATGTATGGTGCAGTAAAGCTTAGCGTCTATTTTATGCCTTGCGGCGGAGGACGTCTGCACCCTGTCGGCAAGCAGTATGGATGCTATTATGGCAAGTGCCATTGCCGCCGCGCCTATAGCGAACGCGCGCTTTACGGCGGAGGTGAGCTGCAGCGGGTTTGACGGGGAACCGGGCACGCTCGGCGGGTCAAGCTCCCTCAGCACCACGTTTTGAAAAACGTAGTCCGACACAACCGAATAGTTATCAAGCAAAAACCTGAGCGTTTTGAACGCGTCCGTAGGATTGTCCGCCGTTACGCTCATTGTCATAAGGTTTGTTTCAGGCACAACGGCTGCCGTAAGAGTGCCGTTTAGCTTTTCAACACCCAGCTTTTCCTTTGAAATGACCGAGAACATTGTGCTGTCAAAAAGCTTTATAAATGTGCCCGCCATTTCGGACGTGTTTGAAAGGTTTGAAAAAACGGATGTGTAGCTCGCGTTTTTCATGCCCACGGCAACAGTAGCCGTTGCGGTATACTCGGGCTTATAAAAAAGCTTAAGGTACGACACCGTAAGCATGGCCGCTATAAGGCCCGCCGCGATAATCGTGGGTATTTCCTTTACTATTCGGCGGATAACGCAGACAAGGCTTATATCCGTCATTCGGTTTGACGCGTGTGTATCCATTGCTGCCTCCCCCTTATTCCACAACTATGTAGAGCACCGCGCTGCCGCGCACGCCTATTTCGTTCCGGCAGGAATAGGTAACTCTGTTCACGCCCGTGCTCAGGCGGGATTTGTCGGTATACACGTCCTTTATGTCCGCGCCTGTAACATCCTTAACGTAGTCCTTGGGCTTAAAGGATTTTGATTCTTCCTTTGTCATGTAAACAAGGTATGTATCAAGCGTTATTACCGGCTCATTATCGGCAATTGTTCTTATCTCAACATCAAGCGTAAGCGAAACGTGGTCGCCCAGGCTGTTTGTAACCTCTAACGTAACGGGGTAAATTCCCGCGTAATACGGGGAAAGATTGTTTGTGTTTATGCGGATGGACGCGCTTATGTCGCCATCTATAACGTCCGTAGCGGTCAGGCGGTCCCTAACCTGTATGCTGCCGGTCGGGGAATATCTAAGCTCCTTTGAAAGGCTGAAGCGCGGGGAAACATAGTCCGTATACACTATTGTTCTTGTGCGGGTAACAACGTGGCTGTCGTTGTCCGCCACGGCATAGGTTGCCACAACCTCGCCCGATTCAACCATTTCTATCTTTTGCAGTATAAGATTGTCCGTTATGTCTCCGTCCTTTTCGTCGTACGCGCTTACCCCCTGCATGAGCGCGTCCGTACCGTCCGCTACCGAAAGCTGCAGCGGTTCCTCATCTATCCTTATTTCAGGCATGGTGGTATCGGTTGTATAATGCTTATAGAACAGCACTCCCCCAAGCAGCAACGCCGAGGCAATGAACAATATAAGCATTGTGATATGAAGCCGTTTCATCGTGCGTTCGTTTCCTTCCGCAGTAAGTTAAAATTCGCTCGCGAGGGCAAATACCTCGTCATTCTTTATTATAGCCGCCGGATTTTCCTCAAAAAGAAGCTTTGCGGCATCCTTTCCGTAGTATTCGGCAACCGCGTCAAAGCAATTGTTAAGCTTTGTTGTGCGCTGATAAGGGCCGTGCGCGTCGCTGGCTATTATGTGCACGCATCCGTGCTCCAGGCACCAGAAGGCCGTTTTTCTTGCATGGCGGCCAAACATTCCCGAAAGGCTGCCCTTATTAAGCTGCACCACCGCGCCGCAGAGCGCGCAATGCTCCAAAAACTGAGGCTCGTCCTGAACAAAATAATATCTTTCGGGGTGCGCTATAACCGGCACAAGTCCCCGCTCAAAAACCGCTTGCAGACTGCGCTCTATAAAATCCCCCATTTCACCGAACGCGAACTCTATAAGCAGATACTTTGACCCCGCAAGGGTTAAGAGCCTGCCCGCGTCCAGCTGCTCCGCAAGATTTTTTGTCGCGAAAACCTCCATGCCGTTATGAAGCTTAAGCGGCACTTCCTTTTCCCTCATCATGGCCCGCATAAGGTCAAACCTGCGCCTCAGCTCCGGTGTGTTGAAGTTATTGAATCCGTCCGGCTCGCAGCAATGCGGAGTCATTATCATTTCATTCACGCCGTTTTCCGTGGCGGTTTCGGCCATTATCATGCTGTCCTCAGCGGACCGGGAGCCGTCGTCCACGCCATAGAGTATGTGGCTGTGTATATCTATCATACGGCCACCCCGCTGCCCGCGCACCTGGCGCACTCCGCCTTTACGCGCTCGGCGTTTTTATTAACCTCGTCAGGGGTTCTGAATGTGGGCACAAGCTTGTGCAGGGCCGCAATCATGGCCTCATTGTCCGCCGCTTCAACCGTTTTTTCAAGTTCGTCAAGCCTGCTCTTCATAAGCTCCTCGTCCATCTCCGGGCGCTTTTCAACGAATATTTTCCTGTTTTCGGTTCTGTTCAGGTTTTCGTTGGACATAAGAAGCTCCTCATAAAGCTTCTCCCCGGGCCTTAAGCCAACCTCTTTTATCTCTATATCCACGCCCGGAATATAGCCCGAAAGCCTTATAAGCTTGTCCGCCAGGTCCGCTATGCGCACAGGCTCGCCCATATCAAGCACGAACACCTCGTCCTTATGGGCAAAATACCCCGCCTCCAGCACCAGCTGCGCCGCCTCTGGAATTGTCATAAAATATCTTATTATGCGCCTGTCCGTAATGGTAACGGGTCCGCCGTATTCTATCTGCTTTTTGAAAAGGGGAATAACGGAGCCGCTTGAGCCCAATACGTTGCCGAAGCGCACCGCGGCAAACTCCGTATCGCCGCCGTTTAAGGATTGAAGCACCTGCTCGCACAGGCACTTGGTGGCACCCATAACGTTTGTGGGGTTAACGGCCTTATCCGTTGATATAAGCACGAATTTCTCCGCGCCGTATTTTCTTGCGGCGCAGGCCGTGTTATATGTTCCGAACACGTTGTTTTTTATTGCCTCGCCGGGGCAGCTTTCCATAAGCGGCACGTGCTTATGCGCCGCCGCGTGCAGCACAAGCTGCGGGCGGTAGCGGGAGAATATCTCGTCAAGCCTTGCCCTGTCCCGCACGGAGGCTATCTCTACGCTCAGCGGGAAATCCGCGCCGTAGGTATGCATAAGGTCGTTCTGAAGCTCGTATGTTGTGTTTTCCGCGATGTCCAGCACAATAAGCCTTTTCGGCCCCTGCGCGGCTATCTGGCGGCAAAGCTCGGATCCTATCGATCCGCCGCCGCCCGTTACAAGCACCACCTTGCCGCGGACAAACTCACTTACCCTTTTATTTTCAAGCCTTATGGGCTCGCGGCCGAGAAGGTCCTCTATCTGAACCTCTCTTACCACCTTTTTGCCGTCCTTCGTCCCGGCGCCGATCTGAGTTAGGGGGTTTCCGTATATATGCACGCGGCAGCGGGTATTTGTGCATACATTCAGTATTTCGCGCCGCCTTTCGGCAGAAGCCGCGTTTATAGCTATTATTATATCCGTAACGGGCGTATTCGCAAGCAGCTCAACAATGCTGCCCACCGGGCCCATAACGTTTACGCCGTGGATTGTTTTTCCTTGCTTCTCTTTTGAATCGTCCACAAAGCAATACGGCTTATAATCGCCGTATACATTTTCCTTAATATCGCTTAAAAGAGCCGCTCCCGCCGTGCCCGCGCCGACTATCGCCACAACGCGCTTCGCCGATTTGTCCGCCCCGTTTACGCTTCGCCTGTAAGCGCGATAAATAAAGCGCACCGCGAGCATTACAAGAAGCGCGATAGCCGTGCCGTTAAACGCCTCAACTATCCAAACCCTGTTCGTGCCGAGTATTACGTTTACCAAAGTGTACAGCAAAAAACCGCAGCCCATACCCTTAAGCAGCGTAAGATACTCCTGGCTTTCCGCATATCGCCAAAGAGTATTGTATGTTTTGAAAATAAGCTGGAACACGAGTACGCATACCGTAAGAAGGCCGATATGCATTACAAGATTGTATAACTGTATCCCGTCGGACGCGAGATGATCGAAGAACATGGCGAAGTTGAAGCCGAATATCAGGCACACGTCCATCAACAGCACCAATACACCACGGTATTTGGATTTAAGCACTGGTTTCCCCTCCCTGATGCTTAATGCACGCTTAGCATACACTTAATTAAACATTATATCAGTACATTCTATCTAAGTCAAACCTCGTTGCGTGGCGATGCGGTTTTTGATATAATGCAAAAAAAGCGGATATCAAGGGGGAAAATCGCATGTCTGTTCTACTTACCGGAGGCGCGGGCTTCATAGGCTCGCATGTGGCGGTTGAGCTTATAGGCGCGGGATACGATACCGTGATAGCGGACGATTTCAGCAACAGCTCGCCCGGCGTTATAACAAATCTTTATAAAATAACCGGCAAGCGCGTACCCTGCTATGAAGTCAATGTTGCTGACTCCGCGGCCATGAAGCGCCTGTTTGACGAAAACAGAATAGACGCGGTTATACACTGCGCGGGCTTTAAGGCCGTTGGCGAATCCGTAGCCGAGCCCATAAAGTATTACCGAAACAATATTGACACAACCCTTACCGTTATGGAGCAGATGAAGGCGCACGGCTGCGAAACGATTGTTTTCAGCTCCTCAGCAACGGTATACGGTTCCGCCAACCCGGTTCCCTTTACGGAAGAAATGAGCGCCGGCGAATGCACAAACCCATACGGCAAAACAAAATATTTCATAGAAGAAATTCTGAAGGACGCGGCAAACGCCGACAAGAGCTTAAGCGCCGTTCTTTTAAGATATTTTAACCCAATCGGCGCGCACGAAAGCGGCCTTATAGGCGAAAAGCCAAACGGCATACCCAATAATCTTATGCCCTACATTACCCAGACCGCCGCGGGAATACGGCCGATGCTCAGCGTTTTCGGGAACGATTACCCAACGCCCGACGGCACGGGAGTGAGGGACTATATACACATTGTTGACCTTGCGCGCGGGCATGTTGCCGCGCTTAAGTACGCGCTTGAGCATAAGGGTTTGGAAATATTCAACCTTGGCACGGGCAAGGGCACGAGCGTGCTGGAGCTTATTCACGCCTTTGAGCAATCAACCGGCGTAAAGATTCCCTATCGCATAACCGGGCGCAGAGCGGGAGACATTGCCGAGTGCTACGCCGGCACCCGGAAAGCTGAAAGAATTCTTAACTGGCGCGCGGAAAAGAGCCTTAACGATATGTGTATCGACAGCTGGCGCTGGCAGCAGAACTGCGATAAGCACTAAAGGAGGATAATATGCAGGAAAAGAGCAAAGTGGGCGCGCGGATATGGTTCGCCGCGATATTCTTCGGCCTTGTGGGTCAGGTGGCCTGGATAGTTGAAAACATGTATTTCGCCACCCTCGCCCAGGATATATTCGCCAATTCCGGCAGGGCCGATATGTCCTATCTTGTCACCACGCTTATGGTAATACTCTCCGCCCTTACAGCCACGGCCACAACCGTTATAGCGGGCGGCCTTTGCGACCGCAGCGGCAAAAGAAAGCCTTTTATAGCGTTCGGCTACATGGCCTGGGGCATAACGATAATGCTTTTCGCGCTGCTTCCCATGCGCGTTGAGGCAAGCGGCGTTGCGCTTACGGCGGTTTTGCTCATCGTTTTTGACTGCGTGATGACCGTTGCGGGTTCAACATCAAACGACGCGGCGTTTAACGCATGGGTTGCGGACAATACAACAAGCGGCAATCGCGGCCGGGTAAATTCCGTGCTTTCGGTTCTGCCGGTGTTCGCCGTTGTAATAGTTTTTATAGGGCTTGGCTCAATGTATGATTCCGCGGCCGAGTCCAACGCCTCTTTCTTCATAACGCTCGGCATAATCCCCATAGTCGCCGGCATAATCGCGCTTTTCGCCCTTAAGGACGCGCCCAATATAGAAAAGACAAATCTCAGCGCGGGCGGATTCTTCTTCGGCTTCAAAAAGGAAAATGTACTCTCCAACCCCGCCCTTTATATCTGCCTTGCGGCGGCCTGCCTTATAGGCATTGCCCAGCAGACGTTTTTCTCCTACCTTATCAATTTCCTTTGCGTAACGCTTGGCTTGGGCGACGGATTCGTTATACCAATGGCGGTTATAATCGTGCTTTCGGCGGCGTTCACGGGCGTTTTCGGGGTGCTCAGCGATAAATACGGCCGCAGGCGCTTCCGCGTGCCGCTGCTTATAATAACGGTTATGGGCATACTGTCGTTCTATCTTTTGCAATATATGCAGGGCGCGCTCAAAACCGCTTGCATCTATGTCGGCGGTTCGCTTATGATGGGCGGCATACTCTCGCTTACAGGCAGCTTCACATCAACGTTTCAGGACCATATCCCGCATGGCTGTGAAGGGCGTTACCAGGGCGTGCGCATGTGCTTCACGGTGCTTATCCCCATGATAGTCGGCCCGATTATATCCCTTCTCATAGGCCTTGACGCCATGGGCATAAATGGGGACAACTTCGTTCCGCCCTATTCCGTGTTCCTCGCCGCCGCGATAGTGGCCGTGCTCACGGCAATTCCCATTGCCCTTATGAACAAAAGAGAGAAATAAACCTTAGTATAAAATCTGCGTCCCCATCGTCCCTGCGTCCCCAAGCCGCTAAATCTCTAGGTTTTTTCGGGGACGATGCGGGGACGATGAAATTTTGCGTCCCCGAACTTCCTACATTTGTAAGCTAAGATTGATAAAGTAAGTAATGGTAGTGATAAGAGTAAGCGGAGCGATTTTCTTGAACTCCCTCCGTCTGCTCGCTTTGCTCGCATCCACGGTAGAAAGTCAACCAAGTGCAACACTTTCATCGACCAAAAAGACTTCGGC
>CAVIJJ010000001.1:0-213804 GCA_963643205.1 bacterium | reverse complement strand
GCTCGAATTTTTGACCGGCACACGTTATGGAGCAGGTGTCTGCGCCGCCTTACCGCGCAGCATTTGAGAGCGGTGCCTTTCTATAATGAGGAGAGTGCCAAAATAAATTATGCTTGAATTTATTATGATTCAGGGTATAAGATTGATATAGAAGATAGGCAGTCGACAACGGCACAAACACGCCATAAAAAACGAATAAGCCGATTTCAGATGGGCTAACCGCTAGGGGAAACGAAAGCGAAAAACCCGAAAAGCCTTGAAAATACTGAGGAAATGGATGTCATATCCTGCAGTACGGCCTCAAAGCCGCACGTCGCGCACCTCAGTTCAGCAAGCGCTGATTTTACGGATTATTTGTTGGCTCAAACCTTGCAAAAGGCTTGGGCCTTTTTTATACTCAAATTATATTGACTTTGCCCCAGCCAAATGTTACGATAAACTTGAGTTAGAGAGCATTAACCAATTTAACGACTAAGGAGCCGGGTTAGCATGAATAGATATCTGGAAGAAACGACAATGCTGAATTTTTCGAATGTTTCGATACAAAATCTTGTTGGATGTCGAGGATGGAAGCGGCTTAGTGAATTTGAACGAATAAAAGCTATCTACAATTTCGTACGTGATGAGATAATGTTTGGATATAATACGGATGACAATATTCCCGCATCAAAGGTGCTTGCGGATGGATACGGTCAATGCAATACAAAAGGAACTCTTTTTATGGCTTTGCTGCGCGCTTGCGGAATATCTTGCCGCATACATGGATTTACGATTGATAAACGCCTTCAAAAGGGCGCTATGACCGGCATTGTATATAAATTGGCGCCAAATGATGTGTTCCATAGTTGGGTTGAGGTTTTCTTAGAAGGGACATGGTATGAACTCGAGGCCTTTATACTGGATAAACAATATCTTTCGAAGCTTCAAAAGGCTAACCTCGAGTGTCAGGGGGCATTCTGCGGTTACGGCGTAGCGGTAAGGGATTTTAAGAATCCGATAATCGATTTTAACCGGAATAATACGTATATCCAAAGCGAGGGAATAAACCGAGATTTTGGCGTATATGACTCGCCCGACGAACTACTGAAGGAGCATCATCAGAACATGACTGCGTTTAAGGCGTTTGTATATAGGCATATAGGCCGCCATTTAATGAACGCAAACGTCAAAAAAATCAGAGAAGGCTAGTGATGGTGCCGGTTGGTAATGCACAATTAAATTATATACGTTTCATAAATGCTGCAGATACTGTGGCATTTTTTATTCGCTCATGCTATAATTAACGAGATCCCAAAGTTGCCGAGATTCATCATAAATGTGAACCCGGGCTTTAAATAACGGCAAGCGTTATGCCGTAATACAAAGAGAGGTACAATGAAGACCGTATTGAAAGAAAAGTATGCTTTGAATGTACAGAATATCGATGCGGTCTCATCAAAGATATCGGATATTCTTTCAGAGTATCCGTATGTTTCACAGCGGGATGTTTTGCGTACAAGGCTGAGCGCCGAGGAGATTCTGCTTAACTGGATAACAATATCCCATGATTTAAGCGTTGAATTGATAGCGGAGGAGAAGGGCAGAAACTTAGAGCTTTCACTTGTGCTGGACGGAATTTCTTATCCTGTTAAATCTCCTGATAGTTCATCAAATACCGCATCATCTTTTGTTGACAGTACGATGGCGAATCTTGGCATAGACTGGATTTACCAGTTTCACCATGGGCAAAATTCAGCATATATATCCTTAGAGATAAAAAGAAGCAAAATTGTTCAAAAAGTCTTTGGCGCAATGACTTTTGCTATAGTAATAGGCATTGTGATGAGAATTTTACCCAGGCTAAATTATCCTGGCATTCAGGATGTTTTGATAGAACCATTAATTAACATTTGCTCGCAGTTCCTTACGGCGATAGTGTCGCCAATGATGCTTATTGCGGTAATCAGCGGTGTGCTCAGCGTTGGCAGTCCGAGAATACTGAACCAAATAGGTAAGTATGTGTGCTTAAGATTTTTCTGGAGCATGTTCCTGATAATACTCTCAGCCGGGGCATTGTGCGCTCTTTTCTTTGGCCTTGAGACGGTGCAGGTTGATGTAAGTGGGTTCACGGTTATTACTGATTTTCTGGCTACAATAGTACCCAGCAACCTATTCTCTCCGTTTATAGAGGGGAATATGCTGCAAATAGTGTTTTTAGGCGCTGTTATAGGGCTGGCAATGCTGTTTCTTCAGCGAAGAGTTGGACTTATTACAAAAATAGTGGACGAGGCAAACAGCCTTATATTAAAGGTTTTGTCCGGCTTTGAAAAATTCCTGCCTGCCGTTGTTTTTTTGAGCATGCTTGATACGGTTCTGTCTTTGAATGCAGACAGTATTATCAAATACATAAAGATATTTTTGATATTTATCGTGTTTATTACCATTGTAACGGCGCTGCAATTCCTTAGGGCTTCACGGCATACCGGAATTTCTTGCGGCAAGCTTTGGAAAATACTTAAACCGAGTTTTGTAACTCAGCTCGCGTCAGCATCTTCGTCGGCGGCTTTTAATGAATCATATGAAGCCTGCGAAAAAGGCTTTGGCATAGATAAGAAACTCGTGAGCTTCGCCTTGCCTATAGGTACGGTTATATACAAGCCGTTTATCGCCGCGGAGTTCGTTTTCGTTACCTTTGCTACGCAGTATATATTTGGAAACGGCATGGATATAGGTTCGTTGTTGCTTCTTATGCTGCTCTCACTCCTTGTTTCAATGGCGTATCCGCCGGTATCCGGGGGCGAGATAACTTGCTATACATTGTTGTTGGCACATATGGGCATGAGTTCGGGGCTGCTCGCGATTGTATGCGCATTGTCCACCTTGTTCGATCCGCTCGAGGCACCGTGCAATACAATTTGTACCGAACTTCAACTGTTGCTTACTGCTAAGAAACATGGATTTATAAGCAAGAAAAAGGAGAATGCGAAATGCTGAAAAAAGCCTTTTTATTCGCTTTAAATGTTCATGATGGGCAGCTGAGAAAAGACGGAACGCCATATATTACTCATCCTGTTGAGGTTGCAATGGAGCTTGCGCGTAATGGAGCGGATGAAACGCTTATTGTGGCAGGGTATTTGCATGATACGATAGAAGACGCGCATGTTACTCGGCAGCAGCTTGAAATGGAGTTTAATGGTGAGATAGCCGACTTGATCGCCAATGACAGCGAGGATAAATCAAAAAGCTGGGAAGAACGTAAAAACACAGCTTTAGATGAATTGAGAAACTCCGGGGACAAGAGATTAAAAATGCTTGTTTGCGCGGATAAGCTTTCGAATCTTCGCGGCATTTACGAAGAAATTTCCAAAGGCAAGGCGGATGTTTGGCAGCAGTTTAAGCGCGGGAAAGATAAACAGGCATGGCTTTACATGGAAACGGTTGAAGTTTTGAGTTCTTTGGAAGGTATGCCTATGTACGAAGAATTAAAGCTACTGACGAAGAAATTATTTGATTAACAAGCGGGAGCTTATGATATGACACAGAATTTATCAACAAACAATGTTCCGGCCAAAATCTTCTTATCGGGCAGCATAACCTCGGCAAATGCAGCTGAGGTTGAAGCGGCTATATTAAGCAACACCGGAATAGAGAATGGAATGGAAATAGACGCTAAGAATCTGACATATATTTCGAGCGCGGGCCTTAGAATTATTCTTGCGGCAAAAAAACGCTGCGGGAAAAATCCGTTTAGAATTATAAATGTGTCGGATGACGTTATGAGCGTATTTGACGTTACGGGTTTCTCGGAAATAATGGACATTTCTAAAGCTAAGCGTCACGTTGAATTGAAAAACTCTTCGAAGATCGGCGCGGGTACGTGCGGCGAGGTATATAGGCTTGATGAGGAGACAATAATCAAGCTTTATTACCCGCGAATAAAGGATGAGGAAATAGAACGCGAAAAGATGCTTGCGAAAAAAGCGTTCGTGCTTGGCGTACCCACTGCAATATCTTATGATATTGTTGAATCCGATGGACGGCTTGGCGTTGTTTATGAGCTGATAAATTCCAAAACTTTGGCGGAAATCATGCGCGCGGATTCAGTCAATATGGAAAAATATGTTGATATGTACGCGGATGTGTGCCGCAAAATACACTCCATAAACGTGGATGACGATGAGTTGCCTTCATTTAAGGATATCAATCGGGCGGACATTCCCAACGTATCCGGCATTTCGGAAGAGGAACGGCAGTACCTTTACGACTTTATTGATATTGTGCCTGAACGCACAAGCTGCATACATGGGGACTTGAATATAAATAACATTATGGTTCAGGATGATGAATGCTGCCTTATAGATATGGGGGAATTTTCAACCGGTACACCTATGTTTGATATTTCCCGCATTTTATTCTCAATGCATTTTACCGCTTCTGAGGATAATGATTACAACGTGTTCTATAAAATGCCGCAGAGCTCCGTTGAGAGCATATTGAAGTCCTTCCTAAAAAAATACTTCGGTACGGAATCGATAGATGAAGCGAGGAAAGTATTCCCTGATGCAGAGTGGCTATATCCTTTGGCGTGGTTTAGATGCTGCACATCATTCTTAAAGGGAGAACGATGGCCGGAGGCAAAACGCGATTTAGCGAAAATACTTTTACGCGAAAAACTGATACCATTTGTGGACGAGCATCGGTACCATAAAATATAATGCATTTATAGAGGAGAGCAAATATGAGCCTTGAAATTGAAAAAAAGATTGCCGAAAACACTATCGTAACATTAAACGGTCGTCTTGATACTACAACTGCGCCTGAACTGGAGACGTTCCTTGACGAGCTTTTTCCGAGCACAAAAGAATTGGTTTTCGACTTTGAACATTTGGAATATATTTCCTCGGCAGGTCTTCGCGTAATATTAAAAGCGCAAAAGACAATGAATCAAAAAGGCAGTATGAAACTGATAAATGTTTCAAGTGATGTTATGGAAATTTTTGATATAACGGGGTTTGCTGACTTTTTGACAATAGAAAGCTAAAAGAATGGGCTTGAAGACTATTGTACTGCGACTTGCTGTCGCTACGCTCATTCCGATATTGCTGTCATTCATATTTTCGCTACTTGAGCGGAAAACAAAATTCTCAGAATGGAACGGCAAATTAAAGCAAGTTTTAATCGGCATTGCGTTCGGAGCTTTTGCGATATTATCAACGGAGTACGGCGTGCCAACGGGAGAGGGCGTAATAATGAATGTGCGCGATTCGGCGCCGCTTTGTGCGGGGCTGATATTTGGCGCACCCGCTGGTTTTATTGTGGGCCTAATCGGCGGACTGCACCGCTGGTTATGCGTTTATTGGGGCGGTGGAGAACTTACAAGAGTTGCCTGTTCTCTTTCAACGCTGCTTGCCGGAGTATTTAGCGGTATGATGCGCAAACAGCTGTTTGAAAACAGAAAACCGGGAATACTTTCAGCCTTTGGAATAGGCAGCACAATGGAGGTTTTGCATATGCTGCTTATTCTTGCCACAAACCTCGGTAATGTTGTCTACGCGTTCAGGTTCGTGCAGATTTGCGCCTTCCCAATGATACTTTGCAACGGCATAGCTGTAGGACTGGCCGTTCTTGTAAGCGGCTCCCCTGACGAAAAGAAAAAGTTTGATGTAAAAAATAAGCGCATAAGCTATGACTTTGGCTTTTGGCTGCTTGTATGCGTAATTATAGCGTTCATTGTTACAAGCAGCTTTACGCAGCAGATAGTCTACCGAATAACAACCGATGACGCTGAGCTATATCGCAACGTAACTCTTTATTTAACGGCGTTCATGGAAATCCTGATTTTTACGGCGCTGTTCATACTTATATATCAAATGCTTAAGAAGAAGGTCGTAAAAAACCTGCAGCGCGTTAATGATGGCCTCAATGCAATAACAAACGGTCAACTGGATACGGTTATTGACGTAAGGGCTTATAAAGAGTTTTCGGAGCTTTCGGATGACGTTAACGCTACCGTTTCAACCCTGAAGCATTATATTAAAGATGCACAGGAACGCATAGACCGTGAACTTGATTTTGCCCGCCAAATACAGCATTCGGCTTTGCCGTCCGTTTTTCCACCATATCCGAACAGACCGGATTTTGACTTATACGCTTCTATGGATCCGGCAAAAGAGGTGGGCGGCGATTTTTACGATTTTTATTTGTTGGATCGTTTTAATGTTATGATACTCATTGCCGATGTATCTGGCAAAGGCATACCGGGTGCTATGTTTATGATGACGGCAAAAACGCTTATCAAGGGCCTTGCTGAAAGCGGAAAGCCGGTAAATGAAATTTTCGATGAGGCCAACAAAAAGCTTTGTGCCGCTAATGATATAGGTTTGTTTATAACTGCTTGGATCGGCAAGCTTGACCTTCGTACAGGCAAGCTTGAATTTGTTAACGCCGGCCATAATCCTCCGCTTTTGTATCATAGTAGCGGAAACACTGAATTGCTGCGCACAAAACCCAATTTCGTGCTTGCAGGATTGGACTATACAAACTATGTTACAAGGGAAGTTACGCTTTGCCCGGGAGATGAAATTTTCCTTTATACTGACGGCATTACCGAAGCGGCTAACGGCACTAATGAACTATATGGCGAGGAACGGTTAAAAAAGTGCCTGGCGAATGCTTGGAGCAAGCACCCTAAAGATGTATGCGAGTATGTGAAGAACGATGTGGCTGAATTTACGGGTGATGCCCCGCAGTCTGACGATATGACCATGCTATGCCTTAGGTTAAACGCTTTGCAGGAAAAAGATAAACTGACAACCCGTCCGAATAGGGCATCTTTTGCGATATTGCAGGCCTTTATTGATGATAGGCTAAAGGCCGGAGGAGTGCCGGAAAAAGTGCTTAAACGCATGCAGGTTTCTGCGGACGAGATATGGTCAAATATTGTAAACTACAGCGGTGCGGAAACGGCCTCCGCCAAGCTTAGCAGGGACGGCAATACGTTGTTTATAGATTTTTCCGATAATGGGACTCCGTTTGATCCGTTGTCGGTAAAGGCACCGGATACTTCGCTTTCAGCGGAGGAACGCAGTATTGGCGGGCTTGGATTGCATATGGTCAAAAAAATGACCTCGGTGATGCGTTATGAATATTCTGATGGGCAGAATAAGTTGACATTGGGTTTTGACTTGGAATGAATATTTGACCAAATAAAGGAGAAAAGCCAATAAATAAAAAGAACCGGGACGCTTGGGCAAAACCAAACGTCCCATACTATATATAGTATTTTGCTATTGACATTTAATACAATATCTGGCATATTGTTTAGAAAGATTAAGTCTATCAGAGGGGTAGTGAGATTTTGCGCATTGGTGGATTGCAGAAACTGACGCTGCTTGATTACCCGGGATTTGTGGCATGTACGGTCTTTTTAGTGGGCTGCAATCTCAGGTGCCCTTACTGCCATAATCCGGGTTTGGTTCTTACAGATAAGGAAAATTGCCCCGAACTTTCGCAGAAAGAGCTGCTTGATTTCCTTAATCTTAGGAAAGGAATACTTGACGGTGTTTGCATAACCGGGGGAGAACCGACAATTCAAGGCGACTTGCCTAGGCTTATTGAAAACATACGAGGCTTAGGGTATAAGATAAAGCTTGACACGAACGGTACGAATCCCGGAATGCTAAGGGAGCTTTTCAGTGCTTCGCTGCTCGATTATGTGGCTATGGACATAAAGAACTGTCCTGATCGATATAGTGAAACATGCGGAGGCTTTGATATATACCACCCAGTGCAGGTAAGTGTTGACTTAATAATGAACAGCGGCGTTGACTATGAGTTTCGCACAACGGTGTGCAAACCTTTGCATGACGAGGAAAGCATAAAGAAAATAGGGATATGGCTTAAAAATGCTAAAAGATACTTTATCCAACCGTTTGTAGATTCGGGGAATCTGCTGTTAGGCGGTGTACAGCCATTTAGCCATGAAGAATTAGGCAAGCTGCGTCAAGCCGTATTGCCATATATATCCAATACAATTATACGAGGGGAATAAGGAGTTAATCTTATGTACAAAGTTGTTAAAAGAGACGGCAGAACGGTGGAATTTGACTTATCAAGGATTTCAAACGCTATAACGAAGGCATTTGACGCAACAGAGATTCCGTATAATACGGATATAATTAATCTGCTCTCATTGCAGGTTACGGCGGACTATACCAATAAAGTTAAAGATGGTCTTATTGGTGTTGAGGATATTCAGGACAGCGTTGAAGCTGTGCTGCAGCGCGCCGGCTATTCCGCAGTAGCCAAATCATATATATTATACAGAAAAAATCGTGAAAAGTTGAGAGAAATCCGCTCTACCGTACTTGACTACAAAAAACTGGTCGACGGCTATCTTAAGGTATCGGATTGGCGTGTAAAAGAAAATTCAACCGTAACATATTCGGTAGGAGGACTTATACTTTCGAATTCCGGAGCTATTACGGCAAACTATTGGCTAAGTGAGATATATGATGAGGAGATAGCCAACGCCCATCGCAATGCGGACATACACATACATGATCTTTCAATGCTTACAGGCTATTGCGCAGGCTGGAGCTTAAAACAGCTTATACAGGAAGGACTCGGCGGGGTGCCGGGTAAAATAACGAGCGCTCCGGCAAAACACCTTGCTTCACTTTGCAACCAAATGGTTAACTTCCTCGGCATAATGCAAAACGAGTGGGCCGGAGCGCAGGCGTTCTCAAGCTTCGATACATACCTAGCTCCGTTTGTACGCACCGATAATCTTACATACAATGAGGTTAAGCATTGCATAGAAAGCTTTATATTCGGCGTAAACACACCAAGCCGCTGGGGAACGCAGGCTCCTTTCTCAAATATAACGCTTGATTGGACTGTTCCTGATGATCTGGCGAAACAGCATTGCATAGTAGGCGGGAAAGAGACTGACTTCACCTATGGAGACTGCCAGGCTGAGATGGATATGATAAACAAGGCCTTCATAGAGGTTATGATAGGCGGCGACGCAAACGGGCGTGGGTTCCAGTATCCTATACCTACGTATTCAATAACAAAGAATTTCGACTGGTCAGAAACAGAGAACAATCGCCTACTCTTTGAAATGACTTCAAAATACGGAACGCCGTATTTTTCAAATTATATTAATTCGGATATGGAGCCGTCTGACGTACGCAGTATGTGTTGCAGGCTGAGGCTTGACCTACGCGAACTGCGTAAAAAGAGCGGAGGATTTTTCGGAAGCGGAGAGTCTACCGGTTCTGTAGGCGTTGTTACCATTAATCTGCCGCGTATTGCATATCTTGCGAAAGATGAGGCGGATTTCTTTGCGCGCCTTGATAGAATGATGGATATTTCGGCTCGCAGTCTTAAAATAAAACGTACAACCATAGAGAAACTTCTGGAGGAAGGACTGTATCCCTATACCAGGCGTTACCTTGGCGGCTTTGGAAATCATTTTTCCACGATCGGCCTTGTCGGAATGAACGAGGCGGGATTGAACGCAAAATGGCTGATGAAGGATCTTACGCAAAAGGAAACACAGGATTTTGCTGTTCGTGTTTTGCAGCACATGCGTGAACGGCTGAGTGACTATCAGGAGGAGTATGAGGATTTGTACAATCTTGAAGCTACTCCGGCGGAATCCACGGCGTACCGTCTGGCAAAGCATGACAAAGCACAATATCCTGATATTATTACGGCCAACGAAAACGGAACACCGTATTATACCAATTCAAGCCATTTGCCGGTAGGGTATACTGAAGATGTGTTCACGGCGCTGGATATACAGGATAAACTTCAAACGCTTTATACCAGTGGAACGGTATTCCATACGTTTTTAGGAGAAAAGCTTCCAAATTGGCAGTCTGCCGCCGCGCTTGTAAGAAAAATTGCCGAAAATTATGAGCTGCCGTATTATACTCTTTCACCTACATATTCGGTTTGCACAGAACACGGCTACTTGAATGGTGAGCAAAAGGTTTGCCCTATTTGTGGCAAAACCACGGAAGTATACAGCCGCATTACCGGCTATTATCGCCCTGTTCAGAATTGGAATGATGGCAAAAGCCAGGAGTATGCGGACAGAAAAGCCTATCAAATCGGGCAAAAACAAATTTTTGCCTCAAAGAGTGAAGGCTGATCTGACGTCGACAAGTGTAAACCTTGGCGGTATAGCAGGCGGGTCCATAAACTGGGCTATGTAACTGAGGTAACAAGCAAGGAGCAATAAAATCGCGTATTTTTGCTGACAAAGTAGTTCTAAACTTAATTTAGCCAAATTTTTAAGAGCCGGTTATTATCTTTTAACCTGGCTCTTAATTTCTTGCAGCTCGAAACGATATTGCTGTTCACAATTCGGGTATTTTTCGTGATCAACCTCACTTAAAAACATATCCTTTGGCCTTACCCAAAGAGAGCAGTCATCATACAGCTTTCTGTATACAACATATTCTTCGCCTGTTTCACTGTGTACGGCAGTATCTTCAACCAGGTAATAGTCGCCCTTAAAATGGCGATAGATACCTTTTAACAATAATTCGCGCATAAAACCTCCTCTTAAAAATAATACCGAAAGCTTTCGCTTTCGGTATCGTACTGCTGCATGCTTACGCGGTAAGCGCATCTACGCGGCTGATAAGATCATTCAGCGTATAGATGTTTTCTTCATCTTCAATAATAAGATCAAGAGCTTCCTCAACCTCAAGTATTATTTCTGTCAGATCAAGTGAATCAATACGCTTATCGCAGCAGCTGTCAGTGTTCTCACCAATAACTGCGCGGGCAATATCCTTGATCCGCTCACTGTTTGACATAATCCATCCTCCGAATAATTGCGAATAAAAATGCATAATTGCACGCATAAATGCGTACACCGCATTTTACTGCTAATATTAACAACTGTCAAGTTATCTGAATTGTATCGCTTCCATATGGCTTAAATTTGATATATAATACAAAATATAGATATTTATTTCGGGAGAACGAAATGAAGAATAAAGACTTCAAAAGCAAAAATAACGACAGCTCGGCATACAATATACATAGCGACGAAGAATCGAAAGTTATTTGCGATAAAAAAGCAGAAAAAGGCGAAGACGACGGCGAGACACAGGAGAAGGACGTTCCTGCAGGGAAAAGTCGAATTGTAACAATAGTATCGGCCATTATTTTGGCATTGATACTTATATTTAAGCCGGAATTGCTTCGGGACGCGATAAACGAATTGTCTAAAGCTAATTATGATGGAGTCTATGTCGCGTTTATAAACGTGGGGCAGGGGGATAGCATATTTCTAAAGTCTCCTAACGGAAAAACTATGCTGATTGATGCCGGCACTTCAGAGTCGTTTTCAAGCATTAAAAGTGTACTTGATGATGAAGGAGTAACCAAGCTTGATGTTGTGATTATGACGCATCCCCACAGCGATCATATGGGCAGTATGAATGAAATCGCCGAAAACTATAAAATAGGGACGTTTTATATGCCTGATGCTGTAAACACAACAAGCATGTATGATAAACTTTTGAGCACGCTTGAAAGAAAAAAGATAAAGACAAAAACGATATGGGGAAGCTCCAAAAGTACAATAAAATGGGATGACGATGTTGAGGTGCGCGTGCTTTCGCCTATTGAGGGCGGGGATTACCTTGACAACCTTAATGATTTAAGCATAGTTGTTAAAGTTACGTATGGAGATACTTCGCTGCTCCTTACAGGTGATGCGGAAAGCAGGGCAGAGGAGTTAATGCTTTCAGGTGAAAAAGATCTGCTTAAAGCTGATGTACTGAAGTTGGGACATCATGGCTCGTCCACCTCAAGTTCAAAGGCTTTCCTTGAAGCGGTACAGCCTAAAGCCGTAGTCATTTCAGTAGGCAAGAACAACGATTACGGACATCCTCATAAAGAGACGATGCAAAGGCTGAAGAGCATCGGCGCAGAAATATACCGTACCGATAAACTCGGTACGGTACGAATGCTTTTTACCGGAAGTGAGGTGCGTTTACTTAGCAACAGTAAATAGCTTTTTAAACAGTTCGTTTATTTGTTGCTGCGGCAGTTTTACTATTTCTCTGTCGTATGTAAGAAGACCATTAAGCTCGTCTTCAACATCGCTTAGTTGAGTATATATGGCAGCGGATAGCCCTTTGGCGTATGCGGGGGCTATTTCTTTTTCATAAAGCTCGGTAAATGTTTCAAGTAAAGCATCATCTGACTTCATACGCCTGTAGCCGAAATCTTTCTTATTGAAACAATGGCCGTTTATGCGGCGATTAAATCCTCCAAATTCGCTCAGAACTACAGGCCTTCCATGCTTATCCGGATTAAAATCGAAATTCTTAAAATACACATGCAGACTTTTAACATCGCCCGCACCCTGATCATGCCAGCCGCTTGCGTGGTCAATCGTTCTTGTTGAATCTAAAGAAAGTATTATATCGCAAGCCTTGGCGGCATCAAACTGCCCCCATCCTTCATTGAACGGCACCCACATTGCTACGCACGGGCAATTATAAAGTTGAAGCACCATTTCTTTGAGCTCAGTATAATATTGTGCTCTGCCTTCGGCATTGCCTCTTCCAAAGCGGGAGTAGTTTTTTTCGGTATCGTCCAGCTCACCTATACCAAGCAGGGGAGTTGAAATAACACTGGCTTTGTATTTTTCACCTCCGCATGGCATATCTTGCCAAACGAGCATGCCTAGCCTGTCACAATGGTAGTAAAAGCGCATAGGCTCAATTTTTATGTGCTTACGAAGAGCATTGTAGCCAAAGGCTTTCATACTTTGTATATCGTAAATAAGTGCTTCATCACTGGGTGCAGTATAAAGCCCGTCAGACCAGTAGCCTTGATCAAGAACGCCGTTGTGAAAATATGGCTTATTGTTCAGCATCAGGCGTGGGACATCATTTTCGTCTGTACCGACGGAAAACTTTCGCATAGCAAAATAGCTCTCAACATCGTCATCACCCAAGCGCACATCTGCGTCATAAAGGTAAGGTGACTCGGGAGACCATTCCTTGAATCCGGCCATGCTTACAAGTATAGCCTGGTTTGCTGTTCCGTAGGCAACAATATCTCCTATGCGTACAACGCATTCGGTTAGAGATTCCGCGTAATTACTGAACGCAGTTATCTCTACAGCGCTCTGATCAAAAAGCGGGGTTATACGCAAATCCTCTATATATTCATCACTAACACTTTCTATCCACACGGTTTGCCATATACCGCTTTGCGGGGTATACCATATTCCACCGCGCTTTGTTTTTTGTTTTCCGCGGGAGTGATATGAAGTATCGGATAAATCGGTAACTTTAACGGTTATGACGTTTTCCTGATGAATAAAGGGGGTAATATCAAGCGTAAAAGCAGTATAGCCGCCAATATGACTGCCGACTTCACTACCGTTTACATATACTGTTGCAATCTGATCCACTGCGCCGAAGTGAAGTAATACGCGGCCATTATTAAAACCCGAAGGAATGTCAAAATGCCGCATATACCAAAGCGTTTCATCCGGATGAACGGTGCGATTAACCCCGGAGAGCTCACTTTCGGGAGAAAACGGTACTACGATTTCTCCATCCATATTTTCCGGAACTGCGTTGGCTTTTGTTATAGCGTATTGCCATACTCCGTTCAGATTCATATAGCTGTTCCGCCAAAGCTGTGGGCGCGGATATTCCTGAAGGACATCGTTCCTGTCTATTTTTTCTCCCCATTTTGTTTTCATATCCAAATCCTCCGTCAAACTGTCTTTTTTAGTAAGGAAATCCGCCGCCGACTTCAAGCACCTGTCCTGTTATAAATGAAGCATCATCGCTTGCAAGAAAGACAATTGCCTTGGCAACGTCTTCAGGCTTACCCAATCTTCCGAGCGGAGTGCTGTCTATCAGCTGCTGCTTGTCGTAACTATTGAATTTTGCCATCATATCAGTGTCTATAACTCCGGGAGCAACGCAATTAACGCGAATGCCCGATGGCCCAAGCTCTTTGCTTAACGCCTTTGCGAGGCCTATAACACCGGCCTTTGCGGCCGAATAAGCCGCTTCGCACGAACCGCCGTATA
Organism: bacterium; assembly: GCA_963643205.1. Classification (GTDB taxonomy): domain Bacteria; phylum Bacillota; class Clostridia; order Christensenellales; family CAG-138; genus Phil1. The sequence continues at coordinate 199,736 of CAVIJJ010000001.1, read as the reverse complement.
TTCCCCAAACTGAAGAAAGCGTAATTATGCTTCCTCCTCCGCGTGAACGCATGGAAGGGAGGGCAGCATGAATAATATTATAAACACCTGTGAGATCGGTATCAATAACATGTTGCCACTCTGAATACTTGGTTTCTTCAAGCATGGAATAATGGGCAACACCGGCATTAGCCACAACAGCATCTATACCGCCAAGTTTGTCACAAATTTGCTTTGCCATATCAAGGGTAACTGATGAATTTGAAATATCACCTTTTACCGGAACAGCCATTGTACCGATTTCCGCAAGTTCGTTCATCAGGCTTTTAATTGCCGTTTCATTTTCATAATAACCTGCGGCAATTTTATATCCTTTGCGAGCAAAGTTTAAGGCTGTAGCACGGCCTATACCCCGGGAGGCGCCGCTTATCCAAACGGTTTTCGCCATTTAATACCCTCCGTTTAAGATATAAGAACATTCTATTAAACCATAACACATAATCCGGTTTTTTTCCATAGTTATATGCACTTCATAATAAGATTAAGTAACTAATTAAATTGTTTGATATTTTGCTGACTTGATATATAATATACCTTGTCATGTTTGCGAAAGGAAAAAAGGAATGGCAAAAAAGAAACAGCGTAAAGCGGGTATAATGGATATTCTCAGAAGCCCATACGCGCAGCAGTTTTTCAAAAGGTACAAGTGGAGCTATCTGATAGGTATGGCTATACTTATCGTTATAGATACCGCTCAAACTGAAGTACCTCGCATTGTGGGTAAAGTCATAGACGGCATCGGTGAAGGTGTTATAACGGACGGTGACTTTATATCTGCCATAGTCAAAATGGCGATTATAGCCATACTTGTTCTTCTTGGAAGAGTTGGTTGGCGTTATTGCATATTCGGCGCTGCAAGGAAAATAGAGCGTGATATGCGAAACGATTTATTCAACCACTTAAATACGCTTCCGGTTTCATATTTTCATGAGCATAATGCCGGTGAAATAATGGCATATATGACCAATGATATAGAGGCCGTACGTATGACGTTCGCCACAACAGTAATGATGGGCCTTGATATGATAACCATCGGTGTTACCACCTTATTGAAGATGATAATACAGATAGACTTAAGGCTCAGCCTTGTTGCCGTTGTACCGCTGAGCATGGTAGCGTTTGTAAGCATGTTCGTAGGGCGTGAGATGCATAAGCGTTTTACAAGGCGACAGGAAGCTTTTTCAAATGTTTCCGACTTTGTGCAGGAAAAGCTTAGTGGAATGAAGGTTATAAAGGCTTTTGTGCAGGAAGAGAAAGAAATAGCGGCATTCGAGGCTGTTAACAGCGAATCACGTACGGCTAATATACGGGACGCGAAGGTACAGGCATTCATGTTCCCGTTTATGCATATGATTGCGGGCTGCTCAATGGCCATAGCGATTGCTTACGGCGGATACATTGCGATTCTCGGCAGAATATCGGTAGGCGATTTTTCGGCATTTGTGCAGTATCTTAATATGCTGGTTTGGCCGATAGCATCTATAGGCCGAATAATCAATGTCGTAACGAGAGGTTCCGCGTCGCTTAAGCGTATAGAAGATGTGCTGCACACAGAATCAGACATAAAGGATGCCCTGCCGGAGGTAACTGACCACGAGCAGGTGAAGGGAGAAATTGAGGCTGTCGATCTTACGTTCCGTTATCCCGGGACCGATAAGGATGTGCTGAAAAATGTGTCTTTCCATATAAAGCCGGGTCAGACGCTTGGCATCGTCGGACGTACCGGTGCTGGCAAAACCACTCTTGTTAACTTGCTGCTTAGGATCGTTGATCCCGGCGAAAATATGCTGTATGTCGGAGGCAGGGAGATACACTCAATACCTTTGCATGATTTAAGAGCCGCAACGGGCTATGTTATGCAGGATAACTTCCTGTTTTCCGATACAATAAGCAACAACATCGCCTTTGGCGATCACAGCAAAACATTCGATGAAATACAGCAGGCCGCAAAAATGGCATGCGTTCATGACAATATCGTTGATTTCCCCGATGGTTACGAAACCATGGTGGGCGAGCGCGGCGTATCGCTTTCAGGCGGGCAGAAGCAAAGAATTTCAATAGCGCGTGCACTTATACTGAATCCTGAAATATTGATTCTTGATGATGCACTTTCAGCCGTAGATACGGATACAGAGGAAAAGATTCTCGAAAATCTGAAAAACGTGCGAAGTGGAAAAACTAACATAATAATAGCGCACCGCATTTCAACCTTGCAAAACGCCGATAAGATAATTGTTTTAGACGGTGCCGAAATAATAGAGGAGGGCAATCATGAAGAGCTGGTTGCCTTGGGCGGCATGTACGCTGATTTGTATCATAAGCAGCTGCTTGAAAAGATGAAGAAGGAGGAGTATAAGCTGTGAGCATGAATAAAACAACCACAAAAAAGCTCTCACCCACTCGCCGTCTTCTTGGCTATGCTAAACCATATATAGGTTATTTTGCGCTTGCTCTTGCGATAATTCTTATATTGGTGTGGCTAGAGCTGTACCAGCCGCAAATACTCGGAGAGGCCGTTGACGAATGCGTTGCTAAATATGAAGAAATATCGAATGATGGTTTCAGCATAGAGGAATTAAAAGAACTTCGCGCGGATGATCTGGCAAAGGTTATAAAGCTTGGTTTACTTTATCTTGCTACCGTTATTGCGGTAATGGCTTTAACGTATACTCAGGCCAGCATATTGGCCACTGTTGGACAAAAGATAATATACAACCTGCGCAACGACATATTCAGCCATATGATGAAGCTTCACATAGGCTTCTATAACGATAATCCTATAGGCAGGCTGGTTACGCGCGTAACTAACGACTGTGAAACCGTAAACGAAATGTTTACAAGCGTTATAGTGAATATATTGAAGAGTTTCTTTGTACTTGCCGGCGTAATGGTTATGATGCTGAGCTATAATGTTGAGCTTGCGCTGTATATCTTCATCGTAATTCCGTTTATAACTGTTGCTACTTTTGTGTTCCGTAAGGCAACCAGAAAAATATATCGCGAAATGCGGGCAAAGATTTCTGATTTGAATGGGTTTGTAGCCGAGCATGTGTCGGGTATGAAGGTTGTGCAGGCGTTTACGGCAGAAGATGATGTTAAAGAGGAGTTTGAAACAAAAACCGAAAAACTTCGCCAAACAAATATGAAGCAGCTTATGGCGTTTGCGCTATACAGCCCCGTATCCTATGTTATGAACATAACAGCCCTTGGCATACTTATATTCGTTGGCGGTCATATGGCTATGGACGGCATAGTAACATTGGGTACACTGGTTGTATTTCAGCGTTATATAAGCAACTTCTTCCAGCCTATACAGGAGCTTGCGGAGCAGTTTAATACCATCCAATCCGCAAACGCGTGCGCCGAGCGTATATTCTGGCTGATGGATACCGAACCGCAAATAGAGAACGATCCGGATGCCGTAAGCGTAGACAGCTTCAAAGGTAGAATAGAGTTCAAAAATGTTTGGTTTGCGTATAAGGGCGAGGACTGGGTACTGAAAGACGTATCATTTACCGTTGAGCCGGGGCAGAGAGTAGCCTTTGTAGGCGCGACCGGTGCCGGCAAAACCACTATCCAAAACCTGATATGCCGATATTACGACATTCAAAAGGGCAGCATTACCATTGATGGCATAGATGTTAAAAAGATAAGACTTGAAGATCTTAGGCGTAATGTCGGCCAGATGCTTCAGGATGTTTTCCTGTTCAGCGGAGATGTAAATGATAATATTCGCCTGAACGAAACAAGCATCAGTGACGAGGAAATAGTAGAAGCCGCAAAGACCGTAAACGCCGCCGGATTCATAGAAAAACTTGATGGCGGGTATTCTCATCGCGTTATAGAACGTGGTGCTGCGTTCTCGGCCGGACAGCGGCAGCTTATATCGTTTGCCAGAGCATTGGCCTTTAAGCCTTCTGTGCTGATACTGGACGAAGCAACGGCTAATATCGATACGGAAACTGAATTGCTTATACAGGATGCCTTAGGCAAGCTGATGGAAGGCCGTACCACAATAATGGTTGCACATCGCCTTTCGACAATTCAAAATGCGGACAACATTATTGTAATGCATAAAGGCCGCATAGTGGAGGAGGGTTCGCATCAGGAACTGCTTGAAAAAGGTGGAGTGTATTATAAGCTTTATAAGCTGCAATATGAGCACGAAGCAAACTAATCAGCTTAAAAATTCAAATACATATGCGGGCCGTGCAAACGGCTCGCATTTTTTAACATAAAATTAATTGCGCATAAGCATGAAATTTGATATACTTGCGACTAAAATTTATGCAAATAGATTCAAAATTTCTATTTTGCTTGCAGGGAGGTATATCGTGCTATGAGCGATACTATACTGAAAATTGTTCAGACAATCAACAGCTATCTTACGGATTATGTACTTATATTTTTGCTTGTTGGTTGCGGTCTCTATTTTTCCATAAAAACAAGGTTTGTTCAGGTCCGCTGTTTCACTGAGGGAATAAAGAATGTGTTCGGCAAGCTTTCACTAAAGGGAGGCAAACATGGCGGAGGAATGAGCTCTTTTCAGGCTTTGGCTACGGCTATTGCGGCACAGGTAGGTACCGGAAATATTGTCGGCGCGTCGGGGGCTATACTTCTCGGCGGACCCGGCGCAATATTCTGGATGTGGATTATAGCGTTTCTTGGAATGGCTACAATCTATGCTGAGGCCGTATTGGCGCAGAAAACACGAATAGTAAAAGAAAATGGCGACGTTCTTGGCGGGCCGGTATATTATATTCGTACCGCGTTTAAGGGCAACTTCGGAAAATTCCTCGCCGGCTTTTTTGCCGTAGCGATAATACTTGCGCTGGGTTTCTTTGGCTGTATGGTTCAGTCCAACTCAATTGGCGAAGTTGTAAATAACGCTTTTAATATACCTACATGGATAACTGGTTTATTGCTTGTTGCAATATCCGCGTTCATATTCTTGGGTGGTATGGACAGATTGGCTTCTGTTACCGAAAAAATTGTACCGATTATGGCCACTTTCTATTTGCTTGGCGGTATCATAATATTTGTCGCAAATATTACCAAGGTCCCGCAGGCTTTTGGAATGATATTCAAATATGCCTTTGAACCGCAGGCAATTATTGGCGGCGCGTTTGGCGCGGCAATAAAGAAAGCGGTATCTCAGGGAGCCAAACGCGGACTTTTCTCAAATGAAGCAGGCATGGGCTCAACTCCGCATGCGCACGCACAGGCTAATGTTAAGGACCCTCATGAGCAAGGTACTGTAGCTATGATAGGCGTGTTTATTGATACGTTTGTTGTTCTGACCATAACAGCCGTAACGATAGTTCTCACTCTTTATACGGATGGAGGACCTCTTTGCAACGGTTATCAGGAAGGAATGACATACAATGGACTGGCCGTGCAAAAAACAAGCTTAGCCCAGATGGCATTCGGTACATTGTTTGGTCAAACAGGCGGAAATATATTTATAGCAATCGCGCTCTTCTTCTTTGCGTATTCAACCGTGCTTGGATGGAACATGTTCGGAAAGATCAATGTGTGTTATCTGTTCGGCAAAAACGAAAGGCGTGAAAAGGCTGCGGTTAAGGTTTATACAGTTATCGCCCTTGCGTTCATATTCCTTGGCACGGTTGCCTCCAATGATTTGGTTTGGGAGCTTACGGACTTTTTTAACTATCTGATGGTTTTGCCGAACATTATAGGCTTGATCGCGTGCTCCGGCTTGGTTGTTTCTTTAACTCATTTTAGTAACAAAAATACTCTCAAAATAAAAGAATAGAAGAATATGAGAAAGCCCGTAAAAACCGGGCTTTCTCTATTTATTGATTAATATTCTTATCTAAACCGACTATACGCCCCTGAACAAGCTTTATAGAGGATTTATCCTTAAGGGCGTATTCATCCATTAAATCTCGTATGGCGGACATCGCCGTATCTACTTGCCGCCTAAATTCGTTTGCGCTCAGTCGCGCGGCTCCGTTGCCGGAAATTATTGATTGCTCCGCTCGGTCAGATGTAGCAACCTGAACCCGGCAATTTTTGCCAATGTCATGCGTAGCTTTCTCTATATATGTATCGGCAGTTTCTCCTTCTTTTGTATATACAACGGTTATGTTGTTTACTTTTTCGGTGCTTACAGTGTGACCCTTTATACGGTAAGCATCAAATACAACTACCAATTCACATTGTCTTACTCCGTTGTAGTTGCACATTAGGTTGATTAACCTGCTGCGAGCCAAATCCATATCTTCTTTGGCGATGGTGGTTAGGTCTTCCCAGGCGAATATCATATTGTAGCCGTCGACAAACAGATAATCCGGTCCGGCAGGGAAGGAAGGCATGTTCGCGCTGCTTTGTGCCTGCGCCCTAGAGGTTTGCCTGAATGCCGCAAGAGGGTTATATTTTACAGGCCCATATGTGCGCTCAAATATTTTTATAAGCTCGGCCTCATCCGCTCGGGATAGGGGCTTATATTCGGGTACATCATTAATGTTTATGTGTTCAACACTTGGCTTTAATACTCGCTCTACATGCATTTTGTCCCAAACCGCATTCCATTTTACGATATGCCCCGCGCCATGCTCACAAAATACAGAATCGGCGGTGTTGAATGTGTCGCCTTCGGCATTATAACCTATTTGCTCGATAATCTCTTCACTGTTATGGCATTCACGATATTCGCTGCCCGTAAAACTCAACTTGCCTAAGCCATGGGAATAGAGCGCAAGGTGGTTGGAGTATCCGCGCATTTTTGAAACGGGAGCAAAGCCATGAATTACAGTGCTGTTTTCATGCTGTTCCGGTGCGTTAAAATCGGCATACATAAGCTGTAAATCACTAAGCGCGCGTCCAATGTTCTCATTAGGAACGCTCAATATAAATTTATACCATGGTTCAAGCAAAACACTTTTTGCCTGCATTAGCCCTTGACGAACAGCTCTGTAGGTAGCCTGCCTAAAATCTCCGCCTTCTGTATGCTTAATATGAGCCCTGCCTGCGGCAAGCGTAATTTTAATATCGGTTATAGGTGAACCTGTTAGCACACCTATATGACTCTTCTCGGCAAGATGAGTCAAAATCAACCTTTGCCAGTTTTTATCAAGCTTATCTTCGGAGCATTTAGCGGCAAAAACAAGCCCGCTGCCACGCTTCAAAGGTTCTAATACTAAATGCACTTCCGCATAATGTCTTAAGGGTTCATAATGGCCGACGCCTTCTACTTTATCACTTATAGTTTCCTTGTATAGTATACCGCCCTGGTCAAAAGAAATATCAAAACCATAACGGCTCTTCATCAGGCTTTTCAGCACTTCAAGCTGAATTTCTCCCATCAGGCTTAAGCGTATTTCTTTCAATCCTTCGTTCCAAACCACGTGAAGTTCAGGATCCTCATCGCCGATCTTTTTTAATGCGTCAAAAACTTTATTTGTATCCGAAGCGTTGTCTACGATAACTTTATATGTTAATACGGGTTCAAGTGTTGGTCTGGAAGAAGGATGCTCCGTTCCAATGCCATCGCCGGGCTTAGCTTTTGTTAAACCGCATACAGCGCATATACTTCCGGCATAGGCTTCATCTACCGTCTTGAATTTAGCGCCTGAGTATATTCTTAACTGATCCGCTTTTTCGCTCCAGGATTCGCTTCCGTTTGTACCATTGAGCATGTCTTTAATTTTTATGCTGCCGGAATTGACTTTAACAAAAGTTAATTTAGCTCCTTGAGAATCTTGGGATACTTTGAATACTTTTGCTCCAAGCTTGCCGGAATCCATAATAGGCAATGTGTATTGGTCCATACCATCTAACAGTTCCGAAACCCCTTCGAATTTTAGCGCGGAGCCAAAGAGGCAGGGGAATAGCTGCCTTCCTTTTATAGCTCGCGCTATTTTCAAGTCGCTGATAATACCGTCTGAAAGATATTCGCTTAGCATATCTTCGGAACAAGTTGCAATTTCTTCGTAAAAGATATTTTTCGGCCTATTGGCTGAAAAGTCAACAAAGCCTGATGAAAGCCTATTTAACTCAGCTATAATCTCGGCATTGGTTTTAGATGTTATATCTTTTTTATTTACAAATACAAATGTAGGGACGTTTGCGTGCTTTATAAGGCCGAATAATGTTTCGGTATGACTTTGCACGCCGTCAGGCGCACTTATAACCAATATAGCGTAGTCCATAGCGCCGAGTGCCCGCTCTGTTTCCGCAGAGAAATCAACATGGCCCGGTGTATCGAGAAGCGTAAAACTGCAATCTTTATAATTGATTATGGCCTGCTTTGAAAAAATGGTTATGCCGCGTTGCTTCTCTAACTCGTGTGTGTCTAAAAAGGCATTGCCGTGGTCCACCCTGCCGGGTTTTCTGATCATGCCGCTTGCGTAAAGCATAGCTTCGCTTAGCGTAGTTTTACCGGAGTCTACATGGGCCATTATGCCTACAGTCAATCGCTTCATTATACGTTCCAATCAAAAAAATTCCTTCTTATACATTATACATATGGAAAACAGCAGATTTCAAGATACTTGACAAAAAGATAGCGCGGGGCTTAAAATACCGCCCTGTAGAAGCATACAATTAATGCTGCATACGCATATATTGTGTGACGGAGGTTATTCAATGAATACTGACCTAACTGTAGGAAAGAGCGAAAAAGTACTTTGGCGCTTTTGTATGCCGTTGTTTGGCAGCATTATATTCCAGCAGCTTTATAATATTGCGGATAGCCTTGTCGCTGGCAAGTTTATAGGCGAAAACGCTTTAGCGGCGGTTGGCAACAGCTATGAAATAACGCTTATATTTATAGCCTTCGCGTTTGGCTGCAATATTGGCGGTTCTGTTATTACGGCTCAGTTTTTCGGAGCCAAGCAAATGAAGGATATGAAAACGGCGGTGTCAACCACGTTTATTGCCGGCGGAGCTCTGTGTGTTCTGCTTATGACGTTGGGTTTGCTATTCGCAAAAGAAATGCTTCTTTGCATAAATACGCCTGCCGATGTTATGGCGGATTCGCTGCTTTACCTTCGTATATACATATACGGCTTGCCGTTTGTATTCTTTTATAATGTGGCAACCGGTATTTTCTCCGCTCTGGGCGATTCAAAAACTCCGTTTTACTTTCTTGCGGCTTCTTCATTGAGCAATATAGGTGCCGATATACTGTTTGTAACGGCCTTCGACATGGGTGTTGCGGGTGTTGCATGGGCAACATTTATTTGTCAGGGAATCAGCTGCGTATTAGCTCTCTTGTTTGTTCTTTTTAGGCTTAAAAAGGTTGAAACGGATGAACCCGCACCGGTATTCTCATCGGCAATAATGAGCAAAATTGCCCGTATCGCAATACCGAGCATACTGCAGCAAAGCTTTATTTCGGTTGGAAATATCATTATACAGGGCGTTATAAACACGTTCGGTACAGCCGTAATGGCAGGATACTCTGCCGGCGTAAAGCTCAATAATTTGGTTATATCCTCTTTTACAACGTTGGGTAATGGCGTATCAAACTTTACGGCGCAAAACATAGGTGCTCAAAAGCCGGAACGCATAAAAAGCGGATATTGGGCAGGAACAAAAATGGTATGGCTGTTGTCTATACCGCTTATAGCACTATACTTTTTATTTGGAGACAAGCTTTCGATGCTGTTCCTGGATAATCCAACCGATCTTGCTATGAGCACTTCGGTAATATACCTTAGAATTCTTGCGCCGTTTTATCCGGTGGTAGCGGCAAAACTTGTGGCGGATGGTGTACTTCGCGGTGCAGGTTTAATGAAGCAATTTATGGCTTCCACATTCAGTGATTTGTTATTAAGGGTGCTTTTAGCTATAGCATTGTCGGCTACTTCGCTCGGCTCAGTTGGTATATGGTTGGCGTGGCCGATAGGGTGGAGCATAGCAACCGCGATTTCGCTGATTTTTTGCATTAGGTGGATTAGGTATCAGCAGATTTGACATATTCATCAGGTGATGATACAATAACCATGAAATAAATGTTTCGTGTCCAATCGGTAATAGATTGGTTAAAAGGGAAGCAGGTTAAAAGCCTGCGCGGTCCCGCCGCTGTATGCGCTAGCGAAGCTTCATTGAGCCACTGTATTATATGGGAAGGCGAAGCTGAGCAACGATGCGTAAGCCAGAAGACCTGCACGGAGCATGCTTCTCCACGCGGATTTGGACAAGGAAGCAGCTTTGGCGATAGCTTTTTATCTGTACCGTTGGAGAAATCCGGCGGTATTTTTGTATTCGGAGGATAACTATGAATATAAATTGGTTTACGGATCCTGATAATCTTGTGTACATAAACGCCGAAACGATGCTTCCGGAACTTGAAAAAACGCTTAAACTTCCCGGACTTTGCGAAGCTGTTGAGTCTTTGCACGCCAATCCGAACGATGTGGGTTACACCCTAAAAGGTCCTAAACGTACAAGCGGAAGGCTTTTCATACCGGACCTTACTTTTAAACGACATATTGAAATGGGGGAGAACATATTCCTTTTTTTAGGCGAAATGAGCGAATGTTATGTTATTTTCTACCCTATGAACATAAAAGCCGACTCATAATGTTTCGTCGGCAAAACTGAACAGCTCCCGATGAGTCCCCTATATACACTTTGATTTTATTCTGGTGCATATAGGGGAGTCTTTTACTTGGTTATATTTCTTTTTCGGCCAGCATTCCTGCTCCGATAAGCCCAGCGCTGTTGCCATATTTGGCTTTCTGTATTATTACATCAAAACCAGGAGCGGTCAGTTTTCTGACCTTTGATGCCACAAGACGGAATATATCGTCATTCTCCATCAACCCTCCGCCGATTATAACGCAGTATGGGTTAAATATATGTATTAGGGAAGCTATGCCCTCGGCCACGTTCTCGGCCCAGTCGTTAACAAGCTCAAAAACTTCCTTACGATGCATTTCTTTGGCTATCGCATGCCCGTCGCAAAGGGCTTTATCGATGGATTTAGCACGCTCTACAAGGCGGGTAACGCTCGCAACATTCTCATAGTATTCACTGCCTAAGTACATCATACCGAATTCACCTGCGGACCAGTTCGCCCCATGGTATATTTTACCGTTCCTTACTATTGCGCCGCCAACGCATGTGCCGTATGTAAGGCAGAGTACGTCCGCAGTATTGCCTGCCGAAACGTCAGCGCCTTCTGCAATCGCCATGCAGTTTGCGTCGTTTTCAACTGCAACCGGTACGCCGAATATGCCGAATTCATCCTTTAAATTTTTGCCGGTATATCCGGGTATAATATGCGGAGGGTCGTATATTATGCTCCCGGTATCGCAGTTAACCTGTCCGCGTGTACAAATCCCAATCGCATTTGCGTCAGCAATACCCTCACATGTTTTAACCAGGCGAGATATCAGCGCATCCGCACCATCTTGCCCCTGAGTTGGAAATGAGGATATTTCTTTAAGAAGTCCGTCCTCATACACTCCATATTTAACAAATGTTCCACCTATATCAAATACCGCTGATTTCATTGCCGTTTATTGAGCCTTTCTTTCTATCTTGTGTACAGTATATCACAAACTTCCGAAGGATTAACAGATAGCCCCCTATATTCATGCAGTTGACAAAGCCAATTTAAGATGATATGTTTTGATAGAATTCGAAATTACTTTGAAACCATGATGAATAAAGCGTATTGGGAGAAACGATGTCATGAGAGTGATAATCAGAAATAACTATGATGAACTTAGCAGTACAGCCGCTGATATGATCATCGAAGAGATAAATCAGAATCCGTCAACTGTACTTGGACTGGCTACAGGCAATACACCGATAGGGACCTATAACAAGCTTATTGATGCTTATAATCAGGGAAGTGTATCATTTAGAGACGTAAAAAGCATAAACCTTGACGAATATATCGGGTTAAGCGGTAACGATAAAGAAAGCTATCGATATTTTATGAATACTCATCTGTTTGATTATATCGATATCGATAAAGCTAACACACATGTGCCTAATGGTATGGCCTGCAACCTGAACGCTGAATGTGTTCGCTATGATGACCTATACGCCGGTATAGGCCCTGCCGACATTCAGTTGTTGGGCATAGGAATTAACGGACATATAGGCTTTAATGAACCCGGAGATGTGCTTTATTCCGCAACCCATGTTGTATCGCTCAGCGAAAGCACCAGAGAAGCGAATCAGCATAATTTCGCCTCCTATGAGTCAGTACCGACCAAAGCCATAACTCTTGGAATGGCCGGCATAATGCGCGCAAAGAAAATAATATTGCTTGCATCGGGAAAAGCTAAGCATGATGCCGTGCAAAAAGCTGTTTTCGGCAACATAGATCCGCATACTCCGGCCAGCTTTTTGCAACTTCATCCAAATGTAACTATAGTTTGTGATTTTGATTTATCGAAAATAAAGGAGTAAACAAAATGAAAGAGGAAAAACGCATACTGAGCATAGGCGCTCATCCTGACGATGCCGATACCTACACCGGGGGTCTTCTAAAAAAACTTCAAGAAAAAGGGTGGAAGGTTAGATTGCTTTCCGTTACTGACGGAAGCGCCGGCACATATCACGCGGATGTAACAAGAGAAGAGCTTAGGCTGCAGCGCCGCAGTGAGGCCGCAGCAAGCGGAAGATTGCTTGACGCGCGTTATGACGTGCTGGATTATCCTGACGGACAACTGCAGGTTACGCTTGAAGCGCGTGAAAGACTAATCAGATATATTCGCACATTTAGGCCGAATATCATAATAACAAATAGGCCAAACGATTATCACGCCGATCATAGAAACGTGTCCTTACTTCTGCAAGATGCTTCTTTTTTGCTTACCGTACCGAAAATTTGCCCGGATACGCCATATCTTGATGATACTCCCGGCATACTGTATTGGGCAGATGATTTCAAAAAGCCTTACCCGCATCAGCCAGATATTATAGTTCCGATCAGCAGCGAAAGGGTAGACTTTAAGGTAAAACTTGCATCAAGCCACGAGTGCCAGTATTTCGATTGGATGTATTGGCCGCACCATACAGAACGCATAGACTGGCCGCGGGAGAAACAAATTGCGCATCTTAGTGAACGCTATCATGCGGAAAGCCATAAAGAAGCTGAGACAGTACACGATAAGCTTGTCGAACTTTACGGCGAATCCGCTAATCTTATCGAGTATGTAGAAACTTACGAGATCAGCGAATACAGCGGACCGATAGATGAAGAATTCCTTAATATTGCGAAAACCTTGGAATAAAAGAACTTGTTCATAGCTGATTAAAACGGCTAAATGGCGCTAATTGCTTAGTTTTGTCCTCTCTTATAAATTCTTTGCCTCATACGATTATGTATGATAGAATGGCATTGATATATAAGGGAGGCTTTTTAGGTTGGATAAGCTGATAGGCACGGTTAAAAGCATAATATTCAGAAATGCAGAAAACGGGTACAGTGTTATCGAGATCACCGATGATAACGGCGATGAGCGTACCATTGTCGGTTCCTTACCGCTTGTAACGGTAGGGGAACGTGCCGAGTTTACCGGTGAATGGACGGAGCATCCGACTTATGGGCCGCAATTGAGGGCCAAATCAAGCCAAACAATCGCGCCGGCAACCCTTGGTGCGCTAATTAATTATCTTGGTAGCGGTCTTATAAAAGGCGTAGGCGAAGCCACGGCGCGTGATATAGTATCAACGTTTGGAATGGAAACGCTCAACGTATTGGAAAAAGAGCCGGAGCGACTGCGAGAGGTTCCGGGTATAGGCCGCATAAAAGCAAGCAAAATAGCTTTATCATTCGCAATGCAAAAAGGCATGCGCGATGTAATGCTTTCTCTTCAGGAATTCGGTATAACCGTAGCGCAAAGCATGAAGCTGTATAATACATACGGAGATCTTTGCATAGCAAAACTTAAGGAGAACCCGTATCGACTTATAGACGACATAGAGGGCATAGGCTTTATCACGGCGGATAAGCTTGCGGTAAAGGCCGGCTTTGAACCGGATTCACCTTTTAGAATTAAGGCGGGGTTAAAATATACCCTTCAATGGGCAAGGCAGGAGGGACACACGTTCCTTCCGCGTGAACGATTGATAAGCGTGGCCTGTCAGCTTTTGCAGGCGGATGAACTTCCTGCCGAGAAAATGCTTGATGAGCTGATAATTTCCGGCGATGTACTGTATAAACTTATAGACAACGTAGATTCAGTATTTCTCCCCGGAATGTACAGCGCGGAAAGTGAATGCGCCCGCAGAATAATGAACGTAGCTTCTCGCGACGCAATGCAGCTTATGCTTGGCTTGAATGCTCAAATAAACGCCCTTGAAAAGGAACTGAAGATACCGCTTGCACCTCAGCAAAGAAAAGCTGTGGAAACGGCGCTAAAAAGCGGCGCAATGGTAATAACTGGCGGTCCCGGTACAGGTAAAACCACTATATTAAAGTTTATAATTCGCTTGCTGGAACGCATGGGGCTTGATTATCAGCTTTGTGCTCCCACGGGGCGTGCCGCAAAACGAATGAGCGAGGCTACCGGCACCGAAGCGCGCACCATTCATCGTATGCTTGGTTATGGGGCATCCGGTGATAAATTTTTGTATGATGAAGATAATCCACTGTTAACGGATGTAATAATAGTTGATGAAATGTCCATGGTTGATGTGTTGCTTATGCGCGCTCTATTAAGGGCTACGCCGAGCGGTACGCACCTCATAATGGTTGGTGATGCCGATCAGCTTCCGCCTGTTGGCCCGGGCAATGTGCTTAGGGACATCATAGCGAGCGGAGTTGTTCCGGTAATAAGGCTAACCGATATATTCCGCCAGGCTGAGCGCGGTATGATTGTTGAGAATGCGCACCGTATAAACAACGGCAAACAGCCGGATCTTTTTGCGGGCTCAGAAGATTTCTGCTTTGAGGAAATATCCGGGGCCGAACAGATAATACGGCGTGTTATCGCCTTAAACTCCGGCAAAACAAATAAGCTTTCAACAAATGAACCTATAAAAGATGTGCAGGTTCTTGTTCCAATGAAAAAAGGCGCTTTAGGTGCCATGAATTTGAATTCGCGCTTACAGGCTGCGCTTAATCCACCTTCACCGGCCAAAAAGGAGCGTAAGCAGGGCGAAGTTACGCTGCGTGAGGGCGATAAGGTTATGCAAATAAAGAACGACTATAAAATACCCTGGAAGCGTACCAAAACAGGAGAGGAAGGAACGGGGATATTTAATGGAGATCTTGGTACGGTAGAGCGTATAGATTTATCCGAGCAGGAGGTTACGGTTCTGTTTGACGATGAACGCGCCGCGGCATACGATTACTCAATGCTTGACGAACTGAGCCTGGCCTACGCCGCAACCGTACATAAAAGCCAGGGCAGTGAATATCCTGTTGTGATAATGCCGTTGGCGGGAGGCGCTCCCCAGCTAATGACAAGAAACCTTCTCTATACCGCAGTAACAAGGGCCAGAGAGCAGGTTTATATACTTGGCAGTAGCAAATGTGTTTATGACATGGTGAACAATAATCAGATTCGCCGGCGATACAGCGCGCTTAAGTGCCTTTTAATGGAGCTTGATACAATAGTGCTGGACGGTAATTGATGTGAACCAGATAATTGATTGTATATTGAATGCCATATACCCCAATAATGTTGTGTGCGCTATATGCGGCAGCGAAGCGCATACGGATAATCACGGGCTCTGCGACGAGTGCGCGTCTTTGATTAAAACCGCCGGTATAGTTGGCTGTACTGAATATATTGACAGCATATACTGCGCAATTCACTACACGAAGCATATCGCAGCTGCCGTGCATAACTACAAATATAATGATGCGCGTTACTTATGCAAATTCTTTGCTTCACTTATTGAACTGCCCGATGAATGGCATCCGGATGCAGTTGTTCCGATACCTCTGCATCCTAAAAAACTACGTAAAAGAGGCTATAATCAGAGCGAACTGATAGCCCGTGAACTTTGCGAAAAATATGGTCTTGTGCTGGATGAGTCACTCGTAATTCGAAAAAAGAACACTAAGAGCCAAAGAGAACTTGATAAAACTCAACGAGTTGAAAATATGAAAAATGCTTTTGGGGCAGCAAAGGCGGCAAACGGCAAGCGTATATTGATAATAGACGATGTATATACAACCGGATCTACGATGAACGAATGCGCCAAAGTTCTAAAGGCAAACGGCGCATTAGCAGTATACGGCGCTGCCGTGTGCTTAGCGGGCTATTCGGAGTAAACGCAACCTGTTGCCAAAGTTATTCAGCTAAAGTATACTGTTATCCATGGAAGAAAGATTTGTAAGAACAAAAGCCTTGATAGGCGATGAAGGAATGATTAGACTATTGAACGCAAAGGTAGTCCTTTTCGGAGTGGGCGGTGTAGGATCGTATGCGGCGGAAGCACTTGTCAGAAGCGGCATCGGCACGCTGGTATTTATAGACGGTGACACTGTTGCTAAGAGCAATATTAATCGCCAGCTAATAGCGCTGGATTCAACAGTCGGCATTCCCAAGGTTGATGTTATGGCCGGGCGAGCGCTGGATATAAATCCGGATTGCAATATAACAGCCCTAAATTGTTTTTATGCCGAGGAAAACAAAGATATTATAGACTTCTCGGAATATGATTATGTAATCGATGCAATAGACACCATATCATCTAAGCTATTGATTATAGAGCAAGCAAAACGAGCAGGAACAAATGTTATCAGCTGTATGGGCGCGGGCAATAAACTTGATGCTTCGTGCTTTGAGGTTGCGGACATATATAAAACTTCAGTTTGTCCTCTTGCCCGCGTTATGCGCAGAGAACTGAAAAAACGGGGCATCGATAATCTGAAAGTCGTATATTCAAAGGAGGAGCCGCTAACGCCAGCATTCAGCAATAATGCCGATACAGATTCTAAAAGACGTTCAACGCCGGGCAGTATATCGTTTGTACCGGGAGCAGCCGGCTTGATACTAGCCGGTGAAGTAATAAAAGACATCGCTTTTAACCGCAATTAAAGCATAAACATTGCAGCCGTACCGATAGCGTTGGCTTAACACCGGCTATTGAGTGCGGCTGTATTATTGTACAAATAATGTATATTTCGTTAATTTTGTTTTTTCTCAGACTTTTGAATGACAAGGCACGGCAATGATGTATGGAATAATCAGGACGAATATGATATTATTAATGTAGCGGAGAATTACCTTCATTTATGTTGCAGTAAAGATCGGGTGATTCCCATGCGTGATTAAGAGGTATTATGTATGGAAGATTATTTAAGGACCAAGCTTGCTGAAGACTCCGAAAAGCTTTGCACCGCAGAATGCAGCGTAGAGTCGATGGATGAAATGATAAAGCTTTTTGGTGTGTTTGATGAAAATTTAAGGGTTATTGATGCGGAAACCGGCGCACATATAATAGCGGCAGGTGATTGCATACGTATTGAAGGATCTGAAGAGGCTGTAACGCTGGCGCAAACGGTTGTTGAAAAACTTCTTATAACCGTCAGACGAGGAGAAAATATAGATCGCAGTCGTATTCGCTATGCCGTTGACCTTGCGAAAGAGGGCAACGCGGATCTTATAACGGAGCTTGAAAGCGATGTGGTTGCTTTTACCGCGAAGGGCAGGCGCATAAAGTGCAAAACGCTTGGGCAAAAGAAGTATGTTAACGCATTAAAACGAAACACGGTCGTGTTTGGAGTTGGTCCGGCCGGTACCGGCAAAACATATCTTGCGGTGGCAATGGCTGTACTTGCGTACAAAAATAAAGAGGTAGAAAAGATTATACTTACAAGACCCGCAGTTGAGGCCGGCGAAAAGCTAGGCTTTCTTCCCGGGGATCTTCAGAATAAGGTGGATCCTTATCTTAGGCCGCTTTATGATGCACTGTATGATTTCCTTGGTCCTGAAACTTTCAAGAATCTTTCGGAACGCGGAGTTATAGAGGTTGCGCCCCTTGCGTATATGCGAGGACGTACTCTAAATGATGCTTACATAATACTGGACGAAGCGCAGAACTGCACCATAGAGCAAATGAAAATGTTCCTTACTCGCTTCGGAGAAGGCTCCCGCGTTGTCGTTACCGGAGATATAACGCAAATTGACCTTCCGCCGGAAAGAAAAAGCGGGCTGGTACACGCGCTTGGCGTACTTAAAGATGTAGAGGGTATCGCGCAGGTTTATCTTACGTACAAGGACGTTGTTCGTCACGAGATGGTGCAGCGGATAATAACCGCGTACGATAGGGCTTACAACAGAAAAAGCTGACAAGGAGGCGCATAATATTGGCAAAACGTGAAGCAACAAAACAGATTACCAGGAAAAATGCAAGGTTAATTTCGCTTTGTATGCTTTTGCTGTCTTTAGCTGTGGCCTTTATATTTGTTAAAGGCATGCTCACGCCTGTAAGATATGATGTAAAAGTCGGAGAGGTGTCACCTGCTACCATTCTTGCTACCTGCGAGGCAGTAGACGAAATAAATACGGAAATAATGCGCGAAAAGGCACGCAGCGAAGCAGGCAGCGTATATGCAATCGACTCGGCAAAGATTAGCGAATACGAAAATAACGCGGAAGATTTCTTTTTGGGCCTTGAAAAACTTTACGTAAAAGCAGCGGCTGAAGTACCACAGGATGCGGATATGCCCGCAACATCATCTCAGTGGGGAGAAGCTCTCTCGGACGCATCAAAGGCTTCTCTTTGCTCTGCCGTATCGCCTGCGATAGATGAATCAAGTCTGCTGGCTGTACTGTCCGCAAGCAGTGATCAGCTGCAAACCCTAAAGGATGTTACACTTTCAAAGCTTAATACCGCACTCGAAGCCGGGGTGTCGGAGGACGGTCGAGATAGCTTGGTATCCAGCTGCACGCGTGAAATAAACGCAATGAGCGCAATACCGGCCGGGCTTAAGAAAATCGCGGTACTCATATTTGACAACTTCCTTCAGCCTACTTTGGGAGTGGATACATCTGCGACAGAGGCTGAACATGCCGCGGCTATTGAAAGCGTTGAACCGATAACGGTAAAGAAAGGCCAAATTGTGGTGGAAAAAGGCAGCATAGTAAGCGAATCCCAATTTGCGCTGCTTGAAAGCATGGATTTGGTCAAGGGAGAAGACAGCAACATAAGCCTTACAGTAGGAATACTTCTCTTTATTCTGCTGCTGTTTGCTTTATTTGCAATTTATATGCGTTTTATGGAAAAGGAAACTCTTTCCAGCATAAAATGCATGGCCATTGTTTCTGTGCTGATAATGCTTTCCTGCGGATTAGCTTATCTTACCAATCGCGTTGATTACCGTTTTACGCCTATACTCATCCCTATAATGCTAACTTCTTTACTTGTTGGCGAGGGCACGGCGTATGCTGTTAACATGCTTCTGAGCGTTATATTCGGCATAATGGCCGGCGGATCAGGCAGCGGAATACTCGGTTCGCATTGCACAATAATGATAATATGCAATATGGTTTCCGGCTTCGCCGCTATCCTTGCTCTTAAGCAGGCACAAAGCAGGGCGTCCATGATAGCTGCCGGCGCGGTAGGCGGCGGATATGCAGCGTTTGTCATGCTGATGCTCCAGCTTATGCTAAAATGCGAATTCTGGAGTTTGATGGAGTCAATCGCCTGGATATTCGGCAGTGCGATAGTTTGCTCCCTGCTGGTTACGGGTTCGCTGTCTATATGGGAAACCTTATTTGATGTTGCTACGCCGGCAAGGTTAAATGAATTGAGCAATACCAACCACCCTCTTTTGAAACAGCTTATGAGCGAAGCTCCGGGAACCTATCAGCATAGTGTTATGGTTGCGGCTCTTGCGGAAGGCGCCGCTGAGCGCATAGGCGCAGATGCATTGCTTGCGCGTGTAGGGGCATATTATCATGACGTAGGCAAGCTGAGGCGTCCGCTGTATTTTAAGGAAAATCAGAAAAACGGCGAGAATATACACGATACTCTTCCGCCGCTTGAAAGCGCTCAAACTATTATCGCCCATCAAAAGGACGGCGTAACCTTATTAACAAAATATAAGCTCCCCTCCGCCGTTATAAAGATATGCGGAGAGCACCATGGCAATTCGCTTATGACTTATTTCTATTTTAAGGCAAAACAGGCGGATGACAGCGTGAAGGAAAAAGGATTCCGCTATCCCGGAAATAGGCCGTCTTCAAAAGAGAGCGCAATTGTTATGATGGCCGATGGTTGTGAAGCCGCAGTTAGATCATTGGGAGATACAAACAGCGCCGCCGTTGAGCAAATGGTGCACAAGATAATATGGGGCAAGCTTAACGAAAACGAGAATATGATGTCTAACGCGCCGCTTACAATCGCCGAGATAAGCGAAATAGAGAAGAGCTTTTTGAAAACTTTCGCCGGTTTGATGCATGATAGGATAGAATATCCGAACATGGAGGATCTTAAAAAATGATAGATGTTATACTTGAAACGGATTGTCCAAAGGATACCGAGGTGATAATTAAACGGGCCGCCAATGGAGCGCTGGCCGCCGAGAAAGTTTCGGGTAATATAAGCGTTCTTGTAACGGATGATGATGGCATTTGGGCTATGAACAGGGATTATCGCAATGTTGACAGGCCTACGGATGTATTGAGCTTTCCTTCAAGTGAAGGAGAGGAGCTTTCTTCCGTTCCAGACGGTTTCTTGGGCGATATCGCGATTTCGATAGACAGAGCCAAGGCGCAGGCCGAGGAATACGGGCACTCTTTTGAAAGGGAACTTTCGTTTTTGACTGTTCATGGTTGTCTGCATATACTTGGCTATGATCATATGACGGATGAAGAGAGGCAAGAAATGTTTGCCCTTCAGGATAAAATATTAAATGATATGGGGATAACAAGATGAGAAGCATACATGAGTTTGAGGTTAAAAATCTTTTAAGAATGGCTAATGATGCCAAGGAGCGTGCTTATGTGCCGTATTCAAAATTCAGGGTGGGGGCATGCCTTAAGGGCGCGTCAGGCGCGTATTATTTTGGCTGCAATATTGAAAATGCCGCGTATTCACCAACCGTATGTGCAGAACGCGTTGCTATGCTTCGGGCAATATATGAGGGTGAGCGCCAGTTTGACGCGCTTGCGATAGTTTGGGACGGGGATACTCCTGCCGTTCCGTGCGGAGTTTGCCGCCAGGTGCTGAGCGAGTTTTGCGACGGCGAAATGCCTATAATATGCGCCAACAAGAAGGGCGAATATAAAATAATGTCGCTAGAGGAGCTGTTGCCGTACGCATTTTCTAAAAAGGATATGAATTTATGATAAATTCAACCTTTCGCTCAGGCTTTGTATCTATAATCGGCTCTCCGAACGCCGGTAAAAGCACGCTGCTGAATCGTGTTGTAGGCCAGAAGGTATCAATAGTTTCTCCCAAGGCTCAAACAACCAGGAACCGCATAATGGGCGTTGCTACAAGGCCTGAATATCAAATAGTTTTTCTTGATACTCCCGGCGTTGCCGCGCCAAAGAACAGGCTTGGCGAGTATATGCTCAAAGTCGCGTATGAATCGCTAAACGAGGTGGAGTGCGTACTTTTTATGGCGGACGCCGCGAATGGCATTCGTGAACGCGATGAGGCTATAATCGCGAAGCTTAGAGAAGCGAAAGCTCCTATAATTGCTGCAATAAACAAATGCGACATTGCTGAAAAAAACGCGGTAGACACTGCCAGAAAGAGGCTTGAAAAGGAAAGCTGTTTTAAGAATATATTCGAAATCTCAGCTGAAACGGGAACTGGAGTGGATGCTCTGGAGGCGGCCATAGCCAATTATCTTGTTCCGGGCCCAATGTATTTCCCGGAAGATATGGTTACCGATATGCCGGAGCGCGTTGTTTGCGCGGAAATTATACGGGAAAAAGCGTTAAATCTGCTGAAGGATGAGGTACCTCACGGAATAGGTGTAGGTATAGATAAAATGGTACTGCGTCCAAACGGCGAATTGTACGATATGTGGGCAACCATATATTGTGAACGTGAGGGGCACAAGGGAATAATCATAGGGAAAAAAGGATCCATGCTGAAACAAATAGGCAGCGAAGCGCGCAAAGACATGGAGTGGATGCTGGGTACGCGCGTGAACTTACAGCTTTGGGTAAAGGTGAGAGATGATTGGCGAAACAGCCCCGGAGCTTTAAAAGAACTGGGGTACGAATAAGAAAGGAAATATTGCCATGAGAACGGTTGATCTGATAATGAAGGCCCGTCGCGGCGAACCGCTGAGTAAGGATGAAATAACGTTCTTAGTAAACGGATTTACAAACGGAGAAATTCCGGATTATCAAATGTCGGCATGGATGATGGCTGTATGTCTAAAGGGGATGGCAGCTGAGCAGATCACCGATTTGACCATGGCAATGAAAAATTCCGGAGATAGCCTGGATTTAAGTGATATTAAGGGCATTAAGATAGACAAACATTCTACCGGCGGTGTTGCGGATTCCGCTTCGTTAATTGTGGCCCCGCTTGTTGCTGCCTGTGGCGGCAATGCGATTATGCTCAGTGGGCGCGGGCTCGGACATACCGGCGGCACACTCGATAAGCTTGAATCCATACCATCTTTAAGCACTACATTAGATATGGAGCACTTCAAAAAAATTGTTTCTGATATTGGTTTGTGCATCGCCGGACAAACAGATAGCTTTGTTCCCGCAGATAAACTGATGTATGCTCTTAGAGATGTAACGGGTACGGTGGAGAGTATTCCGCTTATTGCTTCCAGCATAATGAGCAAAAAACTTGCGCTGGGTTCCGATGCCATAATACTGGACGTAAAAACAGGCAGCGGTGCTTTTATGCATGATATAGAAGATGCCGAAAAGCTTGCCGTCACTATGGTAGATATAGGTAAACGCGCCGGAAGGTGCACATCTGCCATAATAACGGATATGAATCAGCCCTTGGGATCGGCTATCGGCAATGCGCTTGAAATAATAGAGGTTTATGATGCTTTGTCAAATAAGCTTTGTGCGGGAAACCGGCTGCTTACTTTAAGCCTGGCCATTGCCAACAAAGCACTTACGCTTTCCGGCCTTGCAAAAGATACTAATGAAGCGCAGACAAGGCTAATGCTTGCTCTCAAGTCCGGTGAGGCCTTGAAGAAACTACAGCTTATGCTAAGCGCTTTGGGCGGAGAGGATGAATTTATAGTAAATCCTCGCAAAATGATTGAGCGTATTTCAAGAAAAATTGATATATATCCCGCAAAAAACGGCTATGTAAGCCATATGCAAACGGATAGAATCGGCATAGCGGCGCAGATGCTTGGCGCAGGTCGTGCCAAACGAGGGGATAGTATAGACTACTCAGCCGGTTTGGTTATGCATATAAGCCTCGGATCAAAAATAACAACTGCCGATAGTTTGGCAACGCTGTATGTAAACAATGATTCAAGGCTTGATGAAGCAAAAAGAATTCTTCTTGATGCGATTAAAATAGACAATGATGAACCGGCAAAGGTTCCTTTGATTTATAAAGAGGTGAATTGATTGATGCCTAAGCTTATAGCGATAGATGGTAACAGCCTTATGCATAGGGCTTATTATGCTCTACCTGATATGACCAACAGAGCCGGTACTCCTACCGGCGCCATATATGGATTCATAAGCATGCTGCTTAAATTAGCTAAGCGGGAGCCTGAATATATGCTCGTAGCGTTTGATATGCACGGACCTACATTTAGACACGAAAAATACAGCGAATACAAGGCCGGAAGAAAAGCAACTCCTGATGAATTAAGAACGCAGCTTTCGCTTATTCGTGAATTACTGCCCCAGATGGGTGTTACTATATGCCAATGCCAAAGCTATGAAGCAGATGATATACTAGGTACATTTGCGCGCATTGCCAACGAAAACAATGTGGATGCACTGCTTGTTACCGGGGATAGAGATGCTTTTCAGCTTGTAAATGAGCATACGCATGTACTCATGACCAAAAAAGGCATAACTGAAACGGTTGAATACGATGAAGCAACCTTAATGGAGCAGTACGGCCTTGAACCGAAGCGTATGATAGATCTAAAAGCTCTAATGGGCGATAGTTCCGATAATATCCCGGGTATACCGGGAATAGGCGAAAAAACCGCGCTTAAGTTGCTTTCAAAATACGGCACAATGGAAAATACGCTTTCCCACGCCTGCGACGAAAAAGGAGCGTTAAATCAAAAGCTGATAAACGGTGCCGAAAGCGCAAGGATGAGCTATTATCTCGGCACTATAAATACCGCGGCACCGGTTGAAATAACGCTTGACGATACAAAGTTTGATCAAAGCAAGCTTTGTGGCGGCATATCAATGATGCGAGAGCTTGAACTTAGAAATCTGATAGAGCGAATACCGCATAATAAGATGACTTCAAATGAAAATCAGGTTTCAACATTTACGGCAAAGCATATAGTAATTGATAACATGGCTTCACTTGAAGAGCTTTGCCATAAACTTGCTAAAACAAGCGTAGCAGCATTCCACCTTGACGGAGTGTTCAGCGTCAGCATAGACTGTGAAACACAATACGATATAGTTCTCGGGCAAACCCTGCTGGATATGGGCCTTAGTGAAAATGATGTATACGCGTCACTTAAGCCTATATTGGAAGACGGCACTGTTGCCAAAGTATTCTTCGACAGTAAATCGATGAGGCATATCGCATCAAACTTTGGGATTAGTATATCCAATGTATGCTTTGATGCTATGATAGCCGACTATCTGCTGCACGCAATTCATCCTGCAACGAACTTAAAAACGCTTTCGGCCGAACGACTGAATTCCTCTGAATGCGGTTCAGCCGCGCTCATGCGCTTAAAAGATGAGCTGATGACAGAGCTTAAATCAAATAATCTGCAGAAGCTGTTCAATGAAATCGAGCTGCCTTTGGTGAATGTACTCTACGACATGGAATGTACCGGTTTCTCCGTTGACAGAAACACGCTTATTTCGATGAGCGAAGGGCTTAATGCTCGCGCTTCGCAGCTTGAAAAGGATATATACGACTGCGCCGGAGAAAAATTCAACATACTGTCACCCAAGCAGTTGGGGACGATCCTTTTTGAAAAATTGGGGTTGCCTCCGACAAAGAAAACAAAACGCGGGTATTCAACCGATTCGGAAGTACTTGATGGCCTTATAGATCAGCATCCCATAGTTGGGAAAATACTGGAGTATAAGACACTTACAAAGCTTTGCTCAACCTTTATAGACGGCATGCTTCCGCTTATAGATAAGCAAGGACGAGTTCATACTCGGTTTAACCAAAACGTTACGGCTACCGGCAGAATATCGAGCACTGAACCCAATCTGCAAAACATTCCTGTGCGCACAAGCCTCGGAAGAGAGATTCGTAAGGCGTTTGTAGCAAGCGAAGGCAGAGTATTGGTGGATGCCGATTATTCTCAAATTGAGCTTAGACTGCTTGCGGCAATGAGTGAGGATGAAGGAATGTGCCGTGCGTTTATAGAAGGGGCAGATATTCACCGCAAAACAGCAAGTGAGGTATTTGGAGTTCCGTTTGAAAACGTAACCGGTGAGATGCGCAGTGCGGCGAAAGCCGTGAATTTCGGCATAGTATACGGGATAAGTGACTTTGGCCTTGCAAAGCAATTGGGCATATCGCGAAAAGAGGCTGCACGATATATAGAACTTTATTTTTCGCGTTATCCTCGTGTGCATGCATACTTAAACGAATGTATTGAAAAAGCGAAACAGCAAGGATATGCGGTTACGCTTTTCGGCAGAAGGCGAGAAGTGCCGGAGCTTAAATCCTCCAATTACAATACGCGTTCATTTGGCGAGCGTGTGGCTATGAATATGCCGATACAAGGCACAGCCGCGGATATAATAAAGCTGGCCATGGTGCGCGTGAGCAATGAACTTAAGGAACGTGGCTTAAAGTCCGTACTCAATTTGCAGGTACACGATGAGCTGATAATAGACGCTGTTGAAGAAGAAGCCGATTTAATAGCCGAAATACTTAAGGACTGCATGGAAAATGTAATAAAGCTGAAAGTGCCTCTGCTGGCTGATGTGCATATGGGACATAGCTGGTTCGATACCAAATAAGTAAAAAGGTAGCGATTGCTTATGATAATAGGTCTTACAGGAACGATAGGATCCGGAAAATCTACCGTATCAGAGCATCTGAAAAAATTGGGCGCTCTTGTGCTTGATGCGGACATTATATCTCGGCAGGTCGTCGAACCGGGAACGGAGGGACTAAAGCAAATTATTGCTTCATTTGGCGGCAGCATAACAAACCCGGACGGTACGCTTAACAGAAAAGCTATGGCTAAATTGGTTTTTGCCGATAAAGAAAAGCGACTTTTGCTCAACTCTATAATACATCCGGCGGTATTGAATACGCTGGAAGATAAGACAGCGGCTGAAATAAGAAATAACCCGAACCGCGTTGTTGTTTGGGATGTGCCGCTGCTGATAGAGGTAGGGTGGAACGAATTTGTAGACAGCGTATGGCTTGTTACGGCACCGGAAAATGTGAGAATTGAGCGCATAATAAGGCGTGATAATTGCACCGCTGAACAGGCTGAAATGCGTATCCGCGCTCAGATGAGCGAAGATGAAAAGCTAAAGTACAGCAACGAAGTGATTGACAACAGTTCAACGCTTGAAAAGCTTTACGCGCAAATTGATGAGCTTTATAAGCGATGCGCACAAGAAAATATTTGAGGTAGCTTTATGCCTTCCTGTAAGCGTATAAAATGCAAAAACGTAACGAAAAAGCACAAACGTATGGTTTATGCTGCTATTAGCGTTGTCGTATCGTTTTTGATTGTTTTTTGCGCAATTACAGCTAAAAATATTCTCGATCGCCGTACATATAAGCTTCTTTATCCGGATGAGATACTTGCATGCGCCGATGAATTTTCGCTTGATCCGTGCCTTGTTGCGGCGGTTATACAAACCGAGAGTTCAAACAGAGCTCAGGTTGTATCGCCCAAAGGAGCAATAGGCCTGATGCAGATAATGCCATCAACAGGGGAATGGATAGCCTCCAAACTGGACGTGTCGAATTACAGCGAAGAGAGGCTTAAAGAGCCCCTTCTTAATATCAGGCTCGGTTGCTGGTATATTAGGTATTTACTTGATAAATACGGCGGCAATGAACGCATGGCGTTATACGCTTATAACGCGGGCCCGGGCAACGTAGATAAGTGGCTGAAAGATCCGCAATATGCCGGCATAAATGGCCTTGAAAATATCCCGTATACCGAAACAGCGGATTACGCCATAAAAGTGCAGTCCGCAAAGGAGAAATACAGCAAATTATATGAAAAAGAACTTTGCAGTTAAAATAAAAAGACTTCTCGCTCTGTTTCTGGCCGCTTTGACAACAATTTCCTGTGGCTGTGCGGCAACACAGCAAAACGATACGGCAGAAGATGTTCCTGAAGAATCCGCAGCTTTGCTTGCACCAACACCTTCCCCGGAACCGGTGTGCGGCGGCACACTTAGGCTGGCAATGCCTGAAAATGCCGATACTTCCGATCCTATTTCAGTAAACACCAAAGAAATGCTGGGATTCTTTTCTTTGATATACGAAAGCTTAATTGTTATTGATCAAACCGGGGTTGTATCGCCTAAACTTGCTGAAAACTGGAGCTGTGACGATACCGGCCTTATTTGGACGATGAATTTACGTTCTTCTGCCCGTTGGCAAGATACCGGCGCAAGGGTGACGGCTGAAGATGTTATATACTCGTTTGACCGCATTAAGCAAAACGGTGGATACTATTCCTACGTTGCGGACAAAATAGACAGCATCTCGGTGGGAGAAAACGGAAGCGTTATTGTAACCATGAAGCAACAAGGCTTGTCTTCTTTGTATGCTCTGAATTTTCCTATTGTTGAATCACCAACAACATCCACTTCACAATACGGCGCAGGAACCGGCCCATATTATATTTCGTCTGTAACGGACGAAAAGGCTGTGCTTGAGATAAACCAAAATTGGTGGAAGGAAGAACCCTATATACAGAAAATAGAGTTTTATCAAAGGAGCAGTAACGAGGTTTCTATTGCTTCATATGTCGCCGGTCAGTTGGATATGGTATTTACATCTTCACTTTCCGTAGGACGTTATCGCGAGGACGGCGTAACAAACGTAACGGATGTTATGACACAGACTGCCGAAGTTATGCTTTTTAACTACAATAATGAGAATCTTAATGATGTGCTCGTTCGGCAGGCAATTGCATATGCCATAAATCGAAGCACAATAATCACAAACGTTTACATGAATCGCGCCAGGGCTTGCGATGTTCCGATAGCGCCGGACAGCTGGCTTTATAACAGCAAGTCAAAGGTTTATGACTATAATACCGAGCTCGCTTTAAGCTTGCTTGAACAAGCCGGCTGGAAGGACTCCGATGGCGATGGTTACGTTGAAAAGGATGGTCACTATTACGATGAGCTTACGTTAAAGCTATTGGTAAATAAGACTACCGATTCAGCCAGAGAAACCGCGGCTGGTGTTATTGCCGATCAGCTTGAGGAGATAGGTATACATGTTGAAATTGTTACGGCAGGATATACTCTTGGAGATGATAACAGCGAATATATTCAAAAGCTTGAAAACAAAGAATTTGACATCGCCCTTGTGGGATTTAATCTGTCAAGAGATTGCGATATATTGCCGTATATAGACTATAATGGTGCTTATAATTACGGCGGGTACAGAAATGATGACCTATCCTCATTGGCACGAGCCCTCAATACAGCTCGTGACGAATCCTCTTGCCGCAGCGCCGCCGATGCGCTGCAGACAAGCTTTGTGGAGAATGTTCCGTTCATTACGCTGTATTTTAGGCTTTCGAGTATTCTGTACCATGCGTCGGTTAAAGGACTTGAAAATGAACGAGAACCCGATTTGTTGAGCAACGTTTCAAATTGGTATATCGAAAGTTGATTGAAATAGCGATGCATGATAAAATAGCATCCAGAAAATATGGGGGAATATTTATGCTGAGCATAATTGTAATACTTGCCGTGGTCGTGCTGGATCAAATTACCAAAATAGTCAGCGCGGGAGCTCTCAAACTTGGTGAGGGTATAGATATTATAAAGGGCGTGCTGTCCATTACTTATGTCGAAAATCGCGGAGCCGCATTCGGCATACTCCAAAATGCGCAGGCTTTCTTTATAATTGCAACCATTTTGGCTTGCGGTGCGCTTGCGTATTTCATGATTAAGGAATACTCTAAAATGCATGCTCTGATGAGAATTTCTCTTGCACTCATATTTGCCGGAGCGCTTGGCAATTTTATCGACAGAGTGATTCTTGGCTATGTGCGGGATATGATTTACTTTGAATTGATTGACTTCCCTGTGTTCAATGTAGCGGACAGCGCGATTTGCGTAGGTGCCGCAATACTGATAATAGATGTGTTGTTTTTTAAGGGAAAAACTTACTTCGATAATTACGGTAAAAAGCATAGTGGGAATGATATTGACGAGGAGAAATAAAAAGGCAGATGGAAAAGCCGAACTCGCCCACAATAGAATACAGTGAGTATGGTCGAACGATAAAGGCCTTGGCTTTAGGAGGAGAAAGACTTGATGTTCTTCTTGCATCCATTTGCGGAGAAACGCGTTCCTACGTTAAACAACTTATAGAAGACGGGAACGCCTGCGTGAACGGCAAAGAGGAAACAAAGGCAGGGTATAAGCTTAAGAATAACGATGAGGTGGAGCTTTTTATCTCTTTGCCCGCGGTTACCGAGCTTAAGGCTGAAGATATTCCTTTGTCTATAGTATATGAAGACAAAGATATCGCTGTTATAGATAAACCCAAAGGCATGGTTGTTCATCCGGCGCCCGGAAATGAATCGGGTACATTGGTAAATGCGATCATGTATCACATAAAAGATTTGTCCGGTATAGGCGGAGAGCTGCGCCCGGGTATTGTACATAGAATAGACAAGCTAACCTCCGGACTGATAGTAATAGCTAAAAACGATAACGCGCACAGGAACCTTGCCGCTCAAATGAAAACTCATGAGGCGGGGCGGGTATATTTGGCATTGGTTATGGGCAACATAAAGGAAGATGTCGGAACCGTTAACGCCCCGATCGGTCGGCACAAGATTGACAGGAAAAAAATGGCCGTAAGACCGGATGGACGCAGCGCGATAACTCACTTTAGTGTGCTTGAAAGGCTTGGAAATTATACGCTTATAGCGGCTAAGCTGGAAACCGGGCGAACTCACCAAATAAGAGTACATATGGCGTATATTAAGCACCCTGTGGCGGGAGACTGCGTATACGGTTCCGAAAAAAACAGTCTGGGCCTTGATGGGCAGGCACTGCATGCCGCCAGGCTCACGCTAACGCATCCATCATCAAACAAGCTAATAACGTTCCGTGCGCCTGTACCCGAATGGTTCGTACAGGCATTAAAAAAAGCCGGGCTTGATGCAAATACTGATTTGGATAAATTGATAGACGAGGCTGAATTTGATGGATAAGAAAGATCAAAAAAGCAGCGCCAAGAAAGAAAAGCTGGCAAATACTCTTCTTACTGCTATCATTTTGCTGATTGGCATAATGCTTTTTTTGATGACCGACAAAGGTTCTGAAATGCTTGCTTCAATCGGATTATCAAAAGGCAATACCGAATATGATGATTATACCGTTATAGGTGAAAATAGCGATACTGACGAGTTTTATGACACGTTATCCGAACCTGCCGATATAGTTGAAGCAATTTTAGCCGAATGGCCGAACAGCACTTCGCAAATGATATATGCGGATGCCGGCAAAGAAGAATATACAATTTCAAGTGACCTATTCAGCATTGAAATAAACTTTGAAAGTACCGATGGCGTATTTAACACGATTGAAATTCAATATTCCGTTGTAAGTGAACCGGATAAGCCTGACGGAGATCTTACCCCGATACAGCAATACATTTATAATAAAGAATACAGCAATTATGAAGGGCACTGTAATGAAGTACGTATAATGCTCAACGCTTTATTAACAGCATTAAGTGGGGGATCAGACGATATAGACACAACGCTTAATATGCTGCACAGCGCCGCTATTTCAGCCGAAGAAAGCAGCAAAGTCAATTCATTCAATTCACTTAGTACGGACTTTAGAATTTATACAATCGGCTCAAAGGACGAAAAGAGCGTTGCAATAGATATTGAGATAAATGATGACGCAGAATAAATTCAGCCATTTTATACAATATATAGATGAAAAGTGTTGCATCTTGATACAACACATAGTATAATTTTATCGAGGTGTTGTATCTATGGATAATAATCGTACTATAGTTCGTATTGCCGGAATGGAATTTAAACTTACCGGTGACGAAAGCCAACAGTATATGGATTCTCTGGCGGATATGGTAAACGCGAGGGTTGACGACGTAAAGCTTAAATATCCCATGCTCAGCACGGGCAATTGTGTGTTGCTTGCGGCGCTGAATATGGCTGATGAGCTTACCAAATTGCGTAGCGACTATGAGGCTCTTGATCAGCGTATATCTGATCTTAGGGAAATGCCTAAGCGTAATGGCGCATCCGCTCCCGTTAAGCGTCCTTTTGCCGCTAAGCAAGAGACTGGTGTGCACTGAGAAATTTATTATAAAGTCACGGCTGTTTGTGACTGGAAAATTTGGCGCGGCCGGAGCGTTTTGTTTCGGTCGCCTTTTTATGTATTTATGATATAAATAATCGGAGACGCGGCATGGAAAAAAGAACTTTAAAAACACTGGAATTTGATAAAATACTCGTGATGCTGAAGCAACACGCCTCGTGCTGCGTATCACGAGAGCTTGTTGATGAGCTTGAACCATCCTGCGATTTTGACACAGTCGAGCGTGAGCTTAAGCTTACCGCGGAGGCAGAGACACTTTATTATAAAACCGGCAGATCACCTATAGATGATTTCCCGGATATGCGGAATTGCCTCGAGAGGATGCACGCTGCTCTATTTCTGTCCACCGGCGAATTGCTCGGTATAGCAAGCTGTCTTAAAGCGGCAAGAATAGCTAAAGATGTGCTGCTGAAAGAAATGGGAGAGGAGAGTTATCTCCGCAATCTTGCAGGATTATTAATAACGCACAGAAGTGCTGAGGAAGAAATAGGCCGCTGCATAATTAACGAAGACGAGATATTTGACGGCGCATCGCCTGCATTAGCTCGAATTCGCCGTTCCATGCGCCTTGCGAACGAAAAAGTACGCGAAAGGCTTAATGGGATGATAAGGTCTGCTTCTTATCAAAAGTATCTTCAGGAACCGATAATAACGATAAGAAATGGTCGTTTTGTTATTCCCGTTAAGCAAGAGTACCGCCAACAGGTACCCGGACTTATACATGACCAAAGCGGCAGTGGTGCTACACTTTTTATAGAGCCGGCGGCTGTTGTTGAACTTGGAAATGAATATAAAAAACTGCTTGCCGAGGAATCTGATGAAATAGAGCGAATTCTTACCGAACTTACGGCTATGCTTGCGCCTTACGCTTCAGAAATAAGAGAAAATCTAAATATAATGGGCCGCGTAGACTTGGTATTTGCAAAGGCTAAGCTTTCGCGTGAACTTAATTCCGTTATGCCTAAGCTTAACCGCTCTAACTATGTTCGCATAGTGCGCGGTCGTCACCCGCTGATACCGTCCGAAAGGGTTGTGCCGATTGATATTTGGATAGGGAAGGATTATCGTTCGCTTATAATTACAGGCCCCAATACCGGCGGCAAGACCGTTACTCTAAAGATAGTTGGCTTGTTCGCCTTAATGGTACAAAGCGGCATATTTATACCCGCAAATGAGGGAAGTGAATTCCCGGTATTTGAAAATATATATGCCGATATAGGCGATGAGCAATCGATTGAACAGTCTCTTTCAACATTTTCCTCGCACATGAAAACTATAGTCGGAATATTGGATAAGGCTGACAACCACTCCCTTGTGCTGCTTGATGAACTTGGCGCCGGTACTGATCCCATTGAGGGAGCGGCCCTTGCGATGAGCATATTGGAGGAACTGAATAATCGCAATTGTATATGTGTTTCTACAACGCATTACAGCGAAATAAAGGCTTTTGCCATGACTCATGAGGGCATGGAGAATGCTTCCATGGAGTTTGATGTGGATAGGCTTTGCCCTACATACAGGCTTTATATCGGCATACCCGGTAAATCCAATGCTTTTGAGATTTCTTCCCGCCTCGGATTGCCTACCGGCATTATCGAAAACGCAAAAGGGTTTCTGAAGGGCGAAGATGTACGCTTTGAAGATATTATTTCCAGTGCCCAATCGCAGCACCGCATTGCTGAGGAAGAGCGTAAAATGGCCGAAGAAGCTCGTGCGGAGTTGGATAAACTTCGCGCCGAAGCTGAACGCGAACGAAAAAAGCTTGAAGATGACCGCAGCCGTCTGCAAGCTAAAGCAAAAGAAGATGCCAAGCGAATAGTAGCCGATACCAAGCGAGAAATGGAAAAGCTGATTACGCAGATTCATTCCATTAAGGATATTGACCGCAGCGCCGCCGATAGAATTATACAATCCTCCCGCGATACATTAAGGGCGGCGGAAACTTCGATAAATGGAAAAGAAGAGGTAAAGAAGGAGGATAATACCAAACCGCCCAAGACCGTACGTCCCGGCGAAACCGTAAGGATTGTTTCAATTGATCAAAAAGCCACTGTGCTTACCGCAGCCGATTCAAAAGGGGAGGTAACAGTACAGGCCGGTGTTATGAAGCTTAATGTAAAGCTTAAGGATATACGCCTGATTGAAGAAAAAAAGCCAGAAATGCCGGCTTCCGGCAAAGTTGGATTGGGCGCGGGCAAGCAAGTTGGGCTTGAGCTTGATGTTCGGGGAATGCTCGTAGATGAGGCCAATATAGTCGTTGATCGCTACCTTGATGATGCCTATAACGCAGGGCTTAATGAAGTGAATATAATCCACGGCAAAGGCACAGGCGCACTGAGAGCCGGTATACAGGCATTCTTGAAGCATCATTCACTTGTGAAGAGCTACCGCATGGGCAGTTATGGCGAAGGCGATGCCGGCGTAACGGTGGTTACGCTTAAAAAGTAAACTATTTAGGGCATTTTGAAGTTATTCATACCATGTTCACAAATTAATGCTATTATATTTGCGCGGGAGCTTGTGCAAGCTCATAATAGCAACGCAAGGAGGCTAAGCATGGATAACAACAGTGTTATTTTAGTTGTTGATGACGACACTAATATACTGGCTATAATTGAAATGTATCTAAAGAAGGAAGGTTACACCGTAGCGACATGTACGCGCGGTGATACCGCATTGGACGCATTCCGCAGCGTTAAACCGACTTTAGTTTTGCTCGATGTAATGCTGCCGGGTATGGACGGCTGGACGGTGCTTGAAAAACTGCGCGAAGAAAGCACCGTGCCTGTAATAATGCTTACGGCTAAAGGCGATACGTTAGACAGAATTCAGGGGCTTGAACTTGGCGCTGATGACTATATTCCAAAGCCGTTTGAGGCAAAGGAACTTTTAGCTCGAATACGGGCCGTATTAAGGCGCAGCTCAGCGCCGGGCGATGAAAAAGAGCTCAGGTTCCCGGGGCTAACCATATCGCTTGACAATTATACCGTTATGCTGGATGGTAAGCCTTTGGATATGCCGCCTAAGGAAATAGAACTGCTTTTCTTCTTGGCCTCCCGCGAAGGCAAGGTGTTTACGCGTGAGCAGCTGCTTGAACAGGTTTGGGGATTCGATTTCTTTGGTGATTCGCGCACGGTTGACGTGCATATAAAGCGCATCAGGGAAAAGATAGGTGAACGGCCGCAATGGGAAATAAAGACTGTTTGGGGAGTAGGATATAAGTTTGAAACGTCTAAGTAAAAGTTCTTAGCATTGGAGGCTTAATGAGCAAAGGGCTGTTTAATACGCTATTCTCACGTATGCTTAGCACGTATCTTGCAATAATATTGCTGATAGTGTTTCTTTTGGGCATAACAATCAGCGCCATGTTCAAAAGCCAGTATACAACGGAAAACGAGAACGAGCTTCGCCGTGAGGCTTCCGAAATAAACCGCATAATAGTTACGCAGTACATAGAAGCCGAAAAGAGATCTGTTGCCAAAGATACGTTAAGAACGATTATGCGCAAATACGATGCCATGCTACAGCTGTATTTTATAGATTCTGCATACGGCAAAGTAATATTGCGCGATGAGCTGAGTGAGGAGAAATGGAATGCTCTGTCGGATATCAACTTAAGTAAGGAGGCAGACGAAATAATCTCCGGAAACGGGGAAATACAAATTACCACCGACGGCTCATCATCGGGAAACATTCCGATAATGACTCTTAAAAGGCAAATAATCACTACTGACGGTGAAGTTATAGGAGCGATGTTTTTCCATACCGATATGAGCCGCTACAATACCTCTATACGCCAGGTATATTTGGATGTTTTGCTTGCTGCCTGCATAGCTGTTATGCTTGCCGTTCTTGCCGTAACATATATTACCGGCCGCATGACAAAGCCTATAGTTGACATGAATAATGCCATAACTCGCTTCTCCAAAGGAGAATATGAGGCCAGAGTAGCTATAACGAGTCATGACGAGGTTGGTCAGCTTGGCCAAAGCTTCAATGAAATGGCGAATGAAATCAATACTCTTGAGCAATCAAGACGAAGCTTTGTTGCGAACGTGTCTCATGAGCTGCGCTCCCCGCTTACCAGCATGAGGGGATTTCTCGAGGCAATGCAGGATGGCACAATTTCAAGCGAGGATCAGCCTAAATATCTGGATATTGTCATTAACGAATGTAAACGCATGACGGGTATGGTTAACGATTTGCTGGATCTTGCCAGAATAGAATCGGGACAATACGAGCTCAAGCTGGAGCCTTTTGACTTAAATGAACTTGTTATTCGTACCGTGCTTACATTTGAGGCCCGCATCAATGCTAAGCACATAGATGTAAATATGAACTTTGCAGCGGACAGGACAATGGTTGAGGCTGATCAGTCCCAGATAGCGCAGGTAATACGCAATCTTGTCGATAACGCGATTAAGTTTTCTCCGGATGGCGGCAAACTTACTCTTCGCATAGCAACCGATAAAAAGCTTGCGGTTATGAGCGTTATAGACAACGGTGAAGGAATATCCACCGATGATTTGCCATACGTATTTGATCGTTTCTACAAGGCAGAAAAGGCTCATACGCCTTCAGGTTCATCATCGGGACTTGGATTAAGCATAGTGAAACGAATAATAGAACAGCATGGCCAAACCATAAATGTCGAATCAGAACAGGGCAAGGGCGCAACGTTTACGTTTACGCTTAAGTTATATGAACAACAGGGAAAGCAGAAAACAAATTCCCTACAACGGAGGTAAAAGAAAATGGAGTATCCCAACTATTATTTTGACGGATACAACAACGCTCCTCAACCGGAGCAAAAACCGCCCAAACGTGGCATTGGCGGCTACATTATTACGGCCATAATTTTTACAATTGTGGGCGCACTACTTGCCACGATTTTTATGCCGGCGGTATTGGCATCTTATAAGACGAGTATAGAAGAAGCCGACAATACCGTACAGGCTACTCCAACTCCCTCCGTTAAGGAGAACTTGCCCCAGCTTCCAAGCGCAACGCCTGCGCCTGAAGCCGGCGCTACCGAAAAACCCGCTTCGTCGAGCGTGGTTCCGGAGGTAACACCTATTCCGCCTACGGGAACGCTGCCGGAGTTTGACGGAGTCGCTCCGGAAATAAGCGGCTCTTCAAGTCCGCTATCAGATGTTATAGAGAATGTCAGCGAAGGCGTAGTTGGTATAGTAAACTATGCTTACAGCGAAAAATACAGTCGTGAGCTTGAAGCCGGCTCGGGTTCCGGTTTTGTAATTTCTTCGGAAGGCTACATTCTTACTAATGCGCATGTGGTCGAAGGCGCGACAAAGCTTGGCGTGATGTTCGTAGATGGGGAGGAGGTTGAGGCTGACCTCGTCGGATACGATAAAACATTTGACATAGCTGTGCTTAAAGTTGATAAAACAGGGCTTAAGGCTTTGAAACTGGGGGACTCTGAGGCGGTACGTGTCGGTGAGTTTGTTATAACCATAGGTGATCCAACCGGTCGTGAGCTTTCCGGGACGACCACATATGGCATTATCAGCGCGACTGCTAGAAGCGTTAATATAGACGGCGTTACAAACGATTATCTGCAAACTGACGCAGCCGTAAACCCCGGCAACAGCGGCGGCCCGCTTATAAACATGTCCGGTGAGGTAATAGGAATTGTAACCGCAAAAACCACTACCGCAAGCTATGATGAATACGGCAACGCCATAAGCGCGGAAGGTCTGGGCTTTGCCATACCCATAAATCAGGCATTAAAGGTGGTTGAGCAGCTGATTGTTGATGGTAGCGTAGCCAGACCAGGCATCGGCATAAGCGTAGCCACATGGAACGAAATGTATGCCGAAGTATACGGAACCCCTGAAGGAATATTGGTAGCATCCGTAATAAAGGATGGCCCCGGGCATAAGGCCGGATTACTGCCCAATGATATAATAATTGAGATAGATGGGCACAGCGGCATGACTCAGGATGAGTTTGTCTCACTGATAAGAGGTAAACTTGTAGGCGACAGCGTAGAAATAAAGTATTGGCGCAGTGGTGAATACTATACAACAACGCTTGTACTTGCCGATTTGAACAGCCTTGGTGAAGAAAACTATGGCGGTGAGGCTGACTATAATTTCTTTGGTGAATAAGAATTAAACACGCAAGAGGGTATGAGACAATACCCTCTTTTTTAATATTGTCAATATAAAGTCCGCATGTTAAAATTAACTATTATAAGTACACGGGAGATAAGCATTGATTATCTTGGGTATAGATCCCGGCTACGCCATACTCGGCTACGGTGTGATAAGCACGGAAGGGGTCAAATCAAAGGCTATAGACTACGGCGTAATAGAAACCGAGGCGCATACGCCTTTCCCGCAGAGGCTTGAGCGGCTGTATATAGGCATGAATGAGCTTATAAAGCTTTATAAGCCGGACCACGTAGCCTTTGAGGAATTGTTCTTCGCAAGAAATACAACTACGGCGCTGCAGGTAGCAGCGGCTCGCGGTGTAGCACTGCTCTCTGCGCAGCAGGCCGGATTGCCGCTTTATGAGTATACCCCAATGCAGATAAAGTCTGCGGTGTCCGGCAATGGCCATGCGGACAAAAAACAGGTTCAGCAGATGATAAAGCTTTTGCTTTCGTTAAACAGTATTCCAAAGCCGGACGATGCGGCCGATGCATTGGCGGCGGCCCTATGTCACGCTAATACTTCAGGTCCTGCAGCGGAAAGCTTCCGCATAAAGTAGTTTCAAAAAAATGGAGTAATCAGATATGTATGCATATATTTCTGGAACGGTTGATGAAGTAACGCAGGATCGTGCCGTAATTGAAGCCGGCGGCGTGGGCTATGAACTGTTCTGCTCGTCTCAAACCTTAAAATGCCTAAAGCAAGGGGAAACTCATAGACTTTACACGCATTTTCATCTGTCTCTTTCTCAGGATGTTATGGCACTCTACGGCTTTGAAACAAAAGAAGAACGCGCAATGTTTCGAAGGCTTATAGGTGTTACGCGCGTCGGTCCCAAACTGGCTTTAAGCATTTTGGGGGCGCTGAGCGTGCAGGATATAACGCTCGCTATATTAACCGAAAATACGGCCGCATTTGATAAAATACCCGGCATGGGTAAAAAGACAGCCGCTCGTGTTTTGCTTGAATTAAAAGAAAAGGTTACCGCAGATGATGCTGTTCAAACCGAAGCGGCAAGTGAAAAGAGCAATGGCAGTATGGGCATACGTAGTGAAGCGATTGCGGCACTGGTGTCGCTTGGGTATGACGGCGTAACCGCCGGCAGGGCTGTTGCAGAGGTTAATGACTGCGACAGGGTGGAGGATATGATAACAGGCGCACTTAAATGGCTAGCCGGAAAGGGCAAAAGGTAAATCAAAGTGGCAAATGACGACAGGCTTATTTCCTCTTCAATGCTTGCGGAAGATGAAGTGAACGAATTTAGCCTAAGGCCCAAATACCTGAAGGAATATATCGGTCAAAAGGCTGTAAAGGAGCATGTTGAAATATATATAGAGGCGGCTAAACGGCGCGGTGAGCCGCTCGACCATGCGCTGTTCTATGGGCCTCCGGGTCTTGGCAAAACCACTCTTGCCTCAATAATAGCTAACGAGATGGGCGGTACGCTTCATATTACCAGCGGTCCCGCTATATCGCACAAGGGTGAATTGGCCGCGATTCTTACCAATATAGCACCGGGAGACGTGCTTTTTATAGATGAAATTCATCGGCTCAACGCAACGGTTGAAGAAGTACTGTATCCGGCTATGGAGGATTACGCGCTCGACATTATAATCGGCAAAGGACCGAGCGCGCACTCAATTCGCCTTGATCTTCCTCATTTTACTTTGATTGGTGCGACCACGCGCATGGGCTTGCTCACAGCTCCTCTAAGGGACAGGTTTGGCATAAAAGAACAGCTTCAGCCATACGCGCCGGAAGATTTGCTTGAAATAATAGTAAGAAGTGCCGGCATATTGGATATACCGATAGATAGGGATGGCGCGATTGAAATAGCTTCACGCTCACGCGGAACGCCGAGAATTGTTAACCGATTGCTCAGGCGTGTAAGGGACTATGCCGAAGTGCGCGGAGAAGGTAAAATAGACCTTGCCACAGCGCGAGCCGGGCTTGATATGCTTTCAATAGATGAGCTTGGCCTTGATACGGTAGATAGGCGCATACTTGAAACCATGATTGTAAAGTTTGGAGGCCGTGCCGTGGGACTTGATACAATAGCGGCCGCAACCGGTGATGACGCTTCCACAATAGAAGATGTGTATGAACCGTATCTATTGCAACTTGGCTTTATAGCGCGAACACCACGCGGAAGAATCCCGATGCCTGCGGCATATTTGCACATGGGGTATGATCTGCCCAAGGACAGCATTGACCCTAGGCAAGAACGCATGGATATCAAATAAACGAATTATTATATACGAGGGAGGATATAAATTATGTTTGGCAAGAAAAAGGAACTTGAGGCAACAATTGAGGAACTGAAATCGAAGCTTAGCGAGCAGGAAGCGCTTAACGCACGATTGGAGCAATCTATCGAGGAATATAAATCAAAAGAAAGCGCTATAGCCAACGCCCTTACCCGCGCGCAAAGCGATGCCGGCAAGGTTCTTAGGGAAGCACAAGCCGAAGGAAATCGCATTATTGAAAAGGCTAACGAGGATAAAGCGGCCGCACATGCCGAAGCCGAAAGCATAATTGCAGCGGCGCAGGATGAGGCTGATAAGATAAAACTTCAAGCCGAGGAAGACTCACGCCAAAGCGCGCTTCGCGCAGAGGCCTTTATGCAAAACTATATAGAAAGCGCTAAGCAGCTTAATAAAGCATTGCAGCGAGCCGCAGAAACAGCGGCAGCGCAGGCTGAATATTTCCGTTCCTGCATAAAGGACACTAATTTGGATAATGAAATAGAGATGGCAGAGGAGTATGTAAACGCCGGGAACCTCAGCGTGGATGCAAAGGAACTTCCGGAATCCTACAACAATCCGTCCGAGCTGATGAAGAGCATCTATAAAATAGAGAATCGTCCGACGGTTCCCACTTCTGATGAGGAACCTGAAGAAGATGACCCCGCAGAGAATGTAACCGAAAATTATGAGGATCGCGGTCCCACTGCCATGCTCAAAGAAGAAGTATCCGATTCAGAAGAAGAACAGCCTATGATGACGGTTAATGAGATAATGGGCATGAGAAGTGCGGAAACTTCAGAAGAGATTGAGGCTCGTGAAGGTGAGGACAGAATAAACGATGCGCTTAATGCTATAATCGACGACGTACTTCAAGATTCATAAAAAAATATATAAAGCACATTAAAAGGAGCGGTTTGTCCGCTCCTTAAATTTTATATAAAAATACAGGGCGGTTTTTACACCGCCCATTAGTTAACTGTTAATTTGAACGCTTAAGTATGAACCAGGCATGCAGCTGAGGCAGTCCCGTGGAGGAATCCGTACCGTACGGATCACCGTAAAGCTCGTAGGTTTTGCCGTCACCGGCTTCAATGGTAGCAACACCGCTGTAATAATAGAATATCATATCGCCATCGCTGGTCTGTATCCTGGCCTTTACATAAGGTGTAGCCTGGATAACTTCGGTTACCTTGCCGACTATCTTATAGCCCTGCTCGTGATTCGGATAGTTCTTTATCTTATCATAGTCCATCTTATAGACGCTCTCCATATAAGAGGTTTTATCGGGCTGATGCTCAAGATAAAGCGTTGAGGTCTTTGCCGCGTCACCCTTGGTGGCTGTTATCACCGCTTCATAGATGCCTACATTCGCAGTCTTTACAGTAAAACTGAATGTGCCGGCGTTTGAATCCTGAGTTACGGATCCATCAAGTTCAACACCGCTTACGCTTATAGTGGCTCCGGCTTCCATGGTGCCACTAACAGTCATTGTGGATGTTGCGGCAGCGCGTGTAACATCAGAATTCACTGAGAACTCAACATTGCTTGCCTGAGTTTGAGTCTGTGTATCCGTGGAAGTGGAGGTTTGACCCGTCGGATCGGTTGTTGCAGTGCCGCCGGAGCTGTATGTGGCATTGAAAACGGCCGACGCGGTTTGATAACCGTTCTTACGAGCCTCAATGGTTATGGCGGTCACACCTTCGCCGGGCAGCGTATAGGTCGTTGAGAAGTTGCCTGCTTCGTCAATGGCAATCTGTTCATCGTTAATAAACACGCCTACCGTATTATCGCTCACAGAACCCGCGATTGGAACAACGGGGGAATCAACGCTGAAATCCGTTACGCTCGGCTGAGAAACATTAAGCTCGATTGCTGGGATATCAATTGTTATAACCTCATCGATTTCAACCTTGGTTTCCTCTCCGGATGAGCTGATTACCGTAAAGAAATCGGGTTTAACACTGTATTGCGCAACATCAAGCGGCTCATCGGGAACCAATATGGACTGCGGCACCACAAACGGTATATAGCGCTGATTCTTTTCTATGGTACGCTCAAGCTGAATGTCGCCGTTGCTGTAACGTACAGTATAATTACGCTTTGCGTAGATGGTTATAAGGTACGCGGGATCTCCGTCATCGGTTTCCCAAGCCTCTATAGTGGGTGTACGTGTTATAGGATCACCGCCGAAGGTACAGCTAATGAACTTTGAGAAGTCCCCGCCGTGAACCTTGTTTACATAAACAACGCCCAATATGGCTATAAGTATAACCAGTGCAGCCGCAGCAGCTATAAACAATATGTTTTTCTTCAAGCCGCCGCTCGAATTCTTTCCATTGCCACGGCGGGAATGACGATCGTCATCGTCATATTCATCCTCGTCGTAACCATAATCATCATCGTCAATATCTATATCTTCCTCGATATTTTTTAAAGGCGTCTTTGTAACCTTATTGACAGTCTGTCTCGTCTTTGTGCTGCGCACAGGTGATACAACGCCGTCTATATCGTTGTCGGTATATTCAACGGTGGATTTCGCGGCCTGCGCGGGGGCTTCTTGCTCGTGCTTACGGCTGGGCTGCACGGCAGTGCGGGTTGCCTGCGGCTTTTCCGCTTTATGCACACGAACATTGTTCGTGAAATTTTCGTCGTCATTTAACGCTGTCATTTTAGGCGCTGTTGAGCCGGCGGGACGGGGATTGAATCGTGCTCCGTAGCCCTGCGGTATGTCATCTTCGGTCACGGTATTTGCGTCAAAGTCCGGCTTTGGCCAATTGGGTGCCTTAACAAACCCCCAGGCCGGCGGGGTTTCACCGGTTGAGGCTACATAGGACTGATAATCCTGCCCTTTATTTTGATTGTTTTCCGGCTGCTGAGTTTCTTCAACCTGTTCGGGCTCCTCATCAGCAGTCAGCGGAGCAGCGCACTTTTCGCAATACTCAAGGTAATCCTCGTTGTACGCTCCGCATACTTTACATTTCATAGATAAATCCTCCTGAATAGGGATATCGTCAATTAGGGTTATTATAGCAAATTTATGCCCTTATGCAAAGTCTTTTCAGCGTTGCATTTGCAAACATTGTATTAAAATTGGACTTTTATTCCTTTTTAATACGCTTTAGGGTATAATAACAGCAATATATTAAGGAGATAAGGTGAATGCGATTAAACTTTACGGTCATTGCTCTGGCGTTGGTTATACTGGTTATCTTCAGCGCTTGCGACAGCAATTCTGATTCAACCGATACACCGATAATTTCAGAACTTTCATACGAAGGATTCACATCTGATTTGATAAGCGGCGGGGCAGAGTTAAACGACGGTAACCTGCGCTCGCTCTCTGTAACCGAGCTCAATTCGGACACGGTTATTTCGCTTGATTTTTGCATCGGCAGTAATCTTACCTCTGGAGATACCGAAATACAGTTGAGGACTCTACCTGATTACGGTATTCAGCTGCTTGATGAGCCATACCGTTTAGCAATAAGAGTTGGGAAACTGGAGCATACGGATTATATCTTGAATGAACCGGATGTACGGCATGGCCTTGTAGACGGCTATTTCAGCCTTTCCGGAACGGATGAATCATATACACTGTATTTTCAATTAAACAATAGGGCTTTATACTCTGCCGAAGAATCCGAAGGCACTTTAACGATTTCTCTTCGCCCTGTAGCAAACGATGAAATCCCGGAAGAAACATCAGCGGCAGATGACACGGCCATAGATGTCAGCTCTGCCGATAAAGCCGCTTTTGGTGAAGCATATTATGTTGTTGCCAACGCATTTGATATGTATCGAAACGGCACGCTCAATTGCGGCGATGAAATGACACCTACATTGTCAAACAACCTTAAAACAATATTGCTGATTTCTCACGGTCAAAGTTCAAAATCTGAAGCTGAGGCCTTAATGAGCAGTTTGCTCTCTTCATGCGATGGTGCCGTAAG
This sequence comes from bacterium, assembly GCA_963643205.1. Taxonomy (GTDB): domain Bacteria; phylum Bacillota; class Clostridia; order Christensenellales; family CAG-138; genus Phil1. The sequence goes on along the minus strand of CAVIJJ010000001.1, from coordinate 155,733 downwards.
TGCACAATGGAGTGTAGTTAAGCTCAAAAACGGTGAACTGCCGGAATACAACAACGAAATGGAATATCTTGCGGCATATGATGTGCAGCCTTGCAGAATAAGTGACAATGAAGCTGAAAGTGTCGTTATAATACCCGATGGTATTGCGCTTTCAGTCACTCCCGACAGAAATGCCTGCATCTATTCAAAGCATATAAGTGAATATACCGACAGCGGAGATACGCTTGAGTATGAGCAGCTATGGATACATGATTTTTCCGGCAAAAGCAGAACATTCACGGAATATCAATTTGAGCAAATAGTTTCCGCGTCATATTCACCCGACGGACGTCGCCTGGCGGTGCTTGAAATGGCAGGGGAGAGCTCGCATTTATATATTTTTGATGTTGATTCTCGTGATCTTATAACGGATCTTTCCGCCGTTGGCTTTGGAAACACCATAAGCGCATACTGCTGGGACAGCCTTGGCGGAAGGCTGTTCTCAATAGGAGGATCGAGCGATATAGGCATACATCAGTATGATTTTAATGTGCCCGATGAGACAAAGCGCCATAGTGATGTGGATAAAAATGGTTGCGATGAAAGCATCATTGGCTTTGCTGATGGCGAGGTTTACTTTGTTGAAACCGATATGGAAAACGGCGGCACGATATACCGAATAAAACCGGAGGGCGGATCACGCCGCGAGTTTATAACGGGCGACAATTTTCGTATAAGTCCGGACTCACGTTATATGGCATATACTGTTTCCGGTGAAGACGCAACCGGAACAAAGGAGCCTTTGTTCGCTTATATAGACATTCAGTCCGGGGAAATACACGAGATAACAGAAAATTTCAGCGTTTTCAGTTTTATCTGGTCCTCAGATACCAGTAAGATATATTACTTTGAAAACAGGGCAAGCGGCGGCGATGAAAGCGAAGAATCGAGTGCAGAGATGGTTTGGGATGAATATCCTTACACGCTCTGGGTTTACGATATTGAATCCGCCGAAAATAAAGCAATTGCGGATTTAACAAGTACCTCATTAATATCCGGTTCGGATGCAAATACGGTGTATGTATGCTATATAGATAAAGAAACTCTCGGCGATGTTGTACGAGCAACATACGCTCTCAGCATTGACTGATAGAAGTGATCCTTGTAAGGCTTAAGCGCCGGTTTCTTGCCGGCGCCAATTCTTATGCTTTTCTCAAACGGAATAATATAGTATAATACACACAAATGCATGAAAAAGGAAGGCACTATGGCAACCACTAAAAAAAGCTCGCAAAAAAAGAAAGCGGCGGATAGATCAGCCCAAACCAAGAGGGAAGTTTGGGGTGTTGTAGTTATCGCGCTCGGTCTTTTTTTAGGTGCGAGCATGTACTCGGATGCCGTAGGCATTCTTGGAAAAGCAATAAGCGAATTTTTATTTGGCCTGTTTGGAATAGCCGGCTATGCCGCCCCTGTTTGCATAATAGCATCAGGTGTGCTGATTATAATATTCAGCGAAGGCGATGTAGACGCGTTGCCTACTTTGCTTGGAGTAATAAGCTTAATTGCGATACTTACAATAATTCATATCGCCCGCCGCGGAGACACGATAGAAAACATAAAAGCGCTCGCCTACTATAAAGACGCGTATGATCTCGGCTTTAGTTACCGCGAAGGCGGAGGAATCATCGGCGCGCTTTTGGCATATCCATCGCTGCTCCTTATAGGCCGTATAGGTTCGTACATTCTCTTTATAGCTTGCATTATGGTCTCGTTTTTGCTTATAACGCATCTTTCAATAAAGAATGCGGGCACAAAGCTTGGGCAAACAATAAGAACCGGTGTATCCAACGCCAATGAGCGCATAGCTGAGCATAAACAAAATGTCCACGCACAACAGCAGCAGTTATATACTGAAAATATAACCGAAGAGGTCCTTTCGGGAGCTCCGGTAACAAATAAAAAGAAAACAACCAAACAAACTTCTGCCAAAAGCGGCAAGAAGAAAAACTCTTTTGAGAGCAATATATTTACTTTGGATCCTTCATTCAATCAAGCGGATGAACCCTCTGTAGAGACTACTGCTCCGATACGTAAATCCGAGCCCGTGCGTCCGACAAACAATGAAGATGATGGCCCTGAATTTATTCCATCAAAGGGCCAAATAAGAAAGCGTGCCGCCAAAGAAAAGGCTATTGAAAAAGCGTTTGATAAACTTGACGAGGAAACGGTAAATACGGAATATTACCACGAATTCCAACCGGATGAAGATAATCGTATTGTAAAGAATGCTCCGGCCAAAGATGATAATATGGCCGTTCCTGTATATGAGCCGATAATCGAGACTGCAGTGGAGGAAACACCTGTCGTAACCGATGCCCCTGAACCGGAACAGGATGAGGACATTCCGACATCAGCAGCGCCCGTGGTTGATTATCAAAGGCCGCCTTACAGCTTGCTGAACAGCCCCGCCTCGGATATGCCAACCGGCAATGAGTCACCGCAGGAAAAGGCAAAGCTGCTTATAGAAACTCTTGCCACATTTAATATACCTGCCAGGATTATTAATATAAGCGTAGGTCCGGTTATAACTAGGTTTGAACTTCAGCCCGCGCAGGGCATAAGGGTGAACAGAATTACGTCTCTAAGCCAGGACATAGCGCTCGCTTTGGCCGCTCCGCTTGTACGTATAGAAGCTCCGATACCGGGCAAGGCCGCAATAGGTATAGAAATTCCCAATAAGAACGCGGCGCAGGTTCTGCTGCGTGAAGTTATAGAATCAAAGGAGTTTCAATCCGAACGTTCCCCTATATCGTTTGCGCTTGGTAAAGACATTGCGGGACGTATTGTTTGTGCAAATCTTGAAAAGATGCCGCATTTGCTTATAGCCGGTGCCACAGGTTCCGGCAAAAGTGTGTGCATTAACGATATACTCCTCAGCATGGTTTATAAGGCTTCGCCCAGTGATTTACGCTTGGTGCTTATAGACCCCAAAGTGGTTGAGATGCGTGTGTACGCGCCCTTGCCACACCTTATGCTGCCGGTGGTAACAGATCCTAAGAAAGCCGCGGGAGCCTTAAAGTGGGCAGTGCTTCAGATGGAGCAGCGTTATCAAAACATGGCTAAGGTTAATGCCCGCGATCTCGCCCGCTATAATGCGCTGGTTGATGAAAGTGAGCGTTTGCCTAAGCTCGTGATAGTAATAGACGAGCTTGCGGACCTTATGATGGTTGCCGCAAAAGATGTTGAGGATTCTATTTGCCGCATTGCCCAGCTTGGGCGCGCAGCTGGAGTTCATCTTATAGTGGCAACGCAAAGGCCTTCTACCGATATTATAACCGGCTTGATTAAAGCAAACATTCCTTCAAGGATTGCGTTTGCCGTTTCTTCCGGCGTTGATTCACGCGTAATATTGGATACTACCGGCGCGGAAAAACTGCTTGGCAAAGGCGATATGCTCTTCCATGCAAACGGTGCCAGCAAACCGATACGCGCACAAGGTGCTTTTGTTTCTGACGAAGAGGTTGAGCGGGTTATGGATTTCTTCGCTCAAACGAGCTCACAGCCTCCGCTTGAAGAAGAGGCGTTTGACAGGATAACGAATGACGCGACTCAAGGCCCTGTTCATGGCAATGGTAAGCAGGAGGACGAGCTTCTTCCTGAGGCCGTGCGTATAGTTATGGATAGCGGACAAGCTTCTATTTCCATGATACAGCGCAGGCTTAGAGTCGGTTACGCGCGGGCGGCAAGATTGATAGACATAATGGAACAGCAAAAGATTGTATCCGGATTTGACGGAAGCAAAGCAAGGAAACTGCTCATAGACAGGGCTGAATTTGAAAGACGCTTCGGAAACGGTTCGCCCGTCGCCAATGATGATATATCCGATGATACGGAATGCGAGGTAAATAACACTGATGAGGAAATATAAAGCCGGAATCATATCCTTAGGCTGCTCCAAGAATCTGGTAGATTCAGAGCTTATTTTGGGTTGCCTTAAGGATGCTGATTTTGAAATAACCGCGAATGAAAAAGATGCAGATGTTGTGATTGTAAATACCTGCGGTTTTATAGCTTCCGCTAAAGAGGAATCTATAAACACAATTCTTGAAGCGGCAAGAGACAAAAGGGAAGAAGCCAAACTTGTGGTTACGGGATGTCTCAGCCAAAGATATCCGGAGGAACTTAAAGAGAGCCTGCCCGAGGTTGATCTATTTTGGGGGGTTGGAAGGCATAAAGAACTGGTTGATGCCATACGGGCAATGTTTGGCGTAAAATGCGGCTGTGCTTACAGCGGCAAACGTATGCTTTCTACGCCTAAATACAGCGCATATCTCCGCATTGCGGACGGATGCGACAACCGCTGCACTTACTGTGCCATACCGCTTATACGCGGCGGCAGGCGCAGCGTGCCGATGGAAGATCTTATCGCTGAGGCTGAAGCACTTGCCGCCGGCGGAGTGAAGGAGCTTACCCTTATTGCCCAGGATACTTCCGCATACGGATCCGATATATACGGAGAGCCACGGTTGGCCGAATTGCTTACCGAACTTTCAAAAATAGACGGCATAAAGTGGTTAAGAGTACTGTATGCTTATCCCAATACTGTTACCGAAAAACTTGTAGACACGATGCTTAATAATGAAAAAATCGTGCGATACATAGATATGCCAATACAGCACATAGATCCGATTATGCTTGAAACAATGAATCGCCATGGTTCGGCGGAGCATATACGGGCAATAACACGCTATATTCGCGAAAGCTCATCCGATTTTATACTGCGAACAACCGTTATGCTCGGCTTCCCGGGAGAAACGGAAGAGCAGTTTAGACTGCTGTATGATTTTCTCAGAAAAGAACCTTTCGACAGGATCGGAGCCTTCGTATTCTGCCCGGAAGACGGCACCAAAGCCGCCCTTATGGATGACCAAATTGACGAATCCGTAGCTAACGCAAGGCTTGATGAAATAATGCGCATGCAGCAAGCGGTTTCACTTGAACTGAACAAAAACAGGATTGGCAAAGAGTACGATGTTTTGGTTGAATACATCAATAATGGTATAGCACGCGGCAGAAGCTATGCCGAAGCCCCTGATGTAGATGGAATAATAAAGATTTTGAACGTGCCGAACACAGTAAATCCCGGTGACTTTGTGCGCGTTAAAATAACGGATGCTTCCGCTTATGACCTGAAAGGAGAATATATAAAATGAACCTTCCCAACAAGCTTACTATCGCACGCATGGTGCTTACGCCCGTATTTGTAATATGCTTTTATATTCCGGTGAGCTGGAATATGTATCTTGCGGGTGCGCTTTTCGTAATCGCATACCTTACCGATATGCTTGACGGACAAATAGCACGTCGTCGCAACATAGTAACCGATTTTGGCAAGCTTATGGATCCGATAGCGGATAAAATACTTTCCGCAGCCGCGTTGATAATGCTTACATCAGTCGGTCTGCTTTCGCCTATAGCTACCCTTATTACGATATCCCGAGAGTTTGTTATAAGCGGTTTCCGACTTATATATGCCAGCAAGAATATTGTTATAGCCGCCGGTCCTTTAGGCAAGCTTAAAACCCTGACCCAGTTTGTAGGCATAACCCTGATGCTGTTCCTTAATCCGGTATTCGTCAAATGCGGTGTACCGGTAGACCAAATTATCATTTGGATATCCGTTGGGCTTGCTATATGGAGCTGCATAGACTACATAGTCAAAACAAATAAATCTGTGAAAAAAGCGTAAGAGGTACACAATGTCGGCAGAAATTATTTCCGTAGGCACCGAATTGCTTATGGGCAATATTGTCAACACAAACGCTCAATATATATCTCAACGTTTAGCTGATCTTGGCATAGATTGCTATATTCAAACAACCGTTGGCGATAATCATGACAGGCTTGTTGAAGCGGTTCATAATGCGCTTAATCGCGCAGATATCATTATACTTACGGGCGGTCTTGGTCCTACGGCTGATGACTTAACGAAGGAAACCGTGGCTGATGCCTTTGGCAGAAAGCTTAAACTTGACGAGAAATCGCTTGATTATATTAAGTATAGGTTCTCAAAGATGGGGCATTCGATGACCCCAAACAATGTAAAGCAAGCTTATTTCCCGGAAGGATGCATTATCATGCCCAATCCTAACGGCACCGCTCCCGGTTGCATAGTGGAAAATGAAGGTAAGGCCGCCATACTTATGCCGGGTCCTCCCAAGGAAATGGTGCCCATGTTTGAGGCAAGCGTGCTGCCTTATCTTGAAAAACGCAGCGGTTATACTCTTAAATCAAAAATGCTCCGAATATTCGGCAAAGGCGAGTCAAGCGTAGAATATGAGCTGAAGGATATCATGGCTGCGCAAACGAATCCTACGGTAGCTCCGTATGCGCTAAACGGAGAGATGAAGCTGCGCGTTACTGCACGCTGCCGCGCAGGTGAGGATGCTGATGCTATAATGGCCCCGATAATTGAAGAGATTAAGCGCAGAATAGGGGAGTATATTTATTCTGAGGATGGGCTTGAGCTTCATGAAGAAGTAGCACGGTTGTTCGCTGCCGGCGATCTGAAATTAGCCGTTGCGGAAAGCTGCACGGGAGGTATGCTGGCATCAAAGCTCTTATCTGTCCCCGGCAGTTCGAAATGGTTTGAGGAAGGCTGCGTTACCTACTCAAACGAAGCAAAAATGCACAGGCTCGGCGTTAAAAAGTCCACGTTGGATAAATTTGATGCCGTAAGCGCCGAAACGGCCTTAGAGATGGCTGAAGGCATACGCTTATCGAGCGGAGCCGATGTCGGTGTTTCAACAACCGGTTTTGCGGGACCTGACGGCGGTACGGACAGCAATCCTGTCGGTACTGTATATATAGGCGTTTCTTATGGCGATAAATCCATCGTAAAACGCTTGCAAATTCCAGGCAGCCGTGAGCGCGTACGCAATATGGCTTGTTTGTACGCGCTTGATATCCTTAGAAGAAACATTTTTTAATTTTATACTGTACAAGTATAAGCGTATATGTTATAATTTCCTTGCAGGAAAAAGAAGTGAAAGGAAGGAAACTTTGCACTATGGCAATGGAAAAAGCTAAAGCGTTGGAAATGGCACTAAACCAAATTGAAAAAGACTTCGGCAAGGGAGCCATAATGAGGCTCGGAGATGCGGCTTCAAAGATATCCGTATCAACAATTCCTTCCGGGTGCTTGGAACTTGATTTTGCGCTTGGTGTTGGCGGAATTCCCCGCGGAAGAATAATTGAGATATACGGTCCCGAATCCTCCGGCAAGACGACGATTGCGCTCCATATAATTGCGGAAGCACAAAAGCTTGGCGGCACGGCTGCGTTTATAGATGCAGAGCATGCGCTTGACCCTGTATATGCCGAAAACCTTGGCGTTGATGTGGATGGACTTTATGTATCCCAACCGGATACAGGAGAAGATGCCCTTGATATTTGCGAAACACTTGTTCGCAGCGGTGCAATAGACGTTGTTGTAATAGACTCTGTGGCGGCGCTTGTACCTAAGGCCGAAATAGAAGGGGATATGGGCGACAGCCACGTAGGTCTTCAGGCTAGGCTGATGAGCCAGGCTCTCAGGAAGATGACCGGTATAATATCAAAATCGAATACAATACTCGTATTTATAAATCAGCTGCGTGAAAAGGTAGGCGTAATGTTCGGCAATCCCGAAACTACTACCGGCGGTCGGGCTTTGAAATTCTATGCTTCCATACGTCTTGATGTACGCCGCATAGATTCGATTAAGAACGGCAATGAAGTTGTCGGCAACAGAACCCGCATAAAAGTTGTGAAAAACAAGGTTGCGCCACCGTTCAAAACAGCCGAATTCGATATAATTTACGGTGAGGGTATTTCAAAAGAAAGCTCTGTTCTGGACCTTGCTTTGGCTAACAAGATTATATCCAAATCCGGTGCGTGGTACTATTACGGCGACATGCGCATGGCACAGGGCAGAGATAATGCAAGGCTTTTCCTGAAGGACAACATGGAGCTTTGCGATGAAATAGAAGCTAAACTTCGCAAGATACTTTCTGCCGCGCCGGCTGAAGAGCCTTCGCAGAATGATATCAATGAGGGCGATGATCAGGAGTGATATGCGCCAAAGAATAATAGCAATAGACAACGATTCCATAGCGGAGAAGCTGGGTATCAAGCCCGGCTTCTTCTTGTTGCGTATAAACGGCGAAGATGTCGAAGATGTAATAGATTACGAACACCTTACGGCCGAAACGCATATTAGTCTGGAATTTGAGACAGGCGACGGCAAAACTTTTGTTACGCGGGTTGATAAAGAAGAGTACGAGCCCCTTGGACTATACTTCGAAAGCGGCCTGATGAGTAAAGTAAGAAGCTGCAAAAATAAGTGCGTATTCTGCTTTATTGATCAAATGCCTAGGGGTGGACGCGAGACTCTACATTTTAAGGATGATGACTGGCGACTTTCTCTGATAATGGGCAATTATGTAAGCCTCACAAATGTTAACGACAAAGAATTTGATCGTATGTTGAGGCGAAGGGTAAGCCCCTTGTATGTTTCTGTGCACGCAACGGACGGTGCCGTACGGACACGTATGATGGCGAATCCTACTGCTTCACGCATAATGGAGCGTTTAACGGCACTAAAAGAGAATAGCCTTAGTTTCCATGGGCAGATTGTTGTTTGTCCGGAGTTGAATGACGGGGAAATATTAAAAAAGAGTATCTCCGATCTTTATTCGCTTAGACCGGCCTGCAAAACATTGGCGTTAGTACCCGTTGGCCTAACGAAATACAGAGATGGTTTATATCCGTTAAGACTGCTGACAAAACAGGAAGCATCGGATATAATTGATTATGCAGAGGGATTTAACGCTAAGGTTGAGTCTTGCGGCGAAGAAGGCTTCGTTTACGCTTCAGATGAAATGTATATGATTGCCGAACGTGAGCTGCCAAGCTATGAAAGCTACGGCGATTTTCTTCAAATAGAAAACGGTGTGGGACTTATGCGCCAGTTTGAGCACGGCTTTAATGAAGCATTGAGTGAAATGCAGCCGCTAGAACGAAAGGTGTGCTTAGTCGGCGCAACAGGCGTATCGGCGCGCTCATTCCTGCAGGTGCTTTTTGATAAGCTGAAGCCGTATGGTATCGATATTACACTGTATAGTGTAAAAAATGACTTTTTGGGGCATACGATAACCGTCTCCGGGCTTGTCACGGCAACAGATATAGCGAATCAGCTGCGCGGCCTTAAAGCCGATGCTATGCTCATTCCGGACGATATGTTAAGGGAACGCGACAGAGTTTTCTTGGACGGAAAAGATACCGATTGGCTTGCTTCCGAGATGGGGATGCCGTTGTGGCCTATGAGTGCCGCCGATGGTGAAGAATTTGTATATAACCTGTTTGAAAGGTTGAATGAGGTGAAATAATATGGCAAAGCCGCTTGTGGCCGTTGTGGGCCGCCCAAACGTGGGCAAATCCACGTTTTTTAACAAAATAACAGGGAAGCGCATAGCGATAGTTGAGGACACTCCCGGCGTCACCAGAGACCGTATTTACGCCGATGGAGAGTGGCTTACTCATTCGTTTACGCTTATAGATACCGGCGGTATAGAACCGATGCGCGAGGATATTATAAGTAAGCAAATGCGCAGGCAGGCAGAATTGGCTATAGAAACAGCTGATGTCATAGTATTTATTGTAGACGGACGTGAAGGTTTGACAGCGGCCGATACAGAGGTTGCCGAAATGCTTCGCCGCTCAAAAAAACCGGTAGTACTTGCCGTAAATAAGATTGACCATCCTAAATACGCGGATGCGTTGTATGACTTTTACGAGCTTGGTATAGGTGAGCCTATTACAATATCTGCTGAACAGGGACTTGGCCTCGGAGATGTTCTCGATGAGGTTGTGTCCTATTTCCCTGAGAACGCCGGAGAGGACGAGGGAGAGGCTACACGCGTAGCGGTAGTGGGCAGACCTAATGTTGGCAAATCCAGCCTTGTAAACGCTCTGCTTGGCGATGAGCGCACAATAGTAAGCAATATACCCGGAACAACGAGGGATGCTATAGACTCTCCGTTCAAATTCGCGGGCAAGGATTATATACTTGTTGATACTGCCGGCATACGCCGTAAGCGTTCTATAGAAGACGAAAGTATTGAACGATATAGCGTAATCCGTTCCCTTGCGGCAATACGGCGCTGCGATATAGCACTTATAGTGGTTGATGCGGATCAGGGGCTGAGCGAGCAGGATGTGCGCATTGCTGGCTATGTTCATGAAGAGGGCAAAGCAAGTGTGCTTGTGGTCAACAAATGGGATCTTATAGAGAAAGATACCCATACCATGAACGAGTTTAAGAAGAAACTTACCGTAGACCTTGCGTTTATGGACTATGTTCCCATGATATTCATTTCTGCGCTTACCGGTCAGCGTGTAAACAAGATTATGGACGTGGCAAATGAGGCGTACGCTCAGAACTGCGCGCGCATATCAACCGGTACGCTTAATGATATTATAGCCGAAGCCGTATCCGTTACTGAGCCGCCTTCCGATAAAGGCAGAAGGCTCAGAATATACTACGGAACGCAGCCGTCCACGAATCCTCCGACATTTGTACTGTTTGTTAATGATCCGGAGCTTATGCATTTTTCGTACAAGCGCTATCTTGAGAACTTCTTCCGTAAATCATTCGGGCTCACACAAACCCCGATTCGGCTTAATATAAGAGGCAAAGCAAAGCCCGAAGTATAAAGAGAAGATCATTATAAAGCTCGCCGCATGGCGGGCTTTTTTGCGTTATAATGGGTCGAGGAACAACCAAAAGCACAACCTTTGCAAACCGTGATGCAAAACGTACTATAGGCAGGTATGCACAACGACAAGGCGCAAGCAGCCGAGACTGAGTTTTATGCGGCGTATCAGCTTTATCTGGATATGTTAGGGCAAGACTACAAGGCGCAGCACTTTGACATACTGAACGCCGTGCTGTTTGCTATAAGCAAGCGCAATACGGGTAGCAAAGAGTGCCGCTATAACAACCTTGTGCCAGCAGGTGAGACAACCTTCAACAAGGGCTTTGAATTAGCTATATGAATAATGCTCGAGAAGGGTTAAATAGGGTTAGATAAAGATTCTATATGAACACGTTTTGTCCTATAAGTCTCTTATAAGCCTGAAAAGAGATAAACAAAAACCTGCTATCAAACGATAACAGGTTTTGAGTGGTCTGGGTGAGAAGATTCGAACTTCCGGCCTCTTGAACCCCATTCAAGCACGCTACCAAACTGCGCCACACCCAGACGATCTTGGTTGCTTCAGCAACCTTGTATATATTACCACCAACGCATTAGTTTGTCAACTATTGTTTTTGTATATTTCAAACGTTAGCAGAAAAACTTACATCAGGTGCTCTATCAGTATTTTTACACCTATGCCGACCAGTATAATTCCGGCCAAAATACCGGCGCTTTTTTCAAACATTGATCCGACCTTTTTGCCGATAAGCACACCAATTGAGGAAATAGTGAAGGTTACAACGCCTATAATGGCAGATGAAGACCATACACTTACACCGGTAAGCGCAAAGCTGATACCAACAGCAAGGGCATCTATGCTTGTGGCTACAGCCATAACAAACAGGTTCTTTGTGCCGAACGGGTCAGATACCTTTTTCTCTTCGTCACCGCCCTTGGCAGCCTCTATGATCATTCGTATGCCTATAAAGGCAAGCAGTCCGAACGCAACCCAATGGTCAATAGACTCAATATATGTGCTTACGCTGCTGCCGAGCAGCCATCCGATAACCGGCATCATAAACTGAAAGAAGCCAAAGAAGAATCCAAGCTTAACTATGTTCTTCCAGCCCGGAGAGTCAGACACAATGCCGCTTGATACGGCAACCGCAAACGCATCCATGGAAAGTGCCACTGCAATCAAAAGCAGATCCACTATGCCGATACCCATAAAACCAAAGTCCTCCGTTTCAGTTCATATTAGATATAAAGAAGGCAGGGGAGAATGATAAAATCATTCAGAGTGTAAAAGAGAAGGCTCCAATCTCATTGAAGCCTTCTCTGGTGCGGGAAACAGGACTTGAACCTGCATGAAGTCGCCCTCACACGGACCTGAACCGTGCGCGTCTGCCAATTCCGCCATTCCCGCGAATATTGGTGGATGGGGATGGATTCGAACCATCGTAGTCTGTGACAACGGATTTACAGTCCGCTCCCTTTGGCCGCTCGGGAACCCATCCACGGCAAATCATTTATCAATGGAGCTGGTGAAGGGACTTGAACCCGCAACCTACTGATTACAAATCAGTTGCTCTGCCAATTGAGCTACACCAGCAAACACTGTAATGGCATATGGTGCCTCAGAGTGGAGTCGAACCACCGACACAGGGATTTTCAGTCCCTTGCTCTACCAGCTGAGCTACCGAGGCAGGAAGTTTGGCGACCCGGAGGGGGCTCGAACCCCTGACCTTCAGCGTGACAGGCTGACGTGCTAACCAACTGCACCACCGGGCCATGATTTAAAAAGTTCGAAGCTAAGAAAATGGTGGGCCTTCAGGGACTCGAACCCCGGACCAATCGGTTATGAGCCGACCGCTCTGACCAACTGAGCTAAAGGCCCATTTCTTAACACCCATCGCTATGGGGAAGTGGTGACCCCTAGGAGACTCGAACTCCTGTTACCGCCGTGAAAGGGCGGTGTCTTAGACCGCTTGACCAAGGGGCCATATATTGGTCGGGGTGAAGGGATTTGAACCCCCGGCCCCATGCTCCCAAAGCACGTGCGCTACCGGACTGCGCTACACCCCGAAGCACCGTTCGCTCTTAGCGACAAGTGATACTATACCGCATATCCCTCAGAATGTCAACACATAAATTTCATTTTTATGCAAAAAAATCAATATAGTGCATTTACTTGGTAAAAAATGCTTATATATGGTATAATTTCTGCGTTCATAAATCAAGAGATTTAAGGAGAAATGCACTCGTGAAAGAGCTAACTATCTATACTGACGGCGCCTGTTCCGGCAATCCGGGGCCGGGTGGCTGGGGCTCAATACTGATATATAAAGCATTCGTAAAAGAACTCAGCGGTGCTTGCGCGGACACAACCAATAACCGAATGGAGCTGACCGCAGCCATAGAAGCCCTAAACATACTTAAAGAACCCTGTAAGGTTCGGCTGTATTCAGACAGCGCGTATCTGTGCCGCGCTTTCAATGAAGGGTGGATTAAAAGCTGGACTAAAAACAACTGGACAACATCTTCCGGAAAGCCTGTTGAGAATCGCGATCTTTGGGAAAGATTAATTGAGCTTACAAGTGAACATGACGTCTGCTTCATTAAGGTTAAAGGTCATAGTGACAACGAAAACAACAACCGCTGTGATAAGCTTGCTCGGGAAGCAATAAAAGCGCTTATTTCCAAATAATCGCGAAAAAAGCAATTTTTAGTCTTGATTTTGGTATAACTATTCGTTAAACTTGTGTTTAGCGAATAGTTATATATTGAAAGGATCGGTCACTCTTTTATGGCTAACCAAACTTTTGACTCCGCCCAGTACAAACAATACATGCTGCAACTAAAGCATCTGATTTCAGAGTTGCCGGCATTCTGCGCCGAGTTTTTTCGCGGCATAGAAAATGAAACGCTTATCAGAACCCGTGTAGCTTACGCGGGCGATATTAAAAACTTCTTTTCGTTTTTAATAAAGGAAACATCTAGGTTTGATTATGCCGATATCAGATCCCTTACCCTTTCGGATATAGATACGGTCAGCGTTACCGATATCGAAATATATCTAAGCTATGTGAGTGTTTACGTTGATGATGAGGAACGGGAAAAAGTTAATCAGGAGCGGTCTAAAGCGCGAAAGCTCTCAAGCCTTCGTTCGCTTTATAAGTACTTTTATAAAAAAGAAAAACTTAGTCACAACGCTCCCTCGCTCGTTGATCTGCCGACAATCAGGGATAAGGCTATAATCCGCCTTGAGCCGAATGAGGTTGCCGATTTGCTTGATATTGTGCAAAACGGTGACGGACTGACAGAAAAGCAAAAAGCATATCACAAAAAAACGCAGGCTCGCGACCTGGCAATACTCACCCTTTTTCTGGGTACGGGAATACGTATAAGTGAACTCGTCGGCATAGACATGGATGATATAAACTTCACTTCAAATGAGTTTTCTATCATACGTAAAGGCGGCAAGCAGGATATTTTGGTATTCGGAGATGAGGCACGCGAGGCCCTGCTGCAATATATGCTCGACAGGGAGCATATTCAAGCGGCTCCCGGGCACGAAAACGCTCTTTTTCTCTCGTTGCAAAAAACTCGCATTACCGTGCGGGCAGTGGAAAATTTGGTTGAGAAATACGCTAAAATTGCAGTCCCTCTAAAGAAAATATCGCCTCATAAGCTAAGGAGCACGTATGGCACCAATCTTTATAGAGAAACCGGCGACATCTATTTGGTGGCCGACGTTCTTGGCCACAAAGACGTTAATACAACGCGCAAGCATTACGCCGCCGTATCCGAGGACAGGCGCAGGCTTGCCGCAAAAGTAATAAAGCTTAGAGATGATTAATTAGTTATGGCCGTGGCGTATATGCGAAATGTGCTCGCTCTTTTTACGTACGCCGCGGAAGCCTATCGGTTCAATAAGCTCCTCCTCTACCATTTCGACCTTCTCGCCGTTTCTTTCGGCTTCTTCCGCCGCGCGCAGCTTCTCTTCCCACTCCGCCACAAGCTCCGGATCTATATCCAGAGGCTCTATTGGCTCGTTTATCTCTTCGTCACCTTCCCCGGGAGTAAAAACTCTTATAGACTCGGGGTCAAAATCAGCAAGGATCTCGGTATAATCCGCGCCGGTTTTATTTACGCACTTCATGCAATTATCGCATATCTTGTTCGGATCAAGATCGCACATATCCCCTTCCGGGGTTCTGTATGGCTTTTTAGCACTCATTATCGCACACCATTCCTTTGTAAAGCGTTCCGTAATATCAATTGAATACAGAACAAAAGTTTGCATCAGCCAACAGCTTGTGCTATAATTGGCTTGCAGATATATGATACCACAATCTAGGGAGGTTAGCCATATGCGCAAATCCGGCGAAACACAAAAAGCGGTATATAATTATATAAAGGAGTTCATATCCGTTAACTCTTATCCGCCGACCGTACGCGAAATAGGAGCAGCGCTTGGGCTAAAATCCACTTCTACCGTGCATATGCACTTATCCAACCTTGCCGAGAAGGGGCTTATAATCTGCAACCCGTCAAAGCAACGTACCATCACCCTTCCCGAGAATGCGTTTAAGCGTACTGCCGATACCGATATGCAATCAGTACCGCTGGTTGGCTGCGTAGCCGCCGGTATGCCGATATTGGCTGTTGAAAGCATTCAGGATTATTACCTTATGCCGAAGCATCTGCTGAAAGGTGCCGAAGAAAATGAGGTATTCATGTTAACCGTTCATGGTCAAAGCATGATAGAGGCCGGCATAAACGATGGCGACACAATAGTAGTTCATCGCGGAATGGGCATTGATTCCGGGGAAATAGGTGTTGTGCGAGTTTCGGGTGAGGATGCAACCTTAAAACGCATATTTTATGAAAAAAACGATAAAATAAGGCTGCAGCCTGAAAACAGAGGCATGCAGCCAATTATCGTCGATATTAAAGATGTAGAAATAATCGGTAAACTTATAGGTCTTTATAGGCAGTATTAAAGCTTGGCAATGCCGTTCTTTATAAGATCCGTAAGTACCATCATAACCGCAAGAGAGCAATGCTCGTATGTCAACCCTCCCTGCACATATGCCGTGTAGGGTTTTCTTATGGGCGCATCTGCACTGAGTTCTATTGATGAGCCCTGCACAAATGCCCCTGCGGCCATTATAACCTGGGACGTATATCCCGGCATATCCCACGGTTCGGGTACGGCGGCAGAGTCAACAGGAGACGCGCTCTGTATGCTGCGGCAGAATGATATGAGTCCTTCGGCCTCATTAAAGCGAACCGCCTGAACTATATCGGAACGTTTAGCGTCCGAAGCCGGCATTGTCTCCATTCCAAGCATCTCAAATACCCGCGCAAACAATGCCGCGCCCTTTAAGGCCTGAGCAGTAGTATGCGGTGCCATATACAATCCCTGATAGAACGGGCGATAGCTTGCCGCGTAAGAGCCTACCTCACGGCCCATTCCGGGCACCGTGAGCAGGTTTTCTATTCGTTTGATATATTTTGCCTTTCCCGCTATATACCCGCCTGTGGGTGCAATTCCGCCGCCCGGATTTTTTATCAGCGAACCCGCTATTATATCGGCTCCAACGCTCAGCGGCTCGACAACATCCGTAAATTCGCCGTAACAATTATCAACAAATATTGCTATATCCGGCTTTTTCTGTTTAACAATCTTAAATAGCGGTGCCATATGCTCATTCACAAGCAATGAATCACGCCAAGCGTATCCGCGCGAACGTTGAACATAAAGCACGGCGGCGTTTTTCTTCTCTATCATGTCAAGCACAGCGGCTATATTTATGCTTCCGTCCTCATTCAGATCAACATAATCAAATGTTACGCCTTGTTTTTTTAATGAATGCGGATGGTCTCCGCTCAGTCCTATAGCGTTTTCAAGAGTATCATAAGGTTTTCCCGATGCCGCGACTACCGAGTCTCCCATTTGGCAAAGTCCCGAAAGAGCTAAATACAGTGCGTGTGTTCCGGATGTAATCTGCGGCCTGACCAGCGCGTCTTCTGCAAACAGGGCGTGCGCAAACAGTCTGTCAAGCGTATCGCGCCCGGTATCATCATAACCATAACCAGTAGTAGGCGCAAAATGCCTAAGGCCTACGTTTTCCTCCTTGAATCCGGCTAAAACCCTGGCAAAATTTACCTCTGCCGTTGCGTCTATTCGTTCATAAACACCTTTTATGCTGTCTTCGGCCGTGCGTACGAATTCATAGGCCTGCTTAGATATACCCAATTCGCGTACTATCGCGTTTATTCCATCGTTAGTCATCTGTTTCCGATTTCTCCTCCTTAACGTTTTTTTGCTCCAAAGTTATAGTTGACACGGCATGCTTATAAATCATTCTCTGCACTCCCCTGTCATCCTCCGCAAGAATGACATAATTATCAAAGCTTATCACCTTAAGGTGGTTAAACTGGTAGCCGTTTATAACATGTATGCTTACAGGAAGTTTATCCTTGCGTATTTGATTTAAAAACTCATCCTGCAGATTGCCGCGTATATCACCCATTTTGTCCCTCCTGCAACATAAAATACTCTGTTATGGCCTTTGCAAGTTCATCGCTGTTTTTATATTCATCCGAATCAAACCAGCGTATACGTTCTTCTCTTCTAAACCATGTTAATTGACGCTTCGCAAATCGTCGCGTTTCTCGCTTTATTTTCTCCTTAGCCTCATCCAATGTACACTCGCCGTTTATATACGCTATCGTTTCTTTGTATCCAAGTCCCTGCATAGCGGGCAGGTTATGTGTGCAGCCCTGTTTAAGTAAAGAACGCACCTCATCAACAAGCCCATCACTAAACATATTGTCTACGCGCTTTTCAATACGTTTGTAAAGAGCAGCCCTATTCATTGTAATTCCGGCCATTACAGGCTCAAATTCCAGCGAGTCGTCGTCCCTATGGCCAAACCCTTCCCCCTGTTCAGATGCCTTTTGTCCGCTTTTTATGCATATTTCAAGGGCTCTGACTATTCGTTTTATATCATTAGGATGCAAACGATCCGCAGTTTTTTCATCCATTTGGCAAAGCAGTTCATGCAAAGAGCCTTTTTGCTCCTGCTCTTTTCTGATAAGTTCCTGCCTCAGTTCACTGTCCGGAGCAATATTTGAAAAAGTCAACGGGTACGTGAGAGAGTTTATATACAAACCCGTACCGCCCACAACCAGCGGTTTTTTGCCCTTGTTAATTATTTCTCTTGCGGCTTCGAGCGCACCATCTCTAAACCTGGACACAGTAAAATCCGCTTCATTCGGAGATATGCAGTCCATCATATAATGTTTTATGCCACATTTCTCTTCATCCGTGGGTTTCGCGGAGCCTATATCAAGGCCTTTATAAAGTTGTATCGCATCCGCGGATATTATTTCTGCGTTAATCAGCCGAGCGACCGAAATTGAGGCCGCGGTTTTCCCGGAGGCAGTTGGCCCCGTTATGATAAATAAATTTGGCTTCTTCATACTATACGCTTAAACAACTTTTCAAACTCCGTCTTGGTCATGCGTGCCATAATCGGTCGTCCGTGCGGGCAGGTCAGAGGAACGCCTTCTTTGTCATATTGATCCAGCAGCGCTCTTATCTCACTTTCGCTTATCCTCTCCCCTGCTTTTATCGCCGATTTACACGCGCGTGTTATCAAAGCGCTGCGCTTCATATCAATCGTTGTGAGCTTGTTTTTCGCATCAAAGAGCGCTATCGCGTCCGTTAGAAACTGCTTTACGTCCTTTTTATCCATTATTACAGGCACAGCCCTAACGCTTACAGACAGAGCACCGAACTCTTCAATGTCAAATCCTATTTCTTTGAACCTGTCCAAGTTTTCAGTAAGCAGAGCAAAGTCCATCGGGCTCAGCTTGATTATTTGCGGTACAAGCAGCTGCTGTGAATCCGCAGGAATGTCTTTTTCTATTATTCTTTCATAAAGTCTGCGCTCATGCATGGCATGTTGATCTATAAATATAACTTCATCGTCATGCTGTACTATCCAGTAACAGCTGAAAAGCTGACCTATTATCTCGTACTGTGTGAAATCCACCCTTTGCTGCACCGGAGTTATATTCAGTTTTTCAACGCTTGTCTTTTCCTCTTCACTTGCTTCTTTCAAATCTTCTGAAACAGGTTGCTCGCTTTTTTGAAAAGACGGCCAATTAATTTCATCCGTTTCCTTGCTTGAGACATCAGAGCTATCTTCGTAAGTTTGCTTGCCGGATTCTTTGTCATGCACAGTCATAGCAGACGAAACATCATACTTTGGCATAAAAGCACTTGGCGGCAGAGCCGTTAAGTCTATATGTGTTTCAGTATTTGTCCTCAACGCTACATCAGGTTCAATTTTCGTCGGAACTATTCCTGCCTCCGCATAGCAGTCTTCAAGCATAATCAGCTTTTTTATTTCAGGCGCGTTAAAGTCAAACTCCTCATTTTCGGCTCTTTCCAGCGCTTTTCTGCACTCCGTTACAAACGCTCCCATTATTCTGTCTTCGTGCCTAAATCTAACCTCAAGCTTATTAGGATGAACGTTTACATCGATTTCTTCCGGTGCGATTTCTATATGCATCACCGCAAAAGGAAACCTGCCCTGCATAAGACGAGTGTCGTATGCTCTCTGAAGCGCATACGAAAGCTTTTGCGAGCGAATATATCGGCAGTTTACGTAAAAGGATTGTGCCGCCCTTGTAGCGCGCCCAATCTGCTCCGTTCCTATAAAGCCTACAAGAGTGAAATATCCGTCGTCATAATATATATCACGAAGGTCTTTAAGAATATCGTTTCCGTATACGCAGGCAATCGCGCTGTCCAGTTCCCCGTCACCTTCGCTATGGTATACGGTTCTGCCGGATTGAATAAGTTTAATCTTTATATCGGGCCTTGCCATTATCATTCTTGACACATAATCGCTTATATGTGCGGATTCGGCTCTGGCGCTCTTGATAAATTTCAGCCTTGCGGGAACATTATAGAACAGATCATTACATTCAATGGTAGTTCCGTCCGGAACACCAGCCTCGTGATTTTCTATTATGTCGCCCCCGTTTATGCGCAGAAGCACGCCATTTGGCGCGTCTTTCTGCTTTGTCCGCATGGTAACCTTTGAAACGGCGGCTATGCTTGGCAAGGCTTCTCCGCGGAACCCAAGAGTATTAATGGAAAACAGATCGTCGGTATTTGATATTTTGCTCGTCGCGTGCGGCAAAAAAGCTGTGGCAACGTCTTCTGCGGCTATACCGACGCCGTTATCGCTTACGCGTATAGATTCAAGGCCGCCGCCGGTTGTCTCTATGGTAACGGCGGTTGCTCCGGCATCTATCGCGTTTTCAAGCAGTTCCTTCACAACCGATGCCGGCCGTTCAACGACTTCACCAGCGGCTATACGGTTTGCGGTATAGCTGTCCAAAACATGAATACGGCTCATTTTCTGCCCTTTCTGAGCTTCGCTCTCATCTGTAAATCATACAATGCGTTCATCGCATCCATCGGTGTCATGGTATCAAGCTGCATTTCGCTAAGCGATTCTATTATATCATCCGCCGAGCACGATCCAAAAAGCGACATTTGCTGATTTTCATCGCCGCTCAGCATTGGTTCGATATCATGATTTATATCGGCCGCTTCAAGCTGCTTCAGCAGTTCCTTTGCCCTTAAAATAACATCGTCCGGCAGCCCGGCAAGCCTCGCCACCTGCACGCCAAAGCTTCTGTCGGCCCCGCCGCGTACAATTCGGCGAAGGAATATAATATCGTCTCCAACTTCCTTTACGGTAATTCTATAGTTTTTTATGCCAGGCAATTTCCCTTCAAGCTCCGTAAGCTCATGATAATGCGTAGCAAACAGTGCCTTAGCTCCGCATCTTGCGGGATCCGCTATATATTCAAGAACCGCCCAGGCAATGCTCAACCCGTCAAAAGTGCTTGTGCCTCTGCCTATTTCGTCAAGTATAAGTAAGCTTCGGTTCGTAGCGTTGTTCAGTATTCCGGCAACCTCGCTCATTTCAACCATAAACGTACTTTGCCCGCCAGCCAAATTATCCGAAGCGCCTATTCGCGTGAATATTCTATCCACTATTGTTATGGCGGCTTTCTTTGCCGGTACGAATGAACCTATATGAGCCATAAGCGTTATTATCGCTACCTGGCGCAAGTAGGTGCTTTTTCCGGCCATATTCGGTCCGGTAATAATAAGCAAGCGATTATCTTTTTGATCAAGCATAACATTGTTCGGAACAAAAGCGCCTTTCATTCCGCTTTCAACAACAGGATGCCGACCTTCGGTTATATTTATTGTTCCGTTAAGCTGCATTTTAGGCCTGCAATAGTTATTGTCAAACGCGACATGCGCAAGAGAACAATAAAAATCCAGTTCCGCTATCAGCGCCGAATCATTCTGCAGCCTTTCTATGCAGCTTAAAAGCGTTTCTCTTATTTCGGTAAAAAGCTTATATTCAAGACTTATAAGGTTGCTCTCGGCTCCGGTTATTTTCTCCTCAAGTTCTTTAAGCTCCTCGGTAACATAACGTTCTGAGTTCGCGAGAGTCTGTTTTCTTATATAGCTGTATGGTACCAAATGCTGATATGCCTTGGTTACCTCTATGTAGTAGCCGAATACGCGGTTATAGCCAACGCGCAGGTTTTTTATGCCCGTAGCCGCACGCTCACGCGCCTCAACAGCGGCCATCATGCCCTTGCCGTTTGTAGCGGCTTCTCTTAATTCATCTACCTCGCTGTTATACCCTTCGCGTATTATGCCCCCGTCCTTTACGCCTATGGGAGGATCATCAACTATAGCCGATTTTAGCAGAGCACATATATCCTCCATAGCATCAAGATCTCGGGCTATGCGGCAAAACGCCCCGGCCTCAAGCGTATGAGTTTTTTCTATAACGGCGGGCAACTTCTCCAATGAAACGCGCAGTGACACGCAATCACGCCCGTTTACGCTGCCATATGCGATGCGGCTGCAAAGCCTTTCTATGTCATATATATTGTCAAGCAGTGAGGACAATTCTTCCCTGTCCGCCCGCTTATGCACAAGCTCGTCTACTGCATTTAGTCTTTCGTTTATTTCATCTATGTTTTGCAGCGGCTGCTCTATTGCGGCGCGCAAGAACCTTGCTCCCATAGACGTTGATGTTTTATCCAGTTGATAAAGCAGTGTGCTTTTCTTGCCTCCATCGGTATGCAACGGCTTTGTAAGCTCAAGATTGCGCCTTGTTGAGGCATCAAGTCCAAGGTAGAGATTTCTCTGCAAAACCTTAAGCCTCTTTATATGCTCAAGGCTGTTTTTTTGAGTTTGCTCGAGGTAGCTCAGCAGCGCACCCGCGGCACATACGGCATTCTTCAGCTTTTCGCAACCAAGCGTTTGCAATGAAGCGGCTCTAAAATGCATAAGTAGCTTTGCTTCCGCGCGTGTGGGTTCAAAGTCTCTTGAATCCGCGTTTGTAACCGAACAACCAATCTGCACAGATTTTGTAATATCATCCTTCAAAAAATACGCTTCGTTGGCTATAGCCTCGCGCGGAGATATTCTTGCAAGTTCGTTGACCAGATCGTCAATCTTCTTTTCAATTGATATTTCGCTTATTGTAAAGCTGCCGGTTGAAACATCGCAACAAGCAAGGCCTACAACGCTTTCGGAAACATACATGGCAATAATATAATTATTTGCCCTTTCATCCAGCATGTTTTCCTCTATTACCGTGCCCGCTGTATAGACTCTTATTACATCGCGTTCCACCAGGCCTTTTGAAAGTGCCGGATCCGTAAGCTGCTCGCAAAGGGCGACCTTATAGCCGTTTTCTATTAGCTTTGCAATATAGGAATCCACGGCATGGTACGGCACGCCGCACATGGGCGCACGCGTCTCAAGGCCGCAGTCGCGGCCCGTAAGCGCTATATCAAGCACTTTTGACGCCGTTACGGCATCCTCAAAAAACATTTCATAAAAATCGCCCAATCTGAAGAACAGCAAACAATCGCTGTATTTTTCCTTCAGCGCAATATATTGGCTCATCATGGGCGTAAGGCCTGCTGGCATAGTTTCTACCTCTAATGGTTCAGCTTTATTTTATATTACTCAATGGCAGCCGGAGCAATTCGCGCAGCAGCCGCTGCATCCGCCTTCATCCTCGCCGTCATCACAGTTGTCCGACTCTTCGCAGTTTTTCTCAACGCCGATGCACATACCTATTATGGAGTTAACGCGCTTCATCAGCAGCTGAAATTCCGCCTGCGCACCGAGCATTGCGCAGAATGTTTCGTTAGCGATTAATTCATCGTGCAGTCTTTCAACATCGCGAGACATATTCTGAATCTCCTGCCTGTTATCGCCTTCCGCCGCAAGCAGTTTAGCTATCTGCTCCTGCATGGAATTATATTCGTTCAGGTTGTTCATCAGCTGTTCATCAGCTTCCATAGCCTCGCGCGTACGCGTCATATTGATAAATTCATCCGATTCACTCAAAGCAATTCCAAGTTCACGTGCCTTATCAAGTATCATTTTATTATCCCTTCCTTATATCAGTTCACCTATAAGTGAATTTTTAGTTATTCCCGTTATTTTAACCCTGCGAATGCTGCCGATCATGCTTTCATCGCCCTTAAAGTAAACCATTTTGAAGCAGGGCAGTTTGCCGAATGCCATGGCCTCGCCGCGATGGTCACAGCCCTCTACAAGCACTTCGCCTTCTTTGCCTATATACTTCTCACTCCCGGCTTTAAGGCCCTTCGCGACTGTATCGTTTAGCTTCTGCAGTCTGGCTTTCTTAACATCTTCACTGATTTGGTTTTCCATTTTGGCCGCACTCGTACCGGTACGCGGAGAATACTTAAAAGTATACGCTGCGCTGTAGCCAACCTTCTCAACCAAATCGAGTGTTGCCTCAAAATCCTCTTCGGTTTCACCCGGGAAGCCGACAATTATATCAGTGGTAAGCTCAACCTCCGGAACAGCCTTTTTCAGCTTTTCCACCTCGCTAAAGTATCTTTCCCTGTTGTAATGGCGGTTCATAAGCTTTAATATCCTGTCACTGCCGGACTGCACGGGCAGATGTATATGCGGGCATACCTTTTCTTCCTCTGCCATAGCCGTTATAAGCCCGTCTGACAGATCCTTGGGATGCGATGTCATAAAGCGAACCCTTTCTATGCCGTCCACCTTACATACAGCCCTAAGCAACGCGGGGAAATCAGCATTATCCGCTTCGCTGTAATATGAATTGACGTTTTGCCCAAGCAGCGTTACTTCCTTAACCCCATTCGCGGCAAGCTCTTTTACCTCGTTTATTATGCTCTCCACACTCCGTGATCTTTCACGACCGCGTACATAAGGCACTATGCAGTATGAGCAAAAATTGTTGCAGCCATACATTATGGTTACAAACTGAGATACGCTGTCTATTCGCTTTACAGGCAGTCCCTCGGCAATTTCGCCGTCCATGCTGCGCACAAGCTCAACACGCTCTCCGTTAAGCACCTTTTCAAGGAGATTCGGCAGCATGTGCAGCTCATTTGTGCCAAATACTATGTCAAGATACGGAAAACGCTTGAAAAGCTTATCCGCAACCTCTTTCTGCTGCATCATGCAGCCGCAAACGCCTATTATGGTAGACGGATTTTCGTCCTTAACCTTTTTCAGGGCACCGATGTTTCCGAATACCTTCTTTTCTGCGTGGTCTCTGACGCAACAGGTATTAAAAAATATAACATTTGCCGTAAACTTATCGGCCGATTGGACATAGCCGCACTTTTCAAGTATGCCTGCCATCTTCTCCGAATCATGTTCGTTCATCTGGCAGCCGTACGTTTCTATAAAATACGTGGGCTTTCTGCCGTCAAGATTTTTGTTTATTCTTTCCGCCGCCAGGCGCGCGCTTTCCAGCTCAGCCTGCGGCACTGAATTATCTTTTCTCATACGCATCCTTTCTTATATGCATAATTACAGACACTATATTATATCCCCTATTGTTGTGTTTTAGCAACACTTGAACTTGAACAAACAGCCTGCCTATGGTATCATATTCAGGATTGAAAAGATCGTTATAAATTTTTAGGAGGATATACCTAATGAGTGGATATAGTATGGACAAAATAGTTGCGCTTTGCAAGAACCGCGGTTTTGTCTTTGCAGGCTCCGAGCTTTACGGCGGCCTTGCCAACGCGTGGGATTACGGCCCGCTTGGCGTGGAGATGAAAAACAACATAAAGAAGGCCTGGTGGCGCAAATTCGTGCAGGAGTGCGAATACAACGTTGGTCTTGACTCCGCCATATTGATGAACCCGGAAGTTTGGGTAGCCAGCGGCCATGTTGTTAATTTCAACGACCCCCTTATGGACTGCAAGAGCTGCAAGGCGCGTTTCCGCGCGGACAAGCTTATTGAAGAATACGCTGAAAAGAACAGCCTTGAGGATGTTCATCCCGATGGCTGGACTCATGAGCAGATGTCCGCTTACATTGCCGAAAAGGGCATTGTTTGCCCCGAGTGCGGTAAGAGCGAGTTTACTTCCATTCGTAAGTTCAACATGATGTTCAAAACCTTCCAGGGCGTTAACGAGGATACTGCCAGCCAGATATACCTCCGCCCCGAAACGGCGCAAGGCATATTCGTTAACTTCAAAAACGTTCAGCGTACAACCCGCCGCAAAATTCCCTTTGGCATAGGCCAGATCGGCAAATCCTTCCGCAACGAAATAACCCCGGGCAACTTCATTTTCCGTACCCGTGAATTTGAGCAGATGGAGCTTGAGTTCTTCTGCGCGCCCGGTACCGAGATGGACTGGTATAAATACTGGAAAGAGCACTGCAAGCAGTTTGTGCTTTCCCTTGGCGTAAAGGAAGAGAATATGCGCCTGAGAGAGCATGAAAAGGCCGAGCTTTCGCATTATTCAAACGGCACCACGGATATTGAGTACAAATTCCCGTTTGGTTGGGGTGAGCTTTGGGGCGTTGCCAGCCGCACCAATTTTGACCTTAACGCGCACGCCAAGCAGTCTGGTCAGGATCTTAGCTATACCGATCCTTTCACCAACGAAAAGTATGTGCCTTATGTTATAGAGCCCTCCGTAGGCGTAGAAAGAATGATGCTTATGCTGCTTTGCGATGCCTACGATGAGGAAACGCTTGAAAACGGCGACATGAGGAACATTCTGCATCTGCATCCTGCAATCGCTCCTTACAAGGCCGCCGTTCTGCCGCTTCAGAAGAACAAGCTTGGCGACAAGGCCCGCGAGGTTTATGCCATGCTTTCAAAGAAGTTTATGGTGGACTATGATGATTCCGGCGCCATAGGCAAGCGCTATCGCCGCCATGACGAAATAGGTACCCCCATGTGCATAACGGTTGACTTCGATACTCTTGAGGACGGCACCGTAACCGTGCGTGATCGTGATACCATGGAGCAGGTTCGTATGCCCATCGATCAGCTCTGCGCTTACATAGAGCAGAAATGCGACTTTTAATTAAATAACCCACTAAGCTAAGCCCCGCTTCACGGCGGGGCTTATTTTTTCGCAAAAAAATCCCCATGCCGCGGCCCTCCGGTCCAACAGAAGCCTCAGCATGGGGATTTAATTACAGGCTGCGTATTATTTCCGCTTTTCAGCTATAAACAATCGCGCCAAATTCTTACGGGGGTCGGGTATAAAATCCTCTCCCCCGTTTTTAACACTTATCAGGCCCTTTTCATACGCCTAATTATGAGCAGCACAGCAGCACCGGCAATAAGCATCGCTATGGGCAGCAGGCTGTCCTCACCGCCGGTAACAGGCATTTCCACTGTAGGTGCCGTTATGGTAACATCGGAAGTTGAGGGAACAGCGGAGGTTACCGTGTTATCGCCAAACACTTTGCCGCCCGGCCAAGAGGTATCCTTATCCTCGGACTCTACCTTAGGCACGGTGGAGTTGCTCTTTACGGCAAATATGTAGCCGGAGTCGTTCTTGTAATAGAGAGTACCGTCGCTGTCCGCGCAGATGGTGCTTATGCAATACTGCTTCTGATCGGGAATAAACAGATCTCCGTTATTCTCGCTGGGCTCGGTCTGTCCTACGCTGTCCACTATCAGGTAAATACCGCCGGGATTGTTGTTATACGTGGTATAAACATAAATCTTACCTGTGCTCTTTTCGTAAGCAGTGCTTACCAGCGGGCCGGCCTGCGGATAACCCGGAGTGGAAGCCTTGTAGATCATATCAAGCTTGCCGCCTGAAACATCAACAACCGCTATGCCGCTGCCGGAGTCACCGTCCCAGTCATAGCCTTTACCGGAGCAACCAACATACAGCCTGTTCTTATATATAACAGGGGTGCTGGTAGACATGCTGCCGATAGAGATATACTTAACAGAGTCGTGATCAAACGTGCCGTTTGAGTTAAGACCTACTGAGTAGAGATAACCGCCCTTAGTGGTGAAGTAGACGCGGCCGTTATTATAAACTACGCAGCTGCGGATATCGCCGATTATATCGTCTATTCTGTCTATAATGCTGCCGGTTATGGAATTTACGGAGTACAGCGTAGCCGTGGGGCTGGTACTGCCGCTGGTGCCGTCATCGGAACCAAACACAGCACAAGTGTTATTCACGTAGGCACCGGTCCAATAGTAACCGCCCGCATGAGGTATAAGCCAGGTAGCGTACTTAGTTTCAAGCGTATTCGTAGGATCTTCATCGGTTACCGAGAAACAGGCAAAGTTCTGCACGGCAGTTTCACCCTTCCAGGTTCCGGTGTAAATATATCCATTATAATAGGTTATGGGAGATATAGTCTGCCCGCCTATAGATTCGGTTACCCACAGGCTTTCAAGCGTATCCGCGCGGAATGCCTGGATTACGCCGCTGCCCACCTGCGCGAATATCATGCCTTCGCCGTAGGTAAGGGAATTAGTGCTAAAGCCTGCGCTGCCATTAAGATTGCCGGTCATTATTGTTTCGCCGGTTTCCTTATCAGCGCAGATAATCTGCTTACCGCTAAGGAAGTAAACTCTCTCATTAACAATTATGGGTATGCTGGGAGCTGCGGACCAACCGGATCCGTACTTCTGCGCCCACTTAAGTTCTGCCTCATCACTGCTTACAGGAGTTGCGGTGCTCGTAAGAGCGTTGTTCTTATCGCTGTTCCTGAAGGTGGGCCATTCGCCCGAATAATTAGGCAGACTGGAAGACTGGGCAGCTGAAAGAATAACATCTACCGTACCGGCAGACAACTGTTCGGGGCCGGTGAACTTGCCAGTTTTAGAAACATAGCCTTTGCACGTAACAACCCAAGTATATTCACTGCCCGGAAGCAATTCTTCATATATCCCGTCATCATTAGGCGTTAGTATAGCACCTTTTGAATCCTGCAACCTTGAAGATGCGTTGGTAGGATAAGTTACTATTTGTGCTGTATAAGCGGTTTTCTTATTCAGCTTTATAATATATTCATTATATGCGCCGTCCTTTTCAACGCGAACAACTACGCTATCGATATCCTTAATATTTACGTTGTTGTCTTCCCCGCCATTGTAGGTTACGGTACAGGATGTATTCGACGGCGTCGCGTTTATAAGCAACGTTTCTACAGCATCACTTATATCCACGCTGTACTCAGTCACCGTATTTTTGAATGTAGGATCAAGATAAGCTTCCTTGTTGTTAGCAAATACACTAAGACTGCTAAGAACCGGCTTATACTTTACATTTATGGTATATGTTTTTTCCGCAAGACCGCTGCCTGTAGGAGGAGTTACAACGACCTTTACCACATTATTGCCGGGAGTGAGGCAGTTTATCCATGCCGCATTGATGCTCGACTTGGTAGCATCTTTGGTCAGTTCCCTGCCATTATAAGTATAATACAATGTAGCCTTGGAGCCATCGGCAAGTTTAAGCTTAAAGCGAAGCTGATTGCTTGTGCCGGAAATGGTGCCAAGATCGTACTCATACGTATTAAAAGCAAAAACATTAGCGGTTGTCCATGTATCTGTGCTGTTCTTTAATATAACAGCCGCATCGTTCAAGGTTGTACCGTTATATATAAGCATGCCATTAAGGTCGCTCGCAGTAGGTACAGCCTCTTTTACTACTATTTCGCACCAAGGTCCGGTTATGGGGCTTTCATCGCTTGCTGCTCCAATCGCGGATACATAGTAGGTTCCGGCTTTAGTGAACTTAAATGTAATATTACCATTTTCGTCAGTCTGGCCAAGAGAATCGCCAAAGGAGAAACCGTTCTCAGGATCGAGCAGATCAATCTCAGCGCCGGCTATGTTTTGAAGCGTTGTACTTGCGGGAGTATCAGAGCCGGGGGCATACCACATAGATTCCATAGCGGATGATCCCTTAAGAATAAGGGTAACATTCACGCCTGTATCTACTTCAACATACTTTTTATCAAAATAGCTTATATAGTCTCCCCAGTACGTATCTCCATAAACGAAGAAATATACATCATCGCCTTCGTTCAGCGTAGCTTCATTAACAGCGTATCCGTCACATTTCGGGCCTACAGGGCAGGTATTGTTTACTGCAAAACCAATACCGCCGCTTACGCCGAATATCTT
Organism: bacterium; assembly: GCA_963643205.1. GTDB lineage: Bacteria > Bacillota > Clostridia > Christensenellales > CAG-138 > Phil1. The sequence continues at coordinate 126,449 of CAVIJJ010000001.1, read as the reverse complement.
CGATACAAAGCTGCTGCTTCCGCCAAAGTAACTGCTCATTGTGCTCTTGGTGAAGCTAGAGCCATAAACAGCCTCATGCGCACAGAGCAGCGCGTCAAGCACGCTTACCTGTCCTGCTTTTACGCTGTGGTCCTGACCGCCGACAGTATGGCCATCCGCTGCGTTCTCAAGGCCGTATTTCTCAGCAGTGCCCTCAACAGCGGTAACTTCCATTCTACCAACAGGGAATTTATAATTTTTGCCATCATAGAAGGTGAAATATACCTTTACGCTGGCTTTTTCCTGTTCTACAACAGATCCGTCATACGCCGCAAGCAGTATAGATTTGATTGCGCCGGTGTCGATTGTGCCTTCGGCATCGGATGCTATGATCCAAACATTGCACGCATCGCTAGAGGCGATATCCGTAATATTCAGATAAAATTCCTCATTTACGTTTTCCTCCGTAACCGTATAGGTGTGCACGGTATCCTTGCCAACCTGAGTAAACGGCCAGCAAGTTCCGGCATCAAAATCATCATCAGTAGGATTGCCGGGCCAGTCTTCGGTTGTGGGAGCGGTGGTGTAGTACAGTACGCACGCCTTATCCGCCTTTATCTTCACTTTACCTGTGCTGGCTCCGGTACGAGTGTTATCGCTCGTAACCGTTATCTGGGCGGGATCAGAATAGTTCGTCTGTCCGTCCAAAGGTACGGTAATAATTTCTTCAGAGGATGGTGTTTCCTCAGTTGCAGATTGAGTCTGCACATCGTCTGGCGTAGTTGCCGGCTGACTGCCTTCGGCTACCGCCAGCGCCGGCAGTATCGAAAGCGCCATCATAAGTGCCAGCAGCAATGCCAATACTCTTTTCTTCATCTTTTTTCCTTCCTTTCCGGGGTTTTTATATTATGGCCTTGCTAAAGGGCCAAAATATCTGTTGTTATTCGCCCGCAATCTTGTTGCAGACAAGTACTGCATCAGAAACGGTTATCCTGCCGTCATCGTTCATATCGCAGAGCGTGGTCGCATCATCGCTAAGCTTCGTGTCTCCCATTATGCTGCGGCATATAAGCATAACGTCGGTTATGTTCACAGTACCGTCCCCGTTTACGTCTCCCTTAAGCGGAGTGGGGTTGGTCCCCTCTTCGCAGAAGTTTGCGGTTAAGAATACATCGCACGCCGGCATAACAAAAGTATAAGAGCTTCCATTCTTCGTCAGTTTTACTCCGTTTGCATTAAGGCTGCCGGTGGTCAGTTCATATCCTTCCTTGGGCGTTACTGTAACGGCAACATCATCCCCCGCCTTTGCCGTGCTTGCGGCCGTTATCTTATGGCCGTTTGCCGCGGCGGAGTTAGATATGATAATCCTGAACTCTTCCTTGTTCGCGGCAAGCATGTTCTTTATTGGCGCAATTGCGGACTCAAGTTTCTCCTCGGATATCGTAAGATCCGCCATCGCGTTGATTGCCGCCTTATATGTGCTCTCATTCGCCGAAACCCAGGATGAGTAGTCGCTCTTAACCTCGGCAAGCATGCTTGTTGCAATGGTTCTGTTCGCAACGGTTATATAGGATTTTTCGAATGAGCCTTCGCTCTCGTCTCCTTCAAAACCGCCTCCTATATCCGAACCAAGTCCCCAAAGCGTGAATTGCCAGCGGATTATATCGCCATCCTTAAGCTTGTAAGCGACGTTATTGGTAGTTGTATTAAAGTCTGAACCCCCGACATTCGGGAATACATTATTCACCGAATACATCCAGCCGGACTGCTGTGCGTAGTCAAATTCTCCAAGGCTTGCGCTGTCACGCGTATACGAAAGCACCGCGCCATCCTTATCAATGGCATCGACTATGTATTGCGGCGGGTTTATCTTCTCTTCGGGGTCGCTGCCGTCGGTAATTGACGCCAGATAATATCCACTCTCTACGCTTGCGCCTGGACCAAGCGTGTACTCCATGCTGTAATCCTCAAGCAAACGAGTGGTCAGCGATGCTATGCTGTCGTTGCTGTAAAGGTCAACCTGTATAGGCTCTATAACATAGCCCTGTCCCAATGTGAACTTCTCGATAGAAATATTTACAGTGCCTATTATCTCGGCCTTACTGAACTCCGCATAGAGTGTTACGTTTCCCGCCGGCATTGTAAATTCCCAACCGCCGCCAGAATTTTCCGTAAGTACTATGCTCTCGCCGTCGGGCCCGGTCGCGGTGAGCGTACCTTCTATGTACTCATAACCGCTCAAAGGCTTAGGATTAATGAGGACGGGTTCACCGGCCCTTGCGCTTTCCTTAGATACTCGTACCGAGCCGTTTACGCCTGTCTGTACGAATGAGAATTTCTCGCTTGCCTGCCCGCCTTCGGTAAACTCGGCTTTTATAACAACCGGAACATTGGGCATCTTAAATGTTGCGCTAAGACCATCGGTGCTTATCTGCGCGTCCTGAATGGTAGGCGTGCTCTCCCATGAAACCCGCAAGCTCCCGCTTTCGTCAAAGCTTATCTCGGATTGATAAAGCTCCAGTGTGAGTGAGCCGAGAGAATACCCATCATCAGGATTGGTACATACCGTTATGGTCTGCCCCTGAGAAGCGTTTTCGGCTGAAACGGAGATTATTTGGCCGTGTTCCGCAGTATTGTCAATTGAAATGGTATGAGCTTCCTTGTTGTCGCTCATATCATATATATAGTTTTTCCCTTTCAGAAATCTGTCATACGCTACCAATGCATAGGTAGCCTGATCCGTTGCCATAGCGTTCACGGATCCGTCCATTACATGGCGGAAGCCGGAACCGGCCACATGGTAACGCAGTATGCCGTTTATAAGCGTGTTGCCGCTTGAAGTTATAAAGCGCTCATCCTCAAGCGGGTCTATGTCCATCGCCAGAACCGCCATAAGTACCTGCGCCGTGCTCTCTACGTTTGTAGTGCCCCAGGAATCGAAATCGCCCGTTGACTTCTGCATTTGGCCTAGCACGTCAAGTGCGCGATCTATCGCATCGCCAACCTTCTTTTCGGTTCCGCCAACCGTAACCGTAGTATTCTTGTATGGCGCAAGCGCCTGGATCGCCATAGCGGTAATATCAGGGTCCGCCTTATCTGTGGACGGTGTGAACGTGCCTGATGTTTGGTCATCCTCCACCTCAAAGCCTGTATCAAGTACCCAGCCGCCGCCTGAAAGTTCCTGCGACATTATGCGGGTAACAAGCATCTCCCTTGTTGCCTGCACAGCGGTGCCGTGTACGCCCTGGTTTAATTCATCGCTTGTAAGCTGCGGCATATCATAATCAAGCGTATCAAGGGATATAAGCGTGAATATAGTCGCGTTTATACCCTGCCAGATTATGTCCGTATAGTTTCCCAAGGCACGTGTTATGTCGTATCCGGATACGTTGTGCACATCAAGGCCAAGCGAAGTATAGCCAATAATTGCGCGCATATTCTCGGTACGTTTTCTGTAATGAAGTAAAGGAAGCGAGGTTATGTCGCTGTGCTCGCTCATTACCTTTTCTATGGCTTCCGCCATGGCGGAGCTTGAATTTTCAGTATACTTTTCCCATATGTCGTATGGTATGGCAAGCCCGCTTCTGCCAAGCGCGAACGCCGCCCAGTCGCCCTGCAGTGTTCCGTAGCTTAAACCATTTTCAGGATAGTAGCTGCCAACAGGATTAAGCATGTACGCCGCGCTTTGCTGTATTGCGGTCTGCACAGCCAATATCAATTCCTGCTCGCCTTCGCTGTAAGTATCCTTAGAAGCTATAGCAACAGAACCGAATGACACGCACAGAAGCACCAATGTCATCAGCGCTGCCAAGATTCGAGTTCTTGTCCTCATATCAATGCTCTCCTTTCCCTTTCGTAATTCTATTCATCCCGCATTGCGCAAAGCGGGGATATTCTCATCGCGTTCACCGCCGGTACAAGCGAACTTAAAACGGCTATGACCATTGAAAACGCAAGCGCAAATACCGTAAGCCATGCCGGCATTACCGATCGCACACCCATTTCGCTTAGCAAACCCGTAAGCGCCGCCCTCAGCACAAAGCTAAGCGCGATACCGGCTACACCTCCAAGCAGTCCTATCATGCCGGCCTCCGTAAGGAACATGGTTGCGATGTCCTTAAGCTCACTTCCCAAAACCTTAAGTATGCCAACCTCGGTACGCCGTTCGTTTATGGCCATCATCATGGTGTTTGCTATGCAAAGGCCCGCAACTAGCAGCGCAACGGCTCCTATCGCGAAAAGCAAACCTTGAATTCTCGTTGTCTGCTCCTTTACGGACTCAAGCATGTCCGTAAGGCTGTATGTTTCAAACCCGGCGCTTCTAATAAGCGAAGCAATCTCCATAACATCGTTTGCGTCGCTTACCTTAACCCAAACCAGCGAATACTCGCCCGTTGAATCGCTGCTCTCGGACGATGTACTGTTGTCCCCTGCTATTGCCTTAAGCGTATCCATTTGCATAAAGGCTGAACAGGAATAGGTATAATTCATCGCGCTGCATATTCCGGTGAATTTTGCCTTAAGGCTCTGCCCAAGCGGAACAGCTCTTCCGTCTTCGCCTTCCGTATAGTCGCCCACAAGGCTTGCGTAATCAAACGTTAGCTTTACGGTACCGCGCATCAGGTCAACAAGCGGATTCCCATCACGGTCCAAAGCCTCTTTCCATGTATCCGGCTCGGCAAAGCTTGCCGCAAGATCGTCCGTTGCCATAAGTTCCGGCATGAGCCGTGTTCCTTTTTTAGGCAGTTCGCCATCAATCGGAGTAATTCCAAAGCTTTCGGCCGTATCCATATCTATGCCGTATAGCTTTACCATGGTTATATATTTCCCGCTTTTAAGGTACGCTGTAGTTTGCAGCACCGGGGTTACCGCCTCTACGCCCTCTATCCCCTTAAATGCGGCAACTGCCTTTTTGTTCAAAATGGCTATTTTGCCGTTTGAACCAGTCTTTTGCGTAACATCTATTTTTGTCAGGCTTCCCATTGCCTCTATTGATTCTTTATACGCCTGCTCATAACCTATCCCTACCGAAACAAGCATCAGTATGCACATAACGCCTATTGCCATAGAAAGGGCTGTTAGGCAAGTACGAACTCTGCGCCTGGAAAGGTTTATTATGCCGGTGCGTATAAAATCACTTGGCCGCATTACTACGCCTCTTTTTAGCTATAATCAGCACTGCCGCTATTGCAGCCACCGCTGCCGCGCCTATTGTCACCGGCACAGTCGGGAATGAGCTTTGCTCTGTTTCGGTATTCGTTTCCTCCGTTTCAGCGTTTTGCTCAATGCTTACCGTTCCGGCTATTTCAACCTGTATAGCAATATTTTCCTCGTATAAGTTTCCGTCCGCATCCTCAAAACTTACAATAAGTATTCCGTCCGCGATGCCGGATTCCAAGCAAAGCAGTTGGAATTCCGCACTCTGCTTTGCTCCGGGCAGTATATCTCCGCCGTAGTAGCTTTCGCTCATGCTCAGCTTTTCGCTTTCAAGCTTTACCTCAACGTTATAAGCCTTTGTTTTGCCTTTATTGACAATAGGCAGGGAAACAGCTATATAATCCCCCTCTGTCGCGTCTTCGGCATATATTTCGGGCTGATCCACGCTGATGCGCATTCTCTGCTTTATAGGCAGCGTTATTGTTTGGGATACGCTGGCTACTGTGTTTTCCTTGTCCTCGTATTCAAGCTTTATGGCAACCTGCGCGTTTCCCTGTATATCAGGCATCGCGGTCAGCTTATAGACTATTTCACCAGTATCTCCCGGAGCGATTTTTTCGACATAGCCAGTATCGCTCTGCCCAAGCGCGCTCATAACCGCGGTAGGGTCAAGCGTAAGAGTGCCTGTTATATTCACCGCAGACAGCGAATCCGAAGTGTTCTTAACAAAAAGCGTAAGTGTAAAATCGTCGCCCGCGTATATAGTATCCACATCTATGGCATATCCGCTTATCATAAGCTTTGGCGCGGTGTGCAGGGTTTCCTGCGGCGCTTCATAGCCGTTTACTATGGTAATGCCTGTGCTTATTGTGCTTTCGGTAAGCACACCGTTTTCGCGATATATTGCGCGGAACTGGATTGTCTTTACTCCGTTTGTTGCGTACGGCGATATTTTCATTGTGTATTGAGCAACCGCCCATGAGCCGTTTTCAAGATTCGGCAGCTTAAGCCCATAATTCGCGGCGTCGGCCGTAAACGGAAACTCCTCAACATTATTTGAAATAACAGGCTCAATCGTTATGTCCGTAAGTGTCTCGCCGTTATTTATAACGGGAAGATTTATGGTTACAACCTCTCCCGGGCTGCCCGTAGGAGCGGAATAATACTCGCCCGCTATATTTGCCGGCAGCAGCGCGAGAGCGCCTATGCCGCTTGTTGTCGGGGCGGTTGTTGTAAGAGCCTTTAATGTTATATTCACAACCGTAGCCGTCTTCTCTACCGCGAATTTGCCGGCTGTGGTTTCATATCCGTCAGCTGACGCTGTATAAAGATATGTTCCGGCCGAAAGGCTTGAGTAATTATCAACTTTATTTCCCTTTGAATCCGTTACTATTAACGTCATACCCTGCGGATTCTTTGTTATGACAACGGGATAAAGCGTTTTTGTCATAACAAAATGGATCTTGTTATCACCGCACAGAGTGCCGTTAAAATAAACCTTGCCTTCTTTTACTTCAAATGAACCCGAGTAATCCTCATATCCATCTTCCGTTGCGGTAAATGTATATATGCCGTCAGCCGATATTTTATATCCGCCAAGATAGGCTTTTGCGCCATCTACCACCACCGCAGCAGAGGCGGGGTCGCTATCAAACTTTACTGTGACTTCATTCGTCGCAAGTGAAGGCATATTGGCTAACAGTATGGCCAATATTATTGTTATTGCGATAATTCTTTTTATTCGCATATATTTGTCTCCTCTCCGCTTACCAATCCGTCGCTCAGCCTTATCGTCCTGTCAACATGACGAGGCATGTCATCATCGTGCGACACAATCAGAAGCGTAGTGCCGTTTTTTCTGAACAACTCCTCAAACAGTTTCAGCACCATATCACCCGTAGCCGTATCAAGGTTCCCTGTAGGCTCATCCGCCATTATGATAGCGGGCTCGGTTATTATGGACCTTGCAATGCCGGCCCTTTGCTGCTCGCCGCCGCTCATTTGCGCGGGGCGCTGATGGGCGCATTTGGCTATGCCAACCATTTTCAAGGCTTCCATGGCACGCTTTTCTCTTTCGTGCTTATCAATTCCCCTAAGCATCAGCGGCAATGCAACGTTTTCAATGGCTGTATACTGCGGCAACAATCTATAGGACTGAAACACGAAGCCTATATTCGACCGTCTGAACCTTATGCGTTCAGTTTCGTTCATATTGTCTATTCGCTTGCCGAGAACCTCTATGCTTCCTTCACTGGGGCTTTCAAGTCCGGCGACAAGATTAAGCAATGTCGATTTTCCGCTGCCGCTCTTTCCGGCTATGCAGACAAACTCGCCGCGCCAAGCATCCATGTCTATGCCGCGCAAAGCCTGCACATCCACAGCTCCGGTGCTGTAGTTTTTCTTAAGTCCTCTTATGCTTATAGCCTTTTCACGCATAATCTCAGCCCGCCAGCCACGTTTGGCCAAGGTCTTTGCCAAGGTCGCACGTGTAATTCCATTCAATAACGTCGCCGCTTTTTACAATATATTGGCCACATCCGTAGTTTGGATACCAGCCGTTCACGCAATACATCCATCCGCTCCAGCGGCCACCATCGAATTCATAAAGATTATTTATGCCTTCAATGTACTCGTTGCCCTTTGAACCGGAATACTCCATGTGAAGCTTATATTTATCGCGTACCGCGCAAAGTACATCGAAAACCGTATCACCTTGCTCAAATGTCATGGTTGTGGTTTTCAGTATCTCTCCGCTTGCCGGCACAATCCCTTGCCACTTTTTCTCAAGATGCATTCCTTTGTCAACAGCCGTATCGCATCTGATTGAAATCGTGCAAGTATTTGTTTCCGGTTCTTTGCTTTGAGAAGGCGCCGCGGTTTGCTCCGGTTCAGGAGTGCTTGCGGCTATCTCGTTATCTCGCGCCTCCGCTTGAGCCTTGCCTGCCGATGATGAGTCATCTTCATCGTCGCCTTCTACGGGAGCGGGAGTTTTAAGATTATCTTCCGGCTCCGGGGTTGCGTTTTCGGCTGCCAAGCCTTTAAGCTGGCTTAATCTGTCCTCGCCTTCATCGTCATTCGCTATGTAATCCACATCAAGCGACCCTTTATGACTGCTTGAGCCTATAATGCTGCATCCGGTAAGCAAGATGGCCATTATGCTCATCAAGATTGCTGCTAAAACCTTTTTTTGAATATTCACCTTACCAAACAAATCCTTTCCGTTTTCAGGGTACAAAAAAGCTGCGGCGATTATCGCCGCAGCCGTATTTCTGCACATCAAAAAAACAATTTCGGCCCACACAAAATCAAGCTATGTGCGCCCGCCCTATATACCATTAACCCGTGGTAAGGCGAACTTTCAAGCAGGTCTTCTGGCTCGCGCTTCATCGCGCTTTACGAAGTCTTCCCAGGTGCTTATCCCCAGTGACTGTGCTTATGGCACAAACGCAAAACACTCCACGCATACAGCGGCGGGACCGCGCAGGCCTTTAACCTGCTTCCCTCTTAGCCACCCCAAGCGGGGCGGAACATGAAAGTATATTCAATTCCCATATATGATAGCACTATTTGCCTTCAAAGTAAAGCTGTCACTTTATTCTCCCGGCGTATTTCTTTTCCAGTATCTTTGCCAGTCTGTAGGCAAGCGGGGTAATTTGTTCCTCGCTTTTACCTTCAAGCATTATCCTGATAAGCGGCTCCGTACCGCTTGCGCGGACAAGCACTCTTCCCTCGCCGGCCAGCAGCTTTTCAACCTCTTTTATGTCGTTTATCATGTCCTCATCGTTAAGCGCAGACGACTTATCTTCGGGTGCGACCAAAACGTTAACCATGATTTGAGGAAGAATCGGTACTTCATTTGCCAGTTCGGAAAAACGTTTTTTTGTTTTCGCCAGTATGTTCATAACCTGGATAGCGCTCAGCATGCCGTCTCCGGTTGTGTTTTTGTCATAAAATATAATATGGCCGGATTGTTCTCCGCCAAGTGAGTACCCGCTTTGGCGCATGCGTTCAAGTATATATCTGTCTCCCACAGCGGTTTCTTCAACGTTTATATCAAGCTCCTTCATGCGAAGCTTAAGGCCAAGATTTGAAAGAACGGTTACAACAAGCGTATTTTCCTTAAGCGCCCCCTGTTCTTTCATGTATTTTGCGCATATACCCATTATTCTGTCGCCGTCAACAATGTTTCCCATCTCATCGGCGGCGATCACTCTATCCGCGTCGCCATCAAACGCGAACCCGGCATCAGCCACACGCTCCGTCATAAGCTCTCTTAGGCTATCGGGATGTGTGGAACCGCAAAGATCATTTATATTGCAGCCGTCCGGCTGATCTGCCCAGGATATAACCTTAGCGCCAAGATCGCTGAACACATCGGCCGCTATGTTTGATGCGGCACCATTCGCGCAATCCAATACAACAGTCATGCCGCTAAAGCTTTCCGTTGCAGTAGATTTAAGAAACTCCTTATATTTTTCAACAGCCCTCGGTGCGCTTAAGCAATTGCCAACGCCGCTACCGGTTGGCTTATTCAACGGTTCTTCGCCCTTTATAATAGCTTCTATTCTGTCCTCAAGCGCATCGGAAAGCTTGTATCCTTCGCCGTCAAACCATTTAATTCCGTTATATTCCATTGTATTATGCGACGCGCTTATCATAACGGCGGCATCGGCTGAATACAGCCTGGCAAGGTAAGCCATGGCCGGAGTTGGTATAACGCCAACGTTTATTACATCACCGCCGATTGAACAAATTCCGGCTGACAACGCGCACGCAAGCATATCGCCGGACTTTCTTGTGTCCTGCCCGACAAGTATACGCGGATTATGACCACCGGTAAGCACATACGCTCCGGCAGCACCTATTTTCATCGCAAGTTCGCAGCTAAGATCGGCATTCGCAATCCCCCTAACGCCATCCGTGCCAAACATCCTGCCCATAAAGCATCCTCCTAACGCAACAAAAGCACCGCAGTGCCGATATTATTCGTATTCCGGTAAAATATTATATTACAAAGCCTTTGTTCAGTCAAACAAACGAAAAAGGCCCTTTGCGGGCCTTTTAGTCATTTTCAGTTATTAATTATGCATCTATAACGCTTCCGCAGAATTCACAGCGTCCTTTGGCATCCGGCACTACCACAGCGCCGCAATATGGGCACTTAATGCTAGCCTTGGGTGCATTCGCGGCTTCCACATTCTCGCGGACCGTGGTGCGTATTTTAGTAAGAGCCTCAACTATTTCCTTGCCTATCTTTTCATATTCGCAATAGTCTATGCTTCTGTGCGGATTAACGCCCGTGCGGTTTGCCGCGCTTACTATAACATTGTTAAGCTCAACGTTTTTGCCGTTAAGTCTGAAGCGAATCTCGTTAAAATAAGGATTATTCACGTTTATTATAACATTGAAGTTATATGAATATTTATAGCGCGGCGGATTATAGCTTACATCATTGCCTTCCTTGTCCTTCTGCTTAAGCTCGGTACGGCTCTCGTCAACATCAATACGACAGCCGGTAACATCAGCAAAGTCCATTACATCAGGATTTGCGTCGGCAAGATTGCGCGCACCGGTTACCATGAATTTGCACGCATCATCATCTATCAAAACCTTTGTGCCATCTCCCAAGCTGCGCGTGACATGGAACGCGGCAACGGCAGCCTTATTCTCCTCTCGATAATCAAGCTGCTGCTTTATCTCCTCAACCGTGCTCTGTCTGCGTTCTGAAAACCAGGGTGACAGCTTTGCCGCGCAGTTTTTGCAAAGATTGCCGTCTTCAAGTTTTTTGTTGCCGAGAAATCCTATCTTTTCGCCGCAAATATCACAATATTTTTTATCAAAAAGTCCCATAATTCATCCTCCTAAGAAGCTTTGCACCAATTATTATAATAAAAGGGTGGCCTCTGCGCAATAGTGCAAACGCTATTCTAACCGCGTCATGGCCTATTCCTTATTTTTCCAGACAACTATCGCTCCCGCCGCTTAAAGAGACGGGAGCAATAGTGAATCAGCCTTTAATTCAGTCGAAGCTTATGCTATCGAGTATTGTGTTGCAGTCCGCACTTTCAGTTGTATTGGTATAAGCAATCAATATGCTCAAGCTGCCGCCATTGGGAAGATCAGCATAGTATTCCTCCCATTGTATGCCAACATTCTTATACGTACGACCGGCCATGGTGATTCCGCCGATTACGCGATCGCTAAGCTGCTGCAAATTCTCGAAATCGTTTTTATAAAAGTCAAGTTTCTCCATGCTATCGTACAGGGTAAACACAATATACGGGGTCTGAAATGGACTTCCGCTATCGGTAGGATAGTTTATAATCTTAAACTTATAGTCGAAAGAAGTGTCGGCCATGCACCATGTTCCTTCGGGTATGGCGAATTTAATCACCGTCGGAAAATTACCGAAGAAAGTCGTCATGTTCATGCTCTTATCAAGCATTTTGCCTGTAGCTACCGGAGCGGCAGGTTCAGCAGTAGGCGTAGAAGCTTCGGACGGTTCACTCGTAGTTTCTGTTCCCTGGGAATCAGAAAGTCCTTCCCAGTTTTCGGGCATAGAAGCTCCGGATTCTACAAGGGGTAGATACCAGTTGGAATAGTTTGGCGGCAGATCGTCTTCGGTCATATCATCCCAAATCATTCCCCACGGGCGCAGGTAAATATTGTATTTATAGGTATCACTTCCGTCTTCATACCAACCATCTATGCATACAATATTATCGTAATTTACAAGGCCGGGATCAACAATCCAGTCCGCGTGCTCAAGCGCCACATTGGTAAACCAGCCTCCCTCAGACATGACCGTGCCATGTTCTCCTGTGCCGGCTGAACTAAGGCTTACTGTGGCCTCACTCATTGCCGTTTCTTTAGTATAGTCATTATCCCAAAGCGTTATGGTTCCCTGATAATCCTCGCCAATGTCGATAGTGGCACAAATATCCCACCAATAGTTATCCATGCCCTCATAATATCCACTGCAAGATGTCATTACCCACCAGCCGTACCATTCGCCGTTCCACCAGTCAAGCAGAGGATCGCCTGTAGTGGCTTCTGTTGTATCAGTGCCCGGTATAACATAGGTGTCATTTCCCTCGGCGCCATCTGTGGTGTTATTTGCTGCCTCAACTTTTTCTAACCCGGCAATTTCTATCGTTACAGTTCCGTTTTTCCCGCCAAAAAACTGTGAGAACGTGGCTTCGACATTTGTTTCTGTATCATTAAGAGTAAAAGCCGTTTTCAATTCCAGTGTTTGGCCTGGCTCAACTTCCGTAAACTGGGCATCGGAAGTGGTTTCATAAGTGGACTCGTCCAGTAAAACAGATGTAAAGCTAAGTTCTTCGCCGCCTTGCTCTACGGTTTCACTCACACAGTATGCATATGAATTGGCAGATTCGCTGTTATTCGTGAAATCAAGCGTAATCACAACAGCGTCTTCGCCATAAATATTCTTCATTATGCAAGCGCTTTTGAATTTTACTTCGTAATCACCCAATGATATAGTGTTCGGATCCGCAGACTCTTTTGAGCATCCTACAATTCCAAACATAAGCAGTACTGATAAAAGCACCGCTATGAGCCTATTTACATTTTTCATTTTTGTATTTCCTTCTATTTTCACTCTTTTTTAATCAGGTTACCCTGCTTATCCGTAAACTTGCCGCATATAATCTTTATAAGGTCCACAATATAGCCTATTCCGAATACGCCGGCAGTAAGAAGCCAGATTATACCGGTACCTATCTTCCCTACATAGAAGCGATGCGCGCCTAGGCCGCCCAAAAGTATGCTGAGAATAAGCGTGGTGGTCCAGCTCTTCGGCGGTTCGGCGCCGGGTGCTTCTTCGGGAATCACGGGCGCAACATAGTCCTCAACCTCTTCACCGTTAAGCAGTTTTTTAATCTTTTCGGTAACATCGTCAACATATTCACCCCTTGCTACCGGAAGCTCAACCATAGCGCCTTTTACGCCGCGGCGCAGTGCGCTGTTCTTATCTACTCGCATACCGTTTACGCTGGTTGTATTTTCCATTAAGTTGGGCAATATTTTAATATGATTGCCGTCTTTAACAAAAACCCAAAGCTGAATATCAAGATTCGGTTCCTTTTCAAATACAATACGCTGCCCCGGGATACCGCCCTTTATTGCAAATGGCATCTGAAATGCCGCGGCACGAGCGTTGAGCTTTTCAAACACTTCCTCAAGAGTTGTAGAATAGGAAATGTCGAATTCGCGGGGATAAGTTGCGGTCATTGCCGCCTTTGCATTGTCTGTAAAGCTTGCCATTTTCATATCTCCTTCTCTTTTTATTATTTGGGATTTTTATAATGAACCTCTATATAAGGTCATTAGCTTTTTAAGCCCACGGATCTTCAGCAGCAGGAGTGCGTATACCGACAAGCAGACTTGTATAATCCCAAATAAACCATTCGCCCGTGGATCCTTTCTTCCTGAGTTTTACGGGTCTTGGTGAATCTGCCCCGGCGGTTTTGAGAAATACTCTCAAATACCCTTCTTCTATATCCTGTGGGCGGGGATCGCTCAGCACATTCAGCACATAAGGCTGAGCGGGAGTATAACTGTTCTCCGGTGTTGCTCCCTCAAAGTACGCCTTGGGTAAATAGCTTTTGCCGCGAAGACGGTCACACAGAAACTGCACATCATAGGGAACCATAGGTTTAGGGCCGCGAAGCAAGTTCATCGCCGCCGTACCTTCATCCTTGTTTTTATCAAACAGATCCAGCGCGCACAGAAGCAGAACGCAAGTATTTTCCGGCTTAGTGATGCCCATTTCGGCAAGGGATTTAAATTCGTCAAGGTTATTTGGTATGTTTTGTATTGTAACCTGCATATATAAGCTCCTTTCATATTAAAGCGTATCAAGTATTGCGATGAGATATGTTGGTGAAACAGACGCGTAAATAAAATTGTCTATCAGTTCGTCTTTTTTTGCTTGCGTAACAGCAGCCGCCAATGATTTGTTGCTCATTTCGTCAACCAGCAGCAACACTTTGCACTCCGGTGCAATTTGTTTTATCGCCTCGCCCAGTTTCAATCGTTCTTCAAGCTTCCATGGTGAAAACGGTGTAACTTCCATTATTGCCGCATACGCATGACTTTTTTTGCATATTGAAACGGTTTTCTGCGGGCTCTTCGCATGTATCGTGATAAAATCCGGTTCGCCGCCTTCAAGAACCTGCGATATCGCATCCGCAAATAGGCCGGACTGCAAATCCAATACTATTTTCCGCAAGGTCAGTATACTCCTTTCCTCAAATAGTACATGATAATTTTATTCGCAAAAAGCAAAAAATACCCCATACTTTAGTATAGGGTATAAAAACTTATTCATTATCCGAGATATTTGCTATCAACTTTGCATCGCTTACGGCAAGCGCGAGCTGCAGCTTATTTTCAAGGCTTGTTTTTTGCAGCATATTCGTAACATGATATTTTACCGTTGTAACCTCAATGCCCATCGCTTCGGCAATTTTACCATAGGACAGTCCCTTAACAAGATACTTAAGCACCTTAAGCTCGGTTTTTGTGAACTCCGAACTCTTTGCCAGTCCTATTTCTACCGACGGCGGTGAATCCGGAAATATATGCTCTCCCGCAACCGTCCTTTTCACAACATCCATAAGCGTATTTCTGGCGCTGTCTTTATACCATAAGCTGTCCGCTCCTATAGCGCGGGCAGTTTTGAGCACTTCGTAATCAAGCAGGGACGTAACGATTACTATTTTTATATTAGGATAAGCTTTCTTAATTTTCTCAGCCGCCGCCAGGCCGCTTTCGCGGTGTTCCGTTTGAACATCCATCAATATCAAGTCTATGTTTTTGCAGAGCTCTATAGCCTGATTCGCGCCCGCTATTGATGCGGCAACACAATATCCGTCCTCGGCTTGTATATAACTTTCAAGCAGGCTACGTATCATTCTTTGGTCTTCAACTATCATAGTGTTTATCATCTGCTGATCTCCTTATGCGGCAATATAAGCGTTAGCGAGAACTCCGGGTGACTTTGTACAATCATCTCACCTCTGTTTTTTTCAATCCTTTTCCTTAGTGAAGAAAGTCCGCCGCCTTCCTTTATCTCAGCATCCGGAATTCTTCCGTTATTTTTTATTGTTACAATATATTTGCCACTATCCGAGGCACATGAAATGTAAAGCTCGGTTCCTCCGGCGTGACGCACACAGTTTGTTATGCATTCGCGTACGGCTAAGACAAATAAGGTGCGCTCCGGATCGCTTTGGGGTACATCTCCTTCAATAATCAATCGTACGCCAACATGTTCCGCTTTTGTTTTTGCGTATTCCCAGGTGTCCTGCTGCTGAGGCATATCGTTGCTGCGGCAAAGCAAGGCTATTGATTTTTCCCATATTAGCGCGTTTTTTCGTACTGCCTCAATGTCCTTATTATGCAGCAATGTGAGGCGCGCCGAAAGTATGCTGTGCCCTATGTCGTCATGCACTCTCATTTTCATGGAAAGTATTTCTTCTTCCCTTACCATGTCCGGCATTTGTTCAAGCAGCTTTCTTGCGCGCTCATTTGCCTCTTCAAGTCTGAGATTTTCCTCATTCAGCTCTTTTTGGCGCATTACTACCTTGGATACATCCGCCGCCGTTACCTGCGTGAAAACATCTCCGAATCGTGTGACTATGGCTTTTTCATTAAAACGCAGCGTTTTCCCGTCCGGGAAGCAGTACAGCGGCAATTTTTCATTAACTCTAATTACTTCGTCAGGCGGATTTTCAAGCGCCTTTCTCAGCTCATAAATAGTTTGCATGCCGTTCTTCATAAGGATAAAGCTTATGGCAAGCATTCTTTTATTTATCAGGCGCACTACGCCGTTTGTATCGAAGAAGCAGACTGCTATCGGCAGATTATCAAAGCTTTCTTTTATTAAACCCGCTCTCGTTTTCATATACAGTCACCATCACTTGTGCATTTTAACGATAAGCACCAAAGTCCGTCTTCATCCTGTTCGGCTGTCAGTGAAGGATAGTCGATGCATAGGTTTGAAAGGTCATCGCCGCATGCCACGCTTATGTTTATCTCTGCTAAGTCGCCCTCCACACCGCAAAACAGGAGCAATGATTTGGCCGTTTCAAAGGACTTTTCCACCACGGCTTCAAACAAATCGTATACCAGATTTGCAATTTTTGGCGACATAAGCTCATTTATATCTAAAAAAGCCTTGCATTCAATGCCGAGAAGTTTTAAGTTGGCCGCTGACTCATCAAGGCACAGCTGCAATTCGCCCGCCGCAACGTTTTTTCGCTGCGTTTCAACGAATATAAGATTGCTGCGCCGTTTTATATATGCACCAATAATCGCTATTTTGCCAAGCAGCTTACGGGCTTCGGTTGTATCTTCCGTTTGCTTCAGCTTTGATATAAGCGAATTCAGCATATAAATTTGTTTTGAGGTTTGCATTTCAATAGCATCATACAGTCTGTTTTCCTCTGTAATCTGCAGCCATTTTTTCTTTTGATCATTTTCCGCTTTTATTATATCGCCCGTTTCTCTCAGCTCGTCATGCGTAAGCTCAAGCTGCTTTGTAACTGCCGTAAGCTCGGAAATATCTTCCTGCCAAAATACAAAACCATTTTTTAAGTTAAAACCTTTAAGCAGTGTATTTTCATCCAGCCTTATGGGATGGTCTACCGCAGAACTAAGTTTTTCAGTATCTTTAACCGATGCCCCTGGAGATGCGTAAATCGTGTTAAATTCATTGTCAGTTATTTGCGTTTTTATGGTAGTGGACTCAAATATGTCTTCATAGCCCGCATTAGACTGTATAAGGCCGCACCATATACAGCTTTCCAATATACCCGCCGTTATAAGGCAAATGGCTACGGTCATATCGCCCGCGACTACCCGGAGCCAATGAACATTTAACGCGTATGCATAACAATAAACAAACAATAGCAGAAACGGCACTACCGGCAGAAACATATATTTACGGCTGTGAGGGACGCGACACTTTATCAAAATGATCGCAAAAGCGCTTATAGCGCAAACGGCGCACCATGTTGCGGTTATATAATAACCCGGTCCATAGCTATAATCCCTATCTGACATCACATTATTAGGAAATATGAACACAAACCTATGCAAATCGTTTGTAAGAACCATTAAAAGAATCAAGCCTGCAACTATATAAAGTGCTCCCGTCCACCGGGGCAGGCGATAGTTTTCGCTTTTCCCAAGTGACATGGCAACAAGAACCGCCATAAGCGGCATGTATATCATGGATATGTAATACCCATACCATAAATATCTGCATACGTCCACATTTTCATTAAAAAATATGCCGAATTTAAGCGAACGCAATACAAGCCATAGCACAATAAGGGCGGCCATACCGGTTAAATATCGCCTTGCCTGCACCTGTACTATGCGTGCCCGCACCGATATTCCCCACGCGCTCATAAGGCAGATATATATAATACTTCGGATATTATTAGGAGTTGCAGAGTAGTCAATATTCGCTCCGGCGGACCAACGCAGCCACGCAGCGAACAGGATTACGAGCAACACAATAAATGCCGAAATAATATAGCGTTTATGCAAGCCGCGCATTTATTAACCCTCCGCCGGAAAAGAATAGACATTTTTCTTTCGTAAAATATATCATACGAGTAGATTAAATGCAATGAAGGGGAAAACAAAACCACCAGTTAAACCGGTGGTTTACACAAGCTCTAAAAGCTTATATTTTCGGCGAGTGACTTATGATATGTTGAAAATCCCGTCTCTGTAGGCCACTTAATCAGCCTTTTTTATCCAACAATATGGATGCATAAATGCCTGATGCCTTGCAAAATTCGCTGTTCATGCGCGGACGATTTGCCCAATTGTAGGGGTTTACCTTTTTCTCGTAATCCCCATTAGGTAGGGTGGATAGTTTGGTAGATATATTCTACCAAACTATCACCGCTTTCGTCCATAGGGCCCCGTATTTAGACAAAATCAGGGCGTGTATGCGCACGCCCTGATTAACAATTAAACAAATGGTTTTATTTATTGGCAGTATTTTTTGCGATATCGGATTTATCCTTAAATACAAACAGCTTGGTAAGAGCGAAATTCGCTATTGCTGAGAAAACGGACGCGGGGATTTTGCATATAATGTCGCATGAAATGTTTATGGATTTTCCGAAAAATTCCAGCGCAACATCCTGATTTATCCCTATCGGATTTTTGCACAGCCAAAGCACACCAAGCGACACTCCCAATGACAGCACATTTACCACCACAAACATAAACACCGTCTTAAAGCTGTTGTTTCGTTCCTTTTTGAATGTCCAAAGAGAATTCCATATATAGCTGTTCAATATGCCCGCACTATATGATATAACCTGGGAAAGCATATAGTTCAGGCCAAAGTGAGTCAATATGGAATACACAACAAAGTCGACGAGTGTATTCGTCATGCCGACAGCGCTGAATTTTATAAACTGCCAAAATGTTTTTTTAGTATCATTCTTCATAATATTTCTTTTCCCCTACCCTGTTATGGCTTAATACCCTAAAAACGTCCAACTGGGCAGCCATTCAAGCAGCTTTATATAAGCGCGGGAGCATATAACTCCGGATATAACAGGATAAAACAACGCAAACAGTACTATTGCCGCTCCGAGCCAAATCCACTTAACCCGCCTATATCTGCAATCAGTTTCTTCCTTTTGCATCAGCGCGCGCACAGCGATAAGTATTATAAACGGAACCGACGCAAAGTAGTGATATATAAACGTACAACGCGGCACAAGGACCCACGGTATATATTCAGCCGCAAGGCCGATAAGTAATACCGTCCATATTTTGTCCATTTGGGTTCGGCCACGTATGATTCGCCCTATTATTAAAACCGAGGCGGCAAGGCATGCCCACCATACAGCGGGGTTACCCATAGCGGAAATTGTGCCGGCGTAGCCTTCAGCCGTGTCATACGTTATGTAATACCAAATTGGCCGTATTATAAGCGGCCATTGCCACCAGGGTGACTGATACGGATGCGTAGCTGTAAGCCCGCTATGATAGCTGAACATGAACTTTTGCAAGCCCAATATTCCCTCAAGATCATAATGTTCCTCACTCAGCACATAAGGGATATAGGATGCCATATATATAACCAAGGGTATGGCGATATAGAATACACAGCACCATAGAAGCGTTTTTACGGTATTTCTCCAGAACGGCGCTACCGAGCCGCGAAGCGTTTCATCATCGCTGTTTCTTAGGGCTCTATATTCTCTGTAACGCTTCGCAAGAGAAATAAACAGCAATACTGCAAGCCCTGCGCCGGCATATATATCTATCCATTTGCTTGCCGCACCAAAGCCGAAAAACACTCCGGCTAGGAACAACGGTTTCAGGGTTTTCTTTAAGCCGTCACTGAAAAAGTTCATGCAATAGTACTGATACATATAATAATACATCAGTATTATGAAAAACACACCGTATACGTCTATCGTAGCGATACGTGTCTGCGTATAATGCATAAAATCAAACGCAAACAGGCCCGCGGCCAACAATGCGTAATCGCTTTTTTTGAACAGCCGTTTCGCAAACGCGTACATTATCGGTACCATGCCTATTCCGAACAGCGTTCCTACTATACGCCAGCCGAAAGTGTTCATGCCGAAAATGGCTATTCCAATCATTATAAATATTTTGCCAAGCGGAGGATGAGAGTTTTCATACGGCTTTATGCCATGCAAATGCTCATAAGCCGTACGTGCATGATACAGCTCGTCAAAATACATTCCGTTCATATATGTTCTGTTTTCGGGCACGGTATCCGCCTCGTCAAACAATGCCTGAGCATCGCCATCCGTCTGCGCAGATATAACATTTCTTTCGGCATCAAGCAAGGCTATTTCGTTGAACCAAACGGATCCCGATATAACTTTGAGCGTAATATGAGTTCCTGTAAGTCCCCCGCCTATGCTCTTCCAGCGGAACATATCGCCGTTTATTTCGTCATAGCTCACACTGTTGCCCTCATCATCCGTCAGTGTAATGCTGCCGGTATACAGTCCGCCGTAAACCCATATATCATCTATGCCGGAGTTTTCATCAAGCGTTATTTCCACGCTGTCTCCGTTTGTGCCTGTCCAGTAGTTTTCCGGGGCAACGGTTGTGCCAAGATTTATCAGCGCGATAATGCCGTATATAACCGTTAGCGAAATTACATATATTCTGTCTCGCTTTGTATAATTAAGCTTTGTATTCACCGGTTCTGAAAGCGCGGTTACGGTTTCCTTTTTCAATTTCTTTTCGGCAAACGCGGGGTGTATCCTGCCGCGAAATACGATATCGAAGCAAACTATACTCAGATATATAAAGCCCGTAAGGTTCATTAAGCAGCCTGCAATCATAAGCGCGGTATAGTAATCATTACGCCAGTTTGTGTAACTGACTATAATAAACGCAAAACAAGCATTATACAGTGCCGATGCCGTAAGCCATAAAAATGAAACGAACAGCCGCTTATCTCTATAATAAATAAACGCGACAAGTATTAACATCAACGCCGGCACAAGATACCTTTCATGCATATAATGCCCTAATTCAAATAGGGATATTATAAGATATCCTGCGCTGAGCGCAAGGCATCCCTTGTTTTTATTGCGACCCTTTATGTATATCAATATGCTTGCCGCAACGCTCAAGGCAATCAAAATATAGCCAAGCTGCGCATAAGAAAGTATAAACAGCTCACTATCGGCATTTTTCCAGTTTCCGCCAAGCAAGGCCATTAAATTAAAAGCTTCCACGCTGCCGTAATTATAGCTTGTGGCAGTTCCGATAAGCTTGTCCAAGAACCACAGCGGTTCCTGCTCTCCTTTGAACGGCCACGCTATTATAAACAATGCCGCAACAGCGCCGGCTACAGCCGCAATAGTTTTGCCAAGTTGTTTTGCTCTATGACCTTTTTCATCATAAATTCGGCAGAAGTATGCCGCCGCAAGCAGCGGACCCACCATCAAGGCCTGTGGCTTAGTCATTATCGCAACACCGTAGGCAATGCCCGCAAGTATTTCTTTTTTCTGATTAAACAGCCATACTGTCAAAAGCAGCATCAGTGCCAGTATTTGATCTATCTGTCCCCATCCACCGCTTAGAAACGCGTATAAGGGATTAACGGAAACAACAGCGGCAAGCACCAGTGGCAATCTGCCCCAACGCTTGGCATCCTTACAACCATTGTTCCCAAGATTTTTCGCCAGTTTATACACAACATATGCCGAAACTATATCCGCAATTATTCCCGGCATCTTTGTAATAAGAGCGTACGCGTGCGTTCCGTAGCCAAGATTAAGCAGCTTAGCAATGCTTGCGGTTATGTAAAGCACATACATATATCCCGGTGGATAGTCAGCAAACATTCCCGAGTTATAGAACGCGGCAAAGCCCTCTTCCCTCAGATGGTATCCCCATGCCATAAAGCAATTTATATCAGTTGGATGCCCATAGTACTTAAGCGAGCAGGCAACCCTGATTATAAACGCTACCGCTAATATTATAGCCAGCCATACTTTTTCATTCTTTGATCCATCTTCTATAGTTGACTGTTCCGTTTCAATGAATCTTCCGTATATTATCGCGCCAAAAAACACAGTAGCAAGTACTGCAAGCATTACGGTGCCGCTTTCAGGAAAATCTCCCTCTGTACTTTCGTCTGAGTCTTCGCCAGCATCTTCAGCGATATCATCATCATTCGATGCGCCGTTTGCCGCAGCCAAAGAAAAATCAGCGGCTTCACCCGAGTATGAGTTTAGTCCTTCCATGCTTATTTCTTTGAACCAGGCTTCGCCGCTCGACAGGGCGCCGTAGCCTCCCACGCGTACGCAAACGGTGAGCTCCGTTTGATCATCTGCTGTTTTGCCCACCAGTTCTATCGTCTGCCAATCCGAGTCGCCGAATACGCCATCGCTTGTGGCAAGCGAGCCGTCAACAGATATATTCGCTCCGGCTCCACCCGATACATCGGATGTTTTAACGCAGCAGCTTAATTTATAATAGCTGTTTTCTTCAACATCTACCGTATAGCAAAGGCGAATATCATTGCCCTCGTCACCTGCCGCCGTTATGTGAACAATGCCGTCGGTAATTTCTATGCTGCCGTGCTCACTGCCCTCGTACCACGCCTCTTCAAACCACTGCTCCCTCGATTCAAAATCATCCGAGAGCATATTTTCGCCCGCGGCAAAACAAAGTGCCGGCATAGCAAGCACCAGAAATATTGAAATTATCGTTAAAATACTTTTTTTCATGCTACTCTCCGCATAAATTTAGGCGGACAAACCGCCCCAATTTACAGATAGCATACCACAATTTTGTTTATACCGATAGTGATTATTGGAAAGTTTAAAATGTGTTAACTTAATTCAGTCTGAAAGCGTCTTTGATGTGCTCAATTCTCATCGTATCCAAATCAACTTCTATAACATCAAACCTAATGAAATTTTCCGTTAGGCCAAATTTAACGGCGTATAGCTGCGCCGCTTTTATAATATTGCGCTGTTTCGCTTTGTTTACAGCCTCACGTCCCAACC
The DNA here is from genome assembly GCA_963643205.1 of bacterium. Taxonomy (GTDB): domain Bacteria; phylum Bacillota; class Clostridia; order Christensenellales; family CAG-138; genus Phil1. Next base: position 103,740 of record CAVIJJ010000001.1, on the reverse strand, counting down.
CATGTTCCGAGCCGTGACGTGCCTTAACCTCAACAAAAACCAGCATATCGCCGTTCATAACAATAAGGTCGATTTCGCATCTTTCCGCCCTAAAGTTTCTGTCTCGATATGTATATCCGTTTTTCAGCAAATATTCAAGCGCGGCATCTTCACCACGCTTGCCGCGCTCTATATTATTCATTGTTTCCACCCAAAATTTTGCCTATAAAGCTGGCGCGATGAATCGGGCATGGGCCGTATTTTTTTAGAGCGGCAATGTGCTCCGCCGTGCCGTAGCCTTTATTTCTTTCAAACCCGTACTCAGGATATTTTTCAGCCATTTGGCACATATAAGCATCCCTTTTTACCTTAGCTGCTATACTTGCCGCACCTATAAGGTAGCTCAAAGCATCGCCGTGAATTATGGAATGCTGCCTTGCCGGTATATCCAGACCTTTTACGGCATCTATAAGCACATCGCTGCATTCATGGTTCATTGCGAAATAAGCCTGCTTAAACGCAAGCTTTGTGGCATTCAATATATTAAGCTCGTCTATCTCCTCGTTGCTGCATTGGCCATAACCTATGGCTATGGCGTTTCCCTCTATTATAGGCGCAAGCTTAATGCGGCGCAGTTCGCTAACCTTTTTTGAGTCGTTTATATGCTCTATTAACGGCGATTGCGGCAATATTACGCAGCATGTCACCACCGGGCCTGCCAAAGGCCCGCGCCCTACCTCATCCATTCCGGCGGGATATATTCCCATTTGCCAGAATTCCTTTTCTCGCTTTGTCAGCTCCGCAAGTCTTTCCTGCTCATTTATTCGTGCCATAAGATTTTATTTTCCGATTCCGGTTTTAATATTGTCTGTCCGGCTGTTCAAGCGTTACCTTTGCTATTTTACCGGCTCTGAACTCATCCAGAACTATTCTGGCTGCTCTCTCCGTATCAATTACACCGCCCTGCAGTATAAAACCTCTTGAGCGCGCAACAGCTTCAAGTAATTCATGAGATGCCATGCCGTCCTCTATCTTTTTATAGCGTTCACGAAGTTCTTGAGGGCAAACCAGCTCCAATTCACTTAAAAGATCACCCGCAAGCCTTTCCGTGTCCATAATATCATCGTTAATGGAACCTATATAGGCCAAGTGCTTCGCTAAAGCCTCGTTTTCAAGTTTTGGCCAAAGCAGTCCGGGAGTATCCATCAATTCCAGATACTGCGACACTTTTACCCACTGTTTCCCCTTTGTAACGCCCGGTTTATCACCAACCTTTGCCTTAGTTTCGCCGGATATGCGATTAATGAACGTTGATTTGCCAACGTTAGGTATACCAACAACCATGGCACGCACGGTTTTAAGCACACCTTTCTCTTTCATTTTTGCTACTTTATCGGCAGCCGCGGCCTCTATCAACGTTACGGCCGCCTTCCGTTTTGCGCTTGATGTTGAAACAAACGCGGTAGCATTTATATTCTGGGTTTTATAATAATCTATCCATCTTTTTGTTTGCTCAGCAGATGCGAGATCGCTCTTGTTCAGCAATATTACCCTATTTTTCTGCGAAAACAGAGTGTCAAAGTCCGGATTGCGGGTAGCTAAAGGAGCACGCGCGTCCACGAGCTCTACCACAACATCTATAAGTTTAAGGTTATCTTCCAGCATACGCCTTGCTTTGGCCATATGCCCCGGATACCACTGTATCTGCATAAAATCTCCTGTTAAAATTAAGCCCCCAGGGGCGTAAGGCCTTTGGGGGCTTGAAGGTTTGTTTAGGTAACTTATTTCTCGTCTATACGCTCGACAACCTTAGCGGCCTTACCTACGCGATTGCGCAGATAGAACAGCTTGGCGCGGCGAACCTGACCATGACGCAGCACTTCAATGCGGCCAATGCGGGGGCTATTGTAGGGGAAGGTCCTCTCTACGCCGATACCGTAGGATATTCTGCGCACGGTGAAGGACTTACGAATGCCGCCGCCCTGAATCTTAATAACGACGCCTTCGAAGTTCTGAAGCCTCTCGCGGGAGCCCTCAACGACCTTTACGAATACACGGACGGTGTCGCCCACTTCAAGCTTGGGCAGGTCTGTACGAAGCTGCTCCTTTTCAAGTTCCCTGATAATGTCTGCCATTTTTTGTTTTCTCCTTCCTTAGACGTTCGTATAGGCCATATCGCCCACATTGGACCGCCCGTTTGTCACAAAGGGCATTATAACATAGCATTCTTTTCTTTGCAAGCTAATTTTTGCCCGTTTATCTCGATTTTTCATCATTTTTTAAGGACTTGATGAAAGCTATGTCCTTTTTATTCAGCTCAACATTTTCCATAAGTTCCGGCCTTCGTGAAAGAGTAATTTCTATTGCCCTGTCACGCCGCCAGCGCTCTATAAGCGCATGGTTGCCGTTAAGCAAAACATCCGGTACCTTCATGCCGCGAAACTCCGCGGGGCGAGTATATTGAGGATACTCAAGCAATCCATCCGAAAACGATTCCGTTTCAGCGGATTCGCTGCTGCCGAGCACTCCGGGAATAAAACGGGCAATGCAGTCTATTGCTACCATAGCCGCCAGCTCACCGCCCGTAAGCACATAATCACCTATGGACAGTTCCTCGTCCATCGCATATAGCACGCGCTCATCTATGCCTTCGTAGTGCCCGCACAGAAACAGCAGATTTTCTTCTTTAGAAAGCTCTTTGGCTATTTCCGGCGAAAGAGTTCTGCCGCGCGGAGAAAGCATTATGCGCTTTGCTTTGTGCTCCGGATCCACGGCATCAAGGCACGAATAAATAGGCTGGGCAAGCATTACCATCCCGGCGCCGCCGCCAAACGGATAATCATCCGTGTTATGGTGCTTGTTTTCAGAATAGTTTCTTATGTCGCAAAGGTTGAATTCGAGTATGCCCTTCTGTGCAGCCCTTCCCAAAATACTTGCTCCCAATACAGGCGGAAACATTTCGGTAAAGGTTGTAAGTATGTCAATCCTCAAACAGTCCAACCTCCTCAAGCACTTTTGAATTCAGTACCATACGCCTGTTTTCAATGTCGGTTGAAAGTACAACTCGTTTAAGCGCCGGCAAAAAAAGTTTCCTTTCGCCGGATATCTCATAAACGTCGTTTGCGCCGGTTTCAAACACATCGGTAATTTTCCCAAGCTCACGCCCGGTATCATCATACACCGCGCAGCCTATAAGATCCTCAACAAAATAGGTATTGCTTGGAAGCTTCATGGCGTGCGCTCTGTCCACGCAAATGAAAGCGCCGCGCAGCTTCTCCGCGTCATCACGAGAGGCGCTGCATGATATGCTCATATACACGGCATCTTCCTTAACGCCAACATCCGAAACAGTTATAGGCTCGTGTATGCCGTTTCGCTCTATATAAGCCTCTTTAAGGCCCTTATAGCGTGCCAGCGAATCCGACATGGGTTCAAGCTTTACAGCCCCATGAACGCCGTGAGGCCGCACGATGCGGCCTATCCTGAAAAATTCGCACAGCGCAGCCATATCAGACTATCTCTACGACGTATTTTTTGTTTTCCTTGACAGAGGCGGCTTTTACCACGCAGCGGATAGCCTGGGCTATGCGGCCCTGCTTGCCTATTACCTTGCCCATATCCTCTGCGGCGACGCTAAGCTCTATTATCGTAGCCTTGTCGCCTTCTTTTTCCTCAACCTTAACCTCGTCAGGCTTGTCCACTAAGCTCATCGCTATAAACTTTACAAGTTCTGCCATGGACTGCCTCCCGTTCGTTTCCTCCGTCACTGTATCGCTCCGCTCTTCTTAAGCAGGCCGCGTACGGTATCGGTGGGCTGAGCGCCGTTCTTAATCCACTGCTGGGCTTTCTCGTTGTCTACCTTGATCTCAACGGGTTCGGTAAGGGGATTGTAATAACCGATTTCCTCAACGAAAGCACCGTCGCGGGGAGCGCGGCTGTCCGCAACCACTATACGGTAGAAAGGAGCCTTCTTGGCGCCCATACGGCGAAGTCTGATCTTAAGCATTTTTGTGTCCTCCTAAAAATTATGTTGTTAACATTTATATCGAAAACGGATGTACCGTATTCGTTCAAATTAAAATCCAAACGGGAAACGGCGTTTACCCTTTTTCCCGCCTTTTTTACCTTTGCCGGTAAACTGACGCATCATCTTTCGGGTGGCCTCAAACTGATTTATCAGCCTGTTAACCTCCTGAATGGTGGTTCCGCTTCCACGCGCTATCCTGCGCCTGCGGCTAGCGTTTAATATGTCCGGCTTGCGGCGTTCCTTTGGCGTCATGCTCTTGATTATAGCCTGCGTGCGTGCCACCTGTTTTTCATCTATTTCTATATTGCCAAGCTTGGAAGCGTCCATGCCGGGTATCATACCCATTATGTCCTGCATGGAACCCATGCTCTTCATTTGTTCAAACTGGTCCAGAAAGTCTTCCAGTGTGAACTCATCGTTTCTGAGCTTCGCCTCAAGTTCTACGGCCTTCTTTTCATCAAAAGCGCTCTGGGCCTTTTCAATGAGCGTAAGCATATCTCCCATGCCCAGGATTCTGCTTGCCATCCTGTCCGGATAAAACGGCTCTATGTCGGTAAGCTTCTCACCGGTGCCGGAAAATTTAATCGGCTTTCCGGTAACAGCCTTTACGCTAAGCGCCGCGCCGCCCCTGGTATCGCCATCAAGCTTTGTAACTATAACTCCGGTAAGTTCAAGCTTTTCATTAAAGGCTTTTGCTACATTCACGGCATCCTGACCGGTCATGGCATCTATGGTGAGCAGTATTTCGGCCGGCTGCACAGCCTCCTTGATTGCCGCTATTTCATCCATCATGCCCTCGTCTATATGCAAACGGCCGGCAGTATCGATTATAACCAAATCCTTCAGCTGCCTGCGTGCCTCTTCTACGCCGAGCTTGGCCGTTTCGACCGGATCCGCCTGACCGCGTTCAAATACCGGAACATTTACCTTTGAGCCGACGACCTTAAGCTGATCTATTGCCGCAGGACGATATATATCGCACGCAACAAGCATAGGGGTCTTTCCATACTGCTTTGAAAGATATCCCGCAAGCTTACCCGCCATGGTTGTTTTGCCCGCGCCCTGAAGGCCGGCAAGCAGTATTACGCTGGGGCTCTTTGACCCGAACTCTATCTTTGAGCTTGTGCCGCCCATAAGCGCGGTAAGCTCCTCGCTTACTATTTTTATAACCTGCTGAGCCGGAGTAAGGCTTTCAAGCACCTCTGATCCAACGGCCCTTTCGGTAACCTTGTTTACAAAGTTCTTTACAACGGCAAAGTTAACGTCTGCCTCAAGCAGCGCAAGCTTAACCTCGCGCATTGCCTCGCGCACTTCTTTCTCACTCAGCTTGCCCTTGCCGCCAAGCTTTTTGAAAACATTCTGCAGTTTTGAGGAAAGCCCTTCAAATGCCATTGTTTCCTTCTATCCTTTCAATAAGAGCATCCAAGCCCTTCTGTACATCCTCTGTTAAATCGTGCCGGCGCATTTGCCTGATGCTTTCTATCAAGCCAAGATCTCTTTCAAGAAATCCAAGCTTAGCCTCGTACAGCTCAAGCTGTTCTTCCCCGCGCAATATGGCATCGCGTACCGCCTGTCTTGAAATGCCCTCTCTTTCGGCAATTTCAGCGAGTGAGCAATCCTCATTCAGGCTTTGTTCCAGCGTTGTCCTTTGCTTATCGGTAAGCAACGCGCCGTACCAATCAAGCAGTAACCCAAGCCTCAAACGTTTATCCATGCCCGGCCTCCTGTAAAGGTTTAAGGCTTTACACCTCTGCTATTATAACAAATAAACGGGAGATGTCAAGCAATTTATGATAATTGCCCGCATCTCCCACGCATAATTTAATCTAATTTCTCGAGCACTTTTCCGCGTCTATAGCCAGCACAAACATCAGTGCGTATAACGCATCGCCTGGATTGAATACATCAATCGCATAAGTATCGGTCCAATTAAGCAATTCTTTCGATATTACCGCCACTTTGCTACCACCGGCATCTGAAATGGTATAATCCCATTCAAAGTAGTTTCCGCTGACCTGCCATCCGTTAAAAGCCAGGTGATACTTTGGCTTAAACCAGGTAAATTCCTTTTCAACGCTGCCTATATATTTTCCGCCTTTGTACAGCTCAAATTTCGGCAAGAAAGTAAATACTTTTTCCTTTATCATGCCTACTTCATTTCCGGCTGCATCAAATATTTTTAAGCAATGGCCCCACGAAAGCTGCCCCTTAACAACATATACGGTGGCTCCCGATGAATCGTATATATCATAGCTGTCGAACCAAGAGAAAAGGCGCTGTTTAAAAAGAAGCCTCATACTATATCAAAGCCTCCGCAAACGCATCCGCATCAAAAGGCCTCAAATCGTCTATGCCCTCGCCCACCCCAATGAAACGCACCGGCAAGCCAAGCTCATTCTTTATCGCAACGGCCATACCGCCCTTGGCAGTGCCGTCAAGCTTGGTAATAATTACGCCTGTCAAGCCTGTGCTCTCACCGAAGGCTCTTGCCTGTATTATAGCATTCTGCCCGGTTGTGGCATCCAATACAAGCAGTGCCTCAACCGGTACTCCGGGAAGTTCTCGGTCCAATACCCGGCGTATCTTTTCAAGCTCATTCATAAGGTTTTTCTTATTGTGGAGCCTGCCCGCCGTATCGCAAAGCAATATATCTCGCTTGCGTGCCTTAAAACTTGCTGCAGCATCGAATACAACCGCCGCCGGATCGGCACCCTCGCCATGCTTAACTATCTGAACACCGCTGCGTTCTGCCCAAACGGTAAGCTGTTCGGCAGCAGCCGCGCGAAACGTGTCCGCCGCCGCCATCATCGGCTGCCTGCCCTTTGAAACATAATATGCCGCAAGCTTGCCTATTGAGGTTGTTTTGCCAACTCCGTTAACTCCTACTATCAGCAGTACCGCCGGTCCTTTATCCGCCGCGAATGCGCTGTCTGCCCGCATTTCGTCCGCAACTATGCGCCTAAGTTCCTGCCTTGCTTCCTCGCGATTCTTTATTCCCTTTTCGTCCAGGCTTTCTCTTAATGATTCTATAAGCCTCTCGGCAGTATCCATGCCCATGTCGGCAACAATCATGGCCTCCTCAAGTTCCTCATAGAATTCATTATTTACCCGATCTCCACCTGAAAATATAGCGCTGAGCATACCGTTTCCGGCTTTGCTCAGGCTTTTCTTCAGCTTTTCAAAAAATCCCATTTTCTTTTCCATACAATCTCCTTATGCGTTAAATCTTGCGGAAACAACCTTGGATATGCCGCGCTCTTCCATAGCAACGCCGTACAGAGCATTGCAAACCTCCATGCTGCCCTTTCGGTGGGTTATCATAATAAACTGCGTATCCTTTGAATACCGCTGTACATACTGCGCAACCGTGCTCACATTTACTTCGTCCAGTGCCGACTCTATTTCATCCAATATGCAAAACGCGGTAGGTTTAAGTTTAAGTATAGCAAACAGCAGCGCTATCGCGGTAAGCGCCCTTTCTCCGCCGGAAAGCAAACTTAAAAGCTGCAGCTTCTTTCCCGGTGGCTGAGCGATAATATCAATATTGCAGTTGAGTATATCGTTTTTATCGCTGAGTACAAGTTCTGCCTTGCCTCCGCCGAAAAGCTCAGCAAACGTGGATGAAAAATTCTGCTGTATCTTTTCAAACTGCTTTCTGAACTCATTTTCCATAGTTTTGGTCAGATCGTCTATAAGCTGAGTAAGATCCGCCTTAGCCGCGGTAAGGTCGGCATACTGCTTGCTCATTTCGTCGTAGCGATCTTTAACCGTTTTATAGTCTTCTATAGCCGCTATGTTCACATCGCCAAGCGCGCGAATTCCTTTTTTCAGCTCATCAATCCGTATATGCGATGCGGTTACGGCTATCTGACGCCTGTAAGGCAAGGCATTCTCGTAGGTAAGCTCATAATCCTCCCACATTTTATCTTGTGAGGATTTTAATTCCATTTCAGCCCTGTTCAGATTAAGTTCGCTTTTATGCAGTCTGTCGCTTAATTCTTTACTTTCCTCGGCTATACCCTCGCGTCTTGAGCGCATTTCATCAATTGCGTTAAGGCGGCCTGCACGCTCCTCCTCCATTTCGTGCAGCCTGTCAGTAAGCTTGTCAACCTCCCGGCGTTCTTCGCTTATACTGCCTTCTACCGCTTTAAGTTTTTCGCTAAGCTCGGCAAATCTATCCGCAAAGCCGGAAATTATCCGCTTGTCTTCCTCTACGGTTTTTTCAATGTTCTTTTCTTCGGAAGAAAGCCTGCTTAGTTCATTATTCAGTGCCGTGATTTCCTTTTCGCTTTTTGCCAATGCAATACGGCATTCGGCATCCTGCTCCGTTTTTTGGCTGAGTTCTTTTTTCAGCAGGGCAAGTTCCTGCTGCGCGGCACGTATATCGGCCTGCGTTGTGATATTGCTCTGCTCCAAAGTAGACCTATCCTCCGTTGCCGCCTTAAAGCGAGAGTCTATATCAGCAATATCTTCGTTTATCTGATTTTCACCCTCTTCGGCAGCTTGGAAAGCTTCTCTGGCTTCGGAAAGGTATTTTTCTATAATATCCAGTTTTTCGGCATGGCTGGCAATTTCAAGCTCTTTTTCGTGCAGCGCGTCGCCGGTCTCTTCCAGCGCGCTCTGCGCGGCTTCAAGAGAAGCTGCCAGTTGGGCGCATTCCTCGTCCTTCAATACTTTTTCTTTATCCAGCTGCGCCGTGCGCTTCGTAAGTTCCTCTATTTCACGTTCCCGGCCTATTATGCTGAACTCGCGCTTTTGTACGCTGCCGCCGGTCATAGATCCGCCCTGATTGACTATATCTCCGCTAAGGGTAGCTATTCTGAAGGAAGCATGCGCCTGGCGGTTTATAGCTATAGCCGCATCAAGATCGTTTACTATAACGGTTCGACCAAGAAGGTTTTCTATTATGCCACTATACCGCTCATCAAAGCTTATAAGCTCACTTGCGACACCTATAAATCCCTTTACATTACAGCAGTTCAGTTCGCGCTTGTCCAGAATCCTTGGGCGCATGGCTGATACGGGCAAAAAGGTTGCTCTTCCGTATCCCTTTCGTCTGAGATGCTCTATAACAACCTTTGCGTCGTTTTCATCCGGAGTAACAATATTTTGCAGAGCCGGTCCAAGGCTCATTTCTATAGCCGTTTCGTATTCACTCGGAACGCTTATCAATTCAGCTACAACGCCCTCTATTCTTCTGCCGAGTGACGTATCTCTTTCGCAATCCCTAAGCAAATTCTTAACGCTCGCATAATATCCCTCATGCGCGCGCTTCATTTCCTCAAGTACGCGAAGGCGAGATTTTCCCGCTTCGCTCTGCTGCTCCGCCTTACGCGCGGCTTCTTGGGACAATTTGAGGTTTTGATTTATATTATTCAGGTTTTGGATAGCGAATTCGCGTTTTTTCTTGCATTCTTCCTTTTCGGCTAAAAGTTTATTATGCTCGGCTTCCGCTTCCGTATACTCATTTTCTAATTCTCTTTGCTTTTCTTCCGCCTTTTCTTTGCCGCGCGTCATGTTTTCTGCCTGCGCAACCAGGTTTTGGCGCATGGTTTCAAAGCGCGATATAAGTATTCTCGCGTCCGCTATGCGGTTCATTGCATCTATCAGCGCGTTCTTTTGTTCTTCTAAGCCAGCTTCTTTCTGCTCTACATTTATGTTCAGCCGATTTAGTTCCTCTGCTGCCTGCGCCGCCGCCTCGCGCTTGGCCTTTAATTCTTCCTCGCCCTCTTTTACCTTGTCTGATGCGCTTTTTATCTGCTTGGTAATTTCTTCAAGCTTTTCCTCGTTTATGCTGAGCTGACCCTGCCGCTGCTCCTTTTCCCGCATAAACGATTCCATTCTCTCGCTTAGAACCTTTGATTCACCGGCATGGCCTTCCACACCGGTTGTCATCTTAAGCAACTCGGATTGAATTTGGCTTATCGATATGTTCAGCGCACGCTCACGTTCTTCTTCCTCCGCACAGTTTGTTGAAACCGCCGCTTCCAGTTCGTTTTTCTGCTCTATTTCAATTTTTGCGGCATCGATAGCATCCTGCAGCGCGGTTATGCGTTCATTAAGCTTGTCATACTGGTACAGAAAAACGTTTATCTCAATTTCCTTAAGTTCATCCCTCAGTTTCAGATATTCTCTCGCCGCCGCGCTCTGTTCCTCAAGCGGTCCGATACGCTCCTCAAGCTCATTGATTATATCATTGAGCCTATCCATATTAACCTTTGTATTATCCAGTTTGCGTACGGCCTCTTCTTTTCTTACGCGGAATTTCATCACGCCCGCAGCTTCCTCAAACGCGCTGCGCCTGTCGGCCGACTTAGCAGAAAGGATTTGTTCAACCCTGCCCTGTCCGATTATGGAATATCCTTCCCGGCCAACGCCTGTATCTCGGAAAAGTTCGGCAATGTCTTTTCTTCTGCATGAAGAACGATTAATAAAGTATTCGCTTTCACCGCTTCTGTATATTCTGCGGGTAACGCATACCTCATTAAAATCCGTGGCCAGTTCATGATCGGAATTATCAAACGTTAGCGACACTTCTCCGTATGAAAGAGGTTTCTTCGCTTCGGTACCGTTAAATATAACGTCCTCCATCTTTTCGCCGCGCAGGGCCTTGGCGCTTTGTTCGCCCAAAACCCAACGCACGGCATCAGCAATATTGCTTTTGCCGCTTCCGTTAGGACCTATAATGGCCGTAATTCCATCGTCAAATACAATTTCTGTTTTACGGGCAAAGGATTTAAACCCGTACATTTCCAGTTTGGTAAGCCTCAATCTTCATTCCTTTCGGGCCGGGGAATTATGCCCATGTCCGTAAGTGCAGCTTTAGCCGCCTGCTGGCCGGCTTCCTGCTTGGTTTTTCCCTCGCCGCTGCCAGCAACCGCGCCGGCAACCATAACGTCCATCTCAAAAACCTTGTTGTGGTCCGGGCCGGAACTTCCGGTAAGCACGTAGGTTATCTGCCCCATATGATGCTTTTGTACATATTCCTGAAGCATGGTTTTATAATCCTTATGCGGACCGTCACTTACGGCGCTCTGAACCGAAGCGCCTATAAAACTCATTATAAAGCTTCTTGCCGTATCCATGCCGCCGTCAATGTACAAAGCGCCAATCACCGCCTCAACAGCGTCGCTCAAAATGCTGGGTTTTTCTCTTCCTCCGGAATGATCTTCTCCGCGCCCCAAAAGAAGTGTTTTGCCAAGCTCCAGTTTTTTCGCAACTTCAAACAAAGCTCCCTCGCACACGGTTTGTGCCCTAAGCCTTGTCATATCACCCTCATTGTATTCGCTGAAGCGGTTATAAAGATATTCGCTTACGCATAATTCGAGCACCGCATCACCCAGGAACTCAAGCCTTTCGTTATGCTCGCTGGCTCTGCCGTCTCCCTTAACATAAGATGTATGTGTAAGCGCCATGTCCAGCAGAGCTTTGTCACGGAAGCTGTATCCCACGCGTTTTTCCAGCGATTCAAGCTTTTTTCGCCTATCTGCGTCCATTTTTCCTCCTAAGCAGAAAAGGGGCTGCCATTATTGCCCGGCGGCCCCTGCAATTAAATATAAAGCTTATTTATTTATATAGTTCACTATATCGCCAACGGTATGAATATTCGGCAGATCATCATCGGGAATCTCTATGCCATACTGCTGCTCCAGATCCATAATCAGTTCAACAACATCAAGTGAATCAGCCTTAAGGTCTTCTATAAGCCTTGATTCCATGGTTATGGATTCCTCAGGTATATCGAGCTGCCTTGCTATATTCTTACGTACGTTTTCAAATTCCATTTTAGTGCCCCTTTCGTGTTCAGCTGTGTTAATTTAGTTTAGACCCGACAGCATAATATGTCAATCCTTCAAAATAATATGCCGCGGTGTTAAACAACTATTCCTCTTCCGGAAGTGATGCGATTGCCTCCGCGATCTTCGGATTAACATTACCGTTTACGAATGATACGGCCTGCCTTATCGCAGAAGAGAACGCTTTAGCATCGGAGCTACCGTGCGCCTTTATTACGCAGCCGTTAATTCCAAGCAGCGGTGCTCCTCCAACCTCTTTATAGTCCATCTTCTTTTTGAATCTGCGGAACGCGTTCATTGAAAGCGCGGCGCCGATTTTCGACTTAAAATCGGCCGTAAGTTCGGTTTTGAGCATGGACATAAGCGAACTTGCAAGGCCCTCGGTATACTTTAATACCACGTTGCCCACAAAGCCATCGCATACCAACGCGTCAAAGTTGCCGGAAAGCACTTCCCTTGCTTCGCAATTCCCCGCAAAATTGATAGGCGCGCTTGAAAGAAGTTTGTATGCCGCTTTCGTGAGTTCGCAGCCCTTTTCCGCTTCCTCGCCATTATTCAACAACGATATGCGCGGCGATTCAACGCCCATAACGCTCTGCATATACGCGCTTGCCATTACGCCAAACTGCTGCAAATACTGCGGTTTGCAATCTGTATTGGCTCCGCAATCAATAAGCATTATCCATTTACCGTTTACGGTAGGCAGTAAGGGAGAAAGCGCGGGCCTTTTAACGCCTTTTATGCGCTTTACTATAAGCGTGGCTCCCGCAAGAAGTGCGCCCGTGCTGCCGGAGGATACAACCGCGTCCGCATCACCGTTCGCGACCAAATTCAAGGCTTTTACCATTGAAGCTTCTTTTTTTCTTATTGCGGCGGTAGGCTGTTCATGGCAATCTATCTCTTCATCGGCATTAAGTACAGTCAGCCTTTCGCTGCTTACATTAAGTTTATTCAATTCATCCTTTATTGCCTGCTCGCGGCCTACAAGCGTTATCGAAATATCCTTATTTGAATTTACGGCCATTACCGCACCTTCAACCGCCGCTTGCGGGCAATTATCGCCGCCCATAACATCCAACGCTATACGTATCATATAAGTGCAAACACCTTCCAAATATAATATGGCTCATTATATCATATAATTCAGAATAACGCAAAAAGAGGATACGTCAAACGCATCCTCTATTTACTTGAATGTCAAACAAATTATTTGGCTTCTTCAACCTTGACGACTTGCTTGCCGTCGTAATAGCCGCAATTCTTGCAAACCCTGTGGGCCAGCTTGGGCTCATGGCACTGCGGGCAAGCCACGATGCCGGGGATTGAAAGCTTCCAGTTGCTGCTCCTGCGTGAGTCACGCCTTGCCTTGGATGTTTTTCTCTTGGGGACCGCCATTTGTCACACCTCCTTATCCTCGTTAAACAGTGTCCTGAGCTTGGAGAAAGGATTGTCATCCTCTGCATCCAGCTCGCAGGAACACTGCACTGTATTCAAATCGCACCCGCACACCGGGCACAGTCCGCGGCAATCATCTTTGCACAGAACATAATTTTCCATGTTAAGCAAAATATTGTCGCGCACAAGGTCGCTTAAGTCAAGCTCTTCTCCGCTGAAAGGATAGGCATCGCCATCCTCCGGCGCGTTCTTTTCGAACCGCTCCTCGAACTCATGCTCAAACGGAACCATAAGTTCCTTTGTGCAGCGGGCACACTCACCCTTCAGCGCCGTTTTGACACTGCCTGTGGTTTCAAAGCCGCTACCGTCAAACACATAGTTTATGTCAACCGTTACATCATCCGCAAAACGGATCCAACGTCCCGGATATTCTATGTCTTCAATTTTTTCGTGAAGGACAGCATGCCCTTCACGACCCGGAAGCTTAAGCTCCGTAGCCACATTCAGCCTCATAAAAAGTCAACCTCAACTATTTTATCCGTTGCAATATCGTTTGTCAACAATATATTGTATCTAAAGCGCCTGTTTTTACGGATAATTTGCTTATTTTGAAGCAAGCGCCGCAGTATCGCGGGCTATTACCATCTCTTCGTCGGTAGGAATGACGAAAACCTTTACGCGGCTGCTGGGCTTGGATATCTCCGCCTCTTCACCGCGCGGGCAGGTATTGTTAACCTCGGTATCAAGCTCTACGCCAAGATACTCAAGACCGGTAAGTACCTTTTCACGAACGCCGCGATCATTCTCGCCAACGCCGGCGGTAAACACTATGGCATCAACTCCGCCAAGAGCAGCCGCGTAAGCGCCGATGTACTTCTTTACCTTATAACAGAAGGTGTCAAGAGCAAGCTTCGCGCGCTCGTTGCCGTTGTTGGCCGCTTCTTCTATATCGCGGAAATCACTTGATACGCCGGAAATACCGAGCACGCCGCTCTTTTTATTAAGGTAGTTATCAATGCCCTTCCTGTCGAGATTAAGCCTCTCCATAAGGTAAGTAACGATAGCGGGGTCCATATCGCCGCAACGGGTGCCCATGGGTACGCCTTCAAGCGGAGTAAGGCCCATGGAAGTATCTATGCACTTGCCGCCCTTTATGGCAGATATGCTGGAACCGTTGCCAAGATGGCAGGTTATTATGCGGGTCTCTTCCTTGGGCATGTCAAGTTTGGTCAGCGCGCGCTGAGACACGTACAGATGGGACGTGCCGTGGAAACCATAGCGACGAACCATGTGATCCTTATACGCCTCGTAAGGCAGGCCATACATAAATGCCTCTGCCGGCATGGTCTGATGGAACGCGGTATCGAATACGCCAACCATCGGAGTGTTAGGCATAACGGCCTGGCAAGCACGAATGCCCATCAGGTTAGCGGGATTGTGCAGAGGAGCAAGCGGAGTGAGCTTTTCAACTTCGTTTATGAGTTCATCGTCAATCAGTACGGACTTATTGAACTTTTCACCGCCGTGAACAATACGATGACCGACCGCGTCGATCTCGTCCATGCTCTTCACAACGCCGATTTCGGGATCTACCAGAGCATCAAGTACCATACGGATGGCATCCTGATGATCCTTCATATCTTTCTTAAATTCAAACTTACCCTTGCCGGTGGGCTTGTAGGTAAGCATTGAGCCTTCTATACCTATGCGCTCACAAAGTCCCTTTGCGATAACATCGCCGTTTTCAACATTTATGAGCTGATATTTGAGGGAGGAGCTTCCCGCGTTAATAACAAGAACCTTCATCTTTTCTCTCCTATAAATCAGTTGGACTGCGCCTGAACGGCAGTTATGGAAACAGTAGCTACGATATCATCCACAGAGCAGCCGCGGCTCAGATCGTTGCACGGCTTGGCGATACCCTGCAGTATCGGGCCGTAAGCTTCGGCATTGCCAAGGCGCTGTACAAGCTTGTAGCCAATGTTGCCGGCTTCAAGGGAGGGGAATACGAGAGTGTTGGCATGGCCCGCAACAGCACTGCCGGGAGCCTTAAGCTGGCCAACCTTCTCGACCAGAGCGGCATCAAGCTGCAGCTCACCATCGAGCATAAGATCGGGAGCCATTTCGTGCGCTATGCGGGTAGCTTCCTGAACCCTGGTAACCACATCGTGCTTAGCTGAACCCTTAGTGGAGAAGGACAGCATGGCAACGCGAGGCTCTTTGATGCCGGCCAAGGAACGGGCAGACTCGGCAGCGCCAAGGGCGATGTTCGCAAGAGCGTCAGCATCGGGATCGATGTTAACGGCGCAGTCAGCAAAAATCATAATGCCGTTGTCACCGTACTGGGTATTCGGGCTTTCCATCAGGAAGCAGGAAGATACAGTCTTGATACCGGGCTTTGACTTAATGATCTGCAGCGCGGGACGCAGCATATCGCCGGTGGAATGGATAGCGCCGGAAACCAGGCCGTCAGCCTCGCCGTTCTTTACCATCATGATACCATAGTACATAGGATCCTTCATGGTCTCATGAGCCTTTTCGGGGGTCATACCCTTAGCCTTGCGCAGTTCATAGAAGCTGTTCGCATAGGTCTCAAAATGAGAATCGGTAAGGGGGTTGACTATTTCTATACCGCAGAGGCACACATTGAACTTCTCGGCAACCTTCTTTATTTCTTCCTCGTCACCAAGCAGAGTTACCTTTGCGAGCTTCTCATCGGTGATTATCCTTGCAGCCTGAACGGTACGTTCTTCACTGCCTTCGGGAAGCACGATGTGCTTTACGTCCGCTTTAGCCTTCTTTTTGATGCTGTCCAATACTGACATTTTAGTTTGCTCCTTTCAAAAAAGCGTAAAACTTCTGGCTTCATGCCATACACATGCATTATAGCACTTTTTTTGCTTGTGTAACAGCTAATATTGGGAATTATGCCCATTAATTTCTTCTTTGTGTTAATTTGGGCGTGCTTTGCTGCCAATTCTTCCCGTTTTGCTTATAATCACCGGCAAAGCATGATATAATTAGTTACACATTAGTTTAGGAGTTTTACCGTATGGCGCAATGCACAGGCATTATTGCCGAATACAATCCGTTTCACAACGGTCATAGACATCATATAGAAACAACAAAAAAGCTTAACGGCGACCGGCCGATATTAGTGGCAATGAGCGGTTGGTTTGTTCAGCGCGGAGACGTAGCCGCGTTTGATCCGTATGCCCGCACGAAATGGGCGTTGGAAAACGGCGCTGATATGGTACTTATGCTCCCTGTTATATTCTCCATGTCCAATGCGGAGCGTTTCGCATTTGGAGGAGTAAGCCTGCTAGAATCCACCGGCATGGTTGATTCTCTTTCCTTTGGAGCCGAGTGCGAGGATATATCGTTTATCAGCCAATTGGCCGAAACCATTAATTCCGAATCGGTCGAATATAAGTCGGCCCTTGCAAATGCCCTAAATTCCGGAAAAAGCTTCCCTGCTGCCCGTTCGGAAGCATTGTGCCGCATACTCGGCCCGGAAAGCGCGGCACTTTTATCAAGTCCCAACAACATACTTGGCATAGAATACATGAACGCCATTAAAAAAATCAAATCAGATATTGAGCCTATGGTAATTAAGCGCATCGGTGCGAAGCATGACTCATTAGGTTCAAATGACGGGTTGATGAGTGCCTCGGCAATACGCAATGAACTCCGACAGGGGAACAATTCGGAAATTGCCCAAACGATTCCGAACGGTGTTTTCAGCGACATTTCTTCATTAACCATGCTTGGTGTTGAAAAGCTCTCTCAGTCCGTAATATACGCTTTAAGAAGGCTCTCCATTGAGGAAATGGCAAGTTTGCCGGATGTTTCGGAAGGGCTCGAAAACACAATATATACCGCATGCCGCAATAGCAGCGATTTTAACGAGCTTACTGCAAACATAAAAAGTAAGCGCTATACTCTCGCCCGCATACGAAGGGTTTGCATTAACGCGCTGCTTGGTATTAGTAAGCATGATTATGTTTGCCACGCTAAGCCGGAGTTTATTCGCGTACTGGGAGTAAGGCGCGATTCTCTCCCGCTGTTAAGTGAACTTACGCAAAAAGCCTCTTTACCGGTTGTCACCTGCCGGACGGATTATGATAAGCTTAACAAAAGTGCAAAGGAAGCGTTCAATAAAGACATATTTGCTTCAGAAACAGCTCAAATCAATTCGCCTGTTATAAGTGATTTTAAGCGAAAGCTGATAATAGTATAAAAGCTTCTCCCCCTGCCTTTTCATTATATAGGTTCAGGTGAGAAGCTTATGCCGCTTTGTATTGTTAATCTATCAGAGCAGTGTTACTCCGGCTTTTTCGGCGGTATCCATGGTGTACTTATCCCATATTGAGGATTGCACTTCGCCTATATGAGCCTTTTCAAGCATATACATGCAAAGTCTTGACTGGCCGATACCACCGCCTATCGTGAGGGGCAGTTCTCCGTTAAGCAGTGCTTTATGGAAAGGCAGTTCAGCGCGATCCTCGCAGTGCGCCGCAGTAAGCTGTTTCCTCATCGATTCCTCATCTACCCTTATGCCCATGCTGGATATTTCAAATTCGCAATCAAGTACGGAGTTATAAAGAATTATATCGCCGTTGAGTTCCCAATCATCATAGTCGGGCGCACGTCCGTCGTGAGGCTCGCCGTTTGAGAGGACTCCGCCTATTTTTTCAACAAAAATAGTGCCATGCTCCTTAGCGAAAAGGTACTCCCTCTCCTTCGCGTTTTTGTCGGGATACATATCCAGCAGTTCCTGACTGGTAACAAACGTAACCTCCCTGTTCATTTGCGCGTTAAGCACAGGATACTTAGCCTGCACAACAGCAAGCGTGTAACCAACGGCCTCAACTATGGATCTGACCGTACGCTCAAGGTACTCCCTTGTCCTATCCTGCTTGGTTATGACCTTTTCCCAATCCCACTGGTCTACGTATATTGAATGGAGGTTATCAAGCCTTTCATCCCTGCGGATAGCGTTCATATCCGTATATAAGCCGCGGCCTTCATGGAAATCATACCTTTTCAAAGCATAGCGCTTCCACTTTGCCAGAGAATGCACAACCTCCGCGTCACGTCCGGTTGCAGGCGCATCAAAGCGCACCGGGCGCTCAACGCCATTAAGGTTATCGTTCAGACCCGTGTCGGGGTATACAAACAGTGGGGCGGATACGCGCTTCAAATTGAGTACGCCAGCAAGTGCTGCCTGAAATGTATCCTTTATAAGCGCAATGGCATTTTGCGTATCATAAAGGTTTAACTTTGTCTTGTACCCTGCGGGTATGGTTGTTTGCTGCATTGCCATAATACATCTCTCCTTAAAAAATATAAGCGGCGCGTGTTCGCGCCGCGGTTTATCATCGTTTATGCGAATTACTCTTCATCGTCGAAATCATCGTCGTCGAAGTCAATATTCTTCTTTTTCTTTCCGAACAGCTTGCCGAAGAATCCGCCCTTTTCTTCCTCTTCTTCGTCCTCTTCGTAATCATCCTCTTCCTCGTCGTCTTCTTCAACGGGCTGAGGTTTTACTTTGGGAGCATTGGCATGCTTCTTCACCTTACTCTGCTCGTTTTCTTCCGCAGGGGTTTCAACTGCACCGTTGTCCTGCTGCGCAGCCTGCTCGCCATTTTCATTATTCGCGCTCCTTGCGCCAAGATCTTTTCTGTTAATGGCAACAAGCTGACGATACTCGTTAAGGAAGTTTTCAAGATCCTTCAATACATCATCAGCGTAGCACTTCGCGTTTTCAAAAACGAGGCCGGCATTCGCCTCTGCCTTCTGTGCCAAAAGCTTTGCCCTGCGCTGAGCTTCCTGATATATTTCATCCTCCGAAACCAGCTTCTCATATTCGCCGCGAGCCTTTTCAAGTATATCCGCTGCCTTCTGCCTTGCATCGGCCTCAATCTGCTCTCCCTCGGCCTCAGCCTTGCTGACAACGTCTCTTGCGTGCTCATCAGCATTATCTATCATGGACTGCGCATCCACTATGACGCTATTTGCGCGGCGGATATCCTCGGGAATAGTAACCTTCAGATCGCCCAAAAGATCCATCATCTCATCAACATCTATAACGCGCTTGTTCTGGCCGCCTATTTTGGGACGAGGGCTGTTTTCAATCATGTCCTCTATCTGGCCTATAATAGTAAAAATCTGCATGTTCTGGATATTATTGCCGTTGCTGTTGTTACTGCTCATTTTTCTCAACCTTTCTAAGGATGTATTCAGATATTTCTTTCGGCACCAACGCACCGATATCCGCACCGTATTTCATCAACTCTCGCACTGCGCTTGAGCTGATGTGCACATGCGCCGCGTTGCAGGCAAGATATATTGTCTGCACCTCAGGCGCGAGGCGCAAGTTAAAATATTCCATGCCGGTTTCGAACTCATAATCTGCATAAGAGCGAAGTCCCCGCACGATAAAGTTTGCGTTATGGCTGCGCGCGCACTCCACGGTAAGGCCATTAAAGCTGTCCGCGGAGGCATTCCTTATGTTTTCAGCCTTTATCACGCGGTTTATACTCTCGACCCGTTCAGCATCGGAAAGCACATAGTGCTTGGCGGGATTTGGTATAACGCATACCGTAACATGGTCGAATATCTCACACGCCCGTTTAAGTATATCCAAATGGCCTACCGTAAACGGATCGAAACTCCCGGGGAAAATGGCATTTTTCATAGTTTTCCTCCAATCCTATAAAAGGAAAGTGCCGTATCGCGATATACACGCCTATCGTAAAGCTCAAGCCTGCCGGTATTTTCAGGCACTATATGCGCATCGTGCTCGGCTATTATCATGGCATTCTCGGCAAGTATTCCGGTTTCGCTCAGCTCGTTAAGCGCCCTTTCCATCAAGCCCGCTCTGTACGGCGGATCAAGGAACACTATATCGAATTTTCTTTGAGAAAGCGAGTGTATCGCCTGAACAAAATCGGTGTTCGTCACCATAGATTTCTGTTCAAACCCAAGCTTTTCTATATTCGCGCGTATTACCTTTACGGCATCGCGTGACATATCGTTGAATGCAGCAAAGTTTGCGCCGCGGCTTAAAGCCTCCAATCCAAGGTTGCCGGAGCCCGCGAATAAATCCAGGACATTTTTGCCGTAAAGCTGAAACTGTATTATTCCGAAAAGCGACTCCTTTACCCTATCGAGCGTAGGGCGGGTGTCCATTCCCTTGGGGGCCAGTATCGGCCTGCCCTTGCATGTTCCGGCTATTATACGCACACAACCCTCCAACATGGATTTATCCTTGATATTTTAGCATTATACACGGCATTGTTACAAGCATAAATCCTTATTACAGACTATTTTTTGCAAAATATACATTTTTTTGCGGTCGAGAATGAGTCTCAAACCGCAATTCAGTCAATCAAACAGCTTGCTTACCGTCAGTTTTACCGCATCGGTAACATCTCTTGCCATAAGCATACGCTCTTTGAGCAAAACAACGGCCTCATCCGCGCTTGCGCCCAATATATACGCCGCCGCGCAAGCGGCATTAAAAGCATCCAGCTTTTGACTTAGCATAGCAAGCGCTATTCCGCTCAGCACATCCCCGCTGCCGCCTTTCGCAAGTCCGCTGTTTCCGTTTACATTAAGTGCCACGCGGCCGTCGCTGCACGCTATAACGCTTTGATATGACTTAAGCAGCACCGTGCATCCCCATTCAGCCGCGTATTTTAAGGCAACCTCAGCCTGATTCTCTTTTATATACGCTGTTGTAAGCCCGGTTAAACGCGCCATTTCACCTATGTGCGGCGTGAGTATAACATTTGAGTGCAATACGCTTGCCTTGTCCTGAACATGCGAAAGCGCATTGAGTCCATCAGCATCAATAACCGTGGGCTTATTTGCGGCAAGTACACTTTTCAGCACTATCTCTACCCCGCTTTCCTTGCCCATGCCGGGTCCTACACAAACAGCTGTGGCTTCGTTGATATACGGCGCGGCAAAAGATAATTCCAGTTCATCCCAGTTCTCCGCGCCAAATGATATGCACATGCATTCGGGCAGGCTATAAAAAGCCTGCCTTGCGCCCTGCGGGACAATTGCCTTCAGCGTGCCAACTCCTGCGCGAAGCGCGGCGGCCGCACTCATAAGCGCCGCCCCACTCATAAGCTCGCTTCCCGCGATTATCAAAGCCCGGCCATTATCGCCTTTATTTGCCGTAGGTTTTCGATTCCCGATTGCAGACTTTATCTTTTCAAATGTAAGTGTTTCCGCCTTCACTCGCAATCATCCTCTTCCATACATGTGAAGTCAACATCCTCAACGGTGCTGTATATGGCTTCCAGCGCTTTTTTTGCTGCATCGTATGAAAATCCTCGCCCCATAAGCCTTCTGGTAACGCGCTGCTTGCGTTCATGTTCATCAAGTGATGAAAACTGGTCGTCAAATTTTTTTGCGACCTGCAGCGCATTATCAGCCTCAATTTCAGGAGAAATCGCATCGAGTGCCTCGTTAATAACATTCTTGGGCAATTTATGCGCGTAAAGCTGCGTCCAAAGCTTCTTTTTGCTTATAGGCTTTGTGGCAAGACGCGTGGCGATAAAATCGGCGGCATATTTTTCATCATCAAGATATTTAAGCTCAATAAGCCTGGATATTACCTGATTTACGTCGCTTTCTCCGTAATTCAATGAATCAAGCTTCTCCTCCATCTCGCGTACAGTACGAGCCCTGTCGGAAAGATAGTCCAGCGCAGCATCCATTGGTGAGCTTGTGAGCTTATTTTTTCTCATTTTCGTTTTATCCGCCTTTCACGCGCCGCTATTTCGCGGTTTATATGCGTTTCCACCTTGCCCCGCCGGGAATATCCGTTACTTCTATGCCCTGAGACTTAAGGCTCTCCCTTATTCTATCCGCCTCGGCAAAATTCTTCGCTTTTTTCGCTTCGTAACGTGCCTGTATCTGCGCGGTTATCTCGGCATCCTCGCTGCCGTCTTCAGCTATTATGCTGTAAACTCCGGCTGTAGTCTTGGCAGCGGCCGCGTTGCGCTTACGTACTTCTTCGCCTTTCTTTATAAGGTCAAGGCCCAGCACGGTATCATAATCCGCAAGCATATATAGCTTTGTGGCATCATTGGTTTTATATTTAAGCACGTCATAAATCGCCGTAATGCCAAGCGATGTATTAAGATCGTTGCCCAGCGCAGCGTTGAACTTTTCCTTCAGAGCCGCCACGGCTTCATTGTCTATTTCACCGCCGTCGTCCTTCAGCGCGGCAACCTTGGCTATAAGTTTCTGATAGGTACCGGCCGCGTTATCAAGATTTTCCCATGTAAATACCAGGTTGCGGCGATAATGGCTCTGCAGGCAGAAAAGGCGATAGCAAAGCGGATCATAGCCCTTTTCCTCAAGCAACGATACCGTAAGGAATTCGCCCTTTGATTTGGACATTTTGCCGTCAGTAGTATTAAGGTGCATAACGTGCATCCAATATTTGCACCAGGGATGCCCGATGTAACTTTCCGATTGAGCAATCTCATTGGTATGATGCGGGAAGGCGTTGTCTATGCCGCCGCAATGTATGTCGAGATACTCGCCAAGATATTTAAGCGATATGCCCGTGCACTCTATGTGCCATCCGGGATAACCGGTTCCCCAGGGAGAATCCCACTTAAGCGCCTGATCCTCAAACTTGGACTTGGTAAACCACAGCACAAAGTCGTTCTTATTGCGCTTGTTTGTATCCTCTTCCACGCCCTCGCGAACACCTACGGCAAGGTCCTCTTCCTTATGGTCATTGAATATATAATACTTTTCAAGCTTTGACGTATCAAAATACACGTTGCCGTTGCTAAAATACGCGTATCCGGTATCCATAAGCTTTGATATAATCTTTATATACTCATCTATGCATCCCGTCGCGGGCTGAACTACATCAGGGCGCTTTATATTAAGCTTTCTGCAGTCCTCAAAAAATGCATCCGTATAGAACTTGGCTATTTCCATAACCGTTTTATGCTCGCGCTTCGCGCCTTTGAGCATCTTATCATCGCCCTCATCGGCATCGCTTGTAAGATGTCCCACGTCGGTTATATTCATAACACGCTTTACGGGATACCCCGCATAGCGAAGATACTTTTCAAGCACGTCCTCCATTATGTAGCTGCGAAGATTTCCTATATGCGCATAGTGATACACGGTAGGTCCGCAGGTATACATCTTTACGAGAGACGGGTCATAGGGTATAAACTCTTCTTTTTTATGTGTTGCCGAATTATATAAATACATATTTTTCTCCTTTTTAAGCTATTGTTTATATTTGTCGGGTGTATAAAACTGCCCGTATTCTTCAGCATCGTCACCGCCAAGCTGCCCTGTAAGCTCCATAAATTCAAGCTTCTCCTTTAGCTGCTCAACGCTCATAGGCGGCTGGGCACTGCCCATACAATCATGGCATTCATTGCCGCAGTCCGGGCATTTACAGCCGCTTTGCAGTCCGTGCTCAACCTGCACCATATAAGTTCCGCACACTCTGCATGAACATCGCATAATCCGTTCACCTCCGCTTCAAGCGTGAATCAATCCTCATTCTGTTCGGGGTCTGTATCGTCGCAGTCCCCATTTATTTCCTCTGCCTGATTTTCCTCAGCTGACAACACTCTTTCCAATCCTCCGCCCGCCTTAAACCACTCTTCAATACTGCTAAGCGGCACGGTAAACTCGGGCCAGGGATCAATCATGGTAGTAATTTCATACGGCCTGTACGTTATTACGAGATTGGTGCCGGTTACATAGAAGAGTGTATCGTCCTTAATCGGCATTATGTCGCTAAGTAATGTCATGCCGCGGGCTTCCGCCGCGTTCTGCACCGCCTTGGCCAGCGCACTGCGCCATGTATCGTCATCTTCTCTAAAGCAGTCCTGTATTTTTGCTTCCCGTGCCAATGCCAAATCATACGTTAACGGCATTTTCTCGAGAAGCTCATCCGTTTCCACGCTGTAAAGCTCTATAATCATGGACAGCACTCCGCCCATGTTGCACTTTATCCTAAACGTGGTATAAACGGCGTAATCATAACACCTTATTTTAGCGCGTACACGAATTGCGATAAGTGTGGACAGATAACTGTATCTGCTCGTGCCTACTGCCGGGCAAAGCATCACGCTTTTAGTATCCACTATTTCTTCATGTCTCAGCAGTTCAAGCGAAGGATACTCCCTTACACCGGAAGCTCCCTCATCATTAACCGCCGGAGTTTCTATCGGCTCCTCCGCGGTCTCCGGTTCTTCGGTATTTGTGCATGAGCAAAAGAGCGTAACCATAAGCACGATTATAATTGCCAGTGCCGCGGCCTTAAGTTTACCGCATTTCTTCACGCTGCGCATTATATTGCCGTAACGGTTTCCGTGTCTTCCATAGCGCGCTGTATCATTTCGCTGAAATCAACCAGTGCTTCGCTCTCGCGCATCTTTTGGACATCCGGCTTTGTAACGGGATGCTGAGGTACAAATACCGTACAGCAATCCTCGTAAGGAAGTATAGACGTATTAAACGTATCTATCTTCTTTGCAATAGCCACTATATCGTTTTTATCAAAGCCTATCAAGGGCCTGAACACGGGCATGGTAACGGCATCATTCGTTACGCAAAGGCTTTCAAGAGTCTGGCTTGCAACCTGTCCCAATGCCTCACCGGTAATCAGGGCACGCGCGCCGTCCTTTTCAGCCCAAAGCTGCGCTATTTTCATCATAAGCCTGCGCATAAGAACCGTTGTTTCCTTAGGCGGACATTTTTCATATATAGCAAGCTGTATTTCCGTAAACGGCACAAGGTGCAGCTTTATCGGTCCGCTGTAACGAGCGACAATCTTTGCCAGGTCCACAACCTTATCCCTCGCGCGTTCGCTGGTGTACGGATAGCTGTAAAAATGCACGGCTGTAAGTTCAAGGCCTCGTCTTGCCATCATGTATCCCGCGACAGGGCTGTCTATTCCGCCGGAGATAAGCAGCGTGGCAAGGCCGGCAGTACCGGTCGGCATTCCGCCGGCGCCCATTATTTCCTGAGCGTATACAAACGCCATCTCCCTTATTTCCACGCAAAGCTTAATCTCGGGTTCTCTTATATCCACGCTTAGGTTAGGAAACGCCTGCAGCATTTCATGACCGAGTTCGCGGTTTATCTCATCCGAGTTCATGAAAAAGCCCTTGTCAGATCTGCGACAAAAGCACTTAAACGTGGCCTTTTCTTTGCCGGCTATGGCTTTTTCGGTTATTTCGCGCGCCGCTTCAACTATTGTGTTCCATTCTTTTTCAACGCCTACCGCCGGGCTTATCGAATGCACACCGAATACTCTGGTAAGCCTGTCTATAGCCTCGTCCCTATCCTCGGCCGTTATGCCATAAACAAATATTCTGCCCTGCTCCCTATGCACGGTTGCGTTGAGACCATTCAACGAGTGCTTTATGCCTTCTATGAGCTTACGCTCAAAGTACGGTCTGTTCAGTCCCTTAAGATGTATTTCATCGTATCTTACGAGCAATACCTGTTCCAATTTCATTCCTCCGCTTATATTTCTAAAGTTTATCTTCTTTTAAATCTTCTTAAAAAGGCTACCTGCGCCGCGATTTCTTCCGCCGCTATGTCCATTTCCTCCGGCGTATTGAACATGCTGAGGCTGAAGCGTATGGCTCCTTCCTGCCGTTCACCTATCACTCCCATCGCGTTCAGAATACGATTCTTGCCCTTTTTATGTGAAGAGCACGCCGAGCCGGTTGAAACATAAATTCCCTTGCCTTCAAGCGCATGGAGCAGTACCTCTCCCCTTACTCCCATAAATGACACATTTAATATATGCGGCGCTCCGTTCTCCGGTACCGGTCCGTTTATATGCGCATCTTCTATGCTCATAAGATTGCCGGCAAGTTTAAGCTTCATGTCCATCAATTTCTTGCGGATTTCGTCTATGTTTTCGGCGTAATACTTTATCGCGGCATCCATTCCCATTATTCCGGGAACATTTGTGGTTCCGGAGCGCAGACCCCTTTCCTGACCGCCGCCAATCTGACCTCCGCTGAAGCGTGTGCCCTGCTTTACATACAAAGCGCCGACACCTTTGGGTGCATGGAACTTATGGCCGCTTATTGAGTACATGTCGCAATATCGCGCATCAAAAGGAACCTTAAGAAAGCCCTGAACGCCGTCCACATGCATAACAGCATTGGGCGCGTGCTGCTTTACCGCCTTATATATGGCAGGTATATCGTTTATGGCCCCGGTTTCATTATTCACCTGCATTACTGACACAAACGCTACGTCATCCGTAAGTTTTTCCTCAAGCGCGTTTACATCATAGGCGCCCGTCTTATCTACGTCCGCCTCGGATACGGAGTATTGGCCATTCATGCTCATCGCGGTTTCGTAAACCGATGGATGCTCGGTTGCGCCCACTATTATTCTGCCTCCACCGCGACGGGCTCGCAAGGTTCCGAATATGGCGGCGTTGTTGCTTTCGGTTCCGCCGGAGGTAAATATAATCTCGTTGCTGTGGGCATGTATAACCGAAGCAAGCCTGTCTCTTGCCGCGTTAACATTTCTTTCAACACTTACTGCCGTTGAATAAGCGGCGGAAGGATTAAAGAAATCCTCCTTCATGTATTTGGCCGCGGTATCTGCGGCAATATCCAAGGTGCGCGTGGTTGCGCTGTTGTCCAAATAAATCATGTTTTTCACTTCCGTTTCGCGCCGCCGGCTTTGCCATGCAAGGCGCCAGATAAACATATACAAGCCAAGCTCATATACATACCTACTAATAATACCACATACACACAACTTTCACCATATTTTAATATTATATGATTGATAGAGATTCTTTTTTAGTCTAAAATAAAACCGAGTTGGAGTAAACAGCCGACATTTATAATGCAAAGGAAGCGATATTATGGCTTTTTCGGATAGATGCAGCGAAGGCGCGAAAAAGGCGCTGGCGCTCGCGCAGGATGCCGCGCGCAGCATGGGGCATAATTACGTTGGCAGTGAGCACCTTTTGCTTGGCCTGATAAACGAAGGTGAAGGCGCCGCGGCTCGCGCGCTGGCGGCATTCAACATTTCGTCTCAGGGAGTACTTGAGCGCAGCGAACAGCTTGTTGGCCCGGGTGATTATCACTTTACCGATAGCTTCGGCTATACCCCGCGCACCAAGAAAATATTGGAACTTAGCCTATATGAGGCTAAAGCAATGAAATCAAGCTATATTTCAACGGAGCATATACTGCTTGCGATACTTCGAGAGCGTGATTCCGTTGCGGTAAGGATAATAGAAGACCTGGGCGCGGACGTAGCCACACTTAGGGCATTTCTTTCCGGCCAAAATGAGCAGAGCTCGCAAAGCGGCGTTACCAGCGAAAGCAGCGGCACTCCCGTGCTTGACCAATACGGCCGTGACCTAACCGGGCTGGCCAGAGACGGCGAGCTTGATCCGCTTATAGGGCGCGATAAGGAAATAGAGAGAGTTATTCAGATACTTTCCAGGCGCACCAAGAATAACCCCGTGCTGATAGGTGATCCGGGCGTTGGCAAAAGCGCGATAATCGAAGGGCTTGCCCAAAAAATCGTGACCGGCAAAATTCCCGAGCTTTTACGCGACAAACGCATTGTTACGCTTGACCTTGCGAGCATGATAGCCGGCACAAAATACCGCGGCGAGTTCGAGGAGCGATTGAACAACGCAATAGCGGAGCTTAGGGCGGACGCGCACACGATTCTGTTTATAGACGAGCTGCACACCATAGTTGGCGCAGGCGCAAGCGAAGGCAGCGTTGATGCCGCGAATATACTGAAGCCCGCTCTCGCCAGAGGCGAAATTCAAATAATAGGCGCGACAAGTCTGGATGAATACAGAAAACACATTGAGAAGGATGCCGCGTTAGCACGCCGTTTTCAGCCCGTTACCGTAGGCGAGCCTTCGAAGGAAGAAGCGGAAGAAATACTGCTTGGTCTTAGGGAGCGCTATGAAGCGCACCACAAAGCACGCATTACCGACGAGGCCGTTCATGCCGCGGTTGAGCTGAGCTGGCGCTATATATCCGACAGATTTCTTCCGGACAAGGCAATAGACCTCATGGATGAGGCCGCAAGCCGGGTAAGGCTGAAGGTATACAACGCTCCGCCCGACATGAAAGACCTGAGAGCTAAGCTTGAAGCCCTTTTGAAACAAAAAGAGGATGCCGTCAGCAGGCAGGATTACGAAACCGCCGCCGCCATACGCGACGAGGAAATGGACATTCGCACAAACATGGATTCCATAAAGGCGGACTGGGAAAAGGAGCGTGAGGGCAACCGCTGTACGGTTATGGCAGAAGATATTGCGGAAGTTGTAAACGCGTGGACGGGCATACCGGTAAGTGAGCTTAGCCAAAGCGAATCCGAAAAACTGCTGCGCCTTGAAGAGCGCCTGCACGAGCGAATAATCGGCCAGGATGAAGCCGTAAGCGCCGTATCCCGCGCTATTCGCCGCGCAAGGGCCGGGCTTAAGGATCCTTCACGTCCCATTGGCTCCTTTATCTTTTTAGGCCCGACCGGTGTTGGCAAAACGGAGCTTGCGAGGGCACTTTCATCCGCGCTGTTCAGCGATGAATCGGCTATGATACGGCTTGACATGAGCGAATACATGGAACCGCACAGCGTAAGCAAGCTTATCGGTTCACCTCCGGGCTATGTAGGCTACGAGGAGGGCGGTCAGCTTACGGAACGCGTAAGGCGTAAGCCGTACTGCGTAATACTTTTCGACGAGCTTGAAAAGGCTCACGCGGATGTGTTCAACATATTACTGCAGGTGCTTGAAGACGGCAGGCTTACGGATTCCGGCGGCAGAAGCGTTGACTTCAGAAACACGATTATCATTATGACAAGCAACGCCGGCGCGCAAAGCGCCGCGAAGCAGAGCGTGCTCGGTTTCGGCACAGACAGAAAGGCCATGCAAAACGAGCGCGCGCGTGAAGCCATGACCAATGAGCTTAAGCGTACATTTAAACCGGAATTTCTCAACAGGGTTGATGAAATAGTTCTGTTCAATCCGCTTGAGCAGGAGCAAACGCTCGCGATAGCTAAGCTGATGCTTAAGAGCGTATCAAAGCGGCTGAAGGAGCGCAACATAGATTTAACCGTTTCCGACGAGGCGGCTCAGCTAATAAGCAACGAAGGATTCGATCCCGAATACGGTGCCCGTCCTCTTCGCAGAGCGATACAGCAGCGGGTTGAAGACGCGCTTAGTGAAGAAATTCTTTCCGGCAAAATAACCATAGGTGATTCCGTAAAGATGGATGTTGATAACGGCAAGCTTGTATTCAAGCGCATGGACATACAAAATTAACATTTTAAGCATTACAAAATTATTGCAAAATACCTATGAAATGGTAAAATCCTTATATGGGCAGTTACGCACTGCCCATATTGATGTTGTATGAAAGGAGAGCGTTCGTTGCTTATGCTTAGGCGCGTTGTTATGCACGCGGTTGCGATAGTACTCGTTTGCGCACTTATGCTTACGGGTTCTTTTTGCCTTGCCGCGCCTAAAAACAGCGATGTGTCCCCCTCTCCCTCTCCTTCCGCCTCCGTTCCGGATGCCGAAAGCGGCAATGAGCAGGCATCCGGTACATCATCCGGTTCAAGCGTTCGTGTAAACGGCGCTTACATATCCGGCAAGGGGGTTGAAATTTCATCAAAGTTTAGAGATACTCTCGCTGCTGAAGATACCTCTTACGGCACCGGCTTGCGTTTTGACATTAACGCCGCGATGGAATCCGCCGATTTCTCCGCTAACGCGCTCAAAGGCGCGGTTATAGGCATAGATCCCGGGCATCAACAGAACGCCGATAACGATTTGGAATCCATCGCTCCCGATTCTAATCTTTCAAAAGTTAGGCAGTCTTCAGGATCCGTAGGCGTGAAAAGCGGAACCCCGGAATATAAAATCAATCTTGCGGTAGCGAATAAGTTAGCGGATATATTGGGCCTTGCGGGAGCTACCGTTGTAATGACTCATACCGAGGTCAATGTAGACATAAGCAACAGCGAGCGCGCCGAGATTATGAACGATGCTCATGTTGACTTTTGGATAAGGCTGCATTGCGAAAGCGCCGCGGATAAAGAAACATCCGGCTGTACAATATTGATTCCGTCCGACGATACATCAATCAATGCCTCTGTTTCATCCGTAAGGCAAAGGAATCTTAAGAGTGATGTTGCAAAGCATGAAAATGACGATGGCTCATTTAAGAATGAAATCTATATAAAAAGCCTGGCTCTTGCCACCGCTGTGATGAACGAATTCTGCTCAGCAACGGGTGCCACATCGCTTGGGATAGTAAGTCTTAATGATCAAACGGGATTTAACTATTCCGATTCTCCCGTTATAGCCATAGAGATGGGTTGCCTTTCAAATGTATCTGATGATATTCGTCTGAATCGCTCGGCGTATCAGAACGCTTGTGCCTTTGGTATATACCGCGGCATAAGCCAATATATAAGCATAGTTAACGATAAGGATTTCAATATTGATACTTTAGCCGATTATTTGGACAGTAATAAGGAGAAATAATGCGATTAAAAGGCAATGTTAAAGCATGCTGTATTGTTGTGGCCGCACTTGTTATTGCGGCTGTTTTTTGCGCCTGCGCGGCTCAAACGAATACAGTATCATCTCCATCTTCATCAGCCTCGGCTGAGCCGACCTCATCCCCCGCTGTTTCAGCGTCACCGTCCGTTTCCCCTTCCGCTTCCGCAAGTCCGTCCTCAGCTGCCGATGATACGGCATCGCCTACCCCGTATGAGTTGAACCCTTTATGGACCTTCTGCAATGAATATTCTGCTGCCGCGGATTCCGTACTTTCCACCATATCGGATCAATTATCCGCAATCGATAACAGCAAAGCGCTTGAGCTGACTCTTTTAAGCTCGTCGCACAGCCGCGCGATATCCGTGCTGATGCAAAGTATAGGACGGTTGACATACTCCGAAAGCGGAGTTTACTCATCAACGCTGAACGGTTCTGAAGCCGGAAGCGGCACAATGAGCGCAACCGAAAGCGGGTATATTTTTGAGTTTGATTATGATAACGGCGATGTGCTCAGCGGATATTTCAGTAAAGATGCTGAATATGTTTGGTTTTCAAAGTCTTCCGCTGATTCCGGTACCGATCAGCTGACCGGATGCATCACGCATGATGAAACAGGTTGGACATCGTACGCAAGCGAGTATTTATCGGATACGGTGCTCCATGTGGGCAACGGCGAAGAAAGCTATTTTGCCGCGGATGATGTTCAGGCTGTATTAAGCGACGACAATATCATCATAGCGGATTATTCTCCCGTTCCCAACGCAACGGCAATGCCATCTTCTGCCCCAGTTTCCTCGGCAACATCATAATATAAAAGAGATCGGCGATGAACCGATCTCTCTTTTGATTTTACAGCAGTAGTTGAATCAGCAGCAGTATAACAACGCCCGGCACGCCCAGCACGCCCACTATAAGCGCTGACAGGAATGTTACGGTGATGCTTATTCCCACAATAGAACCAAAGAAATTGATTACAAGCAATATCAGCGCGCCTATAATCGCATTCACAAAAAGCTTCCAGAATACCTTCAGCGAAATCTTAAATATTTTGCAAGCCAGCCAAAGTATTCCAAAGCCTAACAGCAAAGCAAATATTGTATCCATTTTGTCTCCCTTCTCCGGAAATAATCCGGTTAAACAGTGTTTGTTATGCCATGTCTCTTTCACTTCCGATTAAGCATAACATATTGCGGCGCGTTTTGTACACTACTCAATTAAAATTGATTTCCCAACCTTTGTTTTTGCAATTACCTTTACGCAAAGATACACCAACACAGAATACAGCGGTATCATCACGGCCTGATTAATCATTCTTGCGAAAACAATCTGCCACGGCGAGCCGTAAAGCCAAACCATGAGCAGAGTATTGCATATAACGCTGCCTGTAATTTGCCCTACGGCAACGGCAAGCAATATGCGCAGGAAACGTGGTTTATGATTTTTCATAAAGAATAAGCCGGGTATAAGCCCAAAAAGCATGCCTACGATTGTGAACCATGGCATATAGGCGCCTTTAGGGAAAATAAGCGCCTGCAGAAGATCACAAAGCGCGCCCACAATCGCGCCATAGCCCGGGCCGTAAAGCACACCGGCTATTATTACCGGCAGAACGCCAAAGCCTATCTTAAGCGTATAAGACCCAAACGGCATGGCCGGTATGCTGAGCATTCCGCCCAGAACTACTCCGAGCGCCGTAAGCATTGCGCAAACCACCAAGCGCACGACTTTCTGATGAGCGGTAAGTTTATTTGCCTGCATAAAAAACGCCTCCTCTTTTTTGCGAACATTACCGCATAGAGGAAGCAGGATTTTCCGGTATGCAGCAGCGGGATTCGGCCAACGCATCGCAAACGCATTAGCGTTTTTCGTCCGGCGGACAACTCCCCGTTCCGTCGGCACTGGCATCCTTTAAGGATTAACGCGCGATAGCCTACTCTGCCCTTTTGTTTATATTGTACAGCAGGTATGTTACCATTTTGGGTTCATATTGTCCATACGATTATCAATTTATTTGTTTATGAGGAGCTGTTTTGATATAATAAGGTTCAGTTATTAAAGGAGAATTTTTATGTCTAAATATATTCTTGCTCCCGACTCCTTCAAAGGTACAATGACCTCGCAGGAGATATGCGAAATAATGAAGCGCGCCATAAAAAAGGTTGACAAAGGTGCCGATGTTATATCCGTTCCCATTGCCGACGGCGGCGAAGGCACAGTAGACGCTTTTCTTTCTGCCCTTGGCGGCAAACGCCGCACGGCAACGGTAACAGGCCCGCATTTTGAGAAACTGGATTGTTCCTACGGTATTACTTCCGACGGTACAGCCATAATAGAAACCGCATCCTGCGCCGGTCTTCCGCTTGTATACGGCAACAAGAATCCTGAGATAACCACAACCTACGGCATTGGAGAACTGATGTGCGACGCGGCAAACGCCGGCGCGAAACGAATAATTATAGGGCTTGGCGGCAGCGCCACAAATGACGGCGGCTGCGGAGCCGCTGCGGCAGCAGGCATAGGATTTTATAATAAGGACGGGCAGCGCTTTACCCCAGTCGGGAAAACACTTAAAGATATTGATAAAGTAGATTATACAAGTCTTAATCCAATCCTTAAGCGCGTTGAGATTACTGCTATGTGCGACGTGGATAACCCGCTTTTAGGTGAATCCGGCGCGGCAAATGTATTCGGTCCGCAAAAGGGTGCCGGTGCGGCAATGATAGCGCGCCTTGACGCAGGTTTAGAGCATTTGGCGGATGTATCCGGCAAAAAGAATTTGGCCGATGCTCCCTCATCCGGCGCGGCAGGCGGCATGGGGTTTGGCATGATGGTTTTCTTTTCAGGCAAAATACAGATGGGTATAGAGGGTTTATTGGATATTATAAACTTTGAATCCATGCTTTCCGGCGCGAATCTTGTTCTTACGGGTGAGGGACGTATTGACCCGCAAAGTATGCACGGCAAAACCGTTATAGGCGTTGCAAAACGAGCGCATAAATGCGGAGTACCCACAATAGCCGTTGTTGGAGACATAGCGGACGGAATCGAACCGGCCTATGACGTGGGGCTAACGGCCGTATTCAGTATTAACAGAGTAGCCTTGGAAAAGAAGCTCATGCGGCAGCGCGCCAAAGGAGACATGGAAGCAACCGTAGAAAACATAATACGCGCTCTAAAAACCACTAAAGCTTAAGATAAGGGAAAAGCGCCCGCTGAATGCGGGCGCTTTGATTTTTGCTTTTACTGCTCTTCGGGGTAGGTTATTTCAAGCTCGTCATTGTTAAGCTCGTTTACCGCGTATGAAACAGCCTTTTGGTTATTCAGCAGCTCATCCTGCCCAACAAGCTGGCGCGCGCGCTTTGCCACTATGGAAACAAGCATATAGCGGCAGTTTACCTTTTTCTGAAGGTCTATGATAGACGGTTTGTTCATCATGGTATTTATTCCTCCTTCAACAGTTCTTCAACCATATCATTTCTTGATGCTTTAAGCCTTTCGGCCTTAATTATACTGGCTACATCCGCGATTGCCGTATCCAGCGAATCGTTTACGACTATATAGTCATATTCGGTGGCATGGGATATTTCTTCCTTGGCCTTGCCAAAGCGTTTTTCAACCGCTTCCGGCGTTTCCGTACCGCGGCCTACCAGCCTGTTGTGCAGCGTTTGCATGGAAGGCGGCAATATGAAAATGCTTACTGCCTCGGGCCTCTGCTTTTTAACGTTTCTTGCGCCGTTAACATCTATATCAAGTATAACGTCTATACCCTCTGATGTAAGCTTTTCTATATAAGCCTTAGGGGTTCCGTAATAATTCATTCCGAATACATCCATGTATTCAAGCAATTCGTTTCGCTGTATCATTCCCTCGAACTCCTCGCGGGTTACGAAGAAATAACTTACACCATGCTCCTCGCCGGGACGCGGCGCCCGCGTTGTGGCAGACACGGAGAATCGTATTCTATCATCGGCAAGCAAAAGCGCCTTGCATATTACGCCCTTGCCTACGCCTGAAGGCCCTGAAATAACGAACAACTCACCTTTGTTTCTCATTTATTCACTCCTGATTACTCTATGTTCTGAACCTGTTCGCGGATTTTTTCAAGCTCCGCCTTGCCCAGTATAACAAGCCTCGCTATTTCCGCATCGTTTGCCTTTGAACCGATTGTATTAAACTCACGATTCATCTCCTGCACCACGAAGTCCAGCCTTCTGCCGGCCGCCTCGCTTTGGTTAAGCAGTTCCGCAGCCTGCGTGGTATGGCTCTTCAGCCTTACCAATTCCTCGTCTATACTGGCCTTATCGGCAAACAACGCAACCTCTGTCGCAAGCCTTTGCTTATCAACCTCAACGGTACCGCCAAGCATTGCCTCTATGCGCTCATTAAGCTTGGTCCTGTATTCCTCAACAACCATGGGCGCTCTGCTCTCTATTTGGGTTCTAAGCTCCTCTACTGTTGCAAGCCTTGCGGTAAGATCGGCGGCAAGCCTTTCTCCTTCACCGCGCCTTGCGGTTGTAAGCTCCGCAATCGCCTTATTCACCGCCTCAACCGCCAGTGCCTTAACGGCCTCGTCGTCCTCATCCGCCTCAACAATATCGGTAACATCCGGCAGTTTAAGAGCGTTTGAAAGAGTCATGTCGTTTTCTTCCCTAAGCTCGGCCGCCGCTGCCTTAACGGACTTAAGGTATGCCCCGAGAAGTGCCGTGTCTATCCTTACTTCCTTGGCGTCGCTTCTCGTATTTCTGTAATTCACATATACGTCAACATGCCCGCGGGACAAGCCGTCATTCAGTGCCGCGCGCAGCGTATCCTCCGCAAACGATATATGCCTTGGCATGCGGAATGAAAGATCCAAATAGCGGTGATTTACGCTTTTAAGCTCCACCGTCATCTCTCGTCCGTCCTGCGCGGCTTTGCCGCGGCCAAAGCCCGTCATGCTGCTTACCATGTAATAAGCCTCCTTGATGCTGTAAACCTAATTATTATAGCATACCGCGCTGCTGTTTTGAACCCCATTGTTTGGGTTTACAGCGCCAATATCAGCATTATTTATAGAGTTTATAGAGTTCATCCGCTCCCGGCGGGTCTATGGTCACGCCATCCGATGTGCGCACGCCCTGTCCGCACGCCTTGCCTATCACAGCCGCGTGTATTCCCATTTTCATAAGCCCGTTCACAAGTCCTTCCCCATCAGGGCAGGCAATAAGCATAGCTCCGCTTGAGAGCAGGCGCATAGGATTCAGGTTAAACTCATCGCATATCTTTTTCGTAATCGGTTTAACAGGTACTTTATCTTGATATATTTCTATGCCTACGTTTGATGCTTCGCTCATTTCCCATGCGGCACCAAACACTCCGCCTTCGGTAACGTCATGCATGGCATGCGCTCCGTTCGCGTAAGCAAATAGTCCTTCTTTGACTACGCTTACATAGTTTATGTATCCGCGCGCTTCTTCAATCTCCTCGGGAGTTACGCTTTCAAGCCTGCCAGAAAAATCTCCGGCGATTATAGCGGTTCCCTCAAGGCAAGCCCATTTGGAAAGAACAATACTGTCCCCGTCCTTCATTCCGCCGGGCGTAAGTATACCTCTCTCCCCCGCTTTCGCCAGAACAGCGGCATTTGTTACCATGCGCGTTACGGCATCGGTAACCTCTGTATGCCCACCTATTATTTCTACGTTTGCCGCCTTTGCCGCGGCGCTAAGTTCATCCGCAACGGCCGCTATATCATCCTCGGTTGCCGTTGGCGGCACAAGCAAGGTTGTAAGAAGTCCTACCGGTTCAGCTCCTGCCGCAGCGGCATCATTGCAGCTTACATGCACTGTAAGCGCTCCTATATGATTGCCTGCCGCGGTTATGGGATCGGTTGACAGCACGGCTATCCGACCGCCCATGTCAACGGCCGCGCAGTCCACACCTATTTGAGGAGAGCAGAGAACCTCGCTGCGTATATGGGTAAACTTAGAAAGTATTAATGAGTTAAGCTTATCGTTATCAAGCTTGCCTATCCGCATCATTTTCTCCTATATAATCAAAAAATTCATTTTCGCTCATCACTTTTATGTTCAGTTCGTTCGCCTTATTAAGCTTGCTTCCAGCCCCCGGTCCGGCAACTACAAAATCTGTCTTTTTGCTTACTGAGGATGCCGCCCTGCCGCCAAGATCGGCTATAAGTGACTCAATCTCGCTTCTGCTCATGCGTTCCATGCTACCGGTAACCACCACCGTTTTGCCGCTGAGCAGTCCCGGAGCTTGCGATGTTTCCTCGTTCATGGGCTGAACTCCGTGGGCAAGGAGGCGATCTATCTGCCCGGATATGGATTCATCGTTAAAGAAATCCACAACATCCTGCGCGACAACATCTCCTACATCAGGAATTTCCGTAAGCTGCTGCAAAGTCGCATTTCTTACAGCTTCAAGCGTACCGAATTTTTTTGCTATATCCCTGGCCGTTTTCGAGCCGACATTAGGTATGCCTATCGCGAACAGGAATGCGCCAAGCGCGGGATGCTTGCTTTTTTCTATAGCCTGCATCAAATTGGCGATCTTTTTATCCTTAAAGCCATACAGT
Organism: bacterium; assembly: GCA_963643205.1. Taxonomy (GTDB): domain Bacteria; phylum Bacillota; class Clostridia; order Christensenellales; family CAG-138; genus Phil1. The sequence continues at coordinate 66,388 of CAVIJJ010000001.1, read as the reverse complement.
TCCATATAATCCTGCTCGGTCAAGTCATACAGATCCGGTATGCTTTTGAGTCCTTTTTCCTTCACAAGCACCGCCGCGGTTTTTTCGGAAAACGTATCTATATCCATTGCCTCCCGCGACGCATAGTGCGCCAAGCGGGCCGCTATCTGAGGCGGGCACGAAAGCGAATTTGTGCAATACAAATGCACTCCCCTGTGCTCCACATGCGCTCCGCAAGCCGGGCACCTTGTAGGCTTTTCTATCTCTTTTTCGGGCTTATCGTCGGGCACGGCGCCGGTTATTTCAGGAATAACATCGTTGCTGCGCCTTATAAACACTCTGGACCCTATGCCTACGCGCTTTCTTATAATATCATCAAAGTTATTCAGCGTAGCGTGGCTTATTGTAGCTCCCGCAAGCTCCACGGGTTCAAGATGAGCGCGCGGCGTAAGTTTGCCGGTTCTGCCAACCTCCCAGGTAACATCCTTTAATATTGTGGTTGTTTCCTCCGCCGCGAACTTAAACGCTATTGCCCAACGCGGGAACCTATCCGTGCTGCCGAGGGCACGCCTTGTTGCCCCGTCAACTATTTTTACTACCATTCCGTCTATAAGGAAGTCCAGACTGCTTCTGCGCTCTTCCGCACGCTCTATGCCGGAATATACATCCTCTATATTATCATAGAATTCCATAAAGTCGCTTGTGGGCAGACCGTTTTCCTTAAGGAAATTAATCGTGTCGGCATGCTCGCGAAGCTCCTTGCCTTCAATGTATCCAACGCTGTAAAGGCATACATCAAGCCTTCTTTTTGCGGTAACGGCCGGGTCAAGGTTTCTTAATGCGCCGGCGGCGGCGTTGCGGGCATTTTTCAGCTGCTCCTCACCGCTTTTATTAAGCTTATCAAGTACACTAAGGCGCATGTAGCACTCACCCTGACATTCCATTTTCCCCATGAACGGTATGGTAAGCGGAACCGTGCGTATAGTCATGGCCTGCGGCAGTATGGCTTCGCCGGTCACTCCGTTGCCGCGCGTTGCAGCCTGCACAAGCTTGCCTCCGTCATAGGTAAGGTTTATGGTAAGTCCGTCAAACTTATACTCGAGCGCATAGCGGAACTCGGGCAAGGGCGCTGTGGGGTTAGCCCGGTTATATTCTTCCCTTAGCTTTTCGGCGCGATTGCTCCACTCTATAAGTCCTTCCTTTGAGCGCACCTTGTCCATGCTCCAAAGCCTTCCAAGATGCTTATGCTCATTAAACTGCCCAAGCGGCTTAAAGCCAACACGCCTGGTTGGGGAATCGTCAAGAGTTACGCCTGTTTCCTTTTCAAGCCCGACAAGCTCATCAAAAAGCTCGTCATACTCCTTGTCGCTTACCTTTGGCGCATCGTAGCGATAGTAAGCCTCGGCATATTCATTCAGCAGCGCGACAAGCTGCGCCATACGTTCGTTCATCGCGTAGTGCTCCTCCCTTTAGACTTATTCTTCGGTTATAGGATAAAGCGGTGCGTATGCAGCCGCAAAGCGTTTCTTTCCACCAATATCAAAGTCAACGGTAACTGTCATTGATCCGCCGGTACCCGAAACGTCTATTATCGTTCCGTCGCCAAACTTATCGTGCCTAATGCGCATAAGCGGCACGTATTCAACATTAAGCTTGGTTTTGGTAGGCTCGGTGCGCTGCGTATATACCGTACGCTTAGGCGGTTTCATACCGAATCCGTTCATGGACGCGTATGTTACCTCCGGCTTTTCCGGGCGCTCATACTCACTGGGTATCACACGCTTGGGCCTATCGTCCTTCATAAGCTCCTGCGGAATCTCATCCAAAAAGCGTGAGGGACGATTTATGGTTGTTTCCCCGAATATGGAACGGGTTTGGGCATTTACCAGATAAAGCTTTTGCTTTGCGCGCGTTATGCCAACGTAGCAAAGCCTGCGTTCCTCCTCAAGGCCCTGATTGCTCATATCGCCACGGGCGCGGCGGGTAGGAAATACGTTTTCCTCCATGCCCGCCATAAATACGACCGGAAATTCAAGGCCTTTGGCGCTATGCAACGTCATAAGCGCAACTGTGCCTTCGCTTTCATCAAGGGAGTCTATATCGCTTACGAGGGCGACATTTTCAAGAAAAGCTCTGAGCGCGCTCTCACCTTCCGGTACGTCCTTCTCTACCTCTTTCATATTGCCTATAAGCTCGGATATATTGTCCATACGCATAAGCGCGTCGCCTTTTTTATCCTCCGTAAGCAAATAGGCCTGATACTCAATTTTTTCAACAAGGTACTTTGCGAAATCAGAAAGCGGCATCAGCATGCTTTGCGTCATAAGTTCGGTCATCAGATCCGCTATGCTCTTCAGCTTCTGTTCGGTTTTAGGCGGCAAGCCTTCGCCGCTAAGCACCGTAACAAGCATAGACTGCCCGCTTTGCCTCGCCGCGGTGGCAAGATCATCTATGGTTTTATCGCCTATTCCCCTGCGGGGAACATTTATTATGCGCGAAAACGCCACATCGTCATTAGGATTGGCTATCGCGCGCAGATAAGCCATTATATCCGCTATTTCCTTGCGCTGATAGAACCTGACACCGCCAAAGACCTTATGCGGTATGCCATAGTTTACAAGGGTGCTTTCAATTACACGGCTCTGAGCGTTAGTGCGATACAGTATGGCAAAATCGCCATAGCTCGCGCCCTGCTGCACACCCTGAAGTATTTTTCGCGCAATAAAGGCCGCCTCGTCCCTTTCATTATCCGCGCTGTAGCGCTCTATTGGGTCGCCGCCATCCTGCGCCGTCCAAAGTGTTTTCGGCTTTCTGCCGGAGTTATGGCTTATTACGGCATTCGCGGCATCAAGAATATATTTGGTTGAGCGATAATTTTGCTCAAGCCGCACAACTTTGGCACCTTCAAAGTCTTTTTCAAAGCTAAGTATATTCTTTATATCGGCTCCGCGCCAACCGTATATGCTCTGATCATCGTCGCCCACAACGCAGAGATTGCCATGCTTTCTGCACAGCATTTCAACAAGCCGGTACTGCGGCATATTGGTATCCTGATACTCATCAACCAAAACATACTTAAACCTGTTTTGATATTTTTCGAGCACTTCGGGGCACTGCTCAAAAAGTTCTATCGTCTTTGAAAGCAGATCGTCAAAATCAAATGCGTTTGCGGCCATAAGAACATTCTGATAACGTTCGAATACCTTTTCGGTTATGCCGTCGTCGCTGTAATTTTCGGCTATGTATTTCTTCGCGTCCAAAGATTTGTTCTTTGCGTTTGATATATTCTCTTTTATAAGGCGCTTGGGCGCGGTTTTATCGCTTATACCCAAAGTTTTCAGAATATCGGATATAATTTTAATCTGGTCGGCATCATCATATATGGTGAAGCCCCTTTCGTAGCCTATTTTATCGCAATCTATTCTGAGTATTTTAACGCAGCACGAATGGAACGTGGTTACCCACGCCTCGTCCGCTTCGCCGCCTATAAGGACGGACGCGCGTTCACGCATCTCCTGCGCGGCTTTATTCGTAAACGTAAGCGCCAGTATGTTCCACGGCTTTACGCCATGATCAACCAAATTGGCAATACGATATGTTAAAACCTTTGTTTTTCCCGAGCCCGCGCCCGCAAGCACAAGCAACGGACCTTCAAGACACTCAACCGCTTCACGCTGCCTGTCGTTTAAAACCGATAAATCCATCATTTTACCTCTTCCATATTATCGGGATTATTATACCATATTTTTGCCGTATTTTGTAGGCGTTGTCCAAACAAAAATCGGGAGTTCGAAATAATTCCGAACTCCCGTAATGTGCCTATGATTTTTCTGTTTTAGCCACGCAGCTGCGCCTTCAGGCGTGTTTCAAGGGCGCGTATTACGCTGCCCACAGCCGCCTGTATTTCTTCGTCAACAAGGGTATGGTCCTCACTTCTGAGGGTGAATGAATACGCCATGCTCTTCTTGCCTTCCGGTATGCCCACACCGCGATACACATCGAAAAGTTCTATATCATCAAGTATTACTTTAAGCTTGGTCTGCGCTATAACGCGGCTGACCTCGGCCGCGGTAACACTATTGTCCACAACTATGGCAAGGTCTCTCGCCACCTTGGGGAACTTTGATATGGGCTTATACGTGCGCTTTATGCCGGTATGAGTGATAAGCTTATTCATATTTATTTCCGCGAAATAAACTCGCCCATCTATACCCCAGTTTTTAAGCACATTGGGATGCACGGCACCAAGCTCGCCGAGTTGTTCCTTTTCAACGGACAAAACAGCTTTTCTGCCGGGCTGATAGAACTCGCTGCCGCCGGCGGCAAACTCCGCTTTATCCAGCAGATCAAACTGCTCAAGCAGTTGCTCTACGGCTCCCTTCAGGGTAAAGTAGCTCTCGTGATCGCCGCTGAACAGCAATCCCAGCATTTTTCTCTCTTCGGGCAGGCTGTCGTTATTGTCAAAGTGAACATTGCCAACCTCAAAGAACCTGTCGTGCCCGGTTTTGCGGCCCTGATTACGCTTTAATGAATCAAGCATGCCCATTATAAGCGTGGTACGCATAAGGCTCTGATCCTCTCCGAACGGGTTGAGGATCTTTACGCACTGGCGCTTTTCGCTGTTTCCCTCAAGCAGCAGGTTATCAAGCGCGGCGGGACCGGTAAAGTTATAGTTATACATTTCGTAGCAGCCCTGCGCCGCCATTTCGTCCTTTACCTTGTCCTCAAACTTATAATCCTCGCCAAGCTTGCCGGCAAATGTATCGCCATACATAAGAGTGGGCTTTATGTTATAGTATCCATAAAGGCGGCCTATCTCCTCCGCTATATCCCAATCCGCCTCAAGACCATCCTCTATATCGGTACGGAAGTGAGGTATAAGCACTTCGAGCTTATCGCCTGTCACCTTTGCGCTTATATTAATCGTGGCAAGCATTTCGACCATTGCCTCGCCGGAAATATCGGTGCTGAGTATGCGGTTTATATGAGCTATATCGGTATATATGGTATGCTCTGTAATGTCGGCATTACAAATATCAATTGTTCCGCCTATTACCTTGCCGGCGTGCAGCTCATCAACAAGCTCTATTGCCCTTTCTTCAGCAAGCATAGCGTTTACCGGCTCAACGCCCTTTATAAAGCGGGCAGCCGCATCGGTAACATGATGCAGTTTTCTTGTTGTTGCGCGGATACTGCTACCCTTAAACGCGGCGGCCTCAAAAAGGGTTGCCTTTGTATCGGAAGTAATTTCGCTGTTAAGTCCTCCCATAACACCGGCTATACCGACACCTTTTTCGGGATCGGCAATCAGAAGCATATCAGGCGTAACGGGGCGCTCTTTACCATCAAGTGTGGTAACAACCTCGTTTTCATAGGCGTTACGAACGATAATATTACCGTCTTTAACGCACGCAAGGTCAAAGGAATGCATGGGATGGCCGTATTCGACAAGAACATAGTTGGTTATATCGACTATGTTGTTTATCGGGCGCATGCCTACCGCGCGGAGGCGCTTCTGCATCCAGGCGGGAGAAGGCTCTATATTAAGGTCCGTTACGACACGCGCGGTATAGCGCGGGCAAAGCTCGGTATTTTCAACGGTTACGGAAGCATAATCATGAATGTCCCCTTCACCCTCTATATGGCGAATCACAGGCTCCTTGAACTTCTGTCCGAGCGCCGCGGCGGCCTCACGGCACATGCCTATTATGCTCTGGCAATCGGCACGGTTAGGCGTAAGCTCTATATCAAACACTATGTCGTCAAGACCGACGGCCTCCTGTATGCTCTGCCCCAGCGGATGTTCCTCATGAAGAATCATTATTCCGTTAAACTCGGCGCCGGGATAGTCCGCCTCGCTGAGGCCAAGCTCATGGCCGGAGCAAAGCATGCCGTAGCTTTTTACTCCGCGCATAACGGTGGGTTTAATTACTATGTCGCCGGCAAGGTGCGCGCCGTCAAGCGCAACGGGCACCAGCGCGCCTTCAAAAACATTAGTCGCGCCGGTAACTATGCAGAGCGGTTCACCGCTGCCGACATCTATTGTGCAAATCTGAAGATGGTCGGAGTCCTGATGCTTGCGAAGGGCAACAATTTTGCCCACGACAACATTGGTAATGCCGTCCATCTCGCCCGCGTATCCCGCGCACTCGAAGCCGCGCCACATAAGTTTTTCAACAAATTCGTCTGGGGTTACGTTCCATTCAACGTAGTCCTTCAACCAACTAAGCGGAAGTTTCATATTATTCAGCCTCCTTAGAACTGCCCCAGGAAACGGGCATCGTTTTCGTATTCAAGGCGGATATCGTTTATGCCGTATTTAAGGCTGGTAACTCTATCCACGCCAATGCCGAACGCGAACGCGCTCCACTCATGCGGATCAAGTCCGCAATTTTCAAGCTCGTGCGGGTTGGTAACGCCGCAGCCGAGTATTTCAAGCCAACCTGTTCCTTTGCAGACGCGGCAGCCCTTGCCTCCGCATATAGTGCAGGATATATCAACCTCCGCGGACGGTTCGGTAAACGGGAAATAGCTCGGGCGCATACGGGTTTTGACCTCAGGCCCGAACACGGTATGCACAAACTCGTCAAGCGTGCCCTTAAGATCCGCAAAGCTTATGTTTTTATCAACAACAAGGCCTTCCATCTGCATAAATACAGGGCTGTGGCTCGCGTCCACCTCGTCAACACGGAACACGCGGCCGGGTATGACAAGCCTGAACGGCGGTTTCAACGTCATAAGTGCCCTTGCCTCGCAGGGAGAGGTATGCGTTCTGAGCACGACTTTATCGTTTATATAGAACGTATCCTGCATATCGCGTGCGGGGTGATCCTGCGGAAGGTTAAGCTTTGTAAAATTGAAGTCGTCATACTCAACTTCGGGGCCTTGGAACGTTGTAAAGCCCATGCCAATAAGAGCGTCTCTTATTTCGCGATATGTCTGAGTCATGGGATGAAGCCTGCCCCTCGGCTGACGGCGTACGCCAGGCTCGGTTACGTCCAAAGTTTCCTTTTCAAAAGCCCTCTGCTGCATAAGCTGGGCTATCTTTGCCCTGCGCTCCGCTATGGCCTGCTCCAGTTCCTTTTTAACGGCGTTGGAAGCCTGACCAAGCTTGGCGCGCTGCTCTTTATCCAGCTGACCCATGCTCCTGAGAATTCCGGTAAGTGAGCCGCTTCTGCCGAGAACGGAAGAATTAAGCTCCTCAAGTTCCTTTTCTTCGCGCACTTCCTGAAGGCGGGCAAGCGCTTCCTGCCTTATCTTTTCCAGTGCCTCATTCATTTTGGATAAAACCTCCTGAAAAAACTAATACGCGCCTCGTCTTTAGGGACGAAGGCGCGCTCGTGGTACCACCCTTATTCGCCCCGCTGTCACGAGGCCTTTATCGCTGTAACGGGCTTACCCGGCGCCGACTACGCACCGCAAACTGCATTTGCGGATTCCCCGGCGCGGCTCGGGAGAGAACTTTATGCGGCCAATCTTTGCAGGCTGCTCACAGCTTATGCAGCCCTCTCTGAGGCAACGGCAGGCCGCTTTGCTCCGTCATTGCCAAATACTTTCGGCATTATATCATACAGTTTTTGCTTTTTCAAGCCGCCATGACCACAGAAAGCAAGCTTTTAGGCGCTTATTTTACCTTATCAAGGAATGATTCGCCGACTTTGAAAGGCTTGCCGGTAAGGTAATCAACAACCGTGCTGCCCAAATCGGCAAATGTGTTTCTTATTCCTATATTAACCCCGCGTTTCATACCCGGACCCCATACCACAATAGGAATATATTCCCGCGTATGATCGGTTCCGGGATATGCAGGGTCACACCCGTGGTCAGCCGTTATGATGAGAAGATCCTCTTCATGCATGTTCGCCATTATGTCCGGCAAGCGCTTATCAAAGTATTCCAAAGCCTCGGCGTATCCCTGTATATTGTTCCTATGGCCGTAAAGCATATCGAAATCCACAAGATTAGTGAATATAAAGTCCGCCCTGCCGTCCTTCAGGAAATCAATAGTGGCCTCAATCCCGTCGTGATTGTTCTTGGTATGATTAATAAGGCTCAAGCCTCGTTTGCAGAATATATCCTCTATTTTTCCCACACCGGCGGTAACAAGTCCTGACGCGGTAAGCGAATCGAGTATTGTTTCGCTTATAGGAGGAACGGCATAATCCTTTCTGTTTTCGGTTCTGGTATATTTTCCGTTCCCGCCTATAAACGGCCTCGCTATAACCCTGCCCACAAGCTCATCGCCAATAAGAATTTCGCGAGCAATACGGCAGCAATTATAAAGTTCTTCCAAAGGTACCACATCCTCATGCGCGGCTACCTGGAAAACGCTGTCTGCGGAAGTGTATACTATAAGCTTACCGGTTTTAACATGCTCATCGCCAAGCACCTGGATAATCTCCGTACCGGAGGCTACAATATTTCCAAGCGTTCCGCGGCCTGTTCTGCGCTCGAATTCATCAATTATATGCTTTGGAAACCCGTTCGGATATGTTCTGAACGGAGGATCCATTATTACACCGGCCATTTCCCAATGACCGCTTGTTGTATCCTTCGCTTTCGTTTTTTCCATTCCTTTGCCGTAGCATCCCGCGGGAGACTGCACAGCCGGAAGATTGGATCCCTCTATATTGCCAAGGCCGAGTGCAAGCATATTGTCTATTTTCATGTGTGTATGTTCGAAAATATGGCCGAGCGTATGCGCGCCTTCGTCGCCAAACTGCGCCGCATCAGGCAATGAGCCTATGCCCACGCTGTCAAGTACCACTATAGTTGCTCTCTTTTTCACTTTATACACCTCTCTAACCTGCCGATTTTAAGGCATACAATTCTTATGCCATGCCGGATATACATTATACAACTCTGCAAGCCCGGGATAAACAGCACAGGGGCAAAGTTTATTCGACCTTGCCGCCTTTTATCTTTTCGGCTCTTGCTATAAGCTCCTTCGCGTGCAAAACAGCGGACGGGGAATCACTTTCACCATCCATCATATTTGCTATGCGAGATATTTTCTCTTCTTCATTCAGCTGGCGGGTTTCAACAAACGTATTCTCGCCGTTATCATACTTACGCACCATCAAATGCGCATCCGCAAGGGCGGCTATCTGAGCCAGGTGCGTTACGCATATAACCTGATGTTTTTTTGCTATGCCAAGCATCTTTTCGCCGACAACCGCGGCAGTACGGCCGCTTATGCCCGTATCGATTTCATCGAATATAAGCGTTGGGATGCGGTCGTTATCGGCAAATATGGTTTTGAAGCAAAGCATTATGCGGCTAAGCTCACCGCCGGAAGCTACCTTTTCAAGAGGCTTCAGCGGTTCTCCCGGGTTCGCGCTCAGCATAAATTCGGCCGTTTCGCGCCCGTTTTTTCTGGGCTCTCCGCTTGATTGATCCGCAAGCGAAACATCGAATTTAGCCTTGCTCATACCAAGATCACAAAGCTCGTTAAGTACGCTTTGTTTAAGCTTCTCGCAAGCGTTTCTCCTTACGGATGAAAGCTTATCTGCCCAGGCATTGTATTCTTCTTTAAGCTTATTAAGCTTTTTATCCATCTCTGCCGCCAAAGCTTCGGCGTTTTCAAGCTCATTAAGCCTATTCTGAGCCTCTATGCCAAAGTTTATTACTTCTTCGGCCGAGCGGCCGTATTTTCGTTTAAGGTCGGATATAAGTTTAAGCCGCTGCTCAATCTCCTCAAGCCGCTGCATATTCATATCCACATTTTCGCTTGAATCGCGAATTGAGAAGCTTATATCCTCTGCTGTATAGTAAAGTTCTTCCAGGCGGTTGGCAAATTCTTCGTATTCGCCGTTCAGTGCCGCTATATCCTTAAGACTGCGCCTTGCTTCATTTATAAGGCTTAAGGCACTGCCGTCTTCCCCGCCGCTCAGCGCCGCATGCGCGGACTCAAGGGCTGTACGTATACGCTCCGCATTCAGCAAAACGTTCTTTTCAGCGTTAAGCTTTTCCTCTTCATCTGCTTCAAGCCCGGCGGACGAAATTTCGTCTATCTGATAGCGCAGCATATCCATTTCGCGTTCACGCTCGCTTTCCGATGAAAAGCCGGAATTGCGCTTTAGCGTAAGCGCACCGTATTCAGAAACAAGAGCGTCTATTTTTTCAATCAACGGAAATGAATCCATGTGGCAGAATGCATCCAGGTAACCGATATGGTTTTCCGGATCAAGCAAAGCCTGGTGCTCATGCTGGCCATGAATATCAACAAGTGTGTCGGATACGCTTTTTAGCATGGCAACAGGCACAAGCGTACCGTTTATACGGCACAAATTGCGCCCCGAAGCAGAAAGCTCTCGGGAAAGGATTATTTCATTTTCGGCCTCAATGCCAAGTTTGTCGAGCGCTTCGTAAACTCGGTCGCCTTCATTCAGGCTGAACACGGCATCGACCTTTGCCTTTGTGGCTCCGTTTCTTATAAGATCGCGGCTTGTACGCTCGCCAAGCACAAAGTTAACGGCATCGATTATTATCGATTTACCTGCGCCCGTTTCTCCCGTCAAAACATTGAAGCCGGGGAAAAGCTCAATCCCCAGCTTCTCAATGAGCGCAATATTTTCCAAGTACAAACTCTGAAGCATTTTGCCCTTTACCTTATTTTCTTATCATCAAGCCGAGCCTTTCAACAATCTCCGGCACAACCTTTTCGTTCCTGGCCACGATAAAAATCGTGTTATCGCCTGCCATGGTACCGGCTATGTCATCCCAGTGCATGGAATCCACAGCCTCCGCCGCCGCATTTGCAGACCCGGACAGAGTTTTAAGAATAACGATATTTCCTGAGGAGGTTATGTTTATAACCGAATCGGAGAATATTCTGACAAACCGCTCCTTCATTCCGGCCTCGGCCTTGTCCACGGTAGCGTATTTATAGCCGCCGTTTTCGCAAAGTACCTTTATAAGCCTCAGCTCCTTAATGTCTCTTGACACTGTAGCCTGAGTAACCGATACTCCTCTCTTTTTCAGCAATACAGCAAGCTCTTCCTGCGTTTCCACATTCTCCTTTTCAATCAGGTTGAGTATTAACGCATGCCTCTCAGATTTCATTCTTATACCCTCCAAGCGTTTTATGCTCCCCATACGCAGCCCGGATCTATGGTCCGACCGGTTAAGAGCTATGAAAGCCTTTGTCTTATCAGTTCATATATATTCTGCCTGCCAAAGCGGACAAAATCGACAGCGATTTTTTCGTCCGATACCGTTATGGTATCAACGGTGCTGATATCTGATGTATAAATACCGTCCACAGAAAGGCATCCTTCCGTTTTCATCGAAAAGCTTGCCTTTACGCCTGCCGGAGCCACTATCGGGCGGGACGTAAGCGTATGCGGACAAATTGGAGTTATTATAAGTGCGTCAAGCCCGGGAGCAATCACCGGACCGCCGGCGGAAATTGAATAGCCCGTAGCGCCGGTTGAAGTGCTTGCTATAACACCATCGCATATAACAGAGCCGGCACTGAGCCCGTCAACATCAATCGATATTTCCGCAACACCCGAAAACGTTCGCTTATAAAGCAGCAAATCATTAAGGAAATAATGCGGATCGCCGCCGTTAACGGTGCAGGTAAGCATGGTTCGACGATCTAATGTGTATTCACCCGCGATCAGTCGATTCAGTCCTTTTTCAAATCCATGCGGATCGATTTCGCTCAAAAAGCCTATTCGCCCGAAGTTTACGCCAAGTATTGGAGCCGAATACTGCCTGGCCTCACCGGCCGCGCGGAGTATTGTTCCATCCCCGCCGAACGCGAGAACGAAGTCGGGTCTATTATCCTCCAGCCTTTCAACACCTTCAAGGCCGGAATTTTCCAAATCTTTGTCTATATAGCATTTACACCCCAAGCGCTTTGCCATTCTTACGGCATCTTGAAGGCCATTTACTGCGGTTTCCCGTTCCGGATTTGTGAAAAATGCAAGTTTGATACCAGAATTCATATACACTCCGAAATCTACTGATTGGTATTATACATTATAAACAACCAATTATACAAGTGTTAATTATGCAATTTTATGTAATAAATTCATCTGAGTGGGCTGTCGCCACAACATTTTGCGCAATTTCAGCCGCCTGATCCTGCATAATCATATTCGTCTCATCCCCGCGCTTACGAAGGACCATAAGAAATTCTATATTTCCCTTCGGTCCCGTTATGGGAGAATAGTCAACGTGCTCAATTTCAAATCCCAACGACTGAGCGAACAGCATACACGAAAGCAACACTTCTTTATGGGTAGACTCTTCCCTTACAACCCCGTTTTTGCCTACTTTGCCCTTACCTGCCTCAAACTGAGGCTTTACAAGTATTACAGATTGTGAATTATGCTTAAGGCAATTATAAATCGCGGGCAATATCAGCTTAATTGATATAAACGAAACGTCCATTGAGGCGAACTCAACCGTTTCATCAAACCAATCAGGCTCCATATTGCGGGCATTCGTGCGCTCCATAACCTTAACGCGCTCATCGTTTCTTAAACGCCAATCAAGCTGGCCATAGCCGACATCTATGGAGTATACCTTTCTGGCGCCGTGCTGAAGCATGCAATCCGTAAACCCGCCGGTAGACGCGCCCACATCCATAGCGACCAATCCATTTAGCTCTATATTGTATTTATCTACGGCTTTTTGCAGCTTAAGTCCGCCGCGGCTTACGAACGGATTGGGATTTTCGCGCACCGTAAGCACACAATCTTCCGGCACGTTGTCCCCCGCCTTTTCCACGCGAACCTCATTTATATATACCGCCCCGCTCATTATAAGTGAACGGGCTTTTTCACGGCTTTGGCACAAGCCAAGCTCAACAAGCCTTACATCTGCCCGCGTACCTTTCATACATCGTCCCCTTGAATAATCTTTATAATAAGCTTACGCACGGCTTCTTCCGATATGCCGTTAAGCTCGTCCTGCTCGGCTATGCTTGCGTGTGTTACCGGCTTTTCGCTTACGCCAAGCACAATCACGTTTACTCTGCCCGCAAGGCGCTCCTTTATCGCGCTGCCCATGCCACCATGCTTTATTCCATCTTCCAATGTTATCACATTGCGGCATGTGTTGGCTACTCTTTCAAGCATTTCATCATCCATGGGCTTTATAAACCGCGCGTTTATCACGCCCGCATCAGTTCCGTTTGAAGCATTGATCGCCGTTTGCACAAGGCGGCCTTCAGCTATAATCGTAACGGATGAAATGGGCTTAATTTCCTCCCATTTGCCGAACTCTATCGGCTTTTCAACAGGTTTATCCGGCAATGAGCCGCGATTGTACCTTATGGCACACGGCCCGTCAAGCGTGAGCGCCATGCTGAGCATTTCTTTCAGTTCCTGCCTGCTTGACGGCGCCATTATCTTCACTCCGTACAGATTGATGAGGAACGCTATATCGTATATGCCCTGGTGCGTTTCGCCATCCTCGCCCACAAGACCGGCCCTGTCAATCGCGAAGCACACATTCAGCCCCTGCAGACAAACATCATGTATTATCTGGTCGTAAGCGCGCTGCAAAAAGGTTGAGTATATCGCTACAACGGGGCGCATGCCGGCGCTTGCCATGCCGGCCGCCATTGTCACCGCATGCTCCTCCGCTATTCCGACATCAAAAAATCTTTCAGGATAAAGGCGCGAGAATTCACTAAGCCCTGTACCGGACGGCATAGCGGCGGTTATAGCGGCTATTCTTTTATCATTTTCGGCTAACTTACAGAGCTCTTCGCCAAACACAGCCGAATTGCTTTTTTCTGAGCTCTTTTTGTTTACCTTTCCGGTTTGGGCATCAAAGCTGCTTATACCGTGAAAGCGCTCGGGATCATTTTCGGCAAAGCTGTATCCTCTCCCTTTTATGGTAAGCGCGTGAATCACTACCGGCTCTTTAAGCTCCTTGGCGCGTTCAAGCACACTTGTCATGTCCTTTACATTATGCCCATCCACTGGTCCTAAGTATATAAAGCCCATTTCCTCAAAGAGTACATTCGGAATAAGAAAATACTTTATCCTGTTCTTTACTCTTTGCAGCACGGAGAAAAGCTTTTCGCCTACAAGCGGAATGCGCTTAAGCTTTTCCGAAAAATTTGTTTTGAAACGCCGATACGACCTGCTTGAACGGATCCTATAAAGATGCTTGCTAAGCGCGCCCACGTTTCTGGATATGGACATAGCGTTATCATTTATAAGAACTATCAGCGGCAAACCGCTTTGGCCGGCATCATTAAGCGCCTCAAAGCACATGCCGCCGGAAAGGGCGCCGTCTCCTATAACAGCAACAACGTTTCTATCCCTGCCGAGGATTTTATCCGCACGCAGTATGCCTATAGCGGCCGATACGGACGTGCTGGCGTGACCTGTTTCAAACGGATCGCATTCGCTTTCAGCGCGTTTGGGAAACCCGCTGAGACCGGCCATCTTTCTTAGCGTATCAAACTGATCCGCCCTGCCGGAAAGTATTTTATGAACATAGGCCTGATGGCCAACGTCGAATATTATTCTGTCCTCGGGAGCGTAAAAAGCGCTGTGCAGCGCCATTGTAAGTTCCACCACTCCAAGGTTTGAGGCGAGATGCCCGCCATTTTTAGAAACCTTTTCTACCAAAAAAGCACGTATTTCCGCAGGGAGTTTTTTTAGTTCCTCTGCGGATAACGAGCGGTAATCGGCGCTAGAATGTATTTTGTTTATAATGGGGTATTCCGCCATCCCAGTCTGCCTTTCATCATTAGCGGCGTATCATTCCGCCACGGTTGCGTTTAACCTACAGCCGCGCTTAATACGCTTACTATTTATTTCTGCTCAGAGTGGAGTCTATAAGTGCGTTCATCCACCCTGCACGATCTCCGAATATGCTGAGCGCAAGCCTTGCTTCTTCCGCCGTGCCGGCGGCATACTTTTTCGCCCCGTCAAGGCCTAATAGCGTAACCGCCGTAAGCTTATCCTCCGCGGCGTCCTTGCCGAGGGTTTTACCCATAGCCTCGTTAGAACCTACAACATCCAAAAGGTCATCCGTAATTTGAAAGAGTCTGCCGAAGCTTTTCGCGTATCGCCTTATCGCCGAAAGCTCTGTTTCATTCGCGTTCGCAATTATAGCGCCGGAAGCAAGGGCGGCTTCTATCATAGCGCCGGTTTTTCGCGACTGTATCGCCTCAAGCATGGCAAGATCACCGGTTTTCCCCGTCATATCAAGATCAAGCGTTTGGCCCGCAACCATACCGCTTACTCCGGCGCCGCGAGCAACCTCCGCGCACGCCTCATAGTAACGCGGCGCGCGTTTCACAACATCAAGCCCCGCGTTTAGCATAGTTTCAAACGCAAGACTTAAAAGCCCGTCTCCCGCAAGCATAGCACCGGATTCTCCGAACACAACATGATTCGACGGCCTGCCGCGCCGCATATCGTCATTATCCATGCATGGCAAATCATCATGTATAAGTGAATAGGTATGTATCATCTCAAGGGCGCACGCGACTGGCATTGCGTCCTCCTCGCTGCCGCCTAGCATACCCGCGGTTTTAAGGCAAAGCACGGGTCTTAGGCGCTTACCGCCGGCAAGCAGACTGTATGCCATTGACTGCTTCAGCTTTTCAGGTGCCCCGCAGTTTTCAACATACGCTTTAAGCGCGATTTCTATTCCTTCGATGCGTTCCTTGTCACTCATCGTCTTTTTCATCGTTCTGCTTTTCTATAATGTCCAGCCGTGCTTTATACCCTTCAAGCATTTCACGGCACTTTGAGGCAAGCTTCGCGCCCTCTTCATAAAGCTTTATCATTTCTTCAAGCGGCAGATTCCCATCCGAAAGCTTATCCGCTATCTGCTGCAGCCTTTCGGTCATGTTTTCGTAAGTTTCTGACTTTTTCGCCATTATTTTCCTTCCTCCCCGGCAAAGGTAACATTCGCTCCCGCCGTGCCGTCGCTAAGCAAAATTTCTATTTCATCTCCGGCAGTTAAGTTATTAACCGACGAAACATATTTCTTTCCCCTTTTGACTATGGCGTAGCCGCGTTCAAGCGTACGCGACGGGGCCAATGAATCAAGCCTTGCAGAATTCAGCGCCAGCATATGCTCGGCTCCGCTCACGCTTTGCCGCACAGCGGCCGAAATACCCACCATAAGCGAGTTAAGCTCAGCCTCTTTTAGGCTTAGTTCCTGCGCACAGGCATTGCGCGCTGTCCCCTGCTCAAGCATCGCTATGTTCTTCTCTTCCCGCTCTATTCTATCCGCACAGAGCGAAAGTATCCTTTCGGACAAATACTCAAGCGACTCGCTCAGAGCCTCATACTCCGGCACGCACAGTTCCGCCGCCGCGCTTGGCGTTGGCGCGCGAAGATCCGCCGCGAAATCGGCTATGGTAAAATCCGTTTCATGCCCTACAGCACTTATAATGGGAGTTTTGCACTCGTATATCGCGCGGGCTACAATTTCTTCGTTAAATGCCCAAAGGTCCTCTATGCTTCCTCCGCCGCGGCCGACAATCAAAACATCCGCCTTGCCGCTTGAATCAATAAGCTTAATCGCGTCCGCTATTTCCTTGGCGGCATCGATACCCTGTACCGCGGCAGGCGAAACAAGTATATCCATCATAGGGAATCGCCTGCGAATAATATTTATTATGTCCTGCAGCGCCGCTCCGGTTTTTGATGTTACAACTCCCACACATTTGGGAAGCACGGGTATTGGCTTCTTATGGCTTTCATCAAAAAGTCCTTGCGCCGCAAGCCTTGTTTTAAGCATAAGAAAGCGCCTGTAAAGCTCTCCCTCACCCTCGCGGCTCATCGATTTTACATAAAACTGAAATTGACCGTCTTTAGTATATATTGACGCGTAGCCGGAAACAACAACCTGCATGCCGTCAGTAATGCCCGCAGGCATCGATATGGCGTTTTGCCTGAACATAACGCATCTGACAAGAGCTGAGTCATCCTTAAGCGAAAAATAGACATGCCCGGAAGTATGGCGCTTAAGACCGCTTATTTCGCCGCGAATTGACACGGACCCGAGCAGCACATCGTTTCTTATCAGCGTATTGACATATTCATTAAGCTGCGTAACGCTTAATATATACCCTTCCGTCATGCTTCAATTCTCCCCGCGCATATATCCTCGCACAAAAGGGCAATGCCTACCGCGTTATCGCTTGAAAGCTTTCCTTCGCCAAAGCGTATGTCAACATGGCCGCGCTTGGCCATTCTTTCGGCAAGCAGGTGCCTTAAAAGGCCGCTTGATGCAACGCCGCCCGCGATAAGCACGCAGTCAAGCCCGGTTTCGTCCGCAGCGTTTACGATAAGCTTATGGAACGTGCGCGCCATAGCATCATATACGGCATACGCTATCTGCGCGCTGTCCGCATGCTGCTCTATCAACCTTTGCGCCGCGCTTTCGGTACCGGAAAACGAGCACTTTGTGCCGCGCACCCATATAGGCAGGCGCACCGCAGGCTCTTCCTTTAAGCCGGAGGCAAGCGTCTCCATATATTTTCCGCTTGGGAAATCCATACCGAGGCTTACGCCAACCCTGTCTACAAGCTGGCCCGCGTGAAGATCACCGCAGCCACCTATCAATGTTATCCCAAGATTTTCGCTTACGGTAAATATTTCGGTTGTGCCGCCGGATATATGCATGCCAAGGAAGCGTTTTCCGATAAGGCTCTCATTACCATATAAGGCGGCCCTTATATGCCCCTGCTGATGGCTTAACTCAATAAGCCTTACACCAAGGGCGTTGGCAAGCGTTATCGCGGCAGTTTTGCCGGCAAGGAACACAGGCATATACGAATCCCGTTCAGGTCTGGGGCGGGTGCTTACCGCAACCGCCTTAATCGAGGCCCTGTCGGAATCCGACAAAAGGTTTGGCATTATTTCGGCAAGGTTTCTTACGTGCTGAAAAACGCCGTCGCTCTGCCTAAGTCCTCTTTCCCCGGACGCAACGCGGAGCATCGTCCTTTTATCAGAAACGATGCTCCCATTTTCCACGCATGCGGCGGATGTTGTATAACAGCTTGTGTCTATGCCAATATACTGCGCGTTCAAGTTATTATTCCTTGTCGGTTTGCTTGGCAAGCGTGCCCAGCATACCGTTTATATACGAAGAGCTCTTCTCTCCTCCGAAGCGCTTCGCAAGCTCTACCGCTTCGTTTATCGATACACTTGATGGAATCGCGTCCATATACAGCATTTCGTAGATAGCTACGCGCAATATGGACAGGTCCACTCTCGGCATACGATCTATGCTCCAGCCTATCGCAAGCTCCGCTATTTTCTCATCAAGCTCCGTGCCGTGCTCTTCAATGCCGCGAATAACCTGATCCGAATAGCTCATATCGTCTTCGGTAGGCTTCTCGTTTATGCCCGACTTTTCCAATATGGCCTCGTAGGTATCTTCGCCGCCGAACAGACGCGCGAACGCCAACTTCATCGCCACTTCACGGGCGGTTTTTCTGCTCATGTGATATCTTCCTTTGTGTATGTTTATGAATAATTATACCGCGTTACTTGTCGCTTTTAAAGATGGAACGGAAAAATTCGCTCACCCTTGCGCGCCCGCCCTCATCAAGCAGCGAGCCTATAAAGAAAGCGATACCGACCAGCACGAAAAGCAGTAAGGTTTTCCAAAAACCTATGGTAAAGAGAAACGCCGCAAGAACTATTGCGAACAGCACGCTAAGTATGCGCCACTTATATTTAAGCCAGAATTCCATGAAATTCATATAGCGTGCTCCTTATATGCTTTTTTGCTGTACAGGCACGATAAGAATATCGATGGCGTTCACGGCAACGCCGCAAAGCGACTCAATATACTCTTTAAGGCTTTTTTGAAGATTGGCGCTAAGCTCCGGTATTACCGCATCCGGTGAAACACCAAGCCTAAGCTTTATGCTTATGCCGGAGGTAGGATCGCTTGCCGGCAATACTGCCGACTCGCATTCCTTAACCTTTGCGTTGGCGCGACAATGCCTCTGCACCAATGAATCTATTGCAGCGATTGTTATATATGCAGAGCCGTTATCGCCGCTCATGACCATTGTAGACGTGGGCATGGGAGCAGCAGCCCCCTTCGTGGTACGCTTTTTGCCCATAGCCACAAACAGCCTTAACGCTACAGCAAGCAGGACAACGCCTATCGCGCCGAGTATAAGCTTATTTACAATAAGACCGTTAGTAACGATTTTAATCGGCATAACTATCATTTCATACGAAACGAAGCCCATAGCCACCGCCACGCAGAGCGCGCTCAGCGCTATTACGCACAAAAGCAGCAGCACGAGCAGGAATTTGTCAAAAAAATTAAATCTCATTTCGTCACTCCTAATATACGCCGCCGTATACGCGGCGGCGTAATCAATTACTGTGCTTTGTTTTATTCTTCCGTGGTCTGCTCGGCATCTGCCGCAGACTGTACAACCTGTTTCTTCGCCTTTTCAAAGCTAATGGATGAAACAAATACGTTTACAGCGCTCACCTTAAGGCCGGTCATGGTCTCTATCGCGTTCTTGGCACCGTTCTGTATATTTGCGCATACCTCGTGCAGCTTGTAGCCATACTTGATGATGACGTTTACATCGATGGAAACCTGCTCATCGGCCACATCAACCTTAACGCCCTTGGTCAGGCTCTTTTTGTTGCTTATCATGCCGGTAATGCCTTCAACAACTCCGCCGGCCATACCCTCTACGCCTTCAACCTCGGTTGCGGCAAGGCTTGCTATAGTTGCTATCACGTCCGGCGCAAAGCTTATTTTGCCGCCCTGTACCTCGTTCAGCTCACGCGTAATCTCATTTTCTGCTGCCATAATATGCCCTCCTTATTTATCTTTTTCGATATTATATCAGATTACGATGCTTATGAAAAGCATCACATGCCCGAGTTATCGGGCAATTCACATATATTTTTCTTTTTATGCGTCTTCTGCCACGATGCGTATATATGCTGCCATATCTCCGGTTCCTCCAAAGCGCGGTGTATCGCGCCTATGCGAAAAAAGATGCTCTTCATCTTCGAACGTACACTTTTCCATAAGCGTTATGTTTTCGCATTTTAGCCCCGCCTCGACAAGCTGTATCGCCTGCGCGGCCTCAAGATCAAGCCATGCGTGACCCTCCCTGCCGGGCCGCGTGCATACGCCACGGCCAAAGCGATCATCAAACCTTTGAGCAAGCGGCTCGTCCACCTCGTAGCAATTTTTGCAAATCGCAGGGCCTGTGGAAGCTATCATATCATTGGGGTTTGATCCGTAGCACTGCCGCATAAGCTTTACAACATTCGCGCCGATGCCCCCGAGCGTACCCTTCCAGCCGGAATGGGCAAGGCCAACCGCTTTTTTAACAGGATCGAATATAAAGAAAGCGCCGCAATCGGCATGATTGGTTATAAGGGTAAGAGTGGGTGAATCGGTAATTATACCGTCGCAATTATCAAGCGGCTCTTTATCAAAGCCGCGGCCCGCGTCTTTTGAATCAAGCTTAAGCACATTTGTGCCGTGCTCATAGCTTACAACAACCATGCTTTGATAATCTATCCCGGCGGCGGAAGCGAAGCGGGAGAAATTTTCTTTGACGAGAGCAAGATCATGCGGCTTTTTGAAATTCAAATGGAGTGAATCGCATGGTTTGGGGCTTACTCCTCCCTGCCTTGACGTAAACCCATGCTCAACGCCAGGCATATTCTTCAGCTGCTTAGCGCGGAAAAAGCCTATACCCGCGTTTTCTTCATACAGGCAGCCTCGATTCATTCTTTGGTACGCGGAAAGGTATTCGTATCTATCCATCATTCGCATTTATCGTTCAAAAGAAGTTTGAGTTCTTCCATAAACGTGTTTATATCCTTAAACTGCCTGTATACGGAAGCGAAACGAACATACGCGACCTCGTCCAGGTCCTTTAGACCGCGCATTACAAGCTCGCCGACATAGTTGCTTGTAACTTCCTGCTCAAGGGTGTTGTTCACTTCCCTCACAACCTCCTCCACCAGCTTATCCATCTGGGCCGCGCTTACAGGGCGCTTCTCACAGGCCTTGCGAATGCCCATAAGCACCTTCTCGCTGTCGAAAGCTTCGCGGCGACCGTCTTTTTTTATAACCATGATCGGAATTTCTTCTATTTTTTCATAGGTGGTAAAGCGGCGGCCGCAAGTCATGCATTCTCTGCGCCTGCGAATGCTTGTGCCGTCATCTGTAGGCCTAGAGTCTACAACCTTGCTTTCGGTTCCGTGGCAATATCTGCACTTCATGATGTATCCTCCCTAAGGACGCTTTTGGTTATTATATCACAGCAATATTCAAAAAATAAAGCATTACGGCAATTTTCAGGCTTATATTCGCCGATTTGCGCACGTTTTCCTGCCCGAACAAGCATATATAATACAATTATTCCGTAATTGCAACCTTTTGCCGCATTCGCGCGTTATATTTACAAAGGCACTACTTAAGGAGGGTACACAGAATGAACCGATATAAAAAGCTTCTCGCAGTTATTTCCACGGCGCTTATGCTTTGCCTTGCATTCGCGGGGTGCAGCGGCCGTTCGTCAAGCTATGATTCTTACATGGCGACAGACGCAAGTATTTCATATACTGCCGGTCAGGAAGTTGGGGAAGAATACATTGAGGATTACACCTCCGCTGCCGTAGCAAGCGATTCCGATGTATCTTTAAGTTACAATGCGTACACCCATTCAACGAGCACCGCCGAATCATCCGAAGACATGTACGCCGGACGAAAGATAATAAGGAATTACGATATAAGCCTGACCACAAGCGCTTTTGATGACGACACGGTCTACATAAACGCCAGAATAAGTGAGTTCGGCGGATATGTGCTGGAATCAAGCCTTAGCGGATCAAAGCCCGAAGCGTATGGCGACGCGGGCAGATACCTGGAAATGACAATCCGTATTCCGGCCGAAAAGGCAAGCGATTTTATAAGCGGCGTAAAAACGCTTGGCAAAATAAACTATATTCGCGATTATACGGACGACATCACCGATGAATACTATGATGCCGACACTAGGCTTGCCGTGCTGCAGGAGCAGCTTGAAAGGCTGCGCGCGATTATGGTTGAAACAGACAATCTATCTGATATAATAGAGCTTGAGAACAGGATAAGCGAGGTTATGCTGGAGATTGAATCCCTTACCGGCACGCTTAAGCGCTACGACGCGCTTATAGACTACACCACCGTTTATCTTTTCATCAACGAGCGCAACGCCATAACCGGACCCGCCAACGAGCAAACTACCGCCGAGAGAATAAGCGAGGGCTTTACTAACACGCTGAACGGCGTAGGGGTATTCTTCGTTAACTTCTTTGTATGGTTTGTATCGAGCCTGCCCGTGATAGTCATCGTGGCAATAGTGGTTGCGCTGATAGTGATAATTGTTCGAGCCGCGACAAAAAAGCGCGGCAAGAAAAAGAACACCGTTCCTAAGGAGGAAGAAACCAAGAATGAATAAAAAATACGCAGCATTAATTCCGTGCGTTTGCTTAGCCGCCGTTATGCTCACCGGCTGCAAAACCGGCTCCCAGAGCGCCACAAGCTATACACCGCAGGTAATCAGCCCGGAGGTAACCATAAACCAGGATGACGGCGGCAAAGCATCCGTAATAAGCGTAAGCGGATCCGGCCTTGCCACGCTCACGCCGGATATAGCAACGGTAACCATACAGGTAAAAACAACCAACGAGGATCCGGCCGCCGCTCAGTCCGAAAACTCCACAACTACGGAAGCCGTATTGGAAGCGCTGAAGGCTGACGGAATTGATGAAGCGGACATTGCCACCGAAAATATTTCGCTTTACGAAAACTACGATTACGATAAGTCCCCCGCCGTGGTTGTAAGCTACACCATGAACAATTCTGTTTCGGTCACCATAAGGGATATTGACAGCGTTGGCCAAGTGCTGAGCGATGCCATAGCCGCCGGCGCTACCGGCACATACTCGCTGAGTTTCTCCGTTTCGGACAGTTCAGGCGCTTATCAGCAGGCATTGAAGGCCGCCGTATCCGACGCGCAGGCAAAGGCCGAAGCGGTAGCCGAAGCGCTCGGAGTAACCATCAAGGCCGTGCCGATAAGCATAGATGAGACCAGCGCGAGCTACACACCAAACGTATACGCAGACGAAGCGAACTCGCTTGCATACGACACCGCCTCGGCAGCTGAATCCGTAAGCGTAAGCACCGGCGAATTGGAAATAAGCGCCAGCGTATCCGTTACATACGAAATAGATACAGGCAGTGACCAATAATTAATTTCATTTCTTCTCTAAACAAAAGCCTCCGTATTGCCATTACGGGGGCTTTATTATTTCCTGATTTTTAGTCTATTACTTGCTTTCCCTGCGCTCAAGCGCCGCCTTTACAAAGCCGCGAAACAGCGGATGCGCTTTATTTGGGCGTGATTTGAACTCCGGATGGTACTGCACGCCAACGTAAAAAGGCCTGTCTGTAAGCTCTACCGTTTCAACAAGCTTTCCGTCCGGCGACAGGCCCGAAAGAGTAAGACCCGCGGACGTAAGAACATCGCGATAATCGTTATTGAATTCATAGCGATGGCGATGGCGTTCAAATATGGTAGCCTTGCCGTAGCAACGCTCCATAACGGTGCCGCTCTTTATCATGCACGGATAGGCGCCAAGCCTGAGCGTGCCGCCCTTATCTATGCTGTCGCTCTGGCCCGGCATAAAGTCTATAACCTTATTTTGGCAAAGCTCGTTAAACTCGCCGGAGTCGGCATCAGCTATGCCGGCAACATTGCGCGCGTATTCTATAACGGCTATCTGCATACCCAGGCATATTCCAAAATACGGCACATGGTTTTCGCGGGCAAATTTGGCGGCAAGTATCATGCCGTCTATTCCGCGCGAACCGAATCCGCCGGGAACTATTATTCCGTCCATATCGCCAAGCACCTGCGACACGTTTTCCGCATTTATGGTTTCGGAATCTATCCAATGTATTGTAATATCCGAATCAAGATCATATCCGGCGTGCCTTAATGCCTCGGCAACGGAAAGATATGCGTCGTGAAGCTGCACATATTTTCCGACAAGGGCTATATCCGTATTCTTTTTGCGAGAGTGTATTCTTTCAACCATTTCGCTCCATTCGCTCAAATCCGCCTCAGGCGCGTTTATGCCAAGCTCTCTGCAAACCACGGATGAAAAATTGGCTTTTTCAAGCATCAGCGGAGCTTCATACAGGCATGGCAATGTTATATTCTCTATAACGCAATCCGGCTTAACATTGCAGAACATGGATATTTTTTTGAATATGGAATCCTCGAGCGGCTCATCGCACCTAAGCACGATTATGTTGGGATTCACGCCCATTCCCTGAAGCTCCTTAACGGAATGCTGGGTGGGCTTAGACTTATGCTCATCGCTTCCGCGCAGGAACGGCACAAGCGTTACATGAATAAACAGGCTGTTTTCCCTGCCGACCTCAAGGGATATTTGCCTTGCGGCCTCTATAAACGGCTGAGACTCTATATCGCCTATTGTTCCGCCGATTTCGGTAATAACGACATCCGCGTCGGTTTCCTTCGCAACACGATAAACAAAATCCTTTATTTCGTTGGTTATATGCGGAATGACCTGGACAGTTGAGCCGAGATACTCCCCTCGCCTTTCTTTGTTAAGCACATTCCAATAAACCTTGCCGGTAGTAAGATTTGAGTATTTGTTAAGGTTTTCGTCTATAAAGCGCTCGTAGTGGCCAAGGTCAAGATCCGTTTCGGCGCCGTCTTCCGTAACATACACTTCCCCGTGCTGATAGGGGCTCATTGTGCCGGGATCCACATTTATGTAAGGATCCAACTTCTGCGCGGCAACCTTCAGCCCGCGCATTTTAAGCAGCCTGCCCAGGCTTGCCGCGGTTATGCCCTTGCCAAGGCCGGACACAACACCGCCGGTAACAAAAATAAACTTAGTCATATATCCTCCGTATAAAACCAAGGGCGTAAGGCCCGAATTTCAAAAGATATTGAATTATATTACCGCCAAAAAGATTTGTCAAATAAGCATCAATTTAATTTTTGCCCTGATTTAGGCAAAAAATCATGATATAATTGCGTGTTATATTGTTCCCGTTATATTTGTATAAAAGGCGGGCAGGTGTTTGTACCTGCCCGCCCTGTGAAGATCATATGAATTTTGTTCCGTTACTCGGCATTGGTATTCTTCCGTTTTGCAAAAGTCACCGCGCACACGTCTGCGCCGCCGCTTACAAGGTGCAGAGCCATCCAAAGGAACATGCTGCTGTTGTCACCGGTCTGGGGAGGAGTGACAACTCCTGTGTTATTTCCCTCCCGTTAATGATATTGAACTTGCATACAAAAAGACGCATCTCGCCCATACATCAAGGGCAAAATGCGTCTATGAAAAGCGTATGCTTGTGCTTGCGGACGCTCTTTTCAGAGCGCCATAAGCTACTTCTTTTCCGGGCGCCGCATCCAAACGTTTTCAACAATTCCGACTGCTATCATATTCGTAAGCAGGTTTGAACCGCCATAGCTTATAAACGGCAGAGGTATGCCGGTAACAGGCATAAGGCCTATTGTCATGCCGATATTTTCAAAAACGTGCGCAAGAAGCATGCCGGCGCAGCCCGCGACAAGGCACATGCCGAAATAATCCTTTGAATGCACGGCAATCCAAATCCAGCGGAAAATCAGGGCAAAGAATGCAACTATCAGAATCGTGCCGCCGATAAAACCCACGCCTTCAACAATGCCCGCGAATATAAAGTCTGTATGCCTTTCCGGAACGAACCTAAGCTGAGCAAGGGTTCCGGACGAAAAATATCCTTTGCCGTAAAGCCGGCCTGAACCTATGGCGATTTTTGACTGCATAACGTTATAGCCGCTTCCCTGAAGATCGGACTCCGGGTTCAGGAAGGCCGTAATTCTGCCCTTTTGGTCATCATTAAAGACAAAGAAGTACGCAAGCGGCAGTCCCGCGGCAACGGCCGCAGCCGCGGCGCCTATATATCCCCATGATATTTTGGCAACGAAGAATATCATTACCATTATGCACAAAAGAACAAACGCAGTGCCAAAGTCCGGCTGAACCATTATAAGAAGCGTTGGTCCCAGACACACCGCGGCGGCATAAGCGATAGACTTAAATGTTTTAAGCTTGCCCTCATGCTTATCCATATCCTCACTCACTATTTTTGAAAGAGCGATTATAACGCATATTTTGCAAAGCTCGCCCGGCTGAATGGCGCGGTCTATGGCCTCGAAAACAAACCAGCCGGATACGCCGCGCTGCGTTTTGTCCAGCGCTATGAGCAGCACCAACAGACCGGCTATGCCAATATACGCAAACTTTATCAGCGGCTTAAATACCTGCTGATAATCAAATATTATAATAATCAAAAAAGCGGCCGCGCCCACAAGAAAGTTTACAATCTGCTTATTCACATAAACCATGTTCAGCTTTTCGGTATAATCCCCTATAGAGCTTTCCTCTCCGCTGAAAGGAGAGGCCATAATGCTGGCAATGCTTATAAGACCGAAGAGAACAAGCCCCACGACCAAGAGTATTGTAAACCAATCTATTCTTTTGAGCAGTTTAAGATCAAACATTTCCGTCCGTATCCGTAGCGAACGCCGCTAACATGGCCTCATATACGGCAATGTATTTATCCGCCGTATCGCTATGCACTATGGGCCTGTTTACCCGCGCGGTGCTTGCCGTGCTTTCTCCCCTTACAATTCTATCCATCATCATTGTTCCCTGCGCCGCTGCCTCATAATAAGGCTCTATGCACAGGGCGTATATATCATTATCGCTGAAGAGCTCGTAGTTTTCCCCGCTTAAGCCGGTTCCGAAAACGGTTATCATAATCTGCGTGAGCAGTGCGGGGTTTGGAGTATATTCAGGCTGTGCCGAGGCGGCAGGCGTAACCTCAGGAGTTGGAGTGGGGCTGGGCGCGCCTTCATTTTTGAAGCGCTTTTGGGCGCGGCTTCTCGCCTTAACGGCTATGGGAGCCGCATCCTCATCCACGGCGTATATTCCCTTTATATCCCTGTTATTCAATATAAAGTCGGCAAGCTCGTCTATCGCTCCCTCTTCATCCGCCGCCGTGCGCTCAAACACGCATACGACAAACTGCGGATAATTCTCTTTTATAGATGCGCAAAAAGCATCGTAAGCCTCGGATGTATCCTTACCGTAAATCATAATGCGGCCGGATTTCAGGCTTCGCTCTTCCATTCTGCCGGCAAGACCGCGCGCAAGCTCATCATAATACTCAGTCGGGTCTGCGACAACATTTACCTTTATACCCTCAACATTGCACTCATGATACGGCACAACCACATCCATGCCAAGCGATACTGCCTTTTTCACGGCCTCGTCATTTGCCGAATTAGGGCTATAGATCATCAGCGCCGTTATTCCCTCTTCATAAGCGGTGTTGACGGCTTCCACGGCACTTTCGCCGGCTTTCGCCCTGAATATTTTGGACGCGTAACAAAGCGTTTCGGCCATGCGCAAAAAGCCGTACATGGTCAGCCTCGCGCCGTCACTTCCGTCGTCATCCACTATAAGTCCGAGTATAGGAAAAGAATCCTGCGCATCAAGCGGGTTTTCCGTATTTTCAGCCGATTGGCCGAGCTGTTGTTCGTCGGTCGTTTCTTCAGCGTTTGTGACATTCTCATCACCGTTTTCGTTCGCACATCCGCAAACGCACAGCATAAGAACTGCCATAATCAACGCCGTTACGCGCTTGAGCATAAAATACGTCCTCCCGCTTCAAATGGATTCAAGTTTGATTTTACACTAAAACGACCGCTTTGTTAAGGCTTATTGTCTCTGTTTACAAAGCGGTCACAGTTTTTTAGTATGTTTATCAGAATATATACTCTGCCTTCTTCTGCTTTGCGCCTTCAAGCTCGCGGCGCTTTTCATCATATCCACGCTTGCCGAGCAGAGCATAGGTCGCGTTTTTGCCCTCTTCAACGCCGGGCTGATCAAACGCGTTTATATTCAGCAGTTCGCCCGCGTACGCCGTTTGAATTTCGAAGAAATAGAGCAGCTCGCCTATGGTGAACGGATTAACCTCGGGCAGGGTTATGGTTTTGTTCATGTGCCCTGAACGAGTTACGGCATATTCCGTCGCGGTCTGCTCACTCTTTATAAGTTCATTGAAGCTATGGCCGCTGAGGAACGCCACATCGGCGATTTCATCAAAGCTATGCGGTATTTTCACTTCGCTTCTGTATTTATCCACGCCTATAAACGTTATTACCTTATCGAACGGGCCTTCGGTATAAAGCTGCACCTGGGAATGCTGATCCGTTACGCCGAGGGATTTTACGGGCGTTTGGCCGGTATGCACAACATTACCATTGTTGTCGGCACGTTTGCCGAGGCTTTCCGCCCAAAGCTGAGCGTACCAATCCGCTATGTATTTAAGCGAATCCGCATAGGGCATCATAACGCTTATATTGCAGCCTTTCTTCATCGCCTCAAACTCGCATATCGCGGCCATATACGCCATGTTCTTTGAATAGTCAGACTCTGAGCAAAGCTCATCCATATACGCCGCTCCCGCAAGAAGCTCCTCAATATCTATTCCGCAAACAGCCGCCGCGAGAAGGCCGACCGGGCACAGCTCGGAGAACCTTCCGCCAACGCCATCGGGAACATAAAACGTTTCCATATTTTCAGCCTTGGCGATTTTTATAAGGTTGCCCTTAACCTCATCGGTAGTGGCAATTACGTGCTTGCTCCATTTGTCGCCCAGTTTATCCTTAAGTATGCGCGTTATAAAGAGCAACTGTGACATTGTTTCGCTTGTGCCGCCGGACTTTGTGATAACATTGAACATGGTCTTTTCAACATCTATCACATCCATAAGCGAGGTCATGCGCTCAGGATCCACATTATCCTCCACATAGAGTTTCGGGCCGCCGCGGCGCTCTTTGCTAAGCTCATTATAACGCATGTGGCTAAGAGCCTGCTGCACGGCAATGGGGCCGAGAGCGCTGCCGCCTATGCCAAGCACCACAAACGCGTCGTAGTTTTCGCGAACATCCTCCGCGACCGACTTTATGCGCTCAACAACATCCTTTTGATTATGCGGCAGTTCGCGCCACTTCATATTGGCACGCTTTTGCTTCATCGATTCAGCCGCTTTATTATACAGAGCCGAGTTTTTGGTTATATCCTCGCTTGTTAAACCGTGCTCGCCCACAAATTCACTCATCATGCCGTTTACATCCAGGCGCAGCTTCATGCCGCTCTGCCAGGATTTATCAAGATAAGCTTTCATACTCATCCTCCTCTTTTCTTCTTTCCTTCAAAGGAGATTATACCATATAATCGTTCCGCGCTCACCACATTTATTTGCAGAGGAACATATTTGACATTCCAAGTAATATCAACAAAATTTAACATTTGTTCCTATACGCGCGTGATATAATACGGCTATGAATACTGCAAAGAGAAAAAGCCCCTACGCGGGCGAATGGAAACCCTTTTTTAAGAAACTGCCGTGGCTGCTGATAGTGCCGGCCTTTTACGGCATTGGTATAGTTGCCGAAAAATACCCCGAATATACAGAGAAATGTTACAGCTCGCCTGTTTATCCTTACATAAGCAAAGCTTTGGGATATTTATCCTCGCTCGCGCGGGGTGTATCGATTTCAGAATGCGTTATATACGCGCTTATAATCGCCGCAATAGTGCTTATATTGGTGTTCCTGGTGAAACTACTTTCCGGCAGGCTTCGCTTCGCAAGGCTGATGAGCTTTATTATGGGGATATGCGTATTCGCCTCGTTTATGTTCGCCATATTCTATTTAGCTTGGGGATTCAACTATATGCGCCCTTCGCTTTACAAGCGGATGGAGCTTTCGCTTGAGGAACGCCCCGTTGAGGAATTGAACGATCTTTGCAAACAGCTTGCATCATCAGCTAACGAGCTGAGAGCCGGGCTTAAGGAAGACGAAAACGGCGTATTCGCCCTTGAAAACGGAAGTACCGCCGAATTCAGCAAAATTCCCGCGGCGTATAAGCTGCTTGGGGCTGATTATTCAATATTCAGCGGCACGATATACCCGGCAAAGGGCGTTAAAACATCAATAGCCATGTCTTACGGCGGAATTGCCGGAATATATATTCCTTACTTTGCCGAAGCGAACGTAAACATTAACCAGCCGGCGCTGCTTATAGCGTCCTCCGCAGCCCATGAAACAGCGCATTATCTGGGAGTGGCTCGGGAGGACGAGGCAAACTTTGTAAGCTACCTTGCCTGCTCATATTCGCTTGACGATTCCGTGCGCTATTCAGGCACGATGCTTGCGCTTATAAACTGCGCCAATCAGCTATACGCAAGCGATGCCGATCTTTACAGCGAGCTTGTGAGCGGATACTACAGCGATGGCATGCTTAGGGATTTAAGGAACTACAATGCTTATTGGGACAGCTTTGAAGGCCCTGTGGAGGAAGCGGTTGATACGGTAAACGATACTTATCTTAAATTCAATAAGCAGGAAAACGGCGTTAAAAGCTACGGCATGATGGTTGACCTGCTGCTTGCGTACTACGCTAAAACTTCCGTTCAATAACCAAGTTCTATCGCTTTTTTGATTATTTCGGCGGCTGTCGGGGCGGCTACCTTTCCCCCGCCTCCGCCGTTTTCTATTATAACGGTTATGGCGTACGGGTGATCGTCGTCAGAAATAAAGCCCGTAAACCAGGCGTGCGGCTTAAATTTGCCGGATGACGAAACCTCCGCCGTACCGGTTTTACCGCAAACGGTAAGCCCTTCCACTGCCGCGCTTTTGCCCGTGCCGCTTTCAACGGCATTTTTCATGGCCTCTTTCAGGAACTCTGCCTCGTTTCCCTTGAAAAGTTCCCTGTATTCTTCACTTATAAGTTTTTTCTGTGTATTGCCGTTTTTATCGGATACGCTAAGGCATATTTTAGGCTCCATAACAACGCCGTTGTTGGCAATGCCGGCCGTAATAAGGCAGAGCTGCACGGGAGTTATTATATCCTTATTTTGCCCTACTCCGCTCCACGCAAGTTCAAAATCGGTTGCGGGCGTTTCCATGCTGCCGCAGTACGCAACAAGCTCATCAAAAGAATATTCCCCGCCTATGCCGAGCGATTCAGCCGTTTTCACAAGCTTATCCGCCCCTATTTCAAGCGCTATGCACGCAAACGTGTGGTTGCACGAGCAAGCAAGCGCCTCGCTTAGGGTAAGCTCCCCATGCACCTCGTCCTCAAAATCTCTCAACAAAACATAACTGTCCTTAACCTCTCCGGTTTCGTCCAAGGCTTCGTCAGTATCAACGCGCTCCCCTGTTGATGCGTTAAACGCCAAGGGCCCATCGCAGACAAATACGCGATTTTCGGCATCCGGCAGATATCTTAGCGCCGCAACGGCAGTTATAAGCTTAAATGTGGATCCCGGCGTATAGCGGCCCATGGTAGCGCGGTTAACCATGGCTCCGTCTGACAATGTTTCCTCACCGGACGAGTAATCTTCCATTTTTTCGGGATCAAACGCGGGAGAGCTTGTCATGCAAAGAATCTCTCCTGTTTTATAGTTCATCATTATTACAGCGCCGTCATTTTCGCCAAGCATCTGATACGCATAGCGGTTCAGCTCAGAGTCTATCGTTAAATTAACGTCCTCTCCGCGGCGCTTTTCATCCGACAAAAGGTAGCTTAGCCTTTCCCCGGTATTTTGATCAAAGCCAAGAAGATACTTTGAAAGAAGTGCCTGAGCGCCAATTGTCTGGCCGCTGTTATCGCCCACCGCGTGGGACGTGGAAAGCCTTATTTCTTCATCATCGCTGTAAACTCTCGCGCCGTCGTCATTGCTCTCAGCCAAAATAGTGCCGGATCTATCGCGTATCGTTCCGGCGATAACGCTGCTTTTTTGCTTGGTAACCCTGGTATTGTAGGGACTTGCGAACCAGTATGCGCCATACACATCTATAACATAAACAAGATATACGGCAAGCAGCACGAACATAAGTATAAACACCGCAAGCATTGCCTTTATGCCGCTGTTTTTACGCCCTGTCATGCCTCTTCACCCTCGCTCTCTTCATCTTCATCACCATCTACCTCAAGAGCAAGCTCAAGCTCACCGGCCCCCATATCCGATGCGGACTGAATTATGCCATGCAGCATCATAAAGGCAACAAGTGAACTGCCGCCGTAGCTGACAAACGGCATTGTTATGCCGGTAAGCGGAATAAGCTTTATTACGCCGCCAATTATTATGAATGTTTGAACGGCCAAAAGCGCGCTTGCTCCAAAGGCGCAAAGGCTTACAAATCTGTTTTTAACGCTCAGCGCGGCCATGCAGCCGCGAACCACTATTATGAGATAAACGGCTATTACGCCAATTCCGAATATTATGCCGAATTCCTCGCAAATTACCGCGAAAATATAGTCCGTTCTGTATGCCGGTATGAGCTTGGGCGAACCGAGGCCGAGCCCCATGCCGAAAAGGCCGCCGGACGCTATTGCCATAAGGCCCTGAGCTATTTGATATCCGCTCGTTGAATACGTAGCCCAAGGATCAAGCCACACCGCTACGCGCCGCTTAACATGATCAAATAAATTATAGCTCAGCACCGCTCCCCCGCAGCAGGCGACAACGCCGAGAAGTGTTGTGCCCAAGCGGCATGTTGCGGCATAAAACATGGTCATATACACCATGGCCATAAGCATTGCCGCGCCAAGATCCCGCTGAAGCACAAGCAGCACGCAAACCGCCACGGCAAACACGGTTGGCCAGACCAGCTCCTTAAGCCGCGTTCTTTCGCCCATGGCTCCTGCAAGCACGATTATCATGGCGATTTTCACGAATTCCGAAGGCTGGAACAATATGCCGCCTATGCTTATCCAGTTAACCGCTCCGCCGGACTCCTTGCCTACAAACAGCAACGCCGCAAGTATACCTATGCTTAAAAGCGCCGCGGGTATTCTTAAATATATAAGCACTATCGGCTTTTTCATAAGCATTATCATTCCGCACATGGCCACAAGGCCAACGCAGGAAAATATAAGCTGCTTAAGCGCGGTATCCGCGTCGAGCCTATACTGCATTACAAGGCCTATGCCCATTAAAAAGCCCACAAGTACACCCGTAAGCCTGTCCCCGTTCGGCAGGATAAAGCAGAGCAGCATATGCTGAACCATTATAAGGAGCATTGTAAGCGCCATAAAAAGAAAGGCCTTAACGTCAAACGTTTCCTTTGAAAACGAAAGCAATATAAACGCCGCCATTACAAAAACAAGTACGGCAAACAATACCCTTGATGCGCCTACGCGCCTGAATTTAAGCATTGCCGTCCTCCTCCGCAGCCGGGCCTAAGCAAACAAATTCAATGTCAACTATACGTACGGTGTCACCCGGTTCAAGCGCAACGGTACGGCTGCTTTGCGCTAAACCATTTATTGAAAAGAATCTTTTTCGCTTTACCTTGATACAAACAGTGCCCGCTTGGTCGAATATTCTTGCGTGAGCACGCAAAAGCCCGCAGCCGGGTATTGTTAAATCATCATTTTCACCACTGCCGATTGTGCATTCGCCGTTTATATAAAGGCGCCTGCCGTACAATTCCTGCGGCTCTGTCAATTTGATGCAGCGTATGTTGGCTCGGGCGATTCGCCTTGCCCGGCGCATCATTCGCCCCTCTTTTACGCTTAGCGCGACGGATGCAGCGATTATGAACAGGATTATTACGATAAAAAGATACCGCGCTAAGGAAGCTGTCATTTCATAAGCCGTTTCCATTACGCGGTACCTCCGTTAATCAATATTCTTTTTTATTTTACCACAGTTTACGCTTTTTTGCTCCTGTGATTATTTGCCGGCCTTCTTGGCGGGCAGCAGCCTTACCGCGTTAAGCACGCATATAAGCGCCGCGCCAACATCGGCAAATACCGCCATCCACATTTCGGCATGACCGGTTATTCCGAGGATCATAACGACAAGCTTTATGCCAAGCGCGAATACTACATTTTCCCTGGCGATAAGCATAGTGCGCTTCGATACATCCACGGCCTTCGGCAGAGCGGTAAGCTCATCGCCCATTATTACCATATCGGCGGCCTCAACAGCGGCATCGGTTCCGCCATCACCCATGGCACAGCCTACATCGGCACCGGAAAGCACTACGGAATCGTTTATGCCGTCGCCCACAAACGCGACAGGGCCATGCTCGGCACGAATCTTTTTAAGCACCTCAAGCTTTTCACCCGGCATAAGCGAGGCGTGCACATTTGTTATGCCAACTTCCTTTGCCACGGAATCGGCACTGGCCTTATTGTCTCCCGTGAGAAGTTCCACATCGAGACCGCGCTTTTTCATCATGGCAACAGCCTCCGCGCTCTGCGGCTTTATGGTATCGTCTATCACTATGCAGCCCATGTACTTCCCGTCCGCCGCGACATATACGGTTGTGCCGCGCTCGGCATGCTCGCGATAGGCTATGTTCTCCTTTTTCATAAGCTTGCTGTTTCCGGCAAGCACCGCTTTACCGTTTACGGTGCCCTTTACGCCGCAGCCCGCGACCTCCTCCATATTATCCGCCGAATAGGTGCCGTTCGCCGCGGACACTATGGCATGGGCTATGGGGTGGGTACTCTTTGATTCAAGCGCCGCCGCAAGCTCGATAAGCTCGCTTTCTTCAACGCCGTCTTCGCATTCCTTTTTGGTAACGACGAAACTGCCGCGGGTTATAGTGCCGGTTTTATCAAGTGCGACGGCCTTTACGGCGCACAGCGTTTCCATAATGTTGGCCGCTTTAAGCATAACGCCGTTTGATGACTGCCTGGCAAGGCCCGCAAAGAACGTAAGCGGAACGCTGAGAACAAGCGCGCACGGGCAGGATATTACAAGCAGCAGCAAGCCGCGATGTATCCATTCGCGCCACTCACCAAGACCCGCAAGGGGAGGAATTACTGCAACAAGAAGAGTAAGCACCATAACCGATGGAGTATACACACGCGCGAAGCGGGTTATGAAATTCTCCATGCGGGGTTTGGTTTCGGTTGCTTCCTCAACGGCGTGTATTATCCTGCTGGCGGTTGACTCGCCGGCTTCGCGGGTAGCCACGGCAACGATTCTGCCGGACTTATTGATGCCGCCCGAAACAAGCTCGTCCCCCGCCGCTACATGCACGGGAACCGATTCGCCGGTTATGGCGGAAAGATCGACAAAGCTTTCGCCTTCGCAAACGGTGCCGTCAAGAGGTATTCTGTCGCCCGGAAGTATTTCGTACCTGTCCCCCGGCTTTGCCTCGTCGGCATGCTTTACAACAAAGCTTCCGTTTTCTTCAAGCCTTACGGTATCGGGTCTGAGGTCAAGCACCTCTTTGATAGACCTTTGCGAACGGCCTACGGCTATGCCCTGGAGCAGCTCGCCAACCCTATAAAGCAGCATAACCATTACGCCTTCGCCGTATTCGCCAAGCGCTATGGCGCCGACGGTCGCAACGCTCATGAGCAGGTTTTCATCAACAAGGTTGCCGTGAAGCAGGCCCTTGATCGCGTTCCAAAGTATTTCCCCGCCGACTATTACATACGCCGCGAGAAGCACTATTGTTTTGGCTATGCCGTTGAGGAACACCAGGCCCACAATCGTAAGAACGGCACTTACGGCTATCAGAATAATATCTTTTTTTATATCGTCCGCGCTATGCGCGTGGTCATGCCCGCAACCGCACCCGCAGCCACAGCTATGGTCATGGCAGCAGTCGTGGTCATGGTCGTGATGATGTTCATGATCGTGATCGCAACAGCAATTGTGATCGTGGTGATGCTCATGCTCGTGCTCGTGCTCATGCTCATGCTCATGATGATGCTCATGAGCGCAGCAGCAGCAATCTTGCTCGTGCTCATGCTCGTGCTCGAGCTCTTGTTCTACGTTCTTACTCATCCTTTCTGCCCTCCTGCATTAAATCTTTTACTATTGAGCGGGCAAGTGTACCCGCCTGAGTATCGGTTATATAATATATGACACGCTTGCCGCTCTTTTTATATTTCACAACACCGCTTTGCCTTAAAAGCCTTAGGTGATGCGAAATTGAAGGCTGGCTCATTTTAAGCATATCCGCCAACTCACATACACACATTTCTTCTATCGCCAGAATGCAAAGAAGCCTTATGCGCGTGGAGCTTGAAAGCTGAGTAAACAGCTCCGACGCATCCAAGGCGGTATCCTCATCGGGAATCTTACTGAGTATTTCAGCCTCGTGCACCGGGTCGACATGCTCCGTAGTACAAACGAGAGTTCTGGTTTCGCTGTCCATTGCAATCTCCTTTCGTTTTTATATCCCACCAAATTGGTCATATATAAAAGTATGTTTATATGATAATGATACTATGGCAATATGTCAATAGGTTTTATAAAAATATATAAACATATGTTTATATGTAAGTATATCCTAACTTTGGGCAACAAAAAAGAGAGGTGCTTACGCCCTCTCACCAAGACCTTAAAAAGATTATTTCCCCTGTTTTTCGCGATCGAACGCCAGCCTGTATCCTTTGGCGCCGTACATCAGGCTGCGATTAACGCGCGATATCGTTGCGCTTGAAGCGCCGGTTTTCTCGGCAACCTCGCTGTAGGTTTCCTTATTTTCAAGCATGTGCGCCACAGCGTAGCGCTGGGCCATAGCCTGAAGCTCGTTTATTGTACAAAGATCCTCAAAGAAACGATAGCATTCTTCCTCATTTTCAAGATGAAGTATTGCGCCGAATAAGGAATCCATTTCCGGGCTTTTCAGCTTACTTTCGTACATTTCCCGCTCCTTTGGCGATTTGCCGCTTATACTATAAGAACAATATATATCAGGCTTTGCTGCCCGTCAAGAATTTTTCAAGCTCCGCCGGACCGTTGCCGCCGAATATATACTCGCTTGTGCCTATGGCCGCTATTTTGCCGCCATGCAAAAACGCTATGCGATCGGCCGCGTTTTTGGCGAAAGCCATCTCGTGCGTGACTATCATCATGCTTATGCCGTCGTTTTTAAGCGAACGGATTATATTAAGCACGTCCTGCGTGCTTTGAGGATCAAGCGCGCTTGTGGGTTCATCAAAAAAGAGTATTTCCGGATGCATGCAAAGAGCGCGCGCTATGCTTACGCGCTGCTTTTCGCCGCCGCTGAGCTGATACGGCATGGAATCCTCCCTGCCTGCAAGACCAACCCTTTTTAGTAAGGCACTGCCTTCTTCCTCGGCCTCTTTTCTATCCCTATGCTGAACGATCACCGGAGCATCGCATATATTCTGAATAACGCTTCTGTGCGGAAAAAGCTCAAAGCTTTGGAACACCATGCCGAGCCTTGACCTGCAAGCCGCAAGCTCCGCCTTAGACGCATAACGACCGTTTTTGCAGGCAAAGATGCCGTCATATTCTATTGAGCCCTCATCGGCGCGCTCCAAAAACGCGCACAGGCGAAGCAATGTGGATTTACCTTCGCCGGAAGGACCTATGAGGGCGATTGTTTCGCCGCGTTCAACGCTAAGTGATACGGAATCGAGTACCTTGCGCCCATCGAAGCTTTTTGTTATGTTTTCTAAATTAAGTATTCCCATCGTATCACCTGTAGTAATCCAGCTTTTTCTCTACCCTGCCCATAACGAAGGCAACTATAACATTAAAGATATAGTAGAAAGCCGCCGCGGCCAAAAGGGGCACCATGCTGCGATCCGCGCTTGAAATCTGCTTAGCGAGCGTGAACATTTCCATTACGCCGATTGAGAACGCAAGAGACGTATCCTTTATCAGGGTTATAAACTCATTCGTCATAGGGGGCAGAATGTGCTTAATCACCTGGGGCAGAACAATGCGAAAGAACGTTTGCGTATTGGTATAACCAAGCACGGACGCGGCCTCTCTTTGGCCATTTGGAACAGCGGCGATTCCCGCGCGGTATATCTCCGCGAAATAGGCGGCGTAATTAAGCACAAATGCTATAATTACAGCATAAAACCTATACCCGTCGCTTATCCTTATCTTAAAAAGATACCAAGGCCCAAAGTATACGGCGATAAGCTGAAGCATAAGCGGAGTGCCGCGCATAAAGGAAGTATACGCGCCGGCTACGAGCTTGACTATTTTGTTTTTTCCGCCGCGAGCGAGCGCAAGGGGCAGCGCAAGCGGCACCGCCCCAATAAGCGTAAGCGCGTATATAATCACGCTCGTCAGCATTCCCTGCCCAAGTTGGGCTATCATGCTTTGTATGTTCATTTGCTCAGCGTGCAGACATCATAGCCGAACCATTCTTCACTAATCTTGGCAAACGTACCGTCCGCCGCCATGCTGCTCAGCTCAGCCTGTACCTTATCCCTAAGCTCGGTGTTTCCGAGATAGAAGCCGATGGCGTACTGCTCGGACTGGATGGCATCATCAAGAATCATGTATTCGTCTTCCTTGCCCTCTATCTGATACTTGGCAACGCCTATATCCATCGCTATGGCATCCACGGCACCGCTTTCAAGCTCCATAAACGCGGTGTTGTAATCCTGAAGCTGAACAAGCTGCTTGAACGATGCCATAAGCTCGGTATTGTCTTCGCTTTCAAGAGCTTCAAGAGCGCTGCTCTCCTTCTGAACGGCAACGGTCTTGCCCGCAAGGCCCGCCTTATCGGTGATACCGGAATCGGTCCTTACAACAAATATCTGAGAATTGTCCATATAAGACTCGGACCAGGTGTAAAGCTCCTCACGGCCGTTCATGGTAAAGCCGTTCCAGATGCAGTCTATGGTGCCGCTTTCAAGCTCAAAGTCCTTGGAATCCCAGTTAATGGGGATAAGCTCAAGCTCCCAGCCAAGCCTGGAGCAAAGTTCTTTGGCCATGTCTATATCAAAACCGGTGTATTCGCCGTTTTCGTCCATATAGCCGTACGGCGGGAACTCGGCATCAAAGCCAAGCTTAAGGGTGAACGTTTCTTCCGTGGTTGTCGTTTCTTCAGGCTCTGCCGTAGCTTCAGTGGTAGTTTCGGTAGCGGCAGGAGCTTCGGTAGCGGTAGCTTCGGCAGTGTCCGTTGTTTGAGCCGCGTTGTTCGCGCAACCAAAGGTCAGCGCCAGCATGGCAACGGCAAGCGCCATGCAAAGGATCTTTTTAAGTGTGGTCATGGTTTTTATCCTCCATAAAATTTAATACTCTTTCAGGTACCTCCTCGGTACTTCTGTATATTAGCACATCACTACACTAAAGTAAAGAAGTATTTTGAATATTTTATTGAGAAATTTATCTCAAAAAGATCACTGCATTCTGCTTATAAGTATTGGGCCGTTTTCTTTAAGCCATTTGTTCCATTTATTGTATTCCGGATAAACCCTGAGAACCTCCGCGTAAAACCTATCCGAATGGTTCATTTCCTTCCTGTGGCAAAGCTCGTGCACCACTACGCTGTCCAGAACCTGCGGCGGGGCAAGCATAAGAAGGCAATTGAAGTTCAAATTTCCCTTGCCCGTGCAGCTGCCCCACCTTGTATGCTGATTGCGAATAGTAATCGAGCCATAGGTTACGCCTACCTTTGGGGCGTAATACCTTACCCTTTCGGGGATTACCTTTTTGGCTTTGTCGGCAAGCTCCTTTATATCCTGCATGGTTATGGGTTCAAGAGCCGCCAACTCTTTTTGCCGGCATGACTGCTTTTCAAGATTTTTATCTATCCATTCCTTATGTTTTAATATAAACGCGTTTATATCCGCATCGTTCACCGCAAACGGTGCCCTTACGATAATGCCCTCGGAATTCACCTGAAGTGAGAGCGTTTTGCGGTTGCTCCTGATTATTTTACAGTTCATGTTCTTTCCTTCGCGTCAAGAATGGCAATTTGCCGGCCGCGGTTTATTTGCCGCTTCAGTCTTCTTTCCTCAATATTTTTATTACTTCGCCCATATACACCGTATGGAAGTCCCTTTCGGGATAGTTGCCGTCAACAAGTTCCTTATCAACAAAGCCGTTTTCCGTGATTTCTCCCGTGTATATCTTTTTGCAGACAAACACAATATCAGCCTCGGCCAAATAAGTGGTGCCGTCTATGAACGCGGGAGTAAGGCCGGCAGAGGCTATTTTATCCTCGTCACGGCCGGACCTGCTGCCGATATACCCAAGTGCCTTGCGGTAACGCTCCGGAAAATGGGATATGGTAAAATACTCCTCCCTATCCATAAACTGCTTTGTGTATCTTTGCGGACGGACATAGCAGATTGCGGTAGGCAGGCATCCGCGCTGATTTTTACGGCCCCATATTGAGCCGATATGCCCCCAGGCGATTGTCATAGCATTGTATCCATCCCGCTCATTTCCGGCGGTAAGTGCCATCCAATCATCGCCAAAGGCGGTAAATGGATTCATGCTAAAGTCCTGTATCGAGATTTCCTTCATATCAAAATTTCATCCTTTCTTCTTTTTCATTATATGTTTAATTATAAAGTGAAGCGCCAAGGCAAGTCAATGCGGAACAAAAAGGCCCGCCGGCAAAACGCGCGACGGGTCATTGATTCTATTGTTATGAAAGTATTCCGGTGGACTGCAGGAAAAGCACAAACATCATAACCGGGGCAACATAGCGAATCATTATGCGGTAAAGCTTTTTGCGGCGGAATGCCTCGCCGTTGCGCTGCACCTCGTCAATTACATAATCGGGAGTCATTATCCAGCCGATAAGAATTGTTGATAGCAAAGCTATAAACGGCATCATAACATTGTTGCTGGCATAATCCATAATATCAAGCAGCTGACCTACGGAGCCGTTGGGAAGCTTAATTTCAAAATAGAACACACTGTAACCGAGAGCTATTATCGCCGATGCCGCAAGGTATATTACTGACAGAACCAGAACCGTCTTCTTTCGGCCGGTATGGAATATTTCCATACAGTTGGCGACAATTGATTCAAGCACGGATATGCACGAAGTAAGCGCGGCAAATATCGCGGTTACAAAGAACAAAATGCCCACAAACGTGCCGGCCTTGCCCATGGCCGCGAACACCTTGGGCAGGGAAACAAACATAAGGTTCGGGCCCGCGCTCATGCCCTCCGTGCCGGAGAACACATACACGGCGGGGATAATCATCGCGCCAGCAAGCACGGCAACACCCGTATCAAAAAGCTCTATCTGATTTACGGCCTTATTAAGATTAACATCATCCTTAACATAGGAACCGTATGTTATCATTATGCCCATGGATACGCTGAGTGAAAAGAAAAGCTGGCTCATCGCGTCCAACAAAATCTGCAGGAAGCGGCTTACGGTCAGCCCCTCAAAATCCGGCGTAAGATAATAAAGCAAGCCCTGAATGCCGGTGCGCACATTGCCGGAGGCATCCTCATTTTTAAGCGTAAGCGAATAAGCCGCGATAATTATGACCAGCACAAGCAGAATCGGCATCATATAGCGGGACACACGCTCTATGCCCTTTTCTACGCCATTGTACACGATTACAGCGGTAACTCCCATAAACAGCAGCGCAAACGCCACAGATGACACGGGCGATGTTATAAAAGAAGTAAAGTAGCCATCCTCCGCGGCGGCGGCAGCGTTTCCGGTTGCGTAGGTGACGGCATACTTTGTAATCCAGCCGCCTATTACCGCATAATAGGTCATAATCAGAACCGGCACCAGGAACGTTAATATACCGAGGAATTTCCACTTGGAGCGCATTTGAGCGTAAGCCCCGATAGCGCTTTGCTTTGTGCGCCTGCCTATAGCTATATCCGATGTGAGCAAAGTAAAGCCGAACGTAAGCACCAGCACCAGATAGACCAACAAAAATAAACCGCCGCCATCCTTAGCGGCGAGATACG
This sequence comes from bacterium, assembly GCA_963643205.1. Classification (GTDB taxonomy): domain Bacteria; phylum Bacillota; class Clostridia; order Christensenellales; family CAG-138; genus Phil1. Next base: position 24,619 of record CAVIJJ010000001.1, on the reverse strand, counting down.
GAAACCGCCACAGGTTGCCTACGCCTACGGCGCTTCCGGCTGCGGCAAGTACAAAGCCTACCTGCCCGGAAAATTTGCTTGATTTCTTCTCCATAATAACTCCTGTTTCCATCCAAAGTCTCTTGTGCGATAGGATAACACATGATATCATATCAGTAAAACAAATATTTTTGCTATGGTATATTAATTTTACTGATAGGTAGACCTTTATGAGAGAACAAAAGGACAGATACGAAATATTTTTGAAGATATGCGAAACGGGAAGTTTCTCCAAAGCTGCCGACGCACTGAGCTATACGCAGTCCGGAATAAGCCAGATGATGGCTTCACTTGAGGAGGAGCTTGGGGTACAGCTTTTCGCGCGGATAAAACGGGGCGTAACGCTGACCGACAACGGCAACAGACTCCTGCCCTATATTCGCGAAATGGCCAACCAAAAAGCAAGGCTTCGTCAAGCGGCGTTCAACATTAACCACAAGGTTGAAGGTAAGCTGCGCATAGGCAGCTTTTCAAGCTTTACGGCGCTTTGGATGCCGGAAACGGTGCTGTATTTTAAGGAGCACTATCCTAAGGTCGATATAGAGATACTTGACGGCAACTATGACGAGATACGTGATTGGATAACGCACGGGCAGGTGGACTGCGGATTTTTATCGTCCATAGTCGCGCACGATTTGAAGTTCTATCCGCTAAGGGATGATCCGCTCTGCGCCGTGCTTCCACAAGGCCATCCGCTTGCGGCGAACGAAAGCGTATCGTTATCCGAGCTTTTCAGATATCCGCTTATCATTGAAACGCCCGGCTGTGACAACGACATTCAACACCTGATGCTTAAATGCCCTGTTAAGCCGAACATAGTTTATAACTTCAGAGACGATACGCTCATTATGGCGTTTGTGCGCAGCGGGCTTGGCGTAACCATTTCGCAGGAGCTTGTAATGCGCGCGTTTGGATGCGTAGGCGTAGTTTCCCGCCCGCTTGAACCGAGGTGCTACAGGACTATAGGGCTTGCGTTTTCAAAAACGGCGAGCTCCGTGGTAAGCCGAACTTTGCTTGAATATCTGCAGAACAGAGAGGGATAAAACAAGCTCCGTGAAAGAAGTCAATCACGGAGCTTTCTTAACTTTATTTATTCAGCCGTCCGGCCGACAGAGCTTGATTTTATTGATTATCGTCCTTCTGTTCTGGTTTGCCCTTTCTTTTTGATAAGCAATACAATATAAATCCTATCGCAAAGCAGGCAACGCCAACGCCATAAAAGATGCCGTTTGATTGCTTATACCCTATGCCTAAAGTGACAATTGCCGCCAAGTAGAGAACAATTCTTGCTATTATAAGGGACATCGGTTCGTTTTTCATGATATCAACCTCTCACTTCTTTATTGATCCTTTGGCTATTACCCATATTCCGGCAAGCATTTCGGCGATTGAAAGCCCCATCAGAAGGCCCGACACGAAATCCTTAACATCCGTTCCGCCAATGGTATGTGACAGAGCCTGAAACGCGACACCCATTACAATAAGCACGGTTCCTTTAAGTATTTCCTTTTGCTTTTCAAGCTCCTGAGTTCGCCTTAAAAGATCAAGTATCTGCGCATCATCATACACACGAACGCTTTTATCCTCCGCCTCCTCACCATCCATCAGCTCGGAAATAGTTATCTTCAGTTCTTCGCACAGCCCTTCAACTATTGAATAATCGGGCATGCATTTACCGTTCTCCCATTTTGAAATGGTTTTGTTTGAAACGCCGAGCCGTTCCGCCAGCTGCTCCTGGGTCAGATTCAGCTCTTTACGCTTTTGGGCTATGAACTTACCTATTGAAGTTTGGTCCATTTTAGGACACCTCCTTTGCTCTTTCGCCGCAAGAATAGCATTTCCCGGCGTGAAAATGCATCCCCCGTTGGGAGAATATGGGTGGAATCGCCCCGGTGCACATCTGTTTTTTTCAACATCGATCCGTTTTCCCTGCATACAAAATGTAAAAAGCAGCGACCTGCCAACGGACGCACCACAGGTCAATGCCTGCCCGGCATATCCACAAGTGATGCTATCGCTACCAGCTGTACAGTAGCTAAATTGTACAACCTTGTCAAGCAATAGGACGAAGTCAGTACACAAAAAGCCCGGCAAGCGGGCTTTATTGCGGTATTTAGCCGATTGGCTGAATTGTAATCAGTTGCCGATACGCTCAGTCATGAGGCTGATAATCATTCTGTCGGTATCGCGCATACCGTCGTGCGCAACCTTGCTGACATTTCGAATTGTGTTTTCCACACCCTTTACAACGATACCCTCGCCATCATAAAACTGGCTGTCATGGCTCTGCATTTGCATGCCAAGCAATCCCGCCTCCACGGCGGAAGCTATCTTCGCCGCGCAGCTCGGCTTGGCACCATCGCATATCATGCCGGAGTTAATTGCAAGCGCGTTTACAACGGTATGAGCTATTTCGTGATATTTGCCGCCGTAAAGATAAGTAATGCCAGCGCCCGCGCCGCACCCGGCACTGGTAGCTCCGCAATACGCCGAAAGCGGACCTATTCCGGTTTTAAGATGAATTGTTACAAGATTTGAAACCACCAAGGCACGATAAAGCGTTTCCTTGCCCACCGCAAGTTCCTTAGCATACACTATTACGGGCAAGGAAGCGGTAAGTCCCTGATTCCCGCTGCCGGAATTGATAACCACCGGCATTTCGCAGCCGCTCATGCGCGCATCCGACCCGGCGGCGGCATAAGCCTTGGCGCGGTTATGAAGGCTGTTGCCGTAAGAACGCAAAAGTATGCTGCCTATGTTCGCGCCCCAGGAATTTCTGAGCCCTTCCTCCGCTATTGCCGTATTGTACTCTATTTGCCTGTCGAGTATATCCGACACGTCGTCAAGCTTAACGCAATCCGCAAATTCAATAATATCCTTAACATTCAATAAGCCGCGATCATTTGGGGATTGGCTGCCTTTTTCTAAGTATTCCTTAGCAAAAAGAAGTCCCCCGTCGCGTTCTATACGAATGATATTGGTATGATTCCCCGCTATTTCAACGAGGGCCGAGTGCTCATCCGCTTTCGCATTAACGGAAACATAGAAAACAAAGCCGTTGTCCGACGATTTTACGGTGCAATGAATTTTTTCAAGAGCGGCTGAAATGAGTTCTATCTGCTCCGGCGTTACATGGCTTAATACCTGAAGCTCATCATCCGCGCTGCCGGCTATCGCTCCCGCCACGGCCGCAGCGGCTATGCCGCGCAACGAACCGGTGTTCGGAACAATTACGCTTTTCACGTTCTTGATTATATTTGGGCTTGCCACAACATCAATGCTCTTTGGCTCAAAGCCGAGCACCTGCCGCGCCTTAGCCGCCGCGTAGGCAATTGAAATAGGTTCTGTACAGCCCATTGCCGGAATAAGTTCCTCTTTCAGTATTTCAACATAAGTTCGATAAATATTCTGATCCATGTTTAACCCTCAGAGTATATATTTTTTGTTTGCCTGATGCCATTATACAATAAAAATTAAAAGGAGGCATCATTTTTTATTTATGCCTACGCGTTTTGCTCCTGCTCAAGTTGCTGCTTGGCCTCCTCTATACACTTTCTGATGGCCTTTGAAAGTTCCTTGGGGCAGGAATTGCCGCCGTGACAGGTTATATTCTGGGTGCGGCGAATTACGTCCTCCGCCTTCATACCCTCGGCAAGGCTCATAACGGCATGGGAATTCCGTTTAATCAGATAAATACCGAAGAATATTACGATCAGCGACTCCGCAACGGTAAGAAGCGTTGAAACGGACGAAAACGCGTTGGCTATCCACGTCATTTTCATAGGCAGCCAAAAAGGATGAGTACGCGATAAGGAATACCGAAAGGGCGGAAATGTATTCTTCCTGCATTGCGCAATCCTCTTTTTCAGATTATGCTTATGCCCCGCTGCCCCAGGGTTGAGCGAAGGGACGCATAGTTATCGCGGCTGAGAGGGATTTGCTTATCCATGCCGCCTAGTTTAATCGTGTATGAACGACTGAACATATCCGAACTGATGGACTCTATAAGGGCTATCTGCACAGCAAATGACTGATGACAGCGATAGAAGCCGTAATCCTCAAAAACACGATACTGCGTTTTTAAGTTTTCGTTCGCCGACGCTTTTCGCTTTTTTATTTAATAAACGCCGTTTATAAGCTATAATACCATAAAAAGGGGGAATGCACATGAAGAGCATAGACCGTTTTGAAGGCGATTTCGCGATAATAGACAATGATGGCCAACTGTATTCAATAAGGCGGGAAGAACTTCCCGAAAACGCGGCCGAAGGCGACATAATAGAAACCGACGAAACAGGCCGCATTAAGATACAAAAAGAAGCCACCGAAGCTTGGCGGCTTTCTTTAAGGCAGCGATTAAAGCGGCTTTGTGAAAACAGCGATAAGGAGGACTGAAAATCTCAGTCTCTCTTTTTGCCGGCGTTGTACGCCTCCATAACACAATTCTGATGCCTGGGGCATTCTTTGCTGTTCGCGTGCACCTTTGAATGATAAAGATGTATGCAAAAATGCCCGTCAAATCCGTTTGATTCTGTAGGGTTCGCCATGTGCGGCATGGTATGCATGCTGGCCGCTACGGTTTTTCCGTTGTACGTTACCCAAATAGGCCGGCGGTTCCAGGAGAAGCCTTCAAGGCTTTTCATAACCGCCGTATCGCTTTTTGTTATAGGCTCACTGTCCGCATGGTACCAACCGCCGAAGCGCCTGGCGCGGAAGCTTTTGCCGGTGCGAACATCCGTAACGGTGAAACGCGCGCCCTTATTAAGCCACTCGTTGCCGCCCTTAAACCAATCAAGCAGCACGACAGTTCCTTTCAGCCTATAATAATCCGCATTTTCTTTTTCAAGCTTATTTGAACTGTCATACACGGTTGAAAGTGTTGCGTTTCCGGCTATGCCGTCAGCAGAGAGGCCCATGGCCTGCTGATACTCCATAACGGCTTTACGGGTTTGGGAAGTAAATGTTCCGGTTATATTTTCCTTTGTAAGGAATCCGCGGTCATATAACGCCTTCTGAAGCTTCGTAACCTCCTCCCCCGTCATACCCTGCTTTAGCATTCCGGTGCCGGCCAGGGTTGATGATGAAACCGTAATGCCTGTTCTGTGAATATATCCGGCCTGACTATCCACGACGGCGTAATACCATTCTCCTATCAGAGCTTTTACCTTTAGGCCCTGACCGGCACTGAGAGAGCAGACAACATAGGATTCGTTTGACGGAGCGCCCATAAGCTTTACATCGTCGCTTACAGCGTAAGCTCCGCGGCTGCCTGCCGAATTTGTGAACACATAGTCTTTACGCACATAGCCAAGCGTTTCGCCATGCTTTATCCGATACCAGTTGCCGTCTTCCGCAAGCACCAGTACTTCCTCGCCGCAGTTCAATTCGCACAAGGATTCACTCTCTTTATCCGGCGACTTGCGAACATTTACGCCATCCGCCATTATCTGGCCAGTTTCTCCGGCATCGTCCGCCTTTGCTGTGCCCGCATTGCTCACAATTGTTCCGGGCACACATAACAAAAGAGCCGTAAGCAAAAACAATGCGATTATGCGTTTCATTCTATGCCCTCCTTTATAAGCCGGCCTAAGGCGACAATGTCTTCCTTCATGGTAAGCACAAGTTCTCTGTTATATATTCCGCTTGCCGGGTGGTACAGCGGAAAAAGCTCAATTTTATTTTCTCCTAACTCTATTTCGATTGGTTTGCCATGCGCCGCGCCTATTTTGGGAACGGCGGCAGATGAAATTCTTGATATTGAGGTTAGCGGGCTGTTCCCGAGCGTTGCGATTACGCGTGGGCAAACCGCCATTATCTCGCTTTTAAGTAATTCCTCCCCGGCCGCGAGTTCCGCCGCCGTAGGGGTGCGGTTTGATGCTCCGCGCGCGCTCGGCTTGGTTGGGCGGAACTTAACCGCGTTTGTTACATACACTTCACCGCGATCAATACCCGCAAGCTCAAGCAGCTCGTTCAGCTGCCTGCCCGCTTTGCCGACAAAAGGATGGCCCGCCTCCGCTTCCTCTCGCCCCGGAGCCTCGCCCACAAACATGACCTTGGCGTTTACAGGTCCTTCGCCAAACACGGGGTTGCGATAATCCCCGTTTCCTAATTGCGAAAGCCTTTCAAGCCTTTCTTTTTCCGCCGCATAGAGCGCCTTTAGCCGAGCTTCCATTTATTCCGCTCCCACAGTGCCGGTAGCGGTGCCGCTGTCCGCGCCATCGGTATTGCCGCCGACTATAACGCTTGCCGGAGGCGGATACTCCGAGCTTATAACGCCGTAGTTATACTGCAGCTTTTCGTAATACGACTGTATAAATCCGTGCCCGCCGTTTGAGGCAAAGTTGCTCTCCAGCTGTTCTATGCAGCTTTCAAGCGTTGCCCTATCCGTATCCGGCAAATTCTGCACCTTTGCGAGATAATCGCGCACGGTTGCTATAAGGTTCTGCGCATCATCCTCGGTATCATTGCCGAATACAGATCCGCCCCAGCTTGACGAGGAGTGCACGCTGCAGGTTCCGGCGGCTGTGTACAAGCCGTATTCCTCAACGGGTATATCCGTATAAACCAAATTGGGCAGATACTTTACAAGTATCAGCGGGTCGTATTTCTTATACCGCGACGTGGAGGAAATAAGCGCCACGCTTTGATATTCTATTTGATCGGCGGGACAATTGGCGCTTGCCGCCTGACCGGACACCTTGCATATACCGGCCATTACGTGCATATCGCACGTTTCAACAGGCACGCTGTCGCTCGCGAACCAATCGGTAACGGGCAGATGGCCGGACGCGTCAAACGAACAGGCCTCAGTCGCGAGCTTTCCGCTGAGTGAGCACACCGTGCGCTGCACAAGGCCGAGTTCTATAGGCGATTCATCGATTATTTGCTTATCAGGCAGACCGCTGAGTATTTTTGACATAAAGGCCTGCCAGATAGGCGCGGCAACCTTGCCGCCGGTAGATCCGCTTTCAAGCTTATACTCATAGTTATCCGAGCCAACCCACACAACGGCGGTATAATAGCCGGTTATACCCGCAAAATAGGCGCTGCTGTAATCCGAATTGGTTCCGGTTTTGCCCGCAACGGTTATGCCCTTTATCTTTGCCGCCGTGCCTGTGCCGGACTCAACGGCATTTTCAAGCATATCAACAAGCATATAGGCGGTGGTTCTCTTAAATACCTGCCTCTCGGTTCTGAGCTTGGTTGAATCAAGTATTACCTTGCCGTCTTTATCGACCACGCGGGTGAACGATATGGGCTTTATATATGTGCCGTCGTTGGCAATGGTTGCGTACGCTCCCGCCATCTCTATGGGCGTTATGCCGAGCGCGCCCAACGCGAGTCCGCTTCCGGTTTCCTTTATGCGCGAAGAATCCACGCCGAGCTTTTCAAGATAATCCGCCGCTGTGCTGAGCGACACATCCTCAAGCAAGGTTCTTGCCGCCGCCACGTTAAGCGACGACACAAGCCCCCGGCGAAGCGTAATTATCCCCTCGTATTTTTCCGAGCCTATGGCGGGATAGCCGGTTTCCGTATCCCATCCCTCTATGGGATCGGGTATATTCGCTATGGCCGACGCCGGTGACAGGCCAAGATCAAGGGCAGGGCCGTATACGGTAAGCGGTTTTATGCTTGAACCGACCTCCGTTGCGCTCTGATAGGCCCTGTTCCAGCCCTTGCGCACCTCCGGCGCCTCTCTGCCGCCCACAATTGCCCTGAGCTCTCCCGTGGACTGGTCTATAACAACTGCTGCCGCCTGAGGAATTTTATCGTCCCCCGTCGCTCCGGATACTGTTGGGTAATCTTCCCAGTTGGCGAGGGTATCCTGCACGGTGTGCTGTATTTCCGTATCTACGGTAAGGTATATGGAGTATCCGCCGCGGCTAAGCTCGCTCTCTATCGCGGCACGGTTTGCGGATGTATCAAGAAGTCCGCGCTCCGCAAGCAGATAGTCCTCTATGTCCCTTATGGCGTACTCGACAAAATATAGCATATCGTCGGTGGTACTGCTTTGGCGCTTTTCAACTATATACACCTTGTCGTTCAGCGCCGTCTGCATCTGCTCATACGTTATAAAGCCGGCCTGATACATGCGCTTTATAACAGTATCCGTGCGGGCATTTGTGATATCCATTTTATTCTGGCCCGCTTTTTCGCCGCTTGTATACGTTCTTGAATATGTATTGCGCCTCGGGTCATAGTTATTCGGGCTTTTTATCATTCCGGCAAGCATAGCGCACTCACGTATGCTGAGCTCCGAAAGCTCCTTGCCGAAATAATCCTTGGCGGCGGCCTTCATGCCGTAGTTGGACTGGCCCAAATACACATCGTTAAGATACGCTTCGAGTATCTCGTCCTTACTCATTACCGTTTCAACCTGAAGTGCGAGATACGCTTCCTGAATTTTCCTTCTGTAGCTGACCTCACTCGTAAGGAGCTTATTCTTAACAAGTTGTTGAGTTATTGTGCTGCCGCCGGCATCGCTTGACGCGCTTAAGGAGCCGACCACGGCCGCGAACAGGCGCTTATAATCCACGCCGCTGTGCCTATAAAATCTGACGTCCTCAATGGCTATAACGGCGTTTTTAAGCATATCAGGCACAGCCTCAATATCTACCCAGTCACGGTATTCATAGCCCGCGAAGGTGGATATAAGCTTGCCGTTTGTATCGTAAATATATGATGTTCTGTCGCTTTTTGTGAGAAGGGTTACGTCAAGCTCGGGCGTTGTGTCTATATACGCCTTAGCGACGCCAAGCACCAAGCCGAGTCCGGCGCAGCACAGCAAAACCAAGCCAACAAGCATGAATTTGCAGGTTGTGAAAAACACGCTAAGCACGAAGGGTCTGTTACCCTTGCGCTCAACAAACAGTTCCTCTATCTCGTGCCCGCTGCCGCGCTTACTTGCCGAATGCACAAAGGCACTGGTAACGCGGGAGCGAATTTGGCCGAATAACTCGTTTAACTTTTCCTTCATCTATATGCAATCCGCCTGTTTATCTATATTAGTATTTGTATTATACCATTTTTATGCGGCTCACTCAATACCGGCAACCACAACACGCGACGAATTAACACAGCAGCCATAATTCATCATAGGCAAGCATATTTACATTTTATACATAGCTTTACGCCGTGCATATATGCTATAATTGCCGTATGAAAAAGCTTATTTGCACAATATTGATAATATGCATAGCGGCCGCGTGCACCGTGGCATACGCTGACCCCACCCCCACTCCCTCCGCGACACCGGAATCAAGCGGCGGTTCTTCAACCGAGCTTATAAGCTACGGCGTTACGGGTGAAACTGTTGTGCGCATTCAGCTGAGGTTGAGGGAGCTTGGCTACTTTAACTACAAGCCAACCGGCAGCTTTCAGAACATGACGGTTGAGGCCACGAAGAGCTTTCAGCAGAAGCAGGTGGACAGCCAGGGTTTGCCCATAATGAGCGACGGCACGGTTGGTGAGCAATCGATGGGGCTGCTGTTTTCGCACAGAGCGCAGCGCGCGGACATAGCCGCGAAGATTCCCATAGGAAAGCAGCTTACCGGGCAGGCCGCGCTTACGGGCGAGCTTGTGGAATGGAGCACGGTTAAGGAAAGCCTTGTTGAAGGCTCCTCTTACACCATTACCGACTACAATACCGGCACGACGTTTTCGATGGTATACACCGGCGGCGAAGGCCACGCGGAGGTTGAATGCCGCACGAGCGAGGACACGGCAATATACCTTGAAACATTCGGCGGAGACTGGAACTACTCCAAGCGCCCCGTAATAGTTACCGTGGGTACAAGCAACATAGCCGCGTCTTTGCAGGGGCAGCCGCACGGCGAGAACACCGTAAGCGGCAACGACATGGAGGGGCACGCCTGCCTGTACTTCTATTCGTCAACATCTCATGTTGCCTCTTTGCCCGACGTTGAGCACCAGGCGCAGGTCTATAAGGCTGCCGGAAGGGAGTAAAACACCCCTTTTTCAAAAAATTTTGCGAATTTTGGGCCTAAAATGCCACCAAAAACCGCCTTTTCGGCATAGTTTTCCGCCAGAACCGCAAAATCGGCGGCTGATCCAATGGTCGTTTTATCTCAAAAAGCCCCACCTCGCGGGCTTTTTATTTTGTTCTTAATTGATAAAAATTCAAGTAAAACATCAATAGAAAGCGAAGATTAAAGCACAGTAAAAGAGACGGTCTTTCGGCCGTCTCTTCTTTATCCTCTGTTTTGTTACTTCCTCAGCGCCTTGGGTTTGCCGAGTATTTCGCTGTAAAGCACACCCTGGATTATTTTTTCGCGGTCGGTTATGTCTAAGGAGTAGGCCGCGTCCTGTTCGGCGTTTGAATAGGCATCGGCAACCTCCGCTTCGGCATAGCTATCCTCGCAGGGAACATCACGGCCGGTCATGCTCGACTCCGTATGGAAGTGATGCGACTCCGTCATGGGCTTAACCACATGCCTGAGCGTTGTGCCGCGCGCCGCGGACTCGCCTTCCGTGGACAGGCCCTCGCTTGAAGCGTAATTCATGCTTCCGCTTGTGGCCTGAATGAGCTTTTGGCCGCATTTATGGCAGAATTTGCTGCCCGGCGCGTTTTCATAGCCGCAGCTGCAAACCGACGGATTGTCAAATTTCTTTCCCGTCGCTGATGAGGCGGCTTTCACGCCCGGACGTCGATTCGCCTGCTGAGGCTGAACCGTGTTTGTGTTCTGCCGCCGCTGCTTTGCTTTGTTGGCGGCGGCCTTTTTATTGCCAAGCACACTGAATATGATATACACAATCACAAGGATGAATATCAATCCCTGCATGGCCTATCCCCTCCCTTCCTTCGAAAGTACGCGCACGGCTGATTACTGCTTGGACGACGCTGTGGCCCCGCCGGCAATTGATTCGCGCATCTTGGTATCGCTTATAATATTCTGCATGTTGTAATAATCCATTACACCAAGCTTGCCTTCGCGGAACGCGGCGGCTATCGCCTGAGGCACCTCCGCCTCCGCCTCTATAACCTTTGCGCGCATGCCGGCAACAGCGGCCTTGTTTTCCTGCTCCTGAGCAACGGCCATCGCGCGGCGTTCCTCCGCCTTTGCCTGAGCTATGCGCTTATCCGCCTCCGCCTGGTCAATCTGAAGCTGAGCGCCTACGTTGCGGCCAACGTCCACATCCGCTATGTCTATCGACAGTATTTCAAAAGCGGTGCCGGCATCAAGGCCCTTATTGAGCACGGTTTGGGATATAAGATCCGGATTCTCAAGCACGTCCTTGTGGCTGGTTGAGGAGCCTACGGTGGTAACTATGCCCTCGCCTATACGGGCGATTATGGTTTCCTCACCCGCGCCGCCTACGAGCCTGTCTATATTGGCGCGCACGGTAACACGAGCCTTGGCGCGAAGCTCTATGCCGTCCTTGGCTATGGCCGCTATTACGGGAGTTTCTATAACCTTCGGGTTAACACTCATCTGGACGGCGTTAAGCACATCGCGTCCGGCAAGGTCTATGGCGCAGGCGCGCTCAAAATCAAGCGGTATTCCCGCGCGCTGAGCCGCAATGAGAGCATTTACGACGCGGTCCACATTACCGCCCGCAAGGTAGTGCGCCTCAAGCTTGTTAAGCGGCACATCCATGCCGGCCTTCGTGGCCTTGATCATGGGGTTTATTATGCGGCTGGGGGTAACCTTTCTTATGCGCATTGCGGCAAGCTGGCCTATGCCTACCTTTACGCCGCTGGCACGGGCGCTGATAAACAGACCCACCGGCACAAACGTAAAGAATATGGCCAGGAATATAATTCCCAGCACTACTATTATCAGTGTGAGTACAAGTTCCGGCATTTTTGCATTTCCTCCTGCATTTTAATTAATCAGCTTATTTTGCAAGCTGCATTATACGATATATAAGGGCAATGAACCCTATGAACAGCGGCACGCCTATCATGATCTGTATCCATGATTTTTTGCGCGCCTTCGCCGCATCCTCCGGCGACATATCGGTATCTATTTCGTGCTGCGCGGCCTCACCGTTTCTGAGAAGCTCATCGGTATAGCACTTTGGGCACGGCCCCTCGGCTTCGTTATAAAGGGTGCCGCAATTTTTGCAAACCTTCATACTTCTTCCTTTGTATCCTCCGCCTTTTTAACAACTATCTTAAGGCCGTCTATACGCTCAACCAAAATTCTTGTATCCTTGGGAATAAACTCTCCCGCAGTTTCAACGGCGTACCGTTCGCCGTCTATTTCCGCGTTTCCGCTGGGGCGCAGAGCCGTAATCGCAACGCCCTCTTTGCCCGCAAGTTTCTTTACGGCGCTGCTGTCAAGCGCGGTGGACGCGGAGTCTATTTTTTCGTTTAATACTATGCCGGACTTTGAAATTTTCCCCTTTGAAAAGGAGCGATAGATTATAAACCCGGCTATAAAGAGCACAACGAATATTATGGCAACGGTAACCACGGCATCAAGCAGGGAATTGGCGCTCATCACAACGGCCGCTATAAGCGCCGCCAAGCCGAATGCTCCCATAACGCCGAGCCCGGGCGTAAACATTTCGCCAATCATCAGCCCAAGCCCAATAACAAGGCACATAAGCGACAAAACATCCCATCCGGCAAGATACGAGCTCATGATATCCATACTTACAGCCTCCTCTAATTCAGTTTGTACGGCTTAATAAAGCCTGAACAGATGCGTATTGAACCAGTCCGCAAAGCCGAAATCGGCCTTTGGCAGAATGCCGATATACATAAGCTTTACAACAAGCACCCACACGAGAGCAAGCGTTAGAATAGCAAGCAGGAATATGAGCAACACTATAAGTACGCTCGGCTTGCTGTCCGCCTCGTCCTCCGGCTCCGGTTCGTCCTCCTCATCCCAATCAAGCGAAAGATCCTCGTCAAAAAGCTTGGGCGCCTCGTTTTTCTCTATCGGCTTGGTTTTAAGCTGATCTTCCGATGAGGTAACTGTTTCCGCGGGTGCTTCGGCCTTCGGCGCGGCGGTTATGGCGGCGCTTCCGCGCTCAACAGCGCTGGGCTTGGAAGGCCAATGCGGTTTGCCGGCCTTAGCAAAAAGCGTGGGCTGCTCAGACTTATCGTCCGGATAATCCCTAAGCGTATCCTCGACAAGCCTTGCGAAAAACAGATCCTCGCTACAGCAGGCATCCGTAAGCGCCATAAGCTGCGCGTCTATATCGTTCTCAAGCTTTCCCCTAAGGGCAAGCACTGAAACCTCGCTGGTTACCCTGCGCGTAACCCGGATGGCATCCGCCTCGCTTTTGGTTATGGCAAGCGCACGCTCGTATACGGGGCGTGTATAAAGCTTTAGGAAAGCCCTAAGTTCCGCCTTATTGCCGCTGTTCAGCAAAGCTATCATTTCCGGCGTGATGTTATCAGCCATTTTGTGTCCCCCTTCCGTGGGTTTTACGACTGATTATAATATAGCAGAAAAGTGCATATTTTTCCACATGTTTATTGTTTATGATATAACGTTTTATCAAAGATGGATGTGTTCTATCGCGTAGCTTACGCCGAGAAGTAGATACATGACGCCGAAAACCACAGGCATAAAAATTTCCCGGCCGTCAACACGCTTTTTGAAAAGATGTGTAATCGCCATAAGCTCGCCGAGATATGCGAGCGCGCCAACGCCGTATGCCACGGCCTTAAGTATAAACTGGCTATCGTCAATAAAAATGGAGAGTGCAAAACACACCGCCGCCAAAGCAGCGAGAGTGTTCCTTATATTGAGCATGCCGGTATGGCTGCCGTGCTTATTTTCATCCCGCAGGGTGATATCCTCCATCTTTCCTCCCATATACCATATATTTTCTTAACGATTTCTTTATATCATAATACAGTATAAGCCGCATGCCGCGCAAGCTTTTTTGCCCAACCCCGGTGAAATATGTTATAATCAGCTATATTTTGCGTTTACGAGGGTATTAACCATGAAGAAAGTACTTATCGCGCTGGGAAAAGCCTGCTGCTACACGCTGCTTTTTATAATACTGCAGTACGTGGCAAGCTTTGCATGCGCACTTGTTACGGGGACGATCGAGAGTGTAAAGCAGCTGTCCTCTTCGGGAAACATTGATTACGACACGATTATAAGCACGCTTTACGACTCCCTCTCTTCCAGTACCACGGTTATAGTATTGATTTCCAATATTTGCACAATACTGGCGCTGGTCGTGTTTTTCGCGCTGCGCAAAAAGAACCTGCTTGACGAGGTAGGAGCCGCTCCCATACCCGGGGCCGCCTACCTTCCGCTGAGCGTAGTGGGCATGAGCCTGGCCGTGCTGGTTATAATCATACTTAACATGCTGCCGATAAGTGAGGAGGCTTTTGCCGAATATACAGAAAGCACATCGGTTATAGATTCCTCGGGCTTTTTATCGATGGTTTCAACAGTTATTTTCGCGCCAATAACTGAGGAAATAATTTTCAGGGGGCTTGTATACACCAGGCTTAAGCGCGCCATGCCCAAATGGATCGCGGCCGTATTGCAGGCGGCTCTTTTCGGAGTGCTTCACGGGCAGATAGTTTGGATGGCCTACGCGTTCGCGGTTGGACTTATACTTGCCGCGTATTTTGAAAGCACCGGTTCGCTTTTCGCCAACATAACGATACACATTTGCTTTAATCTTATGGGAGGATACGTACTGAGCTATATATTCACGGAAAGCACGGCGGTTTACATAGTGCTAGCGTCCGTAGTGCTTTTGACGGTATGTACCAGAAGCGCGATAAGAATAGCGAAAAGTGGCAAAAATATTTGAAAAACATTGCGCCGCGCCATATACATGGTGTATAATACTATGGTTTTGAATCGGTTTAACCGAAAGGAGTGTTTATATAAATTATGCAGAAGGAAAACATCCGCAACGTTGCCATAATCGCGCACGTTGACCACGGCAAAACCACCCTGGTGGACTGCCTGCTCCGTCAAAGCGGCGTATTTAGGGCCAACGAGCAGGTGCAGGAGCGAGTTATGGACTCCGGCGACCTGGAGCGCGAACGCGGCATAACCATACTGAGCAAGAATACCGCCATAAGGTACAAGGATTACAGAATTAACATAATCGACACGCCGGGTCACGCCGACTTTGGCGGAGAGGTAGAGCGCATACTGCAGATGGTAGACGGCGTTCTTCTGCTTGTTGACGCGTTTGAGGGCTGCATGCCGCAGACCCGCTTCGTGCTGAGGAAAGCACTGGAGCTTAACAAGGTTCCCGTGGTTGTGGTAAACAAGATAGACCGCCCCGGCGCAAGGCCCATGCAGGTTGTTGACGAGACGCTTGAGCTTTTCATAGAGCTTGGCGCGACTGCCGAGCAGCTTGACTTCCCCGTTGTATACGCAAGCGCCAAGGAGGGCATAGCCGGCATGGAGCCCGATGAAATGGGCGCCGACATGCAGGCCGTGTTTGAAACCATTATAAAGGCGATACCCGCACCCGCGTGCGATACCGACGCGCCGCTGCAGCTGCTGTTCTCCACCATAGATTACGACGACTATGTGGGCCGTATAGGCATAGGCCGTATGGAGCGCGGCATAGCCAAGCGCAACCAGATGGTTACAATGTGCGGCGGCACGGCAAACGCCGTACGCACGGTTAAGCTGAGCAGACTTTACCGCTACGAGGGACTTAAGCGCGTTGAGGTTGAGGAAGCATACGCGGGCGACATAGTAGCCGTTGCCGGTATAACCGACCTTGCCATAGGCGAAACGGCTTGCGCGCCCGAGTGCGTTGAGCCGATGCCGTTTGTGCATATAGACGAGCCTACCGTATCGATGATGTTTATGGTAAACGACAGCCCCTTCGCAGGCAAGGAAGGCAAGTACGTTACCAGCCGCAACCTTAGGGACAGGCTTATGAAAGAGGTTGAGACCAACGTTTCGATGCGCGTTGAGGAAACCGGCACAACCGACACATTTAAGGTATCCGGCCGCGGTGAGCTGCACCTTTCCATACTGATAGAGCAGATGCGCAGGCAGGACTTTGAGTTCGCAGTTTCCCGCCCGAAGGTAATACTTAAGCAGGACGAGCAGGGTCATACCCTTGAGCCTATAGAAGAGCTTACCGTTGACGTGCCCAGCGAATACGTTGGCAGCGTTATGGAAAAACTTGGCTCCCGCAAGGCGGAGCTTGTGGACATGCATACAGAAAACGAAGGCAGTACAAGGCTTCTTTTCAACATTCCCTCGCGCAGCCTTATGGGCTACCGCAGCGAGCTGCTTACCGATACGCGCGGCAACGGCGTGATGAGCCACATATTCCACGGTTACGAGCTTTACAAGGGCGATATCGAAGAGCGTGAGCGCGGCAGCTTGGTTTGCAGCGAAACCGGCGAAACAAACAGCTACGGCCTTTTCAATACTCAGGACCGCGGCCGCCTGTTCGTTGGCCCCGGCGTACCGGTATATGAGGGCCAGGTTGTTGGCGAGTGCTCCAGAGGAGACGACATTGTTGTTAATGTTTGCAAGAAGAAGCACGTTACAAACATGCGCGCGGCGGGCAGCGACGAGGCGCTTCGCCTTACTCCCCCCACCTACCTTTCGCTTGAGCAGTGCCTTGAGTTCATAGCCGATGATGAGCTTGTGGAGGTTACCCCAAAGAGCATACGTATGCGCAAGCGCATTCTTTCAAAAGAGCAGAGGCTTAAGCTGGCCGCGAGAAACAGCTGATTTCATTTAACATTACTGGCATTACAGGCGGGGTCTTCCCCGCCTTACTTATAAGAAAGGGACACAATACAGATGAGCGACACCGTTTACGATGCGGCAATAGTACCTTGCCCCGATTACGACGCGGAACATGTTCACGCCGCGCTTAAAGAAGCGCTTGACGCGATAGGCGGACTTGACTGGGTTAAAAGCGGAATGACAATAGGTATAAAGCCAAACCTTGCCGCCGCCAAATCGCCGGAATTCGCGGTTTGCACGCACCCCACGATGGTCGCGGAGCTTACAAAAATGCTTATCGAACGCGGCGCAAGCGTAATAATAGGCGAAAGCCCGGGAGGATTATATAACGCCGCGGCAATGAACCATTCCTACCAGGCGACAGGCATGACGCTTGCCGCTGAGGCCGGCGCAATGCTGAACGACGACTTCAGCACCAAGGAAGGGCATTTTGCCGAAGCGAAGGTGCTTAAAAGCTTTCTTTACACGGGCTGGCTTGACAAAGTTGACGCGCTTATAACATTCGCCAAGCTTAAAACCCACGGCATGATGGGCATGACCGGCGCGCTGAAGAATCTTTACGGCACCATACCCGGCACGGTTAAGCTTGAATACCACTACCGTTTCCCTAACCACACGGATTTTTCAAACATGCTGGTGGATTTATATGAATACCACCACCCTGTGCTTGCGCTTATAGACGCGGTAACGGCAATGGACGGCAACGGCCCGACCGCCGGCAGGCCGCGCGAGTGCGGCGCGCTGATAGCGGCGCGTTCGGCATGCGACGCGGATCTTGTAGGCGCAAAGCTTTTGGGCGTTAATCCCATGGACGTGCCTACCATATCGGCGGCGGTTGAGCGCGGACTGAGCAAGGATTCACTTGACAAGGTTTCGCTTTACGGCGACGCGAACAGCTTTATAATCAAGGACTGCGAGCTTACGCCGAGGCACGACATAACATCCGTAAAGAACACACGCGGCGTTACACGCGCGTTTTTGAAGATGGTTATGGCATCAAAGCCCTCCCCGGTAAAGAAGGAGTGCGTCGGCTGCGGACTTTGCGCTAAGCTTTGCCCTGCAAAAGCCATTACAATGAAAAACAAACTGCCAAACATAGACCGTTCAAAATGCATACGCTGCTTCTGCTGCCAGGAATTCTGCCCCAAGGGAGCAATGAAGGTTAAGCGCACGGCGATAGCGCGGCTGTTAAACAAATAACCCTTGCAAGAGGGCCGATACATGGTATAATTCTTACTTGTGGTCATCGGAGGCTGACAATTTTTGCTGTTCAGGCCGGATAAGATGGCGGGTAAAACCGTTTTCTTGTTCGGCCTTTAATAATATGACCAATATATTTACAAAGGAATTGAAATATGGAAACGCTGCACAATTTTACAAAGGGCAAAATACTTGGGCCGCTGCTCAAATTTGCGTACCCCGTTTTTCTTGCGCTGTTTCTGCAGGCAATGTACGGGGCGGTTGATTTGCTGGTTGTAGGCAAATTTGCCGAAACCGCCGACGTTTCTGGCGTTGCCACCGGCAGCCAGATAATGCAGAGCCTTACAACCGTAATCACAAGCATGTCAATCGGCATAACGATACTGCTCGGGCAGAAAATAGGCGAGGGCAAAAGCGAGGTTGGCGGCAGGGTTATAGGCACCGGCATAACGCTTTTCGCGGCACTTGCGGCCGCGTGCACGCTTTTGTTTGTTGCTCTCGCCCCGCAGATATCAACAATTATGCAGGCACCCGAAGAGGCGTTTTCGCAAACCGTTTCCTATGTTCGCATTTGCTCGGCGGGTACGGTTTTCATAATCGCGTTTAACCTTCTCGGCAGCATATTCCGCGGACTTGGCGATTCAAAGATGCCGCTGATAACGGTTGCGATAGCGTGCGTTGTAAACATATTCGGTGATTTGCTGCTGGTAGCCGTATTCAAAATGGGCACAAAGGGCGCGGCGTACGCCACAGTGTTCGCGCAGGCGATAAGCGTTGTGCTTTCGCTTGCGATAATTTCAAGGCGAACCCTGCCCTTCACGTTCTCGCGCAGTGATCTTCGCATAGACAAGAAAATAGGACTGCAAATTTTCAAGTTCGGAGCGCCTGTAGCGCTTCAGGAGTTGCTTGTAAGCCTTTCGTTCCTTGTGATATTCGCAATAGTAAACTCGCTTGGACTTACACAAAGCGCGGGCGTTGGCGTGGCGGAAAAGATTTGCGGCTTTCTTATGCTGGTCGCTTCCGCATATATGCAGTCCCTTTCCGCGTTTGTTGCGCAGAATATAGGCGCAAACAGGCGCGACCGGGCTAAGCTTGCGCTGAAATACGGCATACTCACAAGCCTTGCGGCGGGCGCTGTTATGGGCTACCTTTCGTTTTTCCACGGAGACACGCTGGCGTTCATATTCTCTAACGACGCTGAGGTTGTAAGCATGGCGGCCGATTACCTTAAGGCATACGGCATAGACTGCCTGCTTACGGCTTTCCTTTTCTGCTTCTGCGGATATTACAGCGGCTGCGGCAAAACCACGTTTACAATGATCCAAGGCATCGCGGGCGCGTTCCTTGTGCGCATACCTTTTTCGTATTTTATGAGCCGCATCCCGGGCATTTCGCTTTTTTATATAGGCCTTGCGACTCCGGCATCCACCGTTATACAGATTACGCTTTGCCTTATATACTTTGTCTATACGGAGAAAAAAGCAAAACAGGCCGAGTTAAAGCTGAACTGACATCAAGGATTAAAAAAGCTCCCCGCTCAGCATTGAACGGGGAGTATTTTTATGGTCGTTTACTTAATCTTTACGCCGTATATCTTCTGGCCGCGCGTACCGACAACAACGGTATTCTCGAACACGGCAGGCGATGCCTCTATATTTGACCCAAGCGAGAACTCATAAAGTATGGTGCCCGTCTGGCCGTCTACAAGGTGCATATAGCCGGAGGAATTGCACTGGATTATATATCCATCGCCATTCTGATCATAGACCACAACGGGGCTTGACCAGGGGTATCCGGCAAAGTTGCATTCCCAAACAACATGGCCGTCCGCCTTTGAGAAGGCGACAAGCTTGCCGCGGTGACCATCCGTCATGGCCACGGGAGCGAACACAAGCTCGCTCAGGCTGCCCTTGCCTATCGCGAACGAACCCTGCACGCCGCCGGACACGCCGGATACGGTTTGGCAGGAATAGTCCGTATTCGTCCAAACAATGCTGCCGTTTTCGGCATCAAGCTTCCAAATAGGTATCTGCGCTTTTGAATCCACGCTCGCGCGCCAGCCGCCATGGAACGATGTTGAGCAATATATATACGGATGGCCGTTTTCAAGTTCCAGTACGGCTGTGCAGTTGGTATCGTCAAGCGTATCCTGCACCCAGACAAGCTCAAGCGTATTAAGATTGATGCACATCATGTGGCCGCCGTTATCGGCAATGAAGAGATGGCCGCGCCAGACTATGGCGCTGTCTTCCATGCCGAGCCACCAGCCCTTTGAACCGTCCTTGGTGGCGGTGCTGTTGGTGCGGCTGCCCTTATAATGCCACTTTACAACCTCCGGCGATACGGATATCGTTCCGGCAGTGGGGTCATAATTGGTGTTTAGCTTTATAAGGTAGAGTATGCCGTTTTCGCCCGGGTATATGAGCGTATCGGTTTCGGCATCAACAAGGGCGGAGCTGTCGAAATATGAAAGATCCCTTAGGCTGAAGCCGTCCTTTTCACCGAACTCGTATATTACCTTGCCGTCTATAAGGCTGATTATTGAAGCGTGGGAAGAACCCTTGCCATCGTCTGTACAGTCGTCACCGGAACCCAAGTACATAAGCGGATAACCTCTCGGGTCAAGCGCGCCCGCGCCTTTGAAGGGATAGCGGCCCATATTTATGGGATCACGCGTACGCTCGCCGGTATCAAGATCGAGGAAGTATATATGGCCGTCCATGGTGGCGTATATAACCTCCACAAGATCCGCTTTGTTCTTGGCGGAATCGTACAGATTCATTATCTTTTTGGTTTCCTCGGGCCAACGAACTATAAGCGGCTGACCGGTCCAGCCGGAGCCCGTCCAGGCGCCGGAACCATATACCTTAGGCACGCTGCCCGTGCTTACAACCCAGGCGTTGGCATCGTCAAGCGTTTTTTCAACTATTGTAGCCGTTCCGTAGGCGGGATTATCCCTGAAGTTGTTTCCGCGGAACGTGATAACGCCCTCAAGCTCGGTATAGTCGCTGCCCTCGCCAAAGTCTATAGTTTCCTCGCGCTGATAGCTGGACACAACCGTGCCGTCAACCTCTATTTCCGTTTCCATGCCAAAGTCACTGGGCTTGGTGCCGTCAACAGCATATGGGCTGAACTCAGGCAGCGGAGTGGGCGTAGGCTCGGGAGTAGCCACAACCTCAGGCTCAACGGTCTGAGTAGGCTCGGGCGTTTGGGTGCCGAAAATAGAGTCTATAATTCCCGTTTTTTCGGTTTCGCCTTCTACAATGCTGCTGCCGTCGTCGCCCAAATTGCTGAGCACAAGTATGCCAAGCGTAAGGGCTATTATGAACAGCACCAGTATTATCACAAATTTTGCCGTGATTCTGCGCCTTCTGCGGCGACGTCTTCTCATAAATAAACAATACCTTTCCGCATATATTTACAATATACTACGCTAATTATACTCCCCCGCCGGCTTATCATCAAGACCGGGTAAGGCCGGACATTTGTAAACATTTATAGAGAGCGATAGTCAAAACCAAAGCGGCTTAAAAGGTGGGCTGTAAGCATTGCATTTAAGAAGTCCACAATTAATACAAAATGTAACACATTATTGATACTTGACGCGCCTTTCTTGTACATAATCTGCCGCTATAATATAGGCATAAAAAGAAAACAGCCATGGGCTCCCCGAGAGGAGAGCGAAAGGAGGAAATATTATGGAAAACAACTGGAAATGGTATGAGCAGCAGAATCCGCAGCAGCAGAATCCGCAGCAGAATACACAGCCGAGCGACCAGCAGCAACAGCAGCAGGGCCAGCCGAATTATGGCCAGTATCAGTACACATACACACAGAACACTTCCAACGCGTACAACGCGAACGGATCCGGTTCCGGCAGCAACGGCAGCGGTGGTGGCAAGAAGCCCAAGAAATTCGTAACAATGACCCAGATGATGGTTACCGTGATAGTGGCGGCGCTGCTCTTCACGGGCGCAGGGCTGGCCATCGGAAAAGCCATTAGCGCGAGCAACACTTCGGCTGATCAGCAGCAGCTTGCGATGAACAGCACCACCTCCGAGCCCGCTGCCACAACCGTAGTTACAGACGAGGCCACCACATCAAACGCGAACAGCGATACCCCTTCCTCCACCACAACGGTGACGGAAACGCCGACCACACAGCCCAGCACCGGTCTTAAGACCAGCGAAGCCACCAACACATCCAGCAGCAGTACAAACGTTGTGCAGGCCTGCATGAGCAGCGTGGTAAGCATTGACATTGAGCAGAACACCACAAGCAGCAGCGGCTACTACTGGTACTCTCAGGGCCAGAGCTCTACCGAGAGCGATAGCGAGACCGTTGGCAGCGGCAGCGGCGTAATAGTAACTTCCGACGGTTACATTGTTACCAACAACCACGTTGTATCCGGCGCTGACGGAATCAAGGTTTATCTGCAGGACGGCACCGAGTATGATGCGCAGCTTGTGGGTACGGACAGTTATACGGACATTGCCGTAATTAAGATTAACGCGGAAAACCTGCCTGCCGCGACGATTGGTTCCAGCAGCAGCATGATGGTAGGCGACACCGTTTACGCGATAGGCAACCCGCTTGGCGTGCTGGCGACCAGCGTATCCAAGGGCATTGTAAGCGGTCTTGACCGAGAGGTTACCATAGACGGTCAGCAGATGACCCTGATGCAGGTTAACGCGAGCGTAAACTCCGGCAACAGCGGCGGCGGTCTTTTCAACGAGAACGGCGAGCTGATAGGCATTGTAAACGCCAAGGCCAACGGCACCAACGTTGAAGGCATAGGCTTCGCGATTCCCATTGACACCGCTAAGGGCGTTGTAACCGACCTGATGGACGTTGGCTACGTTACCGGCAGACCTTATCTTGGAATAACGATGCAGAACGTTGCGTTCACAACCGGCAACGCGGGCGGCTACGGCGGCTTCTACGGCAGCTACGGCGGATACGGCTACACTACCCATCCGCAGATATACTCCATAGAATCCGGCAGCGCGGCTGAGAAGGCCGGACTGAATGTAAACGACATCATACTTTACTTTGACGGTCAGGAGATTACAAGCTCCTCCGACCTGTCCGCTCTGCTTTACAACTACAGCGTTGGCGACACCGTAACGATGACCGTACAGCGCGGCAGTGAGCAGGTAGACATAAGCATAGTGCTGGGCGAAAGGCAGAGCTAAAGGCCTTAACGCCAAACCAACATCGGTCATGACGGGCACTCCGTTTTGACATACCCCCCATCCACAGAAGGGCGCTGCCGCACCGGCAGCGCCTTTCGCCTTTTATGAATAAAACCGGGCCGCAATTCGCATTTATACATTCTTCTTGACTGAACATTCTTTATTTTATATCATATATTGTGATGATTTAATAAATAAAGCGGCTTTGTCATTACGCTTATTTCCAACTGATTTTCGATAAGAAAGAGAGCATTTTAGGTTATATGGAGCTTAAAAAAATAGCCGAGGAATTTCAGCCGCGCTCGGCGGCGGCACGGGACTGGATATTTCAGGTTATACGCACGGCCATAATACGCGGCGTTCTGCCGGGCGGCATGCCGCTAAGGCAGGAGGATATATCCGGCGCGCTTAACGTTAGCCACATACCAGTAAGAGAGGCCCTTAGACAGCTTGAGGCGCAAGGGCTTGTGCGCATATATCAAAACCGCGGAGCCGTGGTTACGAAGCTTAGCGCAAGCGAGCTGAAAAACGTTATGGATACGCGCATAATGCTTGAAACGGGCACACTCGGCGCGGCCATACCCCTTATGAATGACGAGGCAATAAAAAAGGCTTACGGTTATTTGGATGAATTTGACAGCGAGCAGAACATGGAAAACCTTGACTCGCTTAACCTGAAGCTGCATTTTGCCCTGTATGAGCCGAGCGGAAATAAGGTTGCGATACAGCTGATAGATCAATTCCACGCCAACGTGGACAGATACCTGCACCCGTTCTACACAAAGGACGATATGCCCATGGTTAAAAGCATAGCCGAGCACAGGGCGCTTATAGATGCCTGCCGCGAGCGCGACACGGTGCTTGCCACGGCAATACTGAGAACGCACCTTGAAAGCACAAAGCAGGCCCTGCTTAAATCCCCCCTGCTGGCGAAAGAATAAGGCGCATGATATACACGGAGCAATATACTTCACCCTTAGGCGACATTACGCTTGCCTGCGACGATGAGGCCATAATCGGGCTGTGGTTCAACGGGCAGAGACATTTCGGCAACGTTCTGCCGGACAAAGTTGAGGCAAAAAAGCACCCTTTGCTCAATGAGGCGGCGCGATGGCTGGACATTTATTTTTCAGGCCGAAACCCGGATTTCACACCGCCGCTGCGATATGACTCAACGCCGTTTCGCAAAGCGGTTTGCGATATTATGCTTACCATTCCCTACGGCAAGACGATAACATACGGCGAGATAGCCGCTGAAATAGCAAAAAGCCGCGGCGCGGGAAAAATGTCCGCCCAGGCGGTTGGCGGAGCGGTTGGTCACAACCCGATTTCACTTATTATCCCCTGCCACCGCGTGGTAGGAACAAACGGCAGCCTGACGGGATACGGCGGCGGAATAGAGCGCAAGGTTAAGCTGCTTGAGCTTGAAAAGGCGGACATGACAAAGCTGTTTGTGCCGAAGAGGGGCACGGCGCTGTAAGCCGCCGCGAGCGAAAAACC